>JAZKCV010000009.1:352433-599723 GCA_040387915.1 Pseudomonadota bacterium
TGCTTGAATTCGTCCATTTCAAGGCTTGGAATCTGCTGAGGTGCGGAACCCACCATTGGTTGCCGGAAACGCCCGTGTGTTGAATTGAATAGTTGCCGTCGGCATTGCTCTTCCAGATCGGCGACATCAGAGCGCCTTTATAGGCCGCGTTTACGCGTTCTTCGGCGAAATGCTCGCCATCGGTCATCAGCACGATCACCTTCATCGCTTCAGGGTCTGTGAAGCTATAGGGCCGTCCGCTGAGCTCGCCCGCCATTTTCCCGGTGGCAATCAACTGGGTGTACATGGTGGCCGCCGAAGGATCCATCAGCGCCAGACCCCATTTCAGCCCGGCATTGATCGAGGTCGCCCCAACCGCTGTCAGCCCGTTGATCTGGGTTTGCAGGGTTGAGATCGTCTCGGATGGCAAGCGGATGATGTTGCCGGCAATCGGCGGGCACCAGACGTTGCCGTTGTTGTTGGTGGCATGGTAGCCGATGGCATAGTTGGTGTCAGTATAGGCCACCCAAGCATTCGTCTGGTTGGTGGTGGAATAGGTGTCGGCGTGCGCGGTCATCGACATTGCGGTGTTGGTCGGCAGGGCTGTGGAGTTGTAGACGGTGCTGGGCATATCGACGCATTGCACGTTGGTCACGAGCGGATCGTCGGTCAGCGCGGTGTATTTCGCGCGCAGATCGGGGCCGATGTTGACCTGACCGTTGAACGGCACGAGGCCGATCGAGATTTTGTGCTCGGCATCGCTGGACAGCACGGTGTCGACAAATTCATTGGCGGCGGTCTTCAGGTTGACCAGTTTGCTGTTGGACGCCATCGAGCCCGATACGTCGAGCACCAGCATGATCTCGACGTTGGTGACGCGCTGTTCGGCCATCGAATGGCCCACGGCATCCATTTTGTCCTGTCCGATCAGATGCAGGAAAAACGGGTTTGTAGCGGCTTCGGCATCGGCGGTAACATTTCGGAAGTTCACGCCCTCAGACACGACGACTCTTTTGAGGTATTGGTCCATCCCGGCTTTGCTGAAGTAATCTGACACCACCTCTTTGGGGTCCAGCGATTGGGTCAGCGCGGCCGAGGCCAGCGTGGCGCGGTCCAACGTGTTTTGCAGCGTGGTGCGGGTTTGCTCATAGCGCATCAGGTCAACCGCGAGGCCCCCCATCATCACCATCAAGATGAACAGCGTCAGGGCCAGAATGGTCAGCGAGCCGTCTTGCGCTGCCCCAAAGCGTTTCAACACCGCACAGCGCGGTTTCGTTTGGCCACAACCCTGAATTCCAACGTTCGCTTTGAACATGGACATACCCCAACTCCGGCTCGCGGCTTGCAGTGCAGGGCACCGGGCGGCGAAGCATAGAAACACACCTTGATGCGGCATAAGGCGCGTGGGCTTGGGCAAAACTATGGCTTTGGTGTTTCAGATTGTGGGCAGCATGTGGCGAAAACCGTGATTCTCGCGACAAACGGCACCAGTGGGCAGCATTGTTGCTTGGAGTGACGCAATCGTAGGGAGATTTGACACAATCATAGATAGAATGGCCCGAATTGGCTTTTCCGCTATGTGCAGGGGCATTGCAAAGTGGTGGCTGGCGCGAATCAGAGAATCGAATGGACTGAGGCATTGGTTTGGACCGATGCAGTGAAAGAATTGCCCCCGATGCAAGGATCGGGGGCACTATTGTTATTGCGTCAGTTTCAGCTGGGTCAGGTTCGAAGCGATGGTACGGAACGCCGCCTGAATCTCGGCACCGTTCTGCGCATCGAAATAATGCGCGGGTGAGGTGGCGCATTGCAGGATCTGCGCTTTGCCATTGCTGGGGGCCTCAAACGCGATGCCGTAAACCATCACGTTGTTCTGCTTCGCCAAGCCACAGCTTTGTTGCAGCGAGGCGTCCATGCCGCTGACCGAGTCATACGTCTGCACCATGTCGTTGAACTGATTGGTGTAGATCGTGTTGCGCGCGGTGGTGGTGCTGCCCAAGGCGCGGGCGTAGAATTGCCAAGCGACATAGCTGACTTTCAGATTGCTCCAGACGGTTTCCCAATTCTGCTGCACACCGCCGTTGTAGGGTGTGGCCGACCATGTGCCCAGATGCGGCACCCAATATGGATTTCCGGCATGGGTGGGCTGATACACCGAATAGTCGCCGCCGCTGCTTTTATAGATCGGCGAGGGGCCGGTCTTGTAGGCATTGGTGACGCGATTGTGGGCCACATGCTCGCCATCGGTCATCAGAACGACGACTTTCATCGACTCGGGGTCGGTGTAATTGAACGGGCGGCCTGCAAGGTTGGCCCCCATTTGGCCCGCGCCGATCAGCTCACTATACATGCCGCGCGCCGTGGGATCGAGCAGCGACAGGCCCCATTTCATCCCCAAGGTGATCGAGGTGTTGCCGCCCGCCTGCAAACCATTGATCTGGGCTTTCAGCGTGGTGGTGTTCTGGCTGGGCAAGCGTACGATGTTCGCCGTGGTTTTGTTGCAGAAGGTGGCGGCATAGTTCGGCAGCGCAGAGCTAGAGGTGGGCGAGACGGCCGCATTGGTCTGGCTGGTGCCATAGTAATGGTCGGAATAGGCCATCATCGGCAGATCGACATTGCGCGGGATGCCGGGGGCGCTGAACACCGCAGGCGGCAACTCGAGGCAGTTCACATCGGTGACACCATGCAGATTGACCGCCTGATATTTCGCCCGCAGCACCGGGCCAAGGTTCACCTGCGCATTATAGGGCACGATGGTGATCGAAATGCGGTGATTGGGATCATTGGCCAGCATGTTATCGACAAACTCGGCGGCGGCGATCTTGAGGTTGGCGATCTTCGCCCCGGTCATCGATCCCGAGACATCCAGCACCAGCGCAATTTCGACATTGGTGATGGCTTGCTCGGCCCCCGAAGTGCCAAGCGCGTCGAATTTATCGATGCCGATCAGGTGCATGAAGAATGGCTTGGTGTCGACGCGGCCCTTTGAGACGACGCTGCGCGAGTTTAACGACTGCACTACGTTCACGCCCTGCAGGTCAGCCCCGAAACCGGCCTTGTCGACGCAATCCTTGACCACCGATTCAGGGTCGAGTGTCTGGTCCAGACTGGCGGCCATCAGGGTGCAGCGATCCAGCGTGTTTTGCAGGGCGGTGCGGGTCTGCTCGTAGCGCATCATATCGATCGCAAAGCCGCCCATCATCGCCATCAGCAAGAACAGCACCAGCGCGAAAATGATCAGCGAGCCGTCTTCGTCGCGCTGGAAGCGCTGGCTGCGATTAACCAGATCGCGCATCAGCGCGCGGGGGGAGGGGGCCAAAACCACGGTATCTTCCTTTACAAGCCACATCGGATGCTGCCCCCGCAAACACATCCTTTCGCCACTTTGCTGCCCAGAAGTTGTGGCGAAATTGTGGCAACATGGGCAAGTCGGGGGCATTGTGGCGGGCTTGGGAAACACTGACATTGCAGGTGTTTTACTGTGGCGAGTCCGGCGACAATCTACTTTCGCATAGGTTGTATGCACGGCCACACTATCGCCCAAATTGTATAATGCCGAATCACTTTTGGTCAAAAGTGGCTCAAATCTGCTTACAATGTGTGCTGGTTTATTAAGCAAACGGCAGTAGGTGTTGGGGGCGCGGGATGCGCTCTGCCGGGTTGAGAGACGGCATTTTGGGAGGAATGAGCATGAGTGTTGCAGGCGAGCCGAGCTTTCGGGAATCGGTAGATATGATGTTTCGGCGGGCGACCGCGTTGATGGACCTTGGCCCCGGCCTTCAGGAAAAAATCCGGGTGTGTAACTCTACCTACACGGTGCGGTTTGGCGTGCGGTTGCGCGGCAAGATTGAGACGTTCGTGGGCTATCGCTCGGTGCATTCCGAACATATGGAACCGGTGAAGGGCGGCATCCGTTATTCGCTGGGCGTCAATCAGGACGAGGTTGAGGCTCTGGCGGCGCTGATGACCTATAAATGTGCGCTAGTGGAGACGCCGTTTGGCGGATCGAAGGGCGGGCTTTGCATCGACCCCCGCGCCTGGGACGAGCATGAGCTGGAACAGATCACCCGCCGCTTTGCCTATGAGCTGATCAAGCGCGATCTGATCAATCCAGCGCAGAACGTGCCAGCGCCCGATATGGGGACGGGTGAGCGCGAAATGGCGTGGATCGCCGACCAATATGCGCGGATGAACACCACCGATATCAACGCCAAGGCCTGCGTGACCGGAAAGCCGCCGCATGCGGGCGGTATCCAAGGCCGGGTCGAGGCCACCGGGCGCGGTGTACAATATGCGCTGCAAGAATTCTTCCGCAACCCGGAAGATGCGGCGATGGCGGGGCTGTCGGGCGATCTGGATGGCAAGCGGGTGGTGGTGCAGGGCCTTGGCAACGTCGGCTATCACGCGGCGAAATTCCTGTCGGAAGAAGACGGTGCCAAGGTGATCGCGATCATCGAGCGTGATGGCGCTTTGGTGAATGAAGACGGCATCGACGTGGAAGATGTGCGGCAATGGATGAACCGCAATGACGGTCTGTTGGCGGGTTATCCCAAGGCCCAGCATGTCGTGGACGGTGCCAAGGTGCTGGAAATGGCCTGCGATATCCTGATCCCGGCGGCTTTGGAGGGGGTGATCAACCTGTCCAACGCGGCGCGGATTCAAGCGCCTTTGATTGTCGAGGCCGCCAATGGCCCGATCACCTATGGCGCGGATGAAGTGTTACGCGCCAAGGGCTGCGTAATCATTCCCGATATGTATGCCAATGCGGGCGGCGTGACGGTGTCTTACTTCGAATGGGTGAAGAACCTGTCGCATATCCGCTTTGGCCGGATGCAGCGGCGCGCCGAGGAAGCCCGCTCGCGGGTTTTGGTCGAGGAGTTGGAGCGGCTGTCGAACGATCAGCATCTCGGCTGGCAGTTGACGCCGGATTTCAAGAAGAAATTCCTGCAAGGCTCGGACGAGTTGGCTCTGGTGCGATCCGGCTTGGATGACACCATGCGCACCGCTTATCAGGCGATGCGCGAGGTTTGGCACGGGCGACCCGAGGTCGGCGATCTGCGGGTGGCGGCGTATATTGTGTCGATCGGGCGGATTGCGGCCACCTATAAGTCGAAGGGGCTGTAACGGCTTTCAGACTGGTCTAAATATTCCCGCCGGAGGCGTCTGCGCGAGACGAGGGAGCCTCCGGCGGGAGTATTTGAGCCAATGTGAAACGCAAGGGGCTTAACGGGCTTGCGACACCATTTGTCGCGAATGGCACAGTTATTCGGGTTTGGCTGTTGAATAACCCGTGCAAAGCGGGTTCACTTCGCCCAAGCAGATTAGGAGCCACCCATGCGTTATTCCGGGTTGAAGGTGATCACCGAAGGGTTGTTCGGCAACAAGGGCTGGGGGCCCGCGTGGCGCAATCCGGCACCCAAGGCGGAATACGATGCGATCATCATTGGTGGTGGCGGGCATGGGCTTTCCACCGCCTATTACCTCGCGAAAAACCACGGGATGACCAATATCGCGGTGCTGGAAAAGGGCTATCTCGGCGGCGGCAATATCGGGCGCAACACCACGATTGTGCGGGCGAATTACTACATGCCGGGGAATTCCGAGTTTTACTCACATTCCTTGAAGCTGTGGGAAGGGCTTGAGGCGGAGCTTAACTATAACGTCATGCACTCGCAGCGAGGTCAGTTGATCTTGGCGCATTCGGATGGGCAGCGCGATACTTTGGCGCGGCGTGGCAATGCGATGATCAATCAGGGCGATGATGCGGAACTCTGGACGCTGGATCAGGTCAAGGATTTCGCGCCTTACTTGGATTTCGCGCAGACACGCTTCCCGATTTATGGCGGCTTGATGCACAAGCGCGGCGGCACGGCGCGGCATGATGCGGTGGCTTGGGGCTATGCGCGCGGGGCGGATCGGCGGGGCGTCGATCTGATCCAGAACTGCGAAGTCACCGGGATTGATATTGTGAACGGGGTTGTGCAGGGCGTGCAGACCACGCGCGGGGCGATCCGGGCCAAGAAAGTCGGTATGGTGGTGGCGGGGCGGTCTTCGCAGGTGGCGGCGATGGCGGGGATGCGGTTGCCGATTGAAAGCCATGTGTTGCAGGCGTTTGTCACCGAGGGGCTGAAGCCTGTGATTGATAGCGTGATCTCGTTTGGCATGGGGCACTTTTATATCAGCCAGTCCGACAAGGGCGGCTTGGTGTTTGGCGGCGATCTGGATTTCTATGCGTCATATGCCGCGCGGGGCAATTTGCCGATGGTCGAGCATGTGATGGAAGCCGCGATGACTTTGATGCCGATGATAGGCCGCGCCAAGGTGCTGCGGTCTTGGGGCGGGATTATGGATATGACGCCGGACGGCAGCCCGATCATCGACAAGACGCCGATTGAGGGGCTGTTTGTTGACGCGGGGTGGAACTATGGCGGCTTCAAGGCGGCCCCGGCGAGCGGTTGGTGCATGGCGCATCTGATGGCGACGGGAGAGAGCCATGAGGTCGCTAGACGCTTCCGTCTGGACCGCTTCCGCTCGGGCCATGTGATGGACGAAGAAGCCACCGGCAGCCAACATAACTTGCATTAAGATGGGTGTGATGTTTAGGATTTTGCCCTTGGTAGCGTTGGTTTTTCTCGCCAGTCCCGTGACGGCCGGTGCTGAGGTTTGCTTGGAAGGGTCAGGCGAATCTTGGGGCAATGGCGTGTTTGATTGGTGCAGCACATCGGGTGAAATTCGTAAGATCGTGGGCGACGACGTTTCTACCGTGACACTCTCTCCCAGCCCGATTCTTGGCGGCGATGCCGAAGCAGGTCCGGTCGCACGCTACGAGATTGCCATACGTTCAGACGCAGGTTCGGTGCCGTCAGAGGACAGACTTGCGTTGCTGCAAACCGCGCTGACCGATGGAGTTTGCAGCAGTTTCGATCTTCGTCAATTCATAACTTCGGGCGCAACTGTGGTTTTTGATCTGATCGTTGTCAGCAAGCCGCAGAATGCATTGAATATCGAAGATCGAAAGCTTGTCTCTTCCATCCCCGTCGCAACCTGTGAGGCCTTCTGATGCGTATACCTTGCCCCCTTTGTGGCACTCGGGATCGGCGTGAGTTTTATTACTACGGCGCGGAGGATTATCTGAAGCGGCCCAGCGATCAGGGGACGATGGAGGATTTAGATAACCATCTGTTCCTGCGCGACAATCCGGCGGGGGTGACGCGGGATGTCTGGTATCACGAGGCGGGCTGTGGGGCTTGGATGGTGGTGACTCGCAACACGATTAGCCACGAGGTTCTGGGATCAGAACTGGTTGCCAAGCAGAAGGA
Organism: Pseudomonadota bacterium; assembly: GCA_040387915.1. Taxonomy (GTDB): domain Bacteria; phylum Pseudomonadota; class Alphaproteobacteria; order Rhodobacterales; family Rhodobacteraceae; genus Cypionkella. The sequence continues at coordinate 359,732 of JAZKCV010000009.1, forward strand.
GACCTGAGCATGCGGATTGCAGGCAAGGGGCTGATTGACCGGACTAAGCCAGTTTCGTTCAGGTTTGATGGCAAGACCTATCAGGGCTTTAAGGGCGATACGGTGGCTTCGGCTTTGCTCGCCAATGGCGTCAAGCTGGTCGGGCGCAGTTTCAAATATCACCGCCCGCGTGGGGTTTTGACCGCCGGGTCGGAAGAACCCAATGCGATGATCGAGGTGATTGGGGCGTCGAACCAGACCCCCAACGTGCGCGCGACGGTGCAAGAGATTTTTGAGGGGCTGAACACGCGCTCGCAGAACCGTTGGCCCAACCTGCGGTTCGATGTGATGGCGGTGAACGACATGGTGTCGCCGTTCCTGTCGGCTGGGTTTTACTACAAGACCTTCATGTGGCCGCGCGCGTTTTGGGAGGCGATTTACGAGCCGATCATTCGGCGAGCGGCGGGGCTGGGCAGCCTGTCGGGCAAGCATGACGAGGGGCATTACGAGAAGGCCTTTGCGTTCTGCGATGTGCTGGTGATTGGCGCGGGGCCTGCCGGTTTGATGGCGGCTTTGGAGGCGGCGCGGGCTGGCGCGGATGTGATCTTGTGCGAGGAGGATCGCAGCTTGGGCGGTCGTCTGCTCGCCGATGATGCGCATCTGGACGGCAAGCCTGCGGGGGAATGGGTGGCGGCGGTCGAGGCCGAGTTGAAGGCGCTACCGAACGTGCGGATCATGGCCCGGACCACGGTGACGGGGGCTTATGACGGTGGGCAGTATTCGGCGGTCGAGCGGGTTGGCTTGCACAAGGGACCGCGCCCGGATTTGCCGCGCGAGTGTTTCTGGCGGATCACGGCGGCGCGGACGGTGCTCGCGGCGGGGGCGTTGGAACGCTCGATTGCGTTTCCGATGAATGACCGTCCGGGAATTATGCTGGCTTCTGCGGTGCAGGCGTATCTGAATAAGTTTGGCGTGGTGCCGGGTAAACGGGTGACGTTGTTCGCCAACAACGATGGCGCGCGGGCTATGGCGCGGCAGTTGATAGCGGCGGGCGTGACGGTTGCGGCGATCTTGGATAGCCGCACGGATGCGAGCGCGGTGGAGGATTGCCCGGTGTATCTGGGCGCGCAAGTCACGGATACCAAAGGGCGGCTTGCTTTGCGGGCGATTTCCGGCACCCATGTTGGTGGCGAGTTTGCGCTGGAAACCGATTTGTTGGCCGTATCTGGCGGATGGAACCCGACGCTGCATATCACCTGTCATCTGAATGGGCGGCCTCGGTGGGAGGCGTCTTTGGCGGCCTTCGTGCCTTTGGCCGATGCGGTGCCGAACCTGACGGCGGCAGGGGCGTGCAATGGGGTGTTTGATACTTTGGGCTGCTTAAGCGAAGGCCAAGCGGCTGCGCGGGCGGCGTTGCGTGGGCTGAATATCGCGGCGGCGGATGCGGCAATGCCTACTGCCGAAGGGATGCCTTATGTCATCGCTCCCTTGTGGCAGGTGGCGGGCAAGGGGCGGGCTTGGCTTGATTTTGCCAATGATGTGACGACCAAGGATGTGAAGCTGGCGGCGCAGGAGGGGTATTCTTCTGTAGAGCATATGAAGCGGTATACGACGCAGGGCATGGCGCCGGATCAGGGCAAAAACTCGAACGTGGGGGCGCTGGCGGTGCTGGCGGATACCACGGGGCGGGGGATTCCCGAAACTGGGACGACGACTTTCAGGCCGCCGTTCATTCCGACCTCAATCGCGGCGATGGGGGCTGGCGGGCGTGGTGCTGGCTTTGCGCCGCAGCGGTTTTTGACCTCGGATCAGGCCAGCCGCGACCGGGGCGCGCCGATGATCGAGGCCGGGCTGTGGTATCGGCCGAGCTATTTCCCGAAGCCGGGGGAGACGACTTGGCTTGAGTCCTGCAACCGTGAGATTGGTTATGTGCGGGGGGCGGTTGGCGTCTGTGATGTCTCAACCTTGGGCAAGATCGACATTCAGGGCAAAGACGCGGGGCGCTTCCTTGATCTGGTTTATACCAGCATGTTCAGCACCTTGGCCGTTGGGCGCGTGCGCTATGGGTTGATGTTGCGCGCGGATGGCTATGTGCTGGACGATGGCACCACGGCGCGTTTGGGCGAAAATCACTATCTGATGACCACCACTACGGCGGCGGCGGGTCTCGTGATGCGGCATCTGGATTTCGTGCATCAAAGCGAATGTGCCGATTGGGATGTGCGGTTTATTTCCGTCACTGAAAGCTGGGCGCAGTTTGCCGTGGCCGGGCCGATGGCGCGGGCGTTGCTGAACGGCTATCTTGATCAGCCTTTGGGGGATTTTCCCTTCATGGCGGCGGGCAGAGTCTCGGTTGGTGGCGTCGCCGCACGGCTGTTCCGTATCAGCTTCTCGGGTGAGGAAGGTTATGAGATCGCGGTGCCGACGCGCTACGGCGAGGCGTTGTTCCGCGATCTGGTGGCGCGGGCGGAAACCATGGGCGGCGGGCCGTATGGCATGGAAGCGCTGAACGTGCTGCGGATCGAAAAGGGTCTGATCACCCATGCCGAGATTGATGGCCGGGTGACGGCGTTTGATATTGGTGCGGCGAAGATGGTGTCGGCGAAGAAGGATTGCATCGGCAAGCTGGCGGCCACGCGGCCCGGTCTGGTCGGGCCAGAGCGGGCGCAGATGGTGGGGTTAAAGCCTTTGGGGCCGGAGAAGATCACCTCGGGCGCGCATTTGTTCGTGCCGGGGGCCGATCTGAGCCGGGTGAACAGCCAAGGGCATATCAGTTCTGTCGGGTATTCGCCGATGTTTGACCGCGATTTGGGGCTTGGGTTCTTGGCAAACGGTCGCGCGCGGCATGGCGAGACGGTGCGGGTGGTCGACCGTCTGCGTGGCATTGATGTGCTGGCCGAGGTTTGCGATCCGGTGTTCCACGACAAAGACGGGGAGAAGTTGCGTGCCTGAATTGATCGCAAAGACCGCTTTGGCGGGCAAGACGCTGCTGGTGGCGGGGACGGTTTTGGCCGAGCTGGATCACGGTGTGGTCAGTTCCATCGCGCCCTATCCGGGGCAAAGCGACGCGGTGGCGGATGTGTTGAAGCCGTTGGGCTTTGGCTTTCCATTGGTGAACAGTTTTGCTGCAAGTGGCGCGGCAATGATCGCTTGGGCGGGGCGCGAACAGGCGTTTCTGATCGGGGCGGATTGCCCGGATCTTGGCGGTTTGGCGGCTGTGACGGATCAGTCCGGCGGCTGGGTTAGCCTGTCGTTGCAGGGGCCGCTCGCGGTGCAGGCTTTGGCGCGTTATGTGCCGATGGATTTGCGGTTGGGGGCATTTCCGGTGGGGATGGCGGCGCGCACCCCGCTTTATCACATGTCGATGCTGCTGTTGCGGGTGGCGGAAGATGGCTTCCGGCTGATGCTGTTCCGCTCGATGGCACGGACGGCGTGGCACGAGATCGAGGTGGCGCTGAAAACCTTGGCGGCGCGGGCAGCGTGATGTTGACGGCCAGCGATTTGGTCGATCTGACGGCGTTTCGGCAAGACTTGCACCGCTATCCCGAAGTGTCGCGCGAGGAGTCCGCGACTGCGGCGCGGATCGTGCAGGCTTTGGTGGTGCTTCAGCCCGATCAGGTGGTGACGGGGCTTGGAGGGCATGGCGTGGCGGCGGTGTTCAATGGCGCCGAAGTTGGCCCGACGGTGCTGTTTCGCGCCGAGTTGGACGCGCTGCCGATCATGGAACTGTCTGAGGCCGCGCATCGCTCGACCGTTCCGGGCAAGGGGCATCTGTGCGGGCATGACGGGCACATGACCTTGCTGATGGGGCTGGGTCGGCTGATTGCGCGTCAAAGACCGGCGCGGGGCAGGGTGGTGTTGATGTTTCAGCCTGCCGAGGAGGATGGCTCGGGGGCGGCGGCGGTGGTAGCCGATCCGGGCTTTGCGGCCTTGCGGCCAGACTGGGCGTTCTCGATCCACAACATGCCGGGGCTGCCGTTTGGGCATTCAGGCTTGAAAGCGGGCGCGGTGAATTGCGCTTCGCAGGGGTTGAAGATCACGCTTTCCGGCAAGACAGCCCACGCGTCTCTGCCTGAAACCGGGGTGTCGCCTGCGCTGGCCTTGGCGCGGTTGATCCCGGCGATTTCGGCTTTGGGGCAGGTGGGGCCATTGGGGCCGGAGTACCGATTGGTCACGATCACCCATGCGCGGCTGGGGGAGGCGGCGTTCGGGATTGCGCCGGGTGAGGCAGAGTTGTGGGCGACCTTGCGCACGATGGAAGATGGTCAGATGGCGGCTTTGCGGGCGGCGGCGATGGATCTGGCGCGGGCGGAGGCTGCGGCGCAGGGGCTGGGGGTTCGGTTTAGCCATCACGACGATTTTGCGGCCTCGGTGAATGATGGGCAGGCGGTGGCGCATCTGGGCCGCGCGCTGGACGGCTTGGGGATGCCTTATGATGCGGGCGATCTGCCGATGCGGGCCTCGGAGGATTTCGGGCGGTTTGGGCAGGGCGGCACGCGGTCGGCGATGCTGTTTCTGGGGGTGGGGGAGGATCATCCGGCGCTGCATAACCCGGATTATGATTTTCCTGACACGCTGATCCCGATAGGGGTGCAAATTTTCGATCGGGTGATGCGCGACCTGCTGGGCTAGGCTTTTGTCCACGCGTGGACAGGTTGGCTGCTTTATATTTATCAAGGGCTTATCGGGGCGAGATTCATACTTTGTTAAGTTTTGGCCGCGAAACTTGCCTGCGCCACATCGTGCGCCTTCAAACTTTTCGCAACGCCGCGCCCTGCACTGGACAGAGCGCCCCTCAGACCTGATATAACAGGGCATGAGTCTGCCACCCGGTTTCCTTGACGAACTGCGCACCCGCGTCTCGCTGTCCTCTGTTGTGGGCAGGAAAGTGACGTGGGATCCGCGCAAATCCAATCAAGGCAAGGGCGATATGTGGGCGCCTTGCCCGTTCCATCAGGAAAAATCCGCCAGCTTCCACGTCGATGACCGCAAGGGGTTTTACTATTGCTTTGGCTGCCATGCCAAAGGCGATGCGGTGACGTTTATCAAGGAAACCGACAATCTGAGCTTCATGGAGGCGGTGGAGGTTCTGGCGCGGGAAGCCGGGATGCCGATGCCTGCGCGCGATCCACGGGCGGCGCAGGTGGCGGACAGGCGTAGCCAACTGGTTGAGGTGATGGAAGAGGCGGTGAAGTGGTTCCGGCTGCAACTGCGCACCTCGGCGGCGTCTGATGCGCGGGCGTATCTGACCAAGCGCGGGTTGTCGGTGGAGGCGCAGGATCGTTGGGAAATTGGGTTCGCGCCGGATGGATGGCATGGGCTGCAACTGGCGATGAAGCAGAAGGGTATCGCTGATGACCTTCTGGTTGACGCAGGGCTTTGTGCCAGATCAGACAAGGGAGGTGCGCCCTACGATAGGTTCCGGAAACGTATTATCTTCCCAATCCGTGATGGGCGGGGCAGAGCCATTTCACTTGGTGGGCGGGCGATGGACCCGAACGACCCCGCGAAATATCTGAACGGGCCAGAGACGGAGTTGTTCGATAAGGGGCGCAATCTGTTCAACCATGCCCCGGCGCGGGAGGCTTCCGGCAAGGGTGCTGCTTTGGTGGTGGCCGAGGGTTATATGGACGTGATCGCGCTGTCTGAGGCGGGGTTCAAGGCCTCGGTCGCGCCCTTGGGAACAGCGGTGACGGAAGATCAGCTGCGGTTGATGTGGCGGATTTCGGATGAGCCGATCATTGCTCTGGATGGCGACACGGCGGGGATCCGGGCTGCCTTGCGGGTGATTGATCTGGCTTTGCCGCTGTTGGAGGCGGGCAAGGGCTTGCGCTTTGCGGTGCTGCCGGGGGGCATGGACCCGGATGATTTGATCAAGGCGCAGGGTGCGGGGGCGATGAAAGCGGTGCTGGATCAGGCGGTGCCGATGGTCAAACTGCTGTGGCAGCGTGAGATTGAGGGCAAGCAGTTTGACAGCCCCGAGCGCAAGGCGGCTTTGGACAAATCTCTGCGCGCGCATCTGAAGCGCATCGCCGATCCGTCGATCCGCAGCCATTACGGCGAAGATATCAAGCAGTTGCGCTGGGAGTTGTTTGGTCAGCGCCCGCGTGCATCCAAGCCGTTTGTGCCGCGCCAGCCGGGGCAGAAGGGGCGCTTTGGGCCGACAGTTGAGATGCCGCCTGTGGCCTCGACCAAGGATTCGATGCTTGCCACCGCGCCAGAACGCGCTGAGGAAGTGCTGCGTGAGGCGGTTATTCTCGCGGCGTTGATCTTCCATCCCCGGCTGATCCGGCGTTTTGAATCTGCTTTGGAGCGGATGGAGTTGATCGGCGAGGGCCACCATGCTCTGCGCGGTCTGCTGCTGATCGGGCATGATGCCGAGCCTGCCCAGCTTTATGACCAAATTCAGCAAGCTGCGCCCGCTGCCCTTGATGCGCTGCTGGCCCGCCCCCATGTTCAGATCGCGCCGCCGGTCAGAAACCGCACCGACAGCGACCTTGCCGAGTTCTGCATTGCCGAGGCTTTGACGCATCTGGAAGCCAGCCGGGGCGCGCAGCGTGAGATTGCCGAGGCGATGGAAGATATCGAAGGTCTGGCCGATGAGGGTCTGACTTGGCGCTTGTCGCAGGCCAATGTGGCGCGGTTTAGTGCCTCTGCTGGCCCGAAGGGTAAGACAGCCGAGGCGGTTCTGGCCAGCAACGGCGTGCAGATGGATAAGGACGAATTGGAAGGGGCCCGCAGCTTGTGGGACAGCATCCAGTTCTCTAAGGACGGCCCGAAGCGTTAGATGGCAGGGATTTCACTGATTCGGCTTTCCCCCGCCGTGATTCGCGCTATTGATTCGAATTGATTGACTCTGATTCGCTACCACGACCCCGACCACCCGTTTTGACCTAGGAGCGCTCATGGCCTCGAAAGACACCGACGACGGCAAACCCGAAGCCGATGAGGCGGACGTTTCCCTTGATATGAGCCAAGCGGCCGTCAAGAAAATGATCGCCGACGCGCGCGAGCGGGGCTACATCACCTACGAACAGCTCAACAATGTGATGCCGCCGGAACAGGTGTCGTCCGAGCAAATCGAAGATGTGATGTCGATGCTGTCCGAGATGGGCATCAACGTCATTGAAGACGAGGATGTTGAGGAAGGCGAGGCTGTGGTCGGCGGCGATCTGGTGGAAACCGGGTCGGGCGCGCGTGACGTGGCTGTTGTTACGACGACGACAGAGGCATTGGACCGCACCGATGACCCGGTGCGGATGTATCTGCGCGAGATGGGCTCGGTTGAGTTGCTGTCGCGCGAAGGCGAGATTGCGATTGCCAAGCGCATCGAGGCGGGCCGCAACACGATGATCGCCGGGCTTTGCGAAAGCCCGCTGACGTTTCAAGCCATCATCATCTGGCGTGACGAACTTTTGTCGGAAGACATTCTGCTGCGCGATGTGATTGATCTGGAGGCCACCTTTGGGCGGTCCTTGGATGGCGAGGAAGGTCTGGTTGGCGCTGATCTGGAAGGCGTCGATGTAGAGGCTGCTCCGCGTCGGGCAGGCGGGGACGAGCCGGAGTTGGATGCTGACGGCAATCCGCTGATGCGTTCCGATGATGACGACGACGAGGATGATGGCACCTCGATGTCATTGGCCGCGATGGAAGCGGCGTTGAAGCCGAAGGTGCTGGAAACGCTGGATCTGATCGCGCGCGATTATACCAAGTTGGCTGAAATGCAGGATCTGCGGATGTCTGCGACTTTGTCGGAAAAGTCGCGGTTCTCGGCGACCGAGGAAACTGCCTATCAGAAATTGCGCAGCGAAATTGTGGTGTTGGTGAATGAACTTCATCTGCACAACAACCGTATCGAGGCGCTGATTGACCAGCTTTATGGCATCAACCGCAAGATTATGGCGATCAATTCGGGCATGGTGAAGCTGGCCGATGCTGCGCGGATCAACCGCCGCGAGTTCATTGATGAGTATCAGGGCTACGAGCTGGACCCGAACTGGCTGGACAAGATGGCCGCGAAAGCGGGCCGTGGTTGGCAGGCGCTGATCGAGAAAAGCCGTGAAAAGGTCGAAGATTTGCGCGCCGAGATGGCGCAGGTCGGCACTTACATCGGCGTTGATATTTCCGAATTCCGCCGGATTGTGAATCAGGTACAGAAGGGCGAGAAAGAAGCCCGTCAGGCCAAGAAGGAAATGGTCGAGGCCAACCTGCGTCTGGTGATCTCGATTGCGAAAAAGTATACCAACCGCGGCCTGCAATTCCTGGATTTGATTCAGGAAGGCAACATTGGCCTGATGAAAGCCGTCGATAAGTTTGAATATCGCCGCGGATATAAGTTCTCGACCTATGCGACGTGGTGGATCCGTCAGGCGATTACGCGGTCTATTGCCGATCAGGCGCGGACCATCCGTATTCCGGTGCATATGATCGAGACGATCAACAAGCTGGTCCGCACCGGTCGGCAAATGCTGCACGAGATTGGCCGCGAGCCTACGCCGGAAGAATTGGCCGAAAAGCTGCAAATGCCATTGGAGAAGGTTCGCAAGGTGATGAAGATCGCCAAAGAGCCGATTTCCTTGGAAACCCCGATTGGCGACGAAGAAGACAGCCAGCTTGGCGACTTCATCGAGGACAAGAACGCGATCCTGCCGCTGGATTCGGCCATTCAGGAAAACCTGAAAGAGACGACGACTCGGGTGCTGGCATCGCTGACGCCGCGTGAAGAACGCGTGTTGCGGATGCGGTTTGGGATTGGGATGAACACCGATCACACGCTGGAAGAGGTCGGGCAACAGTTCTCGGTGACGCGCGAGCGGATCCGGCAGATTGAGGCGAAGGCTTTGCGGAAGTTGAAGCATCCGAGCCGTTCGCGGAAGCTGCGGAGTTTCTTGGATCAATGAGCGGCGGATTAAGCAACAAAGCGCGCGGCGATCTATCGGCTAAAATTAGGGGAAAGGACGTTCTCGCGGCATTCGACCTGCTCGTGGATGGTATGGATGAATTCGACGTATTTGAGCTTTCGCCGAATGTCTTGGGACAGAAGAAGTCGCTGCATTTCAAATCTGGCAAGGTCAGCTATTTTGCATTCATTGCCAATAATGAGTGGCTCCTGTGGTACTTCAGGCTTCCTGGACTGCGTGATGGCGTTTTCAACTTTGATGAGCTGAAGTCGGCGTTTCCGTTGCTAGCGTTTTCTGATCGCGCAGAAGTGGAAAAGCTAGAGGCGGTTCTGAGGATACGGTCTTTGCAGGACGCCGAATCCGTATTGTCATTTGTACGCAGTAAGGTCGCCAAGTTGGCTTCTCTAAGGTAGGTTGCGCGAAAGCCTGATTATTACAAATCCTGACTTCCCATAAGCATCCTGCGCATATACGAACGAAGACCGTCCCTTGCCACGAACTGGGCGACAATTCCATCAACCGTGATTGAAGGGTTAACGACGCGCACTAAGTAGTTCGTGCTATTAGCCCTACATATGCGTCAACGGCTCACTCCAACTTCTCAGCAATCCACATCTTGATCAGCGATTGCCGCGTCACGCCCAGATGGGCGGCGCGTTTGTCCAAGCCTTGCACCATCCACATCGGAAAATCGACATTGACCCGCTTGGCCTCTTGGTTCAGCGCCCGCGCGCTGGACCAGTCGATCACATCGCTGATATCTTCGCCTGCGTCAAAGGCGGCGTCAAATTCTTCGGCTGTCATGGCCCGTCCACCCATTTTTGCACCTCATCCTTTCGAGATCGCCGCACCGAGATGATGCGGATGGTCTGCCCGCGTGGCGTCCAAACCGCTGTCCAATGACGCGCGCCGATCAAGCCAATGACCAGCCGCCTCGGCTCGCCCAATGACAGCACCGCAAGATCAATGGCACGGCTATCCGCCCAAAGATCTTGCGCCTCTACAAAGTCCAGCCCATGCTTTTCCTTGTTGGAGGCGCTTTTCGCGGGGTCGAATTCAAACTCCATGAGTCAATATAGTATAGAAAAGGCACCTTTTCAACGCGAATGGTGTGTTCTGGCACGCGCCCTGACGTTACGTACGCAATCGCGTACGCATATCTTCATGAAAACCCTCTCCTCCACCGACCTGCGCGCCAATCTCTCCGCTGTGATGGACCGGGTGAATGACGACCACGAGCCGATCATCGTCACCCGCGCCAAGGGGCGGCCTGTGGTTATGGTCAGTCTGGAGGATTGGGCGAGCATGGATGAGACGACGTATCTGCTCGTCAGCCCAGCAAACAAAGCAGCACTTATGGCGGCGCTTGCGGAGGCCGGGGCAGGGCAGGGCGTGGTCAAGACCATCGAAAAACTTGAGGCGATGGAGCGCGAGTGAACCTTGTTTTCCGCCCTGCCGCTTGGGAGCAGTTTCTTTATTGGCAGGAAAGCGACAAGGCGGTGTTTCGCAAGATCAATGGCTTGATCAAAGCGTGCTTGCGGCATCCATTTGAGGGCACTGGCAAGCCTGAACCCCTGAAAGGTGATCTTTCTGGGTACTTGTCACGGCGAATCGACCGCGAACATCGGTTGGTTTATCGTGCAACGGCGGACTCGCTTGAAATCGTTATGTGCCGCTATCACTACTAGCGCATTGATGAATGGTAGGTCCGGAGGGACTCGAACCCCCAACCAAGGCGTTATGAGCGCCCTGCTCTAACCATTGAGCTACAGACCCATTCCGCCTTTGCGTAAGCATATGCGGTGGCGGGGTCAAGGTTTGCTGGGACAAAACCGTGCTGGAATGCGGCGCTTGCGTTGCGCGCGGGGGCTGGATGGCTTATGGGGGCGGCAACTGCCTTTCAGCTTGGGGAATCTGCGCATGAGTACCGGACACAATGGCCTGACCTATGCCGATGCGGGCGTGGATATTGATGCGGGCAATGCTTTGGTCGAGCGGATCAAGCCTGCGGCCAAGCGCACGCAACGGTCGGGCGTGATGTCGGGCTTGGGTGGGTTTGGCGCGCTGTTTGATTTGAAGGCGGCGGGGTATAACGACCCGATTTTGGTGGCGGCGACGGATGGCGTGGGGACCAAGCTGCGGATTGCGATTGATACCGGGAATGTTGATACGATCGGTGTCGATCTGGTGGCGATGTGCGTCAATGATCTGGTCTGTCAGGGGGCCGAGCCGCTGTTGTTTCTGGATTATTTCGCCACCGGCAAGCTGGATGTCGAGGAAGCCACGCGGATCATCAACGGCATTGCGGCGGGGTGTGAGGCTTCGGGTTGCGCTTTGATCGGTGGCGAGACGGCGGAAATGCCGGGGATGTATCACAAGGGTGATTTCGATCTGGCCGGGTTTGCCGTGGGTGCGATGGAGCGCGGGGCGGATTTGCCGTCGGGCGTGGTTGAGGGGGATGTGCTGTTGGGGCTTGCGTCTAATGGCGTGCATTCCAACGGCTATTCGTTTGTGCGTAAGGTGGTGGAACTGTCTGGTCTGGGCTGGGATGCGGATTGCCCGTTCTCGGACGGCACGTTGGGCGAGGCGTTGCTGGCGCCGACGCGGCTTTATGTGAAGCAGGCTTTGGCTGCGGTGCGGGCCGGGGGCGTGCATGCTTTGGCGCATATCACGGGCGGCGGTTTGACGGAAAACCCGCCGCGGGTGATCCCGGAGGGCTTGGCCTGTGAGATTGATCTGTCGACTTGGGAGTTGCCGGGGGTGTTCCGTTGGTTGGCGGAGACCGCGCATATGAGCGAGCCGGAACTGTTGAAGACGTTTAACTGCGGCATTGGGATGATTGCGGTTGTCGCGGCGGATCGGGCCGAGGCTTTGGCGGATTTGCTGCGGGCTGAGGGTGAGACTGTGGTTCAGCTTGGCCGCGTCGTTGCGGGCGAGGGTGTGATTTACAAGGGCCGTTTGCTGTGAAGCGGGTTGCCGTCCTGATTTCCGGGGGCGGCTCTAATATGTTGGCTTTGCTGAGCGACATGGTGGGGGATCATCCGGGGCGGGCGGTGTTTGTTGGGTCTAACGATCCGAGCGCTTTGGGGTTGGTGCGGGCGGCGGAGATGGGTGTCGCGGTGGCGGCGGTGGATCATCGCGCCTATGGCCGGGACCGGGCGGCGTTTGAGGCGGCTTTGCTGGAGCCGATTTTGGCGGCCGAGCCTGATATTCTGTGTCTCGCGGGGTTTATGCGGGTGCTGACGCCCGCGTTTGTGCGCCGCTTTGAGGGGCGGATGCTGAACATTCACCCGTCGCTTTTGCCGAAATATCCGGGGCTGCACACCCATGCGCGGGCTTTGGCTGCGGGCGACCAGCAGGCCGGTTGCACCGTGCATGAGGTGACGGCAGAACTTGATGCCGGGCCGATTTTGGGCCAAGCGCGGGTTGCGGTGTTGCCGGGGGATAATGAGGCGGATCTGTCGGCGCGGGTGTTGGTGCAGGAGCATCGGTTGTATCCGGCGGTGTTGCGGCGGTTTGCGGCAGGGGATCGCAGTTTGTTGACCTTGTAAGCGGGGCCTTCTCGGGGGGCATCGAGCCCCCGCTCGAAGGCTTTGGTGCGGGGTGGAGGGTTTGGCTTTTTCTTGTGACGGCTTGCGGGCTGCGGCGTCGGAAGCCTCCGGCGGGAGTATTTCCAAAAGAGCAAATGCTAAAGGTTTGAGCGGTAGTTGGCGGATTGAGCGGCGCTATTGCACGCTGTGATCTTAGAGCCGCCCAGCTTCGCTATTTGGCGCAGCTTAAGCGCATGGGCTTTTCTTCATAAGCAATGCTGCCTATAGCGGATGGGCGGGATACCCCCGTATGCCCTTTGCGAAAGACGCCCATGCGCACGATTACAACCACCGAAGACCTTGCCGCTTTTTGTGCGGCCGCGAAGTCAAAGCCCTTCGTTACCATTGATACCGAGTTTCTGCGCGAGCGGACCTATTGGTCTAAGCTGTGTCTGATCCAGATGGCTTTGCCCGGCAAAGACGGCGATGCGGTGTTGATTGACCCGATTGAGGGTCATGCGATGTCGATGGAGCCTTTGTATGATCTGTTTCGCCATGAGGCGACCGTCAAGGTGTTCCATGCAGCTCGGCAGGATCTGGAGATTTTCTTCGTCGAGGGCAATGTGTTTCCGAAGCCGTTGTTTGACACGCAGGTCGCGGCGATGGTCTGCGGTTTTGGTGAGCAGGTCGGTTATGAGACTTTGGTGAAGAAGATCGCCAAGCAGGAGTTGGATAAGACCTCGCGGTTTACTGATTGGTCGCGCAGGCCTTTGACCTCGGCGCAAAGCGAATATGCTTTGGCGGATGTGACGCATCTGCGGGTGATCTATGAGTTTCTGGCAGCGCAACTGGCAAAGAACGGGCGGCAGGCTTGGGTTGAGGAGGAGTTGTCGGTGCTGACCGATCCCGCCACTTATACCGTGCATCCTGAGGAGGCTTGGCTGCGGGTGAAGACGCGGACGACTTCGGGGCGGTTCTTGGGCGTGGTCAAGCAGTTGGCGCGGTTTCGCGAGGAATATGCGCAGGGCAACAATGTGCCGCGTTCGCGCGTGATGAAGGACGACGCGTTGTTGGAGCTGGCCTCAACCCGGCCGACGAATGTTGAGGAATTGGGGAGATCACGGCTGTTGTTGCGCGAGGGGCGTAAGGCTGAGATTGCCGAGGGGATTTTGGCTGCGATCAAGACAGGAATGGAGATGCGGCAGGAAGATTTGCCGAAGCCTGACCTTTCGAAAGATCAGATGCAGGTCAACCCAGCGCTGGCAGATTTGCTGCGGGTGTTGTTGAAGGCGAAATCGGAGAGTTTGGGGGTTGCGTCTAAGCTGATCGCCTCGGCTTCTGATCTGGATGCGATTGCGGCGGGTGAGCGTAATCTGGAGACGCTTAAGGGCTGGCGCGCAGAGGCGTTTGGCGATGATGCGATGCGGCTGTGCCGGGGCGAGATCGCGCTGTCGGCCAAGGGCAATGACGTGCGGGTGGTGCGGATTTAACGCCGCGTACTACACTTACGGCCGCCCGCGTTTGCAGCTTAGCGGCTGCTGGCGCGGGCGTTGCTGGCCCCTTGGACGACGATCTGATTGACGGCTTGCAGTTTGATGTCGGACAGGCTGTAGGCCACGGTGATCTCGCGCGATTGCTGGTTGACAACGGCGGTGGCCCCGACGGGCGGGAAGACGTGGAATTCCAGCACCAGCGTGCCTTTTTCATCCACCGGCTGGGGGATCAGTTCGGCGCTCCAATAGCCTTGCGTCGGCGGCAGGCCAGTGGCGCGGATGATTGCACCGCCGGGGTAGGGCTCGATCTTCATCGACAGCACATCGGCCACCAAGGGGCGCGGATCGGCGGGTGTCTCGGTGCTGACCACTTCGAGCGGGGCCGAGCGTTTGAACCATTTGAAAGGGTTCAGACGGCTGGAAAAGCCACCACAGGCGGTCATGGCGGTCAAAGCAAGAATGGCGATGGGCAGGCGAAAGCGCATATGGGCATCCCTTTGGCGTTACAAGATCGGTAGCCGATTGAGGACGGTTTGAAAAGCCCGCTTGGGCTGGACGTTTGGGCTTGAGGGCACTACCTGAAGATCACAGATGGAGAGTCGCATGGCCACGCCCGCCTTTGAAGAGATTGCCGAGACCTTTGAGTTCCTGGATGACTGGGAAGATCGCTATCGCCATGTGATTGATCTGGGCCGCGCGATGCCGCCGCTGGACGACAGCTTCAAGGTGCCTGCGCTGAAGGTGGATGGCTGTGCCAGTCAGGTTTGGCTGCGCCCGATGGTGGCGGACGGACGGTTTGAGTTTCAGGGCGAATCCGATGCGATGATCGTGCGCGGGCTGATCGCGGTTTTGCACGCTTTATATGCGGGCCTGCCTTTGGCCGAGGTGGCGCGGGTCGATGCCCATGCTGAATTCGGGCGGCTGGGGCTGAATGAGCATTTGTCGGCGCAACGATCAAACGGCGTGCGCGCGATGGTAGAGCGGATCAGGAAAGTGGCGGCAGAGGCTGCAGCGTAAGGGCCTGCTGGGTTGTGAATGGTGATCTTCCCCGCAGGGCATGACTTGTGGTTTTCTGAGATTTGGCGACGATTTCCACAATATGTTGTAGCTCCAAGCGCGGCGGCTTAGTTTCGCGGTTTGGTTTTGTTAACGATCTGTTCATAAAATGCGGCGCTGTATGATGCGCCTTCCTGCGGCCGATGCAGCGTCAGCCGAGGCTGACTTTGTTCGGGTAAAACGCCAGATGTCCGGCGATGGCTTCAATGCCGGGGATTGGCGTCTCGTAGGACCAGACGGCGTTTTCCAACAGGCCCTCGGCAGTTTTGATTGAGTAATAGCTGCACAGGCCTTTGTGTGGGCAGGTGGTTTGGCGGGCGGTTTTTTCCAAAAGGTGCATGTCGATGTCGGCGCGCGGGATATACAGAACGGGGGGGTAGCTGCCTTCCTTGAGTTCCAGCGCGTTGCGGGTTTCGCCAAGCTGAGTGCCGCCCGCTGTGATGGTCAGCGGGCGGTCTTGTGGGGTGAGGGTGATGTAGCTCATGTCTGCCTCCTCCTGTGCCTGACGGAAGGGTAGGGCGGTTTGCGGGCTTTACAATGGGGCACAGGCGGCTTGGCACCATGCAAGTGCCTCGGCTGACAGGCGGGGGGATAGTTTTGCCAAGGTTTCGGCGTGGTAGGCGTTCAGCCAAGCACGATCACCCGGCGAGAGGTCGGCGGTCAGGATCAAGCGGCGGTCGAAGGGCACGAAGGTCAGGGTTTCAAAGCTGAGCTGGGTTCGCTCGTCATCGCCGCCGGGCAGTTTGGCGGCGGGCTGCACCACGATCAGGTTTTCAAGCCGGATGCCAAACTCGCCTTCGCGGTAATAGCCGGGCTCGTTCGACAGGATCATACCGGGTTCCAGCGGGACTTCGGATATGCGGGACAGGCGTTGCGGTCCCTCGTGGACGCTGAGGAACGCGCCTACGCCGTGGCCAGTGCCATGGTTGAAATCTTGGCCTGCCAGCCACAGGGCGTAGCGGGCGAGGGGGTCGAGGTCGCGGCCCGCATAGCCTGCGGGCCAGCGCACACGGCTGATGGCGATGGTGCCTTGCAGCACGCGGGTAAAGCAGGCGCGGGCGTAATCGCCGGGGTCGCCCACCGCAATGGTGCGGGTGATGTCGGTGGTGCCATCCAGATATTGTGCGCCGGAGTCTACGAGCAGCAACTCGTTGCGGCCAATCGCACGGTTTGAGTCTTCGGTGACGCGGTAGTGCATGATCGCGCCATTCGGGCCTGATCCGCAGATCGTGTCGAAAGAAATGTCATGCAGCACATTGGTGGCGCGGCGGAAGCCTTCCAGCGCCCGCACCACGTCGATTTCAGTGAGGCCACCCTTGGGGGTCTGTTGATCCAGCCAGCAGAGGAATTCGACCACGGCAGCGCCGTCGCGCAGATGCGCCTCGCGCATACCGACAATCTCGGCGGCGGTTTTGCGAGCTTTCGGCAAACGACACGGATCGTCGCCCCAAGCGACGGTAATCGCAGCCTCGGTCAGTTCAGTGGACACTGCCAAGGGGGCGGTGGCACGGTCCACCCGGACAGCGCCTTGCAGGGTACGCAGGGCGGGGACGAAGGCAGAGATCGGGCGCAGTAGCACGTCTGGCCCCAAATGGGCGCGGGTGGCGTCGTCAAATTTCTCGGCATCGGCGAACAGGGTGACATGGGCGTTGGCGTGCAGGATGGCAAAGCCGTGCAGGATAGGATTGCGCGGCACATCGCCGCCACGGATGTTCAGAAGCCAACATAAGGAATCTGGCAGGGTGATCACCGCCGCCGTTTGGCCTGCATCGGCCAAAGATTGCGCCAGCCGCGCGCGTTTTGCCGCACTTGTCTCGCCCGCAAGGCTGTCGGGATGGGCGAAGGCACGGCCAACCGGGGCCGTGGGCTGGTCTGGCCAAATCCGGTCGATCTGGTTGGCGCAGGCTTGCAGGATGACGCCGGTGCCGTCCAAGGCGGCTTCCAGCTTGGCGATCTCGTCGGCGGTGTGCAGCCACGGGTCAAAGCCGACGACGCCTTCGCTGATATGGTCTTTCAGCCAAGCGCCTGCGCTGATTTCCGGCCAAGGCACCGGGGTGAAGTGGGCCAGATCGACTTGGCCTTTGACCTGCGTGCGGTAGCGCCCGTCGATGAACACGCCTGCGATATTCGGCAGCACGATGCAGAAACCTGCCGATCCGGTGAAGCCGGTCAGCCATTGCAACCGCTCATCGCGGCTGGCGACATATTCACCCTGATGCACATCGGCGCGTGGGATCAGGAAGCCGGACAGACCTTCGGCGGCAAGGGCTTGGCGCAGGGCGGCAAGGCGGGCGGGGCCTTGGGCGGGATTGGCTTGTGTGTCGAAGGTCTGAAACATGGTCATCCTCTGTGCTCAAATATCCTCGGGTGAGCGAAGCGAGGGGGCGAGCCCCCTCTAACCCGCCTTCCGCATCCCTAAGGCCTTGGCGCGTTTGCGCGGGTCCAGCTCGAACAGCCCGGCGAGTTGCTCTGTCATCGCCCCCGCGAGTTGCTCGACATCGGTGATCGTCACGGCGCGTTGGTAATAGCGCGTCACGTCGTGGCCGATGCCGATGGCGATCAGCTCAACCGCCTTCTTGCGCTCGACCATGGCGATCACGTCGCGCAGGTGTTTTTCGAGGAAATTAGCAGGGTTGACCGAAAGCGTGCTGTCATCGACGGGGGCACCGTCCGAGATCACCATCAGGATACGGCGGGCTTCGGGGCGGGCCATCATGCGGCGGTGCGCCCATTCCAAGGCCTCACCGTCGATGTTTTCTTTCAGCAGGCCTTCCTTCATCATCAGGCCGAGGTTCGGGCGCACGCGGCGCCAAGGGGCGTCGGCGGATTTGTAGATGATGTGACGCAGATCGTTCAGTCGGCCGGGTTGCTGGGCGCGGCCTTGGGCCAGCCAACGTTCGCGGCTTTGCCCGCCCTTCCACGCGCGGGTGGTGAAGCCAAGGATTTCGACCTTGACCGAGCAACGCTCCAAAGTGCGCGCCAGCACATCCGCGCAGATCGCGGCGATGGAGATCGGGCGGCCGCGCATCGAGCCGGAGTTGTCGATCAGCAGCGTTACGCAGGTGTCGCGGAATTCGGTGTCTTTTTCCTGTTTGAACGACAGCGGCGTGGTCGGGTTTGCAATGACGCGGGCCAAGCGGCCTGCATCAAGCGTGCCTTCCTCCAGATCGAACAACCACGAGCGGTTTTGTTGGGCTTGCAGGCGGCGTTGCAGTTTGTTCGCCAGACGGCTGACAGCGCCTTTCAGCGGTTCCAACTGCTGATCAAGATAGGCGCGCAGGCGTTCGAGTTCGGCGGGCTCAGCCAGATCTTCGGCTTTGATTTCTTCATCGAAATCAGTGGTGTAGACGGTATAGTTCGGGTCTGCGTCGGAATAGGGCGCGGGCGGTGGCGGATCAAGCGGGGCTTCGCCTTCGGGCAGTTCGGCTTCGTCGCCCTGCTCCATATCCGCCGAGTCTTCCATGGTGACTTGGGCTTGGCTCTGGTCTTGCTGGTCTTCTTGGGATTGCTCGGGGGAAGCCTCTGAGTCTTCCGAATCCTGTTCTTCCGAGCCTTCGCTATCCGGCGCGTCTTGGTCTTCTTGCGCTTCGTCGCCGGAGTCTTCTTCATCGGGCTGATCGGGGTCGTCGCCCAGCTGGTCGCCATAGCCGAGATCAGAGATCACCTTGCGGGCGAGGCGGGCGAAGGCGGCTTGGTTATCGAGCACATCATCAAGGGTGGTCAGGGTGCCGGAAGCTTGGCCTTCGATGAAATCGCGCCACATTTCCATGACATTGGCGGCGCCCTTTGGCATCTGGCGGCCTGTCGCGAGATGGCGCACAAGGTACCCTGCGGCAACGGACAGCGGCGCATCCTCGCGCTTGGTGATGCTGGAATAGCCTTTGCGATCCGCCTCATAGGCGATTTTTGCGTCAATATTGCCTGCGGTGCCGGGCATGGCGCGGGCACCGACGGCTTCGCAGCGGGCGGTTTCCATCGCGTCGTAGATTTCGCGGGCAAGCGGGCCAGTGGGGGCGTATTTTGTCGCGGTTTGCTCATTATGGAACTTGCGGCGCAAAGCGAAAGCGTCGGCGGTGCCGCGGGCGAGCAAAACCTCGTCCCGCGTCATGCGGCGGCTGACCTGCGGCAGGCGGATGCCTTCTTTGTTCATTCCCGCCGGATCGACCGAATAGGTCACGGTCATTTCGGGATCGTTGGCCATGGTTTTGGTGGCCTCAGCCAAGGCCTTCTTGAACGGATCGGCGGGGTTGTCGGTGGGTTTGGTCATGGCCGTTGCCCCAACTGTGCGAGGGATTTTTGCCCGCTGGCCAGTTCGGCCAACAAAGCGACATGGATATCGAGCGCATCAATCACCGGATAGCCGGGATCGTGGCCGTCAAACGCGAGGTTCAGATCGGTGCCCGCCAAAACGATGGCCTGCGCGCCCTGTGCCTCGATCATCTGCCGACCCGCCGCAAAAAACGCGACGCGACTAGCCTCCGGGCAATGACCTGAAACGGCGACATCTTGGTAGGCTTGCCCGAGTTCTTCGATGTTGTCGTCAACGGCCACGGCTTTGGTTTTGTGCAACTGACCGTAAAGCCGGGTGCGCATCACAACGCGGGTGCCCAGCAGTCCAACGCAGCCAATGCCGTTGGCGGCAAAGTAATCATCCAGCGGGCTGACGGCAGAGATCAGCGGCAGGGCAGAGATGGCTGCGGTTTCATCAAAGCAGAAATGCCCGCCCAGCGAGGTGATTGCGGCGCAATCAGCGCCAGCGGCGGCAAGGCGGTCAATCAATTTGGCATAGATCGCCGCTTGGTCGGTGCGGTTGTCGGCCAGATTGTTGCGGATCAACGTGTGGATATCGGCCTGCACGATGGTCAGTTCCAGTGGCGCGCCAAGCGCAGCCATTGCTTTGCACAGGCGCTGATAATACACCACGGTCGCCGCCGGACCAATGCCGCCGATCAAGCCTACATGCAGTGGCTTGGCTTTGGTAAGATCGACCATGTTTCGCCTCTGCTTCGATCACGTTGCTTGAGTGGGACTTACCCCACCCTTGATCACTTCATCGCCATGCTGGCCGCAGACTCCGGCAGTTCTTCAGCGAAGCAGCGCTGGTAGAATTCGGCCACGGTCTGACGCTCCAACTCATCGCATTTGTTCAGGAACGACAGGCGGAAGGCGTAGCCGACGTTGCGGAAGATCTCGGCGTTTTCGGCCCAGTTCAGCACGGTGCGGGGCGACATCACGGTCGAGAGGTCGCCGTTCATGAAGGCGGTGCGGGTCAGGTCGGCGACGGTGACCATCTGGCTGATCTTCTTGCGGCCCTCGGCGGTGTTGTAATGCGGGCGTTTGGCGAGGACGATGGCGGCTTCGGCATCGTGGCTAAGGTAGTTCAGCGTGGCGACCAAAGACCAACGGTCCATCTGGGCTTGGTTGATCTGCTGGGTGCCGTGGTAGAGGCCGGTGGTGTCGCCCAAGCCCACAGTGTTCGCGGTGGCGAACAGGCGGAAGGACGGGTGCGGGGTGATGATTTCGTTTTGATCAAGCAGGGTCAGCTTGCCGTCATGTTCCAGCACGCGCTGGATGACGAACATCACGTCCGCGCGGCCAGCGTCGTATTCATCGAACACGATGGCGACGGGGTTGCGCAGGGCCCAAGGCAGGATGCCTTCGTGGAATTCGGTGACTTGCTTGCCGTCGCGCAGCTTGATCGCATCCTTGCCGATCAGGTCGATGCGGCTGATGTGGCTATCAAGGTTCACGCGGACGGTCGGCCAGTTCAGCCGCGCGCCGACTTGTTCGATATGCGTCGATTTGCCGGTGCCGTGATAGCCCTGGATCATCACGCGGCGGTTATAGGCATAGCCTGCAAGGATCGCCAAAGTGGTGTCGGGGTCGAATTTATAGGTCGGATCAATCGCAGGCACGCGGTCGGTGCCGTCGACGAAGCCCTTCACCTTCATATCGGTGTCGATGCCGAAGACCTCGCGGACCGAGATTTCTTCGGTGGGTTTCATAATCTGATCTGCCATTGCCCGTCGCCCATATCAAAACTGGCGGGCTTTAGGCCCGCGATCCTATTAGTTTGTGGAACATAACGGGCAGGGCTGCAAGGGCAAGGCATCACGCGATTTCGCGTTCGTGTGTGATGCTGAAACTTATCGCCGCGAGGATGCGTTGTTAGGATACAATCGCTGGACATGATGGGAGAATTGCTATGCGCCGCCGCAGTTTTTTAGGCTCTGTTGCCCTGCTTGCCTTTGCGCCGCCGTTGCGGGCAGAGACGTTTGAAGTGACTTTGACCGAAGCCGAATGGCGGGCGAAGTTAAGCGATGCGGCTTATGCGGTGCTGCGCGAGGAGGATACCGAGCGCGCCGGGTCCAGCCCGCTGAACGACGAGCATCGGAAGGGCACGTTCCTGTGCGCGGGCTGCGATTTGCCTGTGTATTCCTCGGACACCAAGTTTGATTCTGGCACAGGGTGGCCATCGTTTTATCAGCCGTTGGAGGGGGCGGTTGGCACCAAAGAAGACAACACGCTGTTTTCTACCCGCACCGAGGTGCATTGTCGCCGCTGTGGCGGCCATTTGGGGCATGTGTTCAATGATGGGCCGCAACCGACCGGATTGCGTTATTGCATGAATGGCGTGGCGATGAAGTTTTTGCCCGCCTGACGCGGGCGGGGAAGTTTGTGTCCGCTTGATGCGAGCGGGATAGACAGGCGATTGCGGCACGTTTACCGATAGGGCCAAGCGGGAAGATGCCCGTGCTTTGTTCGGAGTGCCTCGCATTGGCCAAACCAGCCTCGCTTTTGACGATTTCCGCCACCGATACCTTGAAACGCCTGCTGGATGGCCCTGCGGATGCAGCACGGCTGGAGCAGGCCTTCCGGCATTTGGCGAAGTGGCGGTCGGAGTTGATCTCGAACACTTTGGTGGAACGGTCGGGGACAAAGGTTTTGTCGGGGCCGTTCAAGGGGATGGATTATCCGGTGCGGGCCTCGGAGGGGTCGCGCTCGTCCCGGCTGCTGGGGGCCTATGAGGCGAGTTTGGCGCCGGTGATTGAGGAGATTGTCACCAAAGCCTATCCGGTGGTGATCGACGTAGGCTCGGCCGAGGGGTATTACGCCGTCGGTCTGGCGCGGCGGTTGCCAAAAGCGCGGGTGCTGGCGCGCGACGCCAATCCGAAAGCGCAGGCTTTGTGCGCGGCTTTGGCTGCGGCGAATGGCGTGGCAGAGCGGGTCGAGATTGGCGGGCTGATGGATCACGCAGATTTTGATCTGTGCCGCGCGCAGAAAACGCTGGTGGTTTGCGATATTGAAGGGGCGGAGGGCGAGTTGCTGGACCCTGTGCGTGCGCCCGGTCTGCGGGCGGCAGATATTCTGGTTGAGGCGCATGACTGCATCCGCCACGGCCTGAGCCATCTTCTGGTTGAACGCTTTCGCGCGACACATCATATCCGAGTGATCGGGCGGCGGTTGGATGACAGCGGTTTGCCGGATTGGATGGAGGGCTTGTCTGATCTGGATCGGCTGGTGGCTTTGTGGGAATGGCGCTCGGGGCCGACGCCGTGGCTGTGGATGGTGAAGAAATGAGTGCAGAACGCAACGCGGCAATCTGGTATGCGCAGGATGGCTTTGACCCAAAAGCCAAGGGCATCAATGGCCGCCGGGTGGCGGGCGAGTCGTTCCTCAAGGGATTTCTGCGCCACGCCGATGTTGAGGAATTCGTGCTGCTGTCACATGGCGCGGGCGAAATTGAGCCTGTCAAAGCTTTGGCCGCAGAATTGCGCCCCGGCAAAGCGGTGCGTCATGCGCCTTTGCTGCGGCCCGCCAGCATAGCGCCCGTGCAGACGGTGTTTTTCCCCAGCCCGAATTACATTCAGGAAAGCTGGCGGCGGGCGGCCTATGGCACCGGGGCGTGGTCGATTTGCGGCATCACCCATACGACTTCGACCCATGCGGTGATGCAGGGGTTTTTCGATCTGCGGATGGCGCCGGTGACGGAATGGGATGCGGTGATCTGCACCAGCCAGTCGGTGCTGGCCTCGGTCAGTTATCAGATGGACCGGATTGATGATCACATCCGCGCGCATCTGAAAGCGACGCCGCCGCTGCGCCCGATGCTGCCGGTGATCCCTTTGGGGGTGCATTGCGCCGATTTCGCGCCGGATGCGGCGAAGGGGGCGGCGCTGCGCGCGAAGCTGGGCGCAGGGCCGGATGACGTGGTGTTCACCACCATTGCGCGGCTGACCCCGCATGAGAAATTCGATCCTTTGCCGATTTATCTGGCGATGCAGGCGGCGCAAAGGCAGTTGCCGGGGCAAAAGTTGTTCGTGGCGTTTTGTGGCCAGTTCCGCGATGAATATTCGCGCAAGGTGTTCACCGAGGGTGCGGCGAAACTGATGCCGGATGTCGGCTTTGCTTTGCTGGATGGGGCCTCGGCGGATGATCGCAAAGCGGCTTTGTCGGGTGCGGATGTGTTCATGTTTCTGATTGATAACATTCAGGAAACCTTTGGTCTGGCCCCGCTGGAGGGCATGGCGGCTGGCCTGCCTTTGTTGGTGTCTGACTGGGACGGGATGAAGGATACCGTGTCGCCTGACGTTGGTTTCCGGGTGACGACGCGCACCCTGCCGGGGCAGTATTACGCGCAGGAAGCCCTGCGCTATCAGGGTGGCACCGACAGCTATGTGCAGTATTGCGCCTCAACCTCGGCGCTGACGGAACTCGATTTGCCGGAGCTGACAGCGCGGATTTTGCAGCTGGCGCGCGGCCCCGATCTGCGCCGCAAGATGGGCGCTGCGGGCCGAGCACGGGTGCAGGCGATGTACGATTGGGCGCAGGTGGTGCCGCAAATGCAGGCACTTTGGGGCGAGCAGGATGCACGTCGCAAAGCTGGCAGCGCGCGGTCACTGCGGTACAAGGCCGACGTGCTGCCGATCGCGCCCTCGCCGCTGCATCTGTTCGGCAGCTATCCGACCGAGCAGGTCAGCTTTGCGAAAACCCGGCTGGTGCTGGCCGATCCAACCGGACGGCCCAATCTGGCAGAGGTTCTGGCGGCACGGAATTATCAGGGCTTGAAGCGGGTGTTTGCCGCCCCGGATCATATCGCACAAGTGCTGCGGGCGGTGATTGCGGCGGGTGCTGCAGGCTGTGATTTGGCGCAGCTAGAGGCCGGATCGGGGCTGAAGGGCGCTCCGGTAGAGCGGATTGCAATCTGGCTGTTGAAATACGGCTTCGTGCGGCGGGGGTAGAACCCGCCGCTTTTGGGGGCTTATTCCTTGAAATAACGGCTGTCTTTGATCTGATCCCAAGCCCAGACCACCTCTTGCAACCGATCTTCGTCGCTGCGGTCGCCGCCGTTCATATCTGGGTGAAGGTCCTTCACCAAGCCTTTGTATTGCTTGCGAATCTCGGTCTTGGTCCAGGTGTCGCGCGCATCCAGAATCTCCACCGCTTTGCGCTCGGTTGCGGGCAGTTTGCGGGTGGCGTTGGAAGTCGGCTTGCCGGGGTTGCGGGTGGCGTTTTCGCCCAGCAGGGACATCGGATCATCGACGCCCAAACGGTGCCAGGCGTTGCCATCGTCTTTCTTGCTGAACGGCTTGGTTTCCCGCTCCCAAAGCCGATCTTTTTCCAGCAGTTTCTGGAATTCCTCATCGGTGGCGTTGCCGAAGAAATTCCACTTCAGGTTATATTCGCGGATATGATCGCGGCAGAACCAGAAAAATTCGTCCAGATGATCGGGCGATTTCGGCGCGCGATACGCGCCCTTGTCCTTGCAGCCGGGAAAATCACAAGCCTTGTTTGAGGTTTCAAACGCCCCCGACATGCCCCGGCGCGTGGTTTTGCGCTTGGCTTTGTCGGACGAGACGCGGATATCAAACTCAAAGGGGGGACGACTGGTCATGGCGGGGCCTTTCCGAACTGAAGGCAAGACTTTATAGATTTGAGCGGCAGATTGAAGGGGCAAAGGCAAGAAATGAGCATCGAGAATGAGTTGATTGCACGTCTGACGATCACTTTTTCACCAGAGCGGCTGGAGGTGATCAATGAAAGCCACAAACACGCGGGGCATGGCGGTGATGATGGCTCGGGCGAGAGCCATTTTGCGGTGCTGATCCGGGCAGGGGCTTTGGCCGCGATGGGCCGAGTGGCGCGGCACCGGGCGGTGCATCAGGCCTTGGGCGATCTGAACCAGCGCATTCACGCGCTGGCTTTGGATATTGGGTAACAGCGACTTAGCCGCGGACTTTCAGCTGCAAGCGCCGCGCGTGCAGCACGGGTTCGGTGTAGCCTGATGGCTGCTCGCGGCCCTTGAACACCAGATCGCAGGCGGCTTGATAGGCGATGCCGTCAAAACCGGGGGCCATCGGGTGATAGGCGGGGTCGCCTGCGTTTTGGCGATCCACAACAGCAGCCATTTTGCGCATCGCGGCATCGACTTGGGCGGCGGAAACAATGCCGTGATGCAGCCAGTTGGCGATGTGCTGTGCGGAAATCCGGCAGGTGGCGCGGTCTTCCATTAAGCCTACGTCATTGATATCGGGCACTTTTGAACAGCCGACGCCTTGATCAATCCAACGCACAACATAGCCGAGGATGCCTTGGGTGTTGTTCTCAACTTCACGCAAAACCTGCGCTTCGGTCCATTTCTGATAAGTGGCCAGCGGAATTTCCAGCACGGTTTCAACATAACCGCGCCGCCCGCCTGCCTTTAGTTTGGCCTGAACGGCGGCCACATCGACCTTGTGATAATGCAGAACGTGCAAAGTCGCGGCGGTAGGGGAAGGCACCCAGGCGCAGCTTGCGCCCGATTTGGGATGCTCGATCTTCTGTTCCAGCATCGCGGCCATCAGATCGGGGGCGGCCCACATGCCTTTGCCGATCTGGGCGCGCCCTTGCAGGCCACATTCAAGGCCGATATCGACGTTTTGGTTCTCATACGCGCCGATCCACGCCTTGCGCTTGATGAAATCCTTGCGGCTGAACGGGCCTGCTTCCATCGAGGTGTGAATCTCATCGCCGGTGCGATCGAGAAAGCCGGTGTTGATGAAAGCAAGGCGGTGGCGGGCGGCGCGGATGCAGGCTTTCAGGTTAACCGAGGTGCGACGTTCTTCGTCCATCACGCCAAGCTTCACGGTGTTGGCGGGCAGGCCGAGGATGGTTTCGACCTTGCTAAACACCTGATCGGCAAAGGCAACTTCCTCTGGTCCGTGCATTTTGGGTTTGACCACATAGACCGAACCGCTTTGCGAATTGCGCGCACCTTCGGTCTTTTTCAGATCATGGATGGCGATCAGGCTGGTGATCAGCGCGTCCATCAGGCCTTCAAAGATTTCCGAGCCATCGGGCAGCAGGATCGCCGGATTGGTCATCAGATGGCCGACATTGCGGATCCACAGCAGGGCGCGTCCCTTGACGGTCAATGTGCTGCCATCGGGCGCGGTAAAGCTACGGTCGGGGTTCAAGGCGCGGGTTATTTTGCGCCCGCCCTTGTCAAGATCGGCGGTCAGATTGCCCCGCATCAGCCCCAGCCAGTTGGCATAGGCGAGGGTCTTATCCTCGCCATCGACGCAGGCCACCGAATCTTCGCAATCCATGATCGCCGACAGCGCGGATTCCAGCACCACATCCGCCAAAAGCGCTTGATCGCGGCTGCCAATCGGGTGGGCGCGATCAAAAACCAACTCGACATGCAGGCCGTTGTTGACCAGCAGCACCGAGTCCGGGGCTTTGGGATTGCCCTTGTAGCCTGCGAATTTGGCGGGCGTCACCAGCGGCAGATCATCAATCAGCAGCGCGCCATTTGCGACGGAATAGCGCCGCGCATCGGCGTGGCTGGTGCCCGCAATCGGAAACGCCTCGTCCAGAAACACGCGGGCACGGGCGACAACACGGGCACCGCGACCACGTTCATAGCCGCCCGCAGGCGCAGCGCTGCCCATCGCATCGGTGCCATACAGCGCGTCATAAAGGCTGCCCCAACGGGCATTGGCGGCGTTCAATGCGTAGCGCGCGTTGGTGATCGGCACCACCAGTTGCGGGCCTGCGATAAGGGCGATTTCGGGATCAACATTTGTGGTGTCGATCTGAAAATCCGGGCCTTCGGGCAGCAAGTAGCCGATTTCTTTCAGGAAATCCTTGTAGGCTGCGGGATCATGCGGCGCGTTGCGGTGGCTGTGGTGCCATGCGTCGATCTTGGTTTGCAGATCATCGCGCTTGGCCAGCAGGCCTGCGTTGATCGCGCCTTCCGTCTGCGCCAGATCTGCCATGCCCGCCCAAAACCTATCGGCGGTAACGCCAGTGCCGGGCAGGGCTTGCGCCTCGATGAAGTCGGCGAGGATTTGATCCACTTGCAAACCGTGCCGTGTGACGCGCGTAACCATCGGACCCTCGCTATTTTGGCTTTGCTTAGCCGATAGCAGAAATGCGAAGGCGGGGAAAGTTTTGTGGGGCTGGATTTGCTCGGAAAAGGCGAAAGCACTTTTCGGATATATTTTGCAATAGCGAGGTTTTGCGCAATGCTTAGCAATATAGCTAAGTTTTTCTTTGCGGTTTGGCAAAGGCGTGTTACTTAGCCATATGGCTAAACATGACCCCGACCTATCGTTGATCTTTCAGGCCCTTTCGGACCCGACCCGGCGCATGATGCTGGCGCGAATTGGCTTGGGCGCGGTGCCGGTGTCAGAGCTGGCGCGGCCAACCGGATTGGCCTTGCCGACCGTGATGCGGCACCTTGCGGTGCTGGAGGAGGCTGACTTGATCAGCACCGAGAAAACCGGGCGCACGCGGATGTGTCATGCCCGGCCCCAGACTTTGGCCGCCACTTCAGATTGGCTGGCCGAACAGCGCGCGATCTGGGAAGCGCGCACCGACCGTTTGGAAGCTTATGTTGTGAAACTGATGAAGGAATCCTGAAGATGAGCCTCGATCTGAACCCTGAAACCGATCTGGTGCTGGTGCGCGAGATCAACGCGCCGCGCGAAATCCTGTATACATGCTGGACCACGCCAGAGCATCTGGTGCATTGGTTTGTGCCAAAACCGCATAAGGTCATCGCCTGCGAATTGGACGTGCGGCCGGGTGGCAAATGCAACACCACCTTTGAAGTGGATGGCACCGAGATGCCGAATAATGGCGTCTATCTTGAGGTTATCCCGAACGAAAAGCTGGTGTTCACAGACACTTACACCGAAGGCTGGAAACCCAATCCCGAACCCTTCATGACCGCGATCCTGACCTTTGAAGACATCGGAGGCGGCCGCACCCGCTACACGGCGGTGGCGCGGCATCGCAGCAAAGAGACGGCGGAAAGCCACAAACAGATGGGGTTTTATGACGGCTGGGGCACGGTGGTGACGCAGCTGGAGGAATATGCGCAGGGGCTGAAATGATGGATGATCGTACCATGATCATGGAGCGGGTGATCAAAGCCCCGCGCGCGGTGGTGTGGGGGGCATGGGTCAACCCGGACAGCCTGCCGCAATGGTGGGGGCCGGATGGGTTTTCCTGCCGCACCAGCCGGATTGATCTGCGCACGGGGGGCGAGTGGGTGTTCGACATGATCGGCCCCGATGGCAAGGTGTATCCCAATCATCACCTCTATGTTCTGATCCAGCCGCAAAGCCGGATCGAATACACACTGCTGTGGGGCGAGAACGGGCCGAAACACGCGGATGCCTCGGTTGATCTGACCGAGGTGGACGGCCACACCAAAGTGACGATGCGGATGGTGTTCATCACGCAGGAAGAATGTGTGCAGGCGAAGGCTTTCGGTGCCGAGGCTTTGGGGGTTCAGACGTTGGGCAAACTCGCAAAGGCCATCGGCGCGGATTAATCAGTAGCGGGGGCTGCACTGTGGCCCCCTTTGCCTTTCCGGCAGCGGTCAGAACAATATTTCACCTGATCCCAGACCTTCTCCCACGCCTTGCGCCAGACCATCGGGCGGCCACAAGTGGAGCAGGTTTTGACGGGCAGATCGGCTTTCTGACGCATTTTTGGCATTATAAATCGAGGCTTAGCTGGCCATGACTGGGCTGTGGGCGTTTAGGCGCGCGCGAGGCGTGACGCTCGATAATTTCCATCACTTCGGCACGGGCGGCGCGCTTGCGGCGCATGCCCCAGACGGCTTCGCGGGCTTCTCTTTGCGCGGTGGTGACATCGACAATCGGTTCGGGATAGCGGCGACCTAAGACCCGCCCTGCGCCTGTCCAGCGCCACGGGGCTTGCAGGTAAGCGTCTGGCACGGCTTGTAACTCTGGTATCCAGCGCCTTGTGAAGGCTCCAGTCGGGTCTTGGTCTAAGCCTTGCTTCACCGGATTATAAATGCGGGGGGTATTGATGCCCGTGGTGCCCGATTGCATCTGCACCTGCGGCCAGTGGATGCCGGGTTCATAATCGGTGAAGCGCCGCGCAAGCACCGCCCCAGTGACGCGCCAATCCAGCCAAAGGTGATAGGACGCGCAGGCCATCACCATAGCGCGGGCGCGGAAATTCAACCAGCCGGTGGCGGTCAGATAACGCAGGCAGGCATCGAGGAAAGGCAGCCCGGTTTCGCCGTTTTCCCAAGCGTGCAGTCGGGCGGGATCGCTGCTGCGGCGCAGCAATTCTGCGGAAGATTGCAGGCAGCGGGTTTCAATATTTGGCTGATCCTCCAGCTTTTGGATGAAGTGATCGCGCCAAGCCAAGCGGGCCTGAAAGCTGGCTAAAGCGCCGTTCCAGCGCCCGCCGGGGTGTTCTGTCGCGCGGGTTTGGGTGGCCTGCACCACCTCGCGCAGCGACAGCGCGCCCAGAGCGATGTGCGGGGAAAGCCGCGAGCAGGCGCGCTCGGCGGTGAGCGGTGAGGACATGGCAGAGCGGTAGGGCGCGCCGCGCTGGGTAAGGAAAGTCTCTAGAAGATCAACACCTTGGCTGCGCCCTCCATGCTGGCGATGTGCGCATTTGTCCTCGGCCAGACGCAGCGCACGGGCGGTGGGGATCAAACCGGGCTCCAACCCCGGCAACGCGTTGAGGGCGGGGGCGTCGAGCTGGGCTGCCGCCATGAACGCATCCCGGTGGCTTTGCCATTGATCGCGGCTGGCAAGGCGGCGGACCACGCCGGATTGCGGCACCTCGTCCCAGATAATCCCCGCGCTCTGCGCCCATTCAGCGATGCGGCGGTCGCGGGCATAAGTAAAGGCGTTGCCGGTTTCCTCGTGGCTGACGATGCGAGTGATGTTGTGCTGCCGGCAGAGGCGTTCCAGCACAGCCTGCGCCTCGCCGACGCGGATGATCAGCGGGGCGTTGAGCTGGCCAAGTTGGGCGCGCAGATCCTCCAGACATTCCGCCGTGAAGGCCCATTGGCGCGCGGATGTGTCTGGCAGCGCCCAGTAGTCAGGTTCCACAATATAAAGCGGCAACACCGCACCAAGGCCCGCCGCATGGCTCAACGCGGGGTGGTCATGGGCGCGCAGATCGCGTTTGAACCAGATGAGAACATTCATGGAACATATGGATAGCGCAGGATTTGGCGCTGTAAAGGTGGGATGCGAAGGGACTGTGCTACGCACTTTGATAATCGGCTGAAATTGTTGAACTATCCAAGCATTCTACACTTGGTTTTTTGTGCGCATGGGCAGTGCTGCGGGTTGCGATTGCGGGTTTGCAGTGGCTTTAGGCCGCGAATCGTGGCGCGTTTGGAAGCCGCCAGTGGGGATATTTGCGCCAATGTGATTGGGGGTAATGTGCTTGGGGCTTGCAGATGTTTGTTGATTGCGAAAGCTTGACAGCAAAGGAGACTGCCATGACCGCCCAAGATCCGCGCACGATTTATCTGGCCGATTACCAGCCTTACAGTCATTTGCTTGACCGGGTGGAGTTGACGTTCAAGCTGCATCCGAGCGCGACGCGGGTGTTAGCGCGGTTGCATCTGGTGGCGAACCCGGCGGCGGTCGGGGGGCAGGATTTGCGCTTGGATGGCGAGGGGTTGCGGCTGATATCTTGCGCGGTGGATGGGCGCGTGGTGCAGCCTAGCCTTGATGCGACGGGCTTGACGCTGGCGCATGGACTGCTGCCTGCGGGGGCATTTGTGTTGGAAACGGAAGTGGAGACCGCGCCCGAAGGCAACACCGCGCTTGAGGGGCTTTATATGTCGAACGGCATGTATTGCACGCAATGCGAGGCCGAGGGCTTTCGTAAGATCACCTATTACCCCGACCGACCCGATGTGATGGCGCGGTTTTATGTGCGGATTGAAAGCGATTTGCCAGTGCTTTTGTCGAATGGCAATCCGGTGGGGCAGGGCGCGGGATGGGCGGAATGGGATGATCCTTGGCCAAAGCCGTCGTATTTGTTCGCGCTGGTGGCAGGCGATCTGCGCGCACATCCGGGGGCGTTCACCACAATGGAGGGGCGCGACGTGGCGCTGAACATCTGGGTCAGGCCGGGGGATGAGCGGCGTTGTGCTTGGGGAATGCAGGCGTTGAAAGCCTCGATGGAATGGGATGAGCGCGTGTATGGGCGCGCCTATGACTTGGACATTTTCAACATTGTCGCCGTCGATGACTTCAATATGGGTGCCATGGAGAACAAGGGGTTGAACATTTTCAACTCTAAGGCCGTTTTGGCATCGCCCGAAACCTCCACCGATGACGACTTCGCGCGGGTTGAGGCGATCATCGCGCATGAGTATTTTCACAACTGGACGGGCAATCGGATCACCTGCCGCGATTGGTTTCAGCTGTGCCTGAAGGAAGGGCTGACGGTGTTCCGTGATCAGCAGTTCTCGGGCGATTTGCGATCCCATGCGGTGAAGCGGATCGAGGATGTGCTGATGCTGCGCGCGCGGCAGTTCCGCGAGGATGGCGGCCCCTTGGCTCATGCGGTGCGACCTGACAGTTTTGTCGAGATCAACAATTTCTACACCGCCACCGTCTATGAAAAAGGCGCGGAAGTGATCGGGATGCTGAAGCGGTTGGTTGGCGATGCCGATTACGCCCGCGCGCTGGATCTGTATTTTGACCGCCACGATGGGCAGGCGGCGACGATTGAGAATTGGCTCCAGGTGTTTGAAGACACCACTGGCCGCGATCTTTCGCAGTTCAAACGCTGGTATACCGAGGCCGGAACTCCTCGGCTAACCGTCAGTGAAGATTGGGTGGATGGCACCTACACGCTGACTTTGGCGCAAGAAAACCCGGCCACACCGGGGCAAGTTCAGAAAGGGGCAAAGGTGATTCCGGTCGCGGTGGGCCTGTTGAACCCGAACGGCGACGAGGTGGTGCAGACGACGGTTCTTGAATTGACCGAGGCCAAGCAGAGCTTTGCGTTCAAGGGCTTAGCCTCGCGCCCTGTCGCGTCGATCTTGCGGGGGTTTTCGGCCCCGGTGATCCTAGAGCGGTCGGTGCCTGCGGCCGAGCGGGCGTTCCTGCTGGCGCATGACACCGACCCGTTCAATCGCTGGGAGGCGGGGCGCAGTCTGGCCAAGGATGTGATGGCGCGGATGATCGTCGATGGTGCGGCTGCGGCGGTTGATCTGCTGGATGGATTGGCGCAGCTGGCGTTTGACGACAGCCTAGACCCGGCATTCCGGGCGCTGGCGCTGCGTCTGCCGGGTGAAGACGACATGGCGGCGACGCTGCATGCCGCTGGCCATGTACCTGATCCGGCACGGATTTATCTTGCACGGCGGGAGTTGCAACTGACCTTGGCGCACCATTTGGCTGCGGGCTTGCCGAGGTTGGAAGTGGCCTGCAGGGTGCCGGGGGCGTTCTCCCCGGATGCCAAGTCGGCAGGCAAACGGGCGTTGCGGTTGGCGGCTTTGGGGTTGCTGGCGCGGCTGGATGGTGGCGCGCAGGCGCGGGCGGCTTATGCGGCGGCGGATAACATGACCGAGAGTTTCGGCAGTTTGGCGATTCTACTCGACATCGGCGCGGGGCAGGCTGAACTGGCGGAGTTTGCAGCCAAATGGCAGGGCGACCGGCTGGTGCTGGACAAATGGTTCGCGGTGCAGGTCGCGGCAGCGGCCCCGGAAAACGTGGCGGAGGTGGTGCGGCGCTTGACGGCGCGTCCCGATTTCGACTGGAAAAACCCCAACCGTTTTCGGGCGGTGATCGGTGCATTGTCGGGCAATCACGCAGGCTTTCATCACGCGTCAGGTGAGGGTTACGCCTTGCTTGCCGATTGGCTGATCAAGCTTGACCCGCTAAACCCGCAAACCGCCTCGCGCATGTCAACGGCGTTCGAGTCTTGGCCGCGTTACGATGCCGACCGTCAGGCGATGATGCGCGGCGCTTTGCAGCGGATCATGGCCACCACCGGGCTTAGCCGCGATCTTTCTGAGATGGCTGGGCGGATGCTCGCTTGACGGGCAGCGCGCAGTAAGCCTGCTTGCCAGTCCATGCCGCAATGTCGGCGCGGACCTTGGCTTTGCTCATCGGACCCCAGTCGCGTGCCACGCCGCGATTGCCTTTGCCCGAGACCATGCCATCACGGCCAACTTGCCGGGCGATGATCTTCACGGCGCATTCCAGATTGGCGGCACCGCTTTTCAATTCTTTGCCGGTGTTGGCCTCGCAGCGATAAGCGTTGGCGGTTTGGGTCGAAATTTGCATCAATCCGAAATAGCGGCCAGCTCCTGCTGCCTTCGCGTTATAGCCGCTTTCGTATTTTGCGACTGCCGACATCACACCCACCCAAAATGCGCGGCGATCATCCATCGAGGCGCTCACGTAGCCGGGGCACCATGTCTGAATATCATCGGGCACTTGGGCTGCCAGTTTGCTGTCGTACTTCTCAACCGAGACCAATGCCGCATTGGTCCAGTTTGCCGCTTCGGGGACGTGATCCCAGCGCATTTTGGGCAAAACCTCGGCCATCAGGGCCGGAGCGAAGCCGAAAAACAACAGGGAGAAAGCCGCGCCGAAGAGGGAAATGATCCGCATTAGTCCGTCACAAGTTGCGCCGCACCAGCATGGCGACCTGCCGCGTATCGGGGCGAATCGGGCTTCCGGCAAGTTTGGCGGGCGCGCGCAGGCCAATATCGGCAGCTTTCCGCCCGCGTCACCCTTGCAGCAATCGCCCCGTCTGCCTAAACAGGGGGCGAAAACCACGGAGACCCGCCATGCTTGATCTGACCTATGAAGCACCGAAACCGAAGCTGATTGCGGGCGTCAAGCATGATTGGGAACTGGTGATCGGCATGGAAATCCATGCGCAGGTGTCGTCGAATTCCAAGCTGTTTTCGGGGGCGTCCACCCAAGTCGGGGCAGAGCCGAACTCGAATGTGGCGTTTGTGGATGCCGCGATGCCGGGGATGCTGCCGGTGATCAATGAATATTGCGTCGAGCAAGCCGTGCGTTCGGGGTTGGGGCTGAAGGCGCAGATCAATTTACGCTCGGCTTTTGATCGCAAGAACTATTTCTACCCGGATTTGCCGCAGGGCTATCAGATTTCGCAGCTTTATCACCCGATTGTTGGCGAGGGTGAGGTGCTGGTCGAACTCGCGCCGGGCATCGCGCGTTTGGTGCGGGTGGAGCGGATTCACCTTGAGCAGGACGCGGGGAAATCGATTCACGACATGGACCCGACGATGTCTTTCGTCGATTTCAACCGCACCGGGGTGGCGCTGATGGAGATCGTGTCGCGCCCCGATATTCGCGGGCCAGAGGAGGCTGCGGCCTATGTCGTCAAGCTGCGCCAGATCCTGCGCTATCTGGGCACCTGCGACGGCAATATGCAGAACGGCAATTTGCGCGCCGATGTGAACGTCTCGGTCTGCCGGGTTGGGCAGTATGAGAAATACCAAGCCAGTCAAGACTTTAGCCATCTCGGCACCCGCTGCGAGATCAAGAACATGAACTCGATGAAGTTCATCCAGCTGGCGATTGATGTGGAAGCGCGGCGGCAGATTGCGATCCTTGAGGATGGCGGGACGGTGACGCAGGAAACCCGGCTGTATGACCCGGACAAGAACGAAACCCGCTCGATGCGATCCAAGGAAGAAGCGCATGACTACCGCTATTTTCCCTGCCCGGATTTGCTGCCGTTGGAGATTGAGCAGGCTTGGGTGGATGACATTGCAGCCTCGATGCCGGAACTGCCGGATGCCAAGAAAGCCCGCTTCATGGGCGATTTCGGGCTGACTGACTATGACGCCAATGTGCTGACCGCTGATCTGGAAAGTGCGGGCTTCTTTGAGGCTGTGGCGCAGGGGCGCGATGGCAAGCAGGCCGCGAACTGGGTGATCAACGAGCTGTTCGGGCGGCTGAACAAAGAGGGCAAGTCGATTGTCGACAGCCCGGTTTCGGCGGGCCAGTTGGGCGGCGTGCTGGATTTGATCGCCAAGGGCACAATCACCGGCAAGATGGCGAAGGATTTGTTCGAGATCATCTGGACTGAAGGCGGCGATCCGGCGGAGGTGGCAAGCGCTCGCGGGATGCAGCAAGTTACCGACACCGGCGCGATTGAGGCGGCTTTGGATGCGCTGATCGCGGCGAACCCGGATCAGGTGGAAAAGGCCCGCGTTAACGCCAAGTTAGCGGGCTGGTTCACCGGACAGGTGCTGAAATCGACCGGCGGCAAAGCCAATCCGGCAGTGGTGGGTGCCATGGTGGCGCAGAAGCTAGGGCTTTAAGCGGGTTTTGTAGGTCTTCCCATCGGTGCTGCTGAGGGTTTTTTCGTGGACATCTGACTCTTACAGGTTACATTGATATCAATGTAATTCGGAGATCAAAATGTCTGGGATTTTGTATTTCTCGCGCAACCCGAATCCGCGGCTTGCGATGGCAGTCGCGCGGCATCTGAATTCGGATGTGGCGTTTGAATTTGCCTCGCCGTTTGATCCGGCGCAGAGCGAAAAGTTCCGCCCGTTGAACCCCAGCCTGCGGATTCCGATCCTCGTGGAAAATGGCCGCTCGCTGTGGGAGACGGATGCGATTGCGTGTCATTTGTCGAGACGGGCCGCGTCAGATTTCTGGCGAACGGGCGATGAGATGCCCGAAATGATCCGTTGGATTTCTTGGGGCAATGCCTATTTCGTGCGGGCCTGCGACGTGGTGCATTTTGAGCGCGGCACCAAGCAGCGCTACGGTTTTGGCCCGATTGACCAAGGTGTGCTGAAGCAAGGCATCGCGGATTTTCACCAACATGCCGCGCAGTTGGATGCGCATCTCGTGGGCCGGGATTACCTGCTCGACAGCGGCCTCAGCTATGCCGATTTCCGCATGGCAAGCTATCTTGCGTTCAATGATGCGGCGGGGCTGCCGTTGTCCGACTATCCGCAAGTCGACAAATGGTATCAGCGGATTGCCGCGCGTCCGGCTTGGTCCGATCCTTTCGCAGGGCTGGATGTGCCCGCGTTGCCGCCGATTGGGGGCAAGAGTTAGCGCTGCTGCGTTTTGGCGCTACTGCATGTGGTGCTGTGACGAAATCCGCGCGAGATTTGCAGAAGATACTTTCTGTGATTGGCCTTATCCGGCGATCTCCGTATTATGCGCCCCAGATCTTCAGGAGCGACCCGATGCAGCGTTACGAATACAAGGTGATTCCCGCCCCCCGGAAGGGCGAAAAATCGCGTGGGGTCAAAACCATTGAAGACCGCTTTGCTTTGGCGCTGACCACAGTGATGAACGATCTGGGTCGTGATGGTTGGGATTACGTGCGTGCCGACACCTTGCCGGTGGATGAGCGGGCGGGCTTCACGGGCGGAACGAAAACCACGTTCCAGAATGTACTGGTATTTCGCCGGGTGCTCGAGGTTGAGGCGGGCGCTGCGCCGAAATTGCTGACGGTCGAGGACGCGCCCGCATTGCCGCGCTTAGGCCCGGCGGAAGTGCCTGCGGGGGTTGCTCCGGCTTTGGGGCCAGCCAATCCGGTGGTGGGGGTCGCTGCGGCTGCGGGTCATCCTAGCGTGGCGGCAGAGTAACTAATCGGCCGCTTTTAAGGCGTCTGGCAAGGCGGACTCAAAGGCCGCCAAAGCCGTCTCATCGCCCAGACTGACGCGAATACAGCGATCCAGCGGAGCCACGCCCGGCATCCGCACAAAAATGCCGCGCGCCAGCAATTCGGCCAAAACCCGACGGGCATAATCGCCGTCGCGGGTGCAATCCATCGTGATGAAATTGGTGGCCGAGGGCAGCGGGACCAGACCGTTGGCGCGGGCGATGCCGTTCAGTCTGCTGCGAGCGGTGGCAACCTTGGCGCGGATTTCGGTCAGATACGTTTGATCCTGTAGGGCCGCGAGCGCGCCGACCTGGGCGATACGGCCGACGCCGAAATGGTTGCGCACCTTATCGAAAGCGGTGGCCAGCGCTGGGCTGGTGATTGCGTAGCCGACGCGCAGGCCTGCGAGGCCATGGGCTTTCGAGAAGGTTCTAAAGCGGATCAGGTTGGGGGTATCCGCAGGTATTTCCGGCGCGGTGCCGTCGGGGGCGAGGTCGATATAGGCTTCGTCCAGCACCAACAGGGTTGCTTCGGGCAGGTTGGCCGCGAGGTTTTTGATTACGTCGCCCGGATGATGGCTGCCCATCGGGTTGTCGGGATTGGCGAGGTAGAGCAGGCGGGCTTGGGTTTTCTGGGCGAGGTCCAGCAGCGCTGCCGGGTCTTCATGATCGCCCTTATAGGGCGCGCGGTGCAGGCTGCCGCCGTAGCCTGCGACGTGGAAGTTGAAGGTGGGGTAGGCACCGAGAGAGGTCACGACGGGGGTGCCGGGTTCGACGATCAGGCGGGCGAGGTAGCCCAAGAGGCCGTCGATACCTTCGCCGACCACGATGTTTTCGGGGGTGCAGGCGTGATGCTGGGCGAGGGCGGCTTTCAGGGCGTGCAGTTCGGGGTCGCCGTACATCCAGGATTCTGAGGCGGCGGCTTGCATGGCTTTGATCGCGGCGGGGGAGGGGCCGAACAGGCTTTCGTTGGCCCCCAATCGGGCGATGAAGGGGTGGCCTTGGCGGCGCTCTTGGGTTTCCGGTCCGGTGAAGGGGACGGTGGAGGGCAGCGAGGCCGCGAGTGGGGTGAGCATGGGGGCTTTCATGGCCGCGATTTGGGGGGATTTTGGGCGGGCTGGCAAGGGGGATTTGGAGGCGGGGTGGGGTGGTCCCAACTCGGGACCAAAAAATAGTATGAAATATCAAATGGATGGGGTGGGCGCGTTAAGGGATTTTTAATGATTTGAGGGGTTTGACGGCGGCGGGACGCATTTCGATCTCGGCGCGTTTGTTGAGCCAAGACATCGGGGGCTCCATTTGGGAAATGCAGCCGGTTGGGGTGGATGTGGAAAGGGGGGCTTTGCGCCCCCCTTAGACCTCCCGCAGGATATTTGAGCAGAGAGGATGACCTTAGCCGATTTCTGCCAGGCGCTTGAGGGCGGCTTGCAGTTTGGCGGCTTCATCTTCGCGCAGGGCGAGGTTGGCTTTGGCTTCATCGACCACTTCTTCGGGGGCGGAGGCTGCGAAGTTGGGGTTGTTCAGGCGGCCTTTCAGCCCGCCGATTTCCTTCGCCAACTTGTCCATCGTCTTGGTCAGGCGGGCTTTTTCTTCGGCAATGTCGATCAGGCCGGCCAGCGGGATGCTAAGGCTGGCGCCTTCGACGGCGACGGCGATGGAGCCTTTTGGGGCGGGGCCTTCGGTGAGGGTGTCGATGCGGGCCATGCGTTTGATTAGGGCCTCGTTCCGCTGCCAAGCGGTGCGGGCGGCTTGTGACAGTTCGGTTGCCACCAGATCGCATTTCAGGCCAACCGGGACGTGGACTTGCGCGCGGGCGGAGCGGATTTCTTCGATCAGGGTGGTGACGAAGGTCATTTCGTTGGCGGCCTCGGCGTTGAGCAATTCCGCGCCATAGGTCGGCCAATCGGTGTGGACCAGCAGTTTGGCGCGGGTGCCGGTGGTGGACCAGAGGTCTTCGGTGATGAAGGGCATCATGGGGTGCAGCAGGATCATCGACTGATCCAGAACCCATGCCATTGTTGCCCGCGTTTCGGGGGCGTCGGGGCCGTCGAACAAAGGTTTTGCGAATTCGACATACCAGTCGCAGACCTTGCCCCAAACGAATTTATAGAGCGCGTCGGCGGCGTTATCAAAACGGTAGTCTTTCAGGGCGGCGTTGACTTCCGACAGCGCCTTGGCGGTTTCGCCGATGATCCAGCGGTTTGCGGTGGCGGTGGCTTTGGGGGCCTGCGCTTGCGTCGCGTGGCCTTCCCACACGCCGTTCATTTCCGCGAAACGGCAGGCGTTCCACAGTTTGGTGCCGAAGTTGCGGTAGCCTGCGATGCGGGCGGTGTCGAGTTTCAGCACGCCGCCGAGGCTCGCCATCGCGGCGTTGGAGAAGCGCAGGGCGTCGGCGCCGAATTCGTCGATAATCTCCAGCGGGTCGATGACGTTGCCGAGCGATTTCGACATTTTCTTGCCCTTGGCGTCGCGGACAAGGCCGTGCAGGTAGACGGTTTTGAACGGCACTTCACCCACCACGGCAAGCTGCATCATCATCATGCGGGCGACCCAGAAGAAGATGATATCGGCCCCGGTGATCAGGGTCGAGGTGGGGAAATACTTTTGCAGTTCAGGCGTTTGCTCGGGCCAACCGAGGGTGCCAATGGGCCAGAGGCCGGAGGAGAACCATGTGTCGAGCACGTCGGGATCGCGGCGAATGGTAATCTCGTCTGGAACCCAATCTGCGTTGTAGAGCGCACTCGTAGTTCCAGCCGATGGATTAACGCCTTGCTGCCTTTGGACTTCGGTAATTGAGTTGCTTTCACCGGATTCAACATGGATTCGCACATGCTGGCCAAAAGCGGCGCGATAATGCGCTTCTGCCTGTTTTTGAACCTCGGACGCGTTCACCGCGCAAAATGAGACTGTGTCGTGTGAAAGACCACCATGCTGCGATTGGTCAATGGCAGGCCCATACCAAACCGGAATCTGATGGCCCCACCACAACTGCCGCGAGATGCACCACGGCTCGATATTCTCCAGCCAGTGGAAATAGGTTTTTTCGCCCGATTCCGGGATGATTTTGGTCGCACCGGAACGCACGGCATCCAGCGCGGGGCCGACGATTTTGGCGGTGTCGACGAACCATTGGTCGGTCAGCATCGGCTCGATCACCACCTTGGAGCGGTCACCGAACGGCTGCATGATCTTTTTCGCCTCGACAAACGGCTCGCGGGTCAGGTGTTCGGAGCCGGTTTCGGGGTCAATCTCGGAATGCAGGGTCGAGACGCAAAGGCCAAGCGCGTTGATGTCGGCGATGACTTGTTTGCGGGCCTCAAACCTATCTAGCCCGCGGTATTTTTCGGGCACGAGGTTGAGGGCATCGACTTCGTTTTCATCGGTGGGCGAGCCTGCGGCGATCTCGCGCGCGCGCTTCACGGCGTCGGCATAGGGGGCACCGTCGGCGCGCATCTGGGCGCGGGTGTCCATCAGGCGATACATCGGCAGGTTGTTGCGCTTGGCGACCTGATAGTCGTTGAAATCGTGTGCGCCGGTGATTTTAACCGCGCCCGAGCCGAAGGTCGGGTCGGGGTATTCGTCGGCGATGATCGGGATCAGGCGATCACAGAGCGGCAGGTGGACCATCTTGCCGATGATCGACTGATAGCGCGCGTCAGAGGGGTGCACGGCCACAGCGCCATCGCCGAGCATGGTTTCGGGGCGGGTGGTGGCGATGGAGATGTAGTTGCGGACCTCCCGCAGGGTTATAGTGCCGTCTTCGTCTTTCTCAATGTATTCATAGGTTTGCTTGTCGGCCAGAATATATTTGAAATGCCACATATGGCCTGCGACCTCGATATTCTCGACTTCGAGATCAGAGATTGCGGTTTCAAAATGGGGGTCCCAGTTGACCAGACGTTTGCCGCGATAGATCAGGCCCTTGTTGTACATGTCCACGAAGACCTTGATCACGGCATCGTGGAAATTGCCGTCTTCGCCTGCGGGCGCACCGGGGGCGCCGGACATGGTAAACGCCTCACGGTCCCAATCGCAGCTGGCGCCAAGGCGCTGCAGCTGGCCGATGATGGTGCCGCGCGATTTGACCTTTTGCTGCCAGACGCGGGAGAGGAATTTCTCGCGCCCCATCTCGCGGCGGTTCGGTTCTTGGTGCAAAGCCATATCGCGCTCGGTCACCATCTGCGTGGCGATGCCGGCGTGGTCGGTGCCGACTTGCCACAGGGTGTCATGGCCCTGCATGCGGTGCCAGCGGATCAGGATATCCTGCAGGGTGTTGTTGAAGGCATGGCCCATGTGCAAGCTGCCGGTGACATTCGGCGGCGGGATCATGATGGAAAACGCCTCGGCCCCCGGTCGCGCATTCGCACCCGCAGCGCCTACTTTTTCCCTGATCCAAAGATCGGAAATCCGGGCTTCAGCGTCAGCAGGAGAGAAGGTTTTTTCCATCGGCATTGTGGGCATCCTTAAAGCACTGGCTTGCCATAACCAATCGGGCGGACAAGGCCAAGCGCCAGATGGCTTGCTGTTTTGAAAATACTCCCGCCGGAGGCTTCCGTCGCAGCTCAAAGTGCCACGCATGACGCCTGAAACCCGGCAGCGCGGGCGAGAGGGGGCTCGATGCCCCCCGAACCCGCCCCTGTTTCTGGGTTACGCCGGGCCCACCAGCGCAAAGCTGGCATCGCTGGGGTCGGTGCAGTGGATGATGAACGCGCCACCGGGGACTTCGGCGGGGTCGTGTTGCACCGCACCTCCGGTGGACTTTACGGTTTTTACCGCCTCATGCACCGAAGGCGTGCCGAAATACACCGTCCACTTCGCAGGGCCGCCTTTGGAGCCTTCGGTGAAGATGCCGCCGATGTCTTGACCGTCCCGGTTGATCACGGTGTAGACCATATCCGGCCCCATTGGCATCGCGCGGGTTTGCGCCCAGCCGAATAGTGCTCCGTAAAACGCCAAGGCTGCGGCGGAGTCGGGGCAGGAAAGATCGTGCCAGTTGCCATGGCCCGGTTTTTGCTGATTGAACGCGCCGCCTGCCGTGCCATCCGCCATCGGTTGAGGTTGCAAGATGCCAAAGACAGCGCCTTGCGGGTCGATCAGCACCGAAAACCGACCCGTGCCGGGAATATCGGTGGGCGGCACCACCACGGTTGCGCCGAGGTCTTTGGCCTTTGCCGCTGTGGCATCGGCATCATCGACGGCGGTGTAATTGGTCCAGGCCACCGGCATGCCGGGATCGGGCGCGAACAGCCCCGCCACCATATCGCCATCGGCTTTGGCCAGCAGATAGGTCATCCCCGGCATCCCGCTGTCGGCCCATGTCCAGCCCAGAAGACCCGCGTAAAAACCTTTGACGGCATCAAGATCGGGGCTGGCAAGTTCGTACCAGCAGGGCAGGCCGTGAAAGGACATCGGAACCTCCATTGATTGTTTGATATCAATGTAAGTGCATTCACCACCTCGTGGCAATTTAATTCCCGGCTTGGCGTGGCGGATGCTCGGAAACCTGCCAATCCGAACGGGTGGCGATTGTTCTGGCGGGCTGTGGGGGCGTGGCTTAGGTTAAACAGGGATAGAACGTTGGGCGTGGTGCAGGGTTTGGGCGAAACCGATTTGAAGCGTATGCGGCGGCGGTTCAGCCTTCTGAAGGCAGGCTTGTTTGGCGTGGCGGTCTTGGCTGTGACGGTATTTCTTATCGCAAGTCCCGTGATCCACGACCTGCGATCGGGCTGGGCGTTACAGTTTGACGGTGAGGATGTGACCGGACAGGTCACGCGCCTATGGCACTACGGAAGCGGCAAAAATCATGAAATGTTTGTTGCCTACGCGTTTACCGTCGACGGGCTTAGCTTCAGCGGTGAAAATGCGGTGAATGATACGCTGTTCTGGTCTCTGTCTGAGGGTGATCCCATTGCGCTGCGCTATGGCGCAGATGATCCGCAGTTTTCTGCGATCACTATTTTTGGCGAACACCGAGGGCTGCGTGCATTTGGCTTTTGCATGTTGTTCTTGGTGGCTTTGGTGTTTCTGCTCGCAGCGCTATCCAGCAAGATAGAGGCTTCGTATAGCACGGCCTATCTGCGCAAAGCGGGGGTGCGACGCTCTGCTGTGGTGATCCGCTATGCCAATGCGCCGCATTTTTCTGACGGCCGTTTTTCCAGCATCTTGTGGCAAGACGAGACGGGCGCGAACGGGCAAAGCCAGATGATGGTTGCAACCCGCTTGCCCGATCTCGGCGCAACGATCACGGTTTACGCGGATCCTGAGGAGAAATTGCCTGCCATTTGGGATGGCGAGTTTGGCAAGCGCTAAACCGCGCGGTCCAGCCTCGTGCTCAGATGGATCAGGCTTTCCGAGGATTTCACCCCGGTCAAAGCCCCGATCTGGTCCAGCACTTGATCCAGCAGTTGCGTGTTGGAGGCTGCGATTTGCAGCAGCAGATCAAAGCGGCCCGAGGTGGTGAACACCCGTTCAACCTCGCCTATGCCCTTGAGGCGGGTGAGAATTGCGGCCTGAGAGCGTGGCTCGATGGTCAGCAGAACCGAGGCGCGCAGGCGGCCTTGGCGGGCGGCCTCGCCGAGCTTCAACGTATAGCCCGCGATGACGCCCGAGGTCTCTAAACGCTCCAGCCGCGCCTGAATGGTGGAGCGCGCCACCTTCAAACGCCGCGCCAAAGTGGCCACTGACATGCGTGCATCCGCCCCCAGCAGGGTCAGAATGTTGCGATCCAGCTCATCCATACAATATGTATCCTTTTTTGGTTATTATAACGAAGAAATCCGACAGTTATATAGTTTTGTTCGGTGAAGTTGTACCGCATATGCGGCATCCTAAGTTGCAGGAAAAGGGCGGCTCATACGCACCTGGCCTGGTTGGAAAACCTTGCTGGTCCTCTGAGCCATCGCTGCCCTTCACGGCAACGAAAGGGGACTCGCATCTTGTTGGCAGAAAGGAATACGCCGATGGGACTGTCCAAAACGATCTGGACCAATCCGACCGAGTTTTTGCGCAATCAGCAGCCGGAGAATCCTGTGCTGTTTTTCGCGCCGCAGGCCGTACAATCGGTTGCTCGTAAATTTCTTGATGGATTTCCGGGGCTTGTGACCTATGCGGTCAAGTCGAACCCCGGTGAGGAAGTCATCGAAAACCTGATCGCCGCTGGCGTGAAGGGCTTTGATTGCGCCTCGCCGTTTGAGATCGACCTGATCCGGCGCTTGGCACCGGATGCCGCGATCCATTACAACAACCCGGTACGCTCGCGCGCCGAGATTGCCCATGCGGTGGCGCGGAAGGTGAAATCCTACTCGGTTGATTCGGCAAGCGAATTGGCGAAGTTGATCGAGATGGTGCCGGTCGAGAATTGCGAAATTTCGGTGCGCTTCAAGCTGCCGGTCGCGGGGGCTGCCTATAACTTCGGCGCGAAGTTTGGGGCTACCGAAGATGTGGCGGTGGAATTGCTGAAAACCGTCGCGGCGGCTGGCTATATCGCCTCGATCACCTTCCACCCCGGCACGCAATGCACTGATCCTGCGGCTTGGGCGTCGTATATCCGCGAGGCTGCGGTGATCGCACAGCGCGCAGGCGTGAAAATCGCGCGGCTGAACGTCGGCGGCGGCTTTCCAAGCCATCGCGCCGAAGGTGTGGCGCCGCAGCTTGATGCGACCTTTGCCACCATCGACCGGGTGGCGACCGAAGCGTTTGGCGCTGAGCGCCCGATGCTGATCTGCGAGCCGGGACGTGCGATGTGCGGCGATGCCTTCACTTTGGCCGCCAAAGTCAAAGCCGTGCGCGATGATATGCATGTGTTCCTGAATGATGGGGTCTATGGCTCGCTGTTCGAACTGGGCCAGATCGGCATCATCGACCGCATCGCGGTGCTGTCGCCTGAAGGTC
Organism: Pseudomonadota bacterium; assembly: GCA_040387915.1. Taxonomy (GTDB): domain Bacteria; phylum Pseudomonadota; class Alphaproteobacteria; order Rhodobacterales; family Rhodobacteraceae; genus Cypionkella. The sequence continues at coordinate 404,485 of JAZKCV010000009.1, forward strand.
AACGTCGCACGGGTGCTATCCTGCCGCGGATTTGCTTTGGCCCGACCTGCGATTCGGTGGACCGTCTGCCCGGTGATATTCCGTTCCCCGACGATATTGCCGAGGGCGATTATGTCATCGTGCATGGCATGGGAGCTTATTCGACAGTGACCAACAGCCGCTTCAACGGTTTTGGCGAATTGGGCATGGTGACGGTGCTGTCACAAAAGCTTTAACTTCGCCGTAATCTCGTTAACCTACGCTCTCGGCAGGGAAACTTGCCGAGAGCGTTTTGGTTTTTGGGGTCGGGAGGCGGAGTGTCACTGTTTAGCCGGATCAAACTCTGGTGGCGCGGTCAGCCGATCGTTGAGATCGAACCTGCAGCGGCCCCCTTGCCGGGGCGCAAGCGCGGTATGGTCGATCATGTGATCATTCTGGATGGCACTTTATCGACGCTGGAGCCGGGGCAAGAGGGGAATTGTGGCCTTATTTACAAGCTGTTGACCGAAGGCGGACGCTCGGCGCATCGCACGGTGTATTACGAGCAGGGGCTGCAATGGCAGGGCTGGCGCAAGGGAATGAACATCGTGCAGGGGCGCGGTATCAACCATCAGATCCGTCGTGCCTACGGTTGGCTCGCCAGTCACTACCGCGAGGGCGACCGGATTTATCTGATCGGCTATTCGCGGGGCGCGTTTGCGGTGCGGTCCTTGGCCGGGGTGATCGACCGGGTCGGGCTGCTCAAGCGCGAACATGCGACCGAGCGGGGGGTGACCCTGGCCTATCGCCACTACCGCCATGACAGCGATTCGCGCTCCAGTCAGGCGTTTTCGCATCGGTTTTGCCATCTGGAAGCGCCTATACAGATGGTCGGTGTGTTTGACACCGTGAAGGCTTTGGGGCTGCGGCTGCCGCTGTTGTGGATGCTGACCGAGCAGCAACATCAGTTTCACAACCACCATTTGGGCAGTTCGATCCGGCACGGCTTTCATGCGCTGGCGATGGATGAGACTCGTGCGGTGTTCGAGCCTGTGCTGTGGGAAACGCCGCCGTGTTGGGAAAGCGATGTGCAGCAGATGTGGTTTCGCGGCGCGCATGGCGATATTGGCGGCATGATCGGCGATGATGCGGCAGCTAGACCTTTGGCGAATATACCGCTGGTCTGGATGCTGGAGCGGGCGGACTCTGTCGGGCTGAGCCTGCCCGATGGCTGGCGGGCGCGGTTTCCCTGTGATGCGAACGCGCCGATGGTGGGGACGCTGCGCGGCTGGGGGATGTGGTTTTTGCTGCGCCACAGGCGGGTGATCGGGCGCGATCCGTCCGAACAGGTGCATCCTTCGGCGCAGCAAGGCCGTCGCGCGCGCTGGCTGCCATGGCCACTGGCACGCGGGAGGTAGTTTAGACTTTTCTTGCGTTTTGACTTTGCCTGATCGGGTTTGATCAAATAGCTTGGGGCAAAAGGGAGCCCAAGATGCGCAATGTCACCGTCGCCGCCACGCAATTCGCCTGTAGTTGGGATTTGCCGGCCAATGTGGATCGGGCCGAGGCTTTGATCCGGGATGCGGCGGGCAAAGGCGCGCAAGTGGTTCTGATCCAAGAGCTTTTCGCCGCCCCTTACTTTTGTATTGAGCAGTTGCCGCAGTATTTCGCTTTGGCCGCACCGATGCAGGGCCATCCTTTGATCGCGCGATTTGCCGATTTGGCGCGGGAATTGGGCGTGGTGCTGCCCTGTTCGTATTTTGAAAAGGCCGGACAGGCCTACTTCAACTCCATGGCGATGATTGATGCGGATGGACGGGTGCTGGGCAATTATCGCAAGACCCATATTCCGCAGGGGCCGGGGTATGAGGAGAAGTTCTATTTCTCGCCGGGTGATAGTGGTTACAAGGTCTGGGATACGGCGGTGGGGCGGCTTGGCGTGGGGATTTGCTGGGATCAGTGGTTCCCGGAATGCGCGCGCGCGATGGCGTTGCAGGGGGCCGAGATGCTTTTGTATCCGACCGCGATTGGCTCGGAACCGCCCAGCCCCGGCTATGACAGCCAGCCACATTGGGAGATTTGTATGCGCGGTCATGCGGGCAGCAATATCATGCCGGTGATTGCGTCAAATCGGATCGGTCGCGAGGTTGCGCCGGGTGGGCGGGATGTGACGTTTTACGGGTCTAGTTTCATCTCGGACCACACCGGGCAGTTGGTTGCTAAAGCCGGGCGGGAGGACGAGGCGGTGCTGACCGCCATGTTTGATCTGGACGCGATTGCGGATTTGCGCGGTTCTTGGGGGCTGTTCCGGGATCGGCGGCCTGAGACTTACAGGGCGGTGGCGAGTTTGGACGGCTCAGCTTAGCTGCACGTAGGCCCAAACGAGGCCAAGCAGAATCGGTTGGTGAATCAGGTAGATAATGAGGCTGTGCTGACCGGGCCAGCTGAGGACACGCACCCATTTGCCAGAGGGTTTGCCTGCAAGTGCCGCCCAAAGCCCGATCTGGCTGCCGATTTTGCCCAAGGCAATGCCCGCCAAGACAGCGCCGAACCACGGGAAGATCGGCTCAAAATCCATCGTTGTCGCGGGGTCGAGGCCAAGGCCGATAAAGCGCAGCAGCGGGGCGTTTAGCGCCTCGGTATGCCAAGCGTAGCTGGCGTAGATGAAGACGGCGGCGAGGGCGGCGGTGACGACTGCGGGCAGGCGCAGGGTTGCAAGACCGAGCAGGCTGTACAGGGCAATGGCGTGCAGGATGCCGAAATAGACGTAGAATTCTGGCATGGCGATGCGGGTGGCGATACTGACCAGCAGTGCCGCGCCTGCAATTTTCGCGAACCTGCGCCAGAACGCGGGCCAACGGATGGCTTCGCCGTGGGCCAGCCACAGGCCCACGCCGGACAAAAGCAGGAAGCTGCCCGCGACGATGCGGGCGTGGAAATAGAAGGTCGGGGTCAGGGCGTATTCGTAGGGGATCAGCCCGAACATCAGCAGATCATAGCTGAAATGGAACGCCGCCATGCCGATCAGCGCCAGCGTGCGGGCGAGGTCGAGCAGCGGAATACGGTTGGTTTGCGGCATGGGCACCCTCAAAAATCAGGGGATACGTCGCAGGTCGCGCGCGAAGTGGCAAGGGCGGCCGGAGCCGCCCTTAGGCCGTTTAGCGATGCTTCACGTCAACGTAATCACGCTGCTTTTCGCCAATATACAGCTGACGCGGACGGCCGATCTTTTGGTTTTTCTCGGCGATCATCTCTTTCCACTGCGAAATCCAGCCGACGGTGCGCGAAATCGCGAAAATCGGCGTGAACATCGAGGTCGGGAAGCCCATCGCATCCAGAATGATGCCGGAATAGAAATCGACGTTCGGATACAGCTTTTTCGAGATGAAATACTCATCCGACAAAGCAATCCGCTCCAACTCCTTGGCGACTTGCAGCGTTGGGTTGTTGTGGATGCCGAGCAGTTCCAGCACCTCATCCGCCGACTCCTTCATCACCGTCGCGCGCGGATCGAAGTTTTTATAGACGCGGTGGCCAAAGCCCATCAGGCGGAAGCCGGAGTTTTTGTCTTTCGCCTTGGCGATATACTCCGGAATGCGGTCCACGGTGCCAATTTCGCGCAACATTTCCAAGCAGGCTTGGTTCGCGCCGCCATGCGCCGGACCCCAAAGGCAGGCGATGCCAGCGGCGATACAGGCAAACGGATTGGCGCCCGAAGACCCGGCCAGACGCACGGTCGAGGTCGAGGCGTTCTGCTCGTGATCGGCGTGCAGCATCATGATCCGGTCCATCGCCTTGGCGAGAATCGGGTTCACATGATAATCTTCCGCCGGAACAGCGAAGCACATGTTCAGGAAGTTGCCGGAGTAGGACAAAGAATTCTTCGGGTAAACAAAGGGTTGCCCGACCGAATACTTATAGGCCATCGCGGCAATCGTCGGCAGTTTGGCGACCATGCGAATGGCGGCCACTTCGCGCTGCCATTCATCGTTAATGTCCAAACTGTCGTGATAAAATGCCGACATAGCACCCACCACGCCGACCATCGTGGCCATCGGATGCGCATCGCGACGGAAGCCGCGGAAGAAGTTGTGCATCTGTTCATGCACCATCGTGTGGCGCGTCACGCGGCCTTCAAAATCAGACAGTTGTGCTGCATTCGGCAGCTCACCGTACAAAAGCAGGTAGCACATTTCGAGATAGCTCGATTTGTTCGCCAGCTGCTCAATCGGGTAGCCACGGTGCAACAGCTCGCCCTTGTCGCCGTCGATATAGGTGATTGCACTTTCGCAAGCGGCGGTCGAGGTGAAGCCGGGGTCAAAGGTGAAGACATCAGCTTGGTCATAAAGCTTACGGATATCAACAACATCCGGGCCCAGAGTCGGTGAGTATACCGGCAGGTCGTAGGATTTTCCGTCAAGGCTTAGCGTGGCAGTCTTGGTCTGTTCGGCCATCTTTCATCCCCCAATAAAAGCCATCCCTACGGCAGAGGGCGGCCCGCGTTCCGGTTCGGCACGGGGTTGGGCGGATCAGGCCGCCGCATCCTCCAGCCGGGCAATCGTCTCATCCTGACCGATGACCAGCATCATGTCATACACACTCGGCGTCACAGTCCGCCCCGCCAAAGCCGCGCGCAGGGGGCTGGCAAGTTTGCCAAAACCGATCCCGTTTTCTGCGGCAACTTGGTTAAGGATCGCCTCCAGCGCGTCCTTTGTCCAGCTAGCATTTCGCAGCTGCGGCGTCAATGTTTTCAGTATACCACGGGATACCGTATCCAGGGATTTGGCCGAAGCTTCATCCGCGATAACCGGGCGCGAAGTCAGTGAAAAGTGAGCCTTTTCAAGTAGTTCCGGGAATGTCTTCGCGCGGTCTTTCACGCAGTAGAGTGCGGATTTGAGCAGGTTGTTCTGCGTATTTGTCAGGGCAGGTTTGCCTGCTGCCACCAGATAGGCGGTCAATTCATGCAGCAGTGCAGCATCGTCGCTCATCGCGATGTGATGGCCGCAGGTATTTTCCAGCTTTTTGAAATCGAGCCGCGCCGGCGAGCGACCGATGCCGTCCAGATCGAACATCTGCAGCGCCTCAGCGGTGGTGAAAATCTCGGCATCGCCATGCGCCCAACCGAGGCGGGTGAGGTAGTTGCGCATCCCTGCCGCCGGATAGCCCATCGCCTGATATTCCTCGACCCCCGTCGCGCCATGGCGTTTCGACAGTTTCTTGCCATCCGGGCCATGGATCAGCGGAATATGCGCCCAAACCGGAATTTCCCAGCCCATCGCATCGTAAATCATTTGCTGGCGCGCCGCGTTGTTCAGATGGTCATCTCCGCGAATGACATGGGTGACGCCCATATCGTGATCGTCGACCACCACGGCCAACATATAGGTCGGTGTCGCATCAGAACGTAAACAAATCATATCATCGAGCGAAGAATTCTGGATCACCACGCTGCCTTGCACGGTGTCTTCGATCACGGTCTCCCCGCTGCGCGGGGCCTTCATGCGGATCACATAGGGCGCATTTGGGAAGGTTGCCGGATCAGCGTCACGCCACGGGCTTTGGAATACGGCATAAGAGCCGCGCGCCTCGGCTTCGGCGCGGAAGGCGGCGATTTCTTCCTGTGTGCTGAAGCACTTATAGGCAGTGCCGCGTGCCAACATCGCATAGGCGACCTCGGCGTGACGGTCTTTGCGTTCAAACTGGCTGACCACCTCGCCGTCCCAGTCGAGGCCCAGCCACGTCAGGCCGCGCAGAATGGCGGCGGTGGCTTCGGGGGTGGACCGTTCGCGGTCGGTATCCTCGATGCGCAAAAGGAATTTGCCACCCCGACCGCGCGCGTAAAGCCAGTTGAACAAAGCCGTGCGTCCGCCGCCGATGTGCAGATAACCGGTGGGCGAGGGCGCGAAGCGGGTGACAACCGGGCGGGATTCGGCGGGGCGGGACATGCGGGTTAACCTTTCAGAAACCTTATCGGCAGTAGGATCGCGGCAGCTTTAGGCAAATGCGGGGGGCAAAACAAGGTGGCGGCGCGATTGGGGGTCTTGCTGTGGCCGCTGCATCGGCTGGCCGAGGCGCGCGGGTTGCTGTTTACGTGGGTGCCAGTGTTTCTGGGTTGCGGCATTGCTGTGTGGTTTGGCTTGCCGTTTGAGCCCGGTTTGGGGTTCTACGCTGTCTGTGCGATAGGGGTGTTGGCGCTGATTGTGGCGCATCGCTTTGGGGCAGAGCTTTGGCATCCGCCGCTGGTGGCAATCGCCTGTGTGCTGATGGGGTTGATGGCGGCGGGCTTGCGGGCGCATCTGGTGGCCGCACCGATGCTGGAGCATCGCTATTATGGCGCGGTGCAGGGCAGGGTGATCAACATTGATCGCTCGCAATCGGATGCGTTGCGGATCACCTTGGACCGGGTGATTTTGCAGAATATGCCGCCTGAGAAAACCCCAATAAATGTCAGAATTTCTTTGCATTCTCAAGATGCTAGATTTGATCCGGGACAGGTCGTGCTGTTGACCGCTTCGCTTGCCGCACCCGAAGGGCCAGCTGAACCGGGCGGCTTTGATTTCCGCCGTATGGCATATTTTCAGCAGCTGGGGGCGGTCGGCTATACCCGAAGTCCGGTGCTTTTGTGGACCGAAGCGGCCCCCGGCACACAAGTCATAAACCGTCTGCGCACCGACCTTACCCGCGCGATGATTGCGGCCGTGCCGACCGAGGCGGGGGCGTTTGCGACGGGTGCGATGACCGGGGATCGCGCGGCGATTTCCTTGGATACGGTGCAGGCATTGCGCGATTCGAACCTTGCGCATTTGCTGGCGATTTCGGGGATGAATATGGCGTTTATCACGGCTTTTGTGTTCGCGCTGGTGCGTTATGGGATGGCACTGATTCCAGCCGTGGCGCTGCGGGTGAACTCGAAAAAAGTCGCGGCGTTTGCGGCCTTTGGCGTGGCACTGTTCTATTTGCTGTTGTCGGGCGCGAATGTGGCGACGGTGCGGGCGTTTTTGATGGTCTGCGTGATGCTCGGGGCGGTGCTGCTGGATCGCCGTGGTTTAACGATGCGCTCGGTGGCGCTGGCCGGGGTGATTTTACTTCTGGCGCAACCCGAAAGCCTGTTGGAACCGGGATTTCAGCTGTCTTTTGCTGCAACTGTGGTGCTGATTGCCGGGTTTTCGGCCCTGGATCGACAGATTCTACGAGAAAAATTACCGCGCTGGCTGATGCCGATCTTCACGCTGGTGCTGACTTCGGTTCTGGCCGGGGTGGCGACTGCGCCGTTTGCGGCGGCAACGTTCAACCGGTTTACCGATTACGGATTGCTCGCCAATCTGCTGACGGTGCCGGTGATGTCGGTTTTGATGGCGGCGGGCGTCGTCGCCGCACTGCTGGCCCCAATCGGCTTGGCGGCCCCTGCCTTGTGGGTGATGGAACGGGCAGGGGCGTGGATTTTGTTTATCGCGCATTGGGTTGCCGGGTTGGACGGTGCGGTGACGCCGATTGTGCAACCGGGGCCGATGGTGATGCCGTTGATCACGTTTGCCGGGGTCTGGGCGATTCTTTGGCGAGGCAGGGTGCGTTTGATGGCAATAGCTCCGGCGGTTGTTGCAATGCTTTTGTGGGCAACGACAGAGCGGCCCACGTTGCTGATTTCCAGCGATGGCGCGCTGGTTGGACTGATCGGCGCACAGGGGCGTGCGCTGTCAGTGCTGCGCGGCGCGGGATTTTCCGCCGAGAACTGGCTGCAAGATGATGGCGATTTGGATTTGCAAACAGAGGCTTACGCAAGGACCGGGTTTTCGGGGCCGAAAGGTGCACGTGTGTTTGACTTGGATGGCTGGCGCGGGGTTGCCCTCAGCGGAAAGGCGGCGGAGGAGGCTTTGACCACCGCTTGCGCGCAGGCTGATCTGGTGGTGGTGCCTGCAGCGATTGCCCCGGTGCTGCCGGGACCGGAAGGGTGCATTGTGATTGATCGCAACGTGTTGGATCAGACCGGGGCTTTGGCGCTTTCGGTGCAAGACGGTCGATTGCTGTTCAATCCAACACGAAATGCGCAGCGCATCTGGATGTCAGGAAAACCGATCTGGCAAGAGCGCAGTCTTGCCAAACCGCGCGCAATACTCGCGCGTCAGTAGCTGCGGATCAACCCGACAAGACGGCCCTGCACCTTGACCATATGGTCGGGGAAGACGCGGGTTTCATAGGCCGGGTTTGCGGCTTCCAAAGCGATCATGCTGCCGCGACGGCGGAAGCGTTTCAACGTGGCTTCCGCGTCTTCCACCAAGGCGACGACAATTTCACCGTTCTCGGCCGTGTTCTGTTCGCGTATCACCACGATATCACCATCGTTGATCCCAGCCTCGATCATCGAATCGCCTTTAACTTCAAGCGCATAGTGCTGGCCGTTGCCCGAAAGCATCGACCCCGGCACCGCAACGTGATGCGAGATATGCGAAATAGCCTCAATCGGCACACCGGCGGCGATGCGGCCCATCACTGGGATCTCCATCGCGTAGACGGCGACAATCGGCATGGCTTCACGCGGTGGATCGACCTTGTCGCCTTTGATCAGTTTCGGTGAGAAGCCGGGTTTCTCCATCGCCTCTGGCAGTTTCAGAATTTCCAAAGCGCGGGCACGGTGGGCAAGGCGGCGGATGAAGCCGCGTTCTTCCAACGCCGTGATCAGGCGATGGATGCCGGATTTAGAGCGCAGATCCAGCGCATCTTTCATTTCATCAAAAGATGGCGGCACGCCATCTTTATCCATGCGGGTTTTGATGAAATCCAGAAGTTCCAGTTGCTTACGCGTCAGCATTGCCCAGCCCCTATGCAGGTGTTGTTGCTATGTTCTGCCCGCGTTCTTGCTTTGTGTCAAGCGCTTTGCGCCCCTAAGCTTAGATTGCAATGTAATTTACCATCTCACCCGCGCTGCGCGGGCCGTCACCCAAGGGGCGGATCAGCAGGGCATTTGCTTCGGTCAGGATGGTGAGCAGCGCGGAATCCTGACGATCAAACGCGGTCACGGTCGGCTGGCCGTCGTCAACGGTTAGACGCGCGCGCATGTAGTGATCGCGCGGGCCGTTGGCGGGTTGATCCGCGCCAAGGCGGGCGGTCAGAATCTGCGGTTTGGGCGGCTGGCCAAGCATGGCTTTCAGCATTGGCACCATGAACAGATGGCCGCAGACAATGGCGGACACAGGATTCCCGGGCAGGCCAAGCATCGGGATTCCCAAGACTTTTCCCGCCATCAGGGGCTTGCCGGGGCGCATGGCGATCTGCCAAAACGCGCGATCCAACCCAAGATCAGACGCCACTTTGCCGATCAGATCGTGGTCGCCTATGCTTGCGCCGCCGATTGTGACGATCAGATCGCAGCCCTCGGTCAGGCTGAAAACCGTGCGCAGACTGGCCTCGGTATCGCGCGCAATCGGCAGCATCCGTGCCTCTCCCCCCGCCGCCTCGACCATGGCGGCGAGGGCGAAGGTGTTTGACGCAATGATCTGATCGGGGCCGGGGGCTTCGCCGGGCATCACCAATTCGTCGCCGCTTGCCATCAGGGCGACCACGGGGCGGCGGCGGACGGTGACTTCGGGCACGTTCATCGCGGCCAAGAGAGCGAGATCATTGGGGCGCAACAGGCGGGGCGACAGGGCTTGTCCGAGTGTGAAATCCTGACCGCGCGGACGGATGTTATCGCCGGATTTCGCGGGTGCCTTCAGGGTGATCTGGTCGCCGTCGCGGGTGATGTCTTCTTGAATCGCGACGCTGATACCGCCTTCGGGCAACGGCGCCCCGGTGAAGATGCGGATGGCTTGGTGCGGCTGGATTGCGCCTTGGAAGGCATGGCCGGCGCCCGCTTCGCCGATGACGGTGAAGGTTTCACCGGGGGCTGCGGGGCGGCCCAAAGCGTAGCCGTCCATCGCCGAGGCCGCGAAGGGCGGCTGCGTCAGTTGCGCCACCGCTGCGGTTGCCATGACGCGATTGTGGGCACGGCGCAGGGGGAGGGTTTCGGTATTGGTGAGGGTTGTCAGGGCGAGGCAGCGGGCGAGGGCATCTTCAACTGAAATCATAGCTTCGTCTCGTAACGACCTGATTTACCGCCATCTTTCAGGACCAGATGGATGCCTTCGATGGACATGGATTTCTCAACCGCCTTGACCATATCGTAGATTGTCAGGCAGGCGATGGACACGGCGGTCAATGCCTCCATCTCAACCCCGGTTTGGCCTCCGGTTTTGACCGTGGCCTGAACCACGATGCCGGGAAGGTTGGGATCGGCGGTCAGATCGAGGGCGACTTTGGTGATCGGCAAAGGGTGGCAGAGCGGGATCAGATCGGCGGTTTTCTTGGCGGCCATAATGCCTGCCAGACGCGCCACCCCCAGCACGTCACCCTTTTGGGCGCGGCCTTCGGTGATCAAAGCCAAGGTTTCGGCGGACATTTTGACCGCACCGCGTGCGACGGCGATCCGGGCGGTCACGGGTTTGTCCGAGACATCAACCATATGCGCGCGGCCTTGGTCGTCGAAATGCGTCAGACTCATACGCCCGCCTCAGACGATAACGGCTTGGCGAGAATGGCTTTTGTCGCTGCTGTCACGTCTTCTTGCCGCATCAAAGCCTCGCCAATCAGGAAGCAGCGCGCGCCGTAGGCGGCGACATCGGCGAGATCGGCGGGGGTGAACAGGCCGGATTCCGAGACGATCAGGCGGTCTTCGGGTACATGGCGGGCAAGATCGCGGGTGGTCTGCAACGTCACGTCAAAGGTGTGGAGATTGCGGTTGTTGATGCCCATCAGCGGCGATTTCAGCTGACAGGCGCGGTCGAGTTCGGCGCGGTCATGGACTTCCAGCAGCACATCCATGCCTTGCTCGAACGCGGCGGCTTCCAATTCGGCGGCTTGGGCATCGGACAGCGAAGCCAGGATGATCAGGATGCAATCGGCGTGCAGGGCGCGGGATTCGATGACTTGATACGGGTCATAGAGGAAGTCTTTGCGCAGGCAGGGCAGGGTTGTAGCCGCTGAGGCCTCGGTCAGGAAGGCGTCATTGCCCTGAAAGCTGGGCGCATCGGTCAGCACCGAAAGACAAGTCGCACCACCCGCCTCGTACGCCTGTGCAAGTTCAGTGGGATGGAAATCGGCGCGGATCAAACCCTTGGAGGGGCTGGCTTTCTTAATCTCGGCAATCAGGCCGTAACCGCTGATGGCTGCATCCGACAAAGCCTTGGCAAAACCGCGCGGCGCGGGGGCGGCGTGGGCTGCTTGCTCTAGGTCGGACAGCGCAACTTGGGTTTTGCGGTCAGCGATTTCGTCCAGCTTATAGGCTTTGATGCGGTCAAGGATGGTGGTCATATGCGCCCTATTGATTGGTCAGACGCTTCAGCGCCTCGATTTTGCCGCGCGCGGCACCGGAGTCGATGGAAACCCGCGCCATTTCAACGCCTTCGCGCAAGCTGGCGGCTTTGTCGGCCACCACTAGGGCGGCGGCGGCATTCAGCAGCACAGCATCGCGGAAGCCGCCTTTAGCGCCGTCGAGCAGAGCGCGGAAGGCCACGGCGTTTTCGGCCGGGGTGCCGCCCATGATTGCCTCAAACGGGTAAATCGCAAGGCCTGCATCTTCGGGATGCAGGGTGAACTCGCGTACAGCGCCATTTTCGAGGGCAGCGACGGCGGTGGGGGCTGCGATGGAAATCTCATCCGAGCCGTCTCCACCATGCACCAGCCATGCCTTTTCGCTGCCCAAAGCCAGCAAAGTTTCGGCCATCGGGCGGATCAGGGCTGCGGAAAACGCGCCTGTCAACTGGCGTTTCACACCTGCCGGATTGGTCAGCGGGCCGAGGATGTTGAAGATCGTCCGGGTGCCCAACTCGGCGCGCACCGGCATGACGTGGCGGGTGGCGGGGTGGTGCATCGGGGCCATCATAAAGCCGATGCCAGCCTCATTCAGGCAACGCTCGACCACGTCCGCACCGACCATCACGTTCAGGCCCATCTCTGTCAAAGCATCGGCAGCACCCGATTTCGACGACAGGTTGCGGTTACCGTGCTTGGCCACGACCACGCCCGCGCCTGCCACCACAAAGGCGGTGGCGGTCGAGATATTCAGCGTGCCCTTGCCGTCGCCGCCGGTGCCCACAATGTCGATCGCACCCATTGGCGCGCGCACGGCGTTGCATTTGGAGCGCATCACAGAGGCGGCAGCGGCGTATTCATCGACGGTTTCGCCACGCACCCGCAGCGCCATCAGAAAACCGCCGACTTGGGCGGGGGTGGCGGCACCATCAAACAGCGCGCCAAAGGCTGCTTCGGCCTCGGCGCGGGTGAGGGCGCGGGTTGCGGCGATGCCGATCAGCGGTTTGAGAATATCGCTCATGCTGGGACTTTCGCGCGGGCGGAATCGAGGAAATTCTTCAACAGTTGGTGGCCGTGTTCCGAGGCGATGGATTCGGGGTGAAACTGCACGCCCTCGATCAGTTTTTCCTTATGACGCAGGCCCATGATGGTGCCATCTTCCAGCCAAGCGGTGACTTCGAGGCAATCGGGCAGGCTTTCTTTCTCGACCACCAAGGAATGGTAGCGGGTGGCCGCGAAAGGCGAGGGCAGGTCGCGGAACATCCCACCACCATGGTGGTGCATTGCGCCCATCTTGCCATGCACGATCTCGTGGCAGCGGATAACTTTGCCGCCGAAGGCTTCGCCAATGGTCTGATGACCTAGGCAAACCCCCAGCAAGGGCACGTCGGCCATCGCGGCGGCTTTGGTCAGTGGGATGCAGATGCCAGCAGAAGCCGGATCGCAGGGACCGGGCGACAGCACGATCAACTCTGGCCGCAGCGCCAGCGCGTCTTGCACCGACATCGCATCATTGCGCACCACGCGCACATCTGCGCCCAACTCGCCCAAGTAATGCACAAGGTTGTAGGTAAAGCTGTCATAGTTGTCGATGAGAAGCAGCATGTGCAAGGTCCGGACGGAAAAGGGGATGAAGGTGGCGGCGGTTCGGTTTATAGAAGGGGCAAAGTTGGCAGGCCCCCAGATTTAGCTCGGCGTTGAGATCGGCTATAGATGGGCCTAGCGGCAAAGCGGCGTCAAGGGCAAGTGGCGCTTAAACGGGTGGAGACAGGTATGATCCGGAATTTCGTCACAGGGATCGTCGTGGGGGGCGTGGTTGCGGGGGCTGGGCTTGGCGTTGTCTCGCAACTGACGCCGTTGCCGCAGGGCCGGGTGCAGGTGGCGGCAGATCAGGCCAAGCCCGTGGCCGTCGCGCCAGAGGCGGCTGTGGTGGTGAAACCAGAGCTGACGAAGCCTGCGGTCGTCAAACCTGGGCCGAAGGATGCACCTGTCATGACTGCGCCTACGGTGGAAACCACAGCACCCGTGCAAAAGCCGACACCTGCAGAAATGACAGCTCCTGCGGCAACCACAGTGCCTCCGAAAACGCCAGTTCCCGTTGAGACGACAACGCCCGCAGCGGCAGAACTGGTGGCACCGCCCGCCAAATCCGTGGCTGAGGTGCCGCGTGCTTTGCCCGTACCGTCGCAAGCTGAAGCCGCGGTGCCCGCAGCCCCGAAGCCCAGCACAGAACTGCCCGTCAAACCGCCGCTGGCGAGTGTCGAGGCTCCGGCTGCATTGAATGAGTCCAGTTCAGCGGCTGCAGCACCTCAGGTGCAGGCGGCGGCAGAAGCCGCGCCGACCCCGGCCATCCCCGGTGCTTTGGCGGGGGATATTGCCACCGATGCCGCCCCGGCCCCGGCTGATCTGCCGCCGCCCGCACCGCAAGAGGCCGCCGAGACGCTGCTGACGCCCGCGCCTGCTCCGGCAGAGCCTACCCCGCCGTCGATGCTGGTGCTGGACCCGGCGCCCGAGCCTGCGCCCGGCGTGCCAGAGCCTGTGCCGGAGGTCGCGGCCCCTGAACTGCCAAAAGTGCTCGACACCAGCCAGCCGGAAACCTTGGCTCCCAGCGTGGGGCTGACAAAATCCGTCGATGGCGTGACGGTCGGGCGGTTGCCGAGCATTGCCGAGCCCGCGCCGCCCGCCGACCCGGCCACGGCGGCAGAAGCAGTGCCTGCCGCTGACACCCGCCCGATCGCGCAATATGCGGCGGAGTTCAGCAATGATCTCGGCAAGCCGTTGTTTGCGGTGTTGCTGGTGGATAGCGGGGCGGCCGATCTGGACCGGGCGAAACTCGCAGCGCTGCCGTTTCCAGTCAGCTTCGTGATTGACCCGCTCGACCCCAGCGCTGCGGCGGCCGAGGCTACCTATCGCGCGGCGGGTAAAGAGGTGGTGATGCTGGCGGCTGGGATCCCGGCGGGGGCGACTGCGGGCGATCTGGAGCAGACCTTTCAGGCCAACGCAGGCGTGCTGCCGGAATCGGTCGCGGTGATGGATATTGGCGCTGCGGGATTTCAGGACAACCGACCGCTGGCGACGATGGTGGTGCCGATCCTCAAGGATCAGGGCCGCGGTCTGGTGACTTTTGACGCCGGGCTGAACGCGGCGGATCAGGTGGCGCGGCGTGAGGATGTGGCGGCGGCGGTGATCTTTCGCGATCTCGACGGCGCGGGCGAGGATACGCCGCTGATCCGGCGCTATCTGGACCGGGCGGCATTCAAGGCGGCGCAAGAGGGGCGGGTTGTGGTGGTCGGCACGACGCGGCCTGAGACGATTGCGGCGCTGATGGAATGGACGCTGGAGGGCAAGGGCGCTTCGGTGGCTTTGGCTCCGATTTCGGCGGTTTTGGCGGTGCAGTAGGGCTGTGTCCACGCGTGGACAGGATTTATTCGTGTTTGGCTTTAAGGGCTTAGTTTTTTCCGTTTAGAGGTTATTAACCTTTGGCCGCAGGCTTGGCATCAGCGTCGAATGCTTCCGGCGGGAATATTTGAGCCAATGTGAAATCGCAGAGCGGGTTTGGATTTGCTCTTTCTGAAATACTCCCGCGCGGCGCGCTCCCGTAGTCTATGCCAGGCGTGCCGTTTCAGAAAACAGCCCCGGCAGCGCCGCCGAGTGTGGCCTCGATGGCCACCGAGGCGGCACCTGTTTTCAGGTCAGAGATTGCCTTTGCGCACAAACAGGCCCGCATCCTCGGCGGCGCGGCGCAGGGCGCGGGATTTGTTCACCGTCTCTTGATATTCGGATTCGGGGTCGCTGTCGTAGACGACGCCGCCGCCGGCCTGGATATACAGAGTCTCATCCTTCAGCACGGCGGTGCGCAAGGCGATGCAGAAATCCATCTCGCCATTGCCTGCGAAATAGCCGACGCCGCCCCCGTAGACGCCGCGCTTTTCGGGTTCCAGCTCGTCAATGATTTCCATCGCGCGCACTTTTGGCGCGCCGGAGACGGTGCCTGCGGGCAGGCCTGCGAGCAGGGCGGACAAAGCATCTTCGCCGTCGGCTATTTGGCCGACGACGTTGGAGACGATATGCATGACGTGGCTGTAACGCTCGATAATGAATTTCTCGGTCGGGCGGACGGTTCCCACCTTTGCTACACGGCCCACATCATTACGGCCCAGATCGAGCAACATCAGGTGTTCAGCGAGTTCTTTCTTGTCAGCGAGCAGATCAAGTTCGAGGGCCTTGTCTTCTTCCGGCGTGGCCCCGCGCATCCTTGTGCCTGCAATCGGGCGCACGGTGACTTCGCCGTCACGCAACCGGACGAGGATTTCGGGGGAGGCGCCGATCACTTGGAAGCCGCCGAAGTTGAAGAAGAACATGAAGGGCGAGGGGTTGGTGCGGCGCAAGCTGCGATACAAAGCGAAGGGCGGCAGGGTGAAGCTTTGCGCCCAGCGTTGGCTTGGCACCACTTGGAAGATGTCACCGGCGCGGATGTAGTCTTTCGCCTTTTCAACGGCTTGCTTGTAGCCTTCATGGGTGAAGTTCGAGCGCATCTCGCCCACGGTTGCGGCTTCGCCCAGATCGCGTTGCGCAGCAGGCGCGCGGTCGAGGTCGCGCAGGGCGTCCATCACCCGTTCGGCGGCTTGGGCGTAGGCCGCGCGGGCGGAGAGGCCAGAGGCGGCCCATGCGGGGGCTACGAGGGTGACTTCGCCTTTGACGCCGTCCAGCACGGCCACGACCGAGGGGCGCATCAGCACGGCATCGGGCAGGCCAAGCGGGTCGGGGTTGATGTTGGGCAGATGTTCGACAAGCCGGATCATGTCATAGCCGAGATAGCCGAACAGACCGCTCGCAATCGCGGGCAGGCCATCGGGCAGATCGACGCGGGATTCGGCGATCAGCGCGCGCATTGAGTCGAGTGGCGCACCGGGCAGGGCGGTGAAGCTGAGCGGATCAAAGCGGGCGTCGCGGTTGATCGAGGCCGTGGTGCCGTGGCATTTCCAGATCAGATCGGGCTTCATGCCGACCACCGAATAGCGCCCCCGCACTTCGCCCCCTGTGACGGACTCCAGCATGAAGGTGTCGGTGCGGGCCTCGGCCAGTTTCAGCATCAGGCTGACCGGGGTGTCCAGATCAGCGGCCAAGCGGGCATAGACCAGTTGGTTGTGACCCTGCGCCCAGCCGCGTTCAAACTGTTCAAAGGACGGCAGTAGGTTCATTGCAGGGCCTTGGTTTATGATCTGGTCTTAGGTGATGGTCGGGACTTAGTTGTTCATCTGGGCGTGCACCGCGTTGATCGCGGCTTGGTCCAAGGTGATCCCGGCCGAGGCGGTCAGCGCTGCGGTGTAAAGCGCCAGCACGTCATCAGAGATCGCGCGGCCTGCGTTGGCATCAATCGCCTCGCGCAAAGCTGTGGCATCGTCACCCGTGGTGGGGGCGGCGGTGATCGCGTTCAACTGCAGCACGGCGGCGAAACCGGGGGCTTCGATGACGCGCAGATCATTGGGGGTCATCTGGAACACCGCTTCCAGCAGGCTGGGCGGGGCGTCTTTCACCACGCCCTGACGGTCGATCTGGGTGGTGCGGGAGACGATGCCGAAAGCGCCGAGGCTGGCACCGCCTTCGACCGCCGCTTTGATCCGGGTGGCCTCCTCCGACAGCGCTTTGGCGAGGGCGTCGGCTTGGGCTGCGGCGGTGACTTTTTCTTTCACCTTGTCGAAGGCGATCGGGGCGGGCGGCACGGTGCTGTCCAGCTGCATCGCCACAAGGCCGCCGTCATCGAGCACGATGGCTTCGGGGAAATCACCCTCGGCCAGTTTTTCGGCGGTGTCGCGGAAGCCTTTGTAAGCGGTGATCGGGTCGTTGTCGTCGGCTCCGGCGGCGTAATCGGTGGTAGCCAAGGTCAGGCCCTGTTCCTTGGCGACATCGGCGAGGGTAGCACCGCCTGCAAGGGCGTCATCGACGGCCTCAACCTTGCCGGAGATTTCTTTGCGGGCGGATTCGAGTTGCTGCTCCAGCGCCAGATCGGGCTTGGCTTGCTCATAGGTGGTTTCTTGGGCTGCGAGGATGGCGTTCATGCGGAACAGGGCCGGGCCGATGGAAGACGGGAACGGGCCGACGACGCCGGGATCTTTCAGCGCGAACACCGCGTCGCCTGCTTCGGCGAGTTCCTTTTGCGACACGTCACCCATGTCGACATCCTCTAAGCTGAGGTTGCGCTCTTTCACCAGATCATCGAACGAGGTGCCTGCGTCGATGCGGGCTTTGGCGGCAGCAGCATCGGCGTCGGTGGCGAAGGCGAGACGCTCGACCAGACGTTTTTCCGGGATGATGTAGGTGGAGAGGCGCTGCTCGTATGTGGCTTTCAGCGCGGCTTCGTCCAGCGGCATGTCTTTGGCGAGGGTTTCCGGCAGCAGGGCGACGTAGGAAATCCGCTTGGCTTCGGGGCGGGTGTAGCTGGCGATATGGGCGGTGTAATAGGCCTGCAGATCGGCATCGGTCAGCGGCGGCATCGGTTTGGTCAGCGATTTCTCGGTCAGGCGCAGCATCGAGAAGCCGCGCTGCTCACCGGCCCAAGCGGCGATGGTGTCGGTCAGAGTTTGTGGCGGGGTGAGGCCGCTGGTGATCGCGGTTTGTAGCAGTTGGCGGGCGGTGTCGGCGCGAAGGCCGGATTCAAAGCTGGATTCGGTCAGATTGTTCTGGCGCAAAACCTCGCGGTAGGTGGTGCGGTCAAAACCATCGACGCCTTGGAAGCTGGGGATCGCCGAAACTTTGCTGGCGACAGTGGCATCGCCGACCGAAAGACCAATGCGGTCGGTTTCATTGTCCAACGCGGCGCGGTCCATCACTTGTTGTAGCACCTGACGGTCAAGGCCGATGGCTTGGGCCTGTTGCAGGGTGACGGGCTGGCCGATTTGCTTGGAGAACTGATCCATCGCTTGGCGGAGCGAGCGCGCGTAATCGTTCACGTCGATCTTGCGGTCCCCGACTGTGCCGATGGAGGCCGTGCCGCCGCCGAAATTGGTCACACCAAAGCCGCCCAAACCGCCGACCAGCATCGCCATCAGCACCCATGCCATCACGGACGCGCCCCGGCGCTTTTTCTTCGGGGTGTCGTCGTCGGAGTGTGGTGCCTTGGCCATGGGACTGCCTGTCTTACAAAGGTTTGGCCGCTTGTCTAAGCGGTTGCGGGGATGGGGGCAAGGGTGGGGCGTTAGCCCTTGAACGCCGACAGCCGTCGGAACGTCTCGGCAATCCCCGCTTGGTCGACATTGGCGAAGGCGATGCGGATTTGGCGTTTGCCGTCAGGTGAGCCTTCGGGTTGGAACATGGTGCCGGGGAGCATCAGCAGGCCAGCCTCAGCCACAAGGCGTTTGCACAGGGCGTCGGAGGCTATGGGGTAGGGGTGTTCGACATAGGCGAAATAGGCGCCGCAGCCGAGGAGTTTCCAGTCGGGCAGGGCGGAGAAGCCTGTGACCATTGCGGCGCGGCGGCTTAGGATTTCGGCGCGTTCGCCTGCGACCCATTGCGATAGGTTCTGCATTCCCCAGAGCGCGCCGATTTGGCCGAGCTGGCTGGGGCAGATCGCTACGGTGTCGAGGAATTTCTCAATCTGGAACAGGCGGGCGGCGGAGGCGGTGACGGCACCGACTCGGTGGCCGGTCAGGCGGTAGGCTTTGGAGAAGCTGTAGAGCTGGATCAGGGTGTCGTGCCAATCGGGGTCGGTGAACAGATCATGGGCGCGACCTGTGCGGCTGTCGAAGTCGCGGTAGGTTTCATCGACGATCAGGGCGAGGCCGCGCGCACGGCAGAGGTCGCGGAAGGCGGTGAGGGTCTCGGCCGGGTATTCAACGCCGCCGGGGTTGTTCGGGCTGACGAGGACGATGGCGCGGGTGCGGTCGGTGATCAGGCGCTCGGCTGCTTCGGATTCGGGGATCAGTCCGGGGCCAGCAGACAGCGGGACGGTCTTAACCCCTTGCATATCCAGCCACATTTTGTGGTTGAAATACCACGGGGTCGGCAAGATCACCTCGTCGCCTGCACCCGCCAAAGTGGACATCACGGCGCAGAAGGCTTGGTTGCAGCCTTGGGTGATCGCGGTTTGGCTTTCCAGCACAGTGCCGCCGTAGGCCTGCGACCATTGACGGGCAACCTCGGCACGCAGGGCGGGCAGGCCCAGAACCGGGCCATAGAGATGGGCGTCAGGGTTGTTGAGGGCGGCATCGGCGAGGGCTTGGCGCAGGCCCAAGGGCGGGCTTTCGACGGGGGCGGCTTGGCTGATGTTGATCAGGGGGCGTTCGGGCGGGAAGGTCACGCCTGTGAGCCAGCGCCGGGCTTCCATCACCGGGGGCGGATCGGTCAGGGCCATGGCGGGATTGAGGGGGTGGATCATCGGGGCACTCCTTGGCAGCCGCGCCGGGGCGGGCGTCATCGCTTTGGCAGGAGTGTTGACGGATGCGGGGCTGAGTTCAAGCGAGAAGCGTCGGACTATCAGCGGCATCGCGCAGGCTTGGCCGCGTCGCGATGGCAGGGAGAGCTGGTTCGCAATCACCGCGCCGCCCCGGACGTGATCCGGGGCCTCTGCTTGGCCCACGTGGCCCCGGATCAAGTCCGGGGCGGCGTGAAATAGAGTTAATGCGCCGCAGCTTTGACGCTGCGCCTGACTTTCAGCGCTTTGTATTCCTGCCAAATCAGCGCGATCATCATCAGATCGAAGAACGCCAGCAGCAGCAGGAACGGCGAGCCGTTGTGCAGGAATTCAAACAACTGGTAGATCACGAAGCCGGACAGCACCACCATCGCGGCGGGATAAGCCCACAGGATGCGCGCCCACAGCATCACCACCATCGCCAGTTTCAAGCCGCCATGCAGCAGCAGATACCAGCCGTAAAAGTCTTGCGTGGCAACCGGAAAGCCCTCCATCGCGCGCTGGGTCCAAGCGGCGAGGGTGTCGGTGGGTTGCTCGGCGATTTGAAAATGCGTCAGCCAGTACAGCAGCCGTGCCGCCGGGGCGTTGGGGGTCAGCAGCAGGCCTAAGCCCGCCAGAAACTCGGCCGAACACAGCAGGCCCTTGATCGCAAGGCTGGTCTCAAACAGCCAGTGCAGCACATTGGCGCGGCTGGGGCGGGCGGGGCGTTTCATACTCAGAGGCCCTGCGCCTGCCGGGATTGTATCAAGGCAGCCAGCGCGGGGCAGGGGCAGACGAGCATGGAGCGGCCTTTCAGTTGCCCAGAGTTGGACAGGGCGGATATGAGGCAGATTGGCGCGCGGTTGCAAGCCCTGTTACAGGCGGCTCAAGCAGCCGTCATCTTGAGCGGATCAGTCTGCGCCGCGGAAGGGCTGGACGTATTGCAGCGCCATGTCCCAGGGAAAGAAGATCCAGGTGTCTTGGCTGACCTCGGTGATATAGCTGTCAACCTGCGGTTTGCCGGAGGGCTTGGCATAGACGGTGGCGAAATGCGCGTTGGGGTAGAGTTTGCGGACGACTTCCAGCGTCTTGCCGCTGTCCACCAGATCATCGACGATCAGAATCCCGGTGCCGTCGCCCATCAGATCCGCTTGCGGGGCTTTGATCACTTCGGGCACCGAACCTTGGGTCTGGTGGTTGTAGCTTTTGATCGAGATGGTATCGACGCGGCGGATGTCCAACTCGCGCGCCACGATCATCGCGGGGACCAGACCGCCGCGCGTGATGCCGACCACCGCTTTCCACAGCCCGTTGTCCGGGCCTTTGCCATCCAGCCGCCACGCGAGGGCGCGTGAGTCGCGGTGCATTTGGTCCCAGCTGACATGGAAGCCTTTTTCATGTGGCAGGCGGTCGTTCATGGCGGGTTCCTTCAAGTGGCGGCGATTTTCAGGCCGAGCAGGGCGAGCATACCACCAAAGCAGCGGTCGATGATGGATTTCAGGCTGATATAGGCGGCCTTTGAGCGGTGGAACGAGAAGATGCGGGCGACAGCCGTGTTCCAGATCGTTTCATTCAGGAACACCACCAGCAGTAGGGCGGCGTAGACCCAAGCGGGGGTGTGCGGCGGCACGGTGCCGACGAAGATAGCCGAGAACAGCACGGCGGGCTTGGGGTTGGCGAGTTGGGTGATCAGGCCAAGGCGGAAGGCCGAGAGGGCCGTGCGCGGTGGGCGGGTGGATTCGGTCATATCCAGCGGCTGGTCGGCGGTTTTCCACATGCCGTAAGCCATGTAGATCAGGTAAAGGCCGCCTATGATTTTCAGCGCGTAAAGCAAGGCCGGGGCAGCCTGGAACACCAAGTTTAGTCCGAACAAAGCCGCCATCGCCCAGATCACGCCGCCTATGCCGATGCCGCAGGCTAAGAAGAAGCCAGTGCGCAGACCTTCGGTCATGCCCGTGCGCGCTGACATCAGCACGGCGGGGCCGGGGCTGATCGCGGCCATCAGATGCAGGAAGGCAACGGCGAGGAAGGCGGTGAGGGTCATCTGGCGACTCCTTTAGGGGATTTAGTCTTTGCGGCCTGTCACCACGTCAATATCGGGCGCATCGACGGCTTTCATACCGACGACATGATACCCGGCATCGACATGCAGATTCTCACCCGTGGTGCCGGAGCCGAGATCTGACAGCAGGTAAAGTGCGGCCTTGCCGACTTCCTCTTGTGTCACATTGCGGCGCAGCGGGCTGTTCAGCTCATTCCACTTCATGATGTAGCGGAAATCGCCGATACCCGAAGCCGCCAAGGTCTTGATCGGGCCTGCCGAGATCGCGTTGACCCGGATGCCATCTTTGCCAAGGTCTTCGGCGAGGTATTTCACGCTCGCCTCAAGGCCCGCTTTGGCGATGCCCATCACGTTGTAATGCGGCATGACTTTTTCGGCACCGTAATAGGTGAGGGTCAGCAGGCTGCCGCCGTGGTTCATCATCGCAGCTGCGCGTTGGCAGACGGCGGTGAAGGAATAGACCGAAATATCCATCGTCATCAGGAAGTTGGCGCGGCTGGTGTCGACATAGCGACCGCGCAATTCATTCTTATCGGAAAAGCCGATAGCATGGACGACAAAATCAATCTTGCCCCACAGCTCGGACAGATGTGCGAACAAAGCGTCGATCGATTCCTCATTCGAGACATCGCATTCGACAAACGTGTTCATACCAATCGAGGCGGCGAGGGGTTCTACCCGCTTTTTCAGCGCCTCGCCCTGATACGAAAACGCAATCTCGGCACCTTGGGCGGCGATGGCTTGGGCGATGCCCCAAGCGATGGATTTGTCGTTGGCCAGCCCCATGATCAGACCGCGTTTGCCTGCCATCAATCCGCCGCTTACAAGTCCAGTTGACATTCGGTCTTCCCCGTCCACCTTATTTCCTGAACAAGCTGTGTAGGCGAAAGGCTGCCCTGCATCAAGGGTGAGCATCAGGCCGGAGTTTTGGCCTTGGAAGGGAAGATCATGGACAGAAACGGGATTTTTGCGGGCGATGACCCGTTTGCTTTGGCGAAACTTTGGCTGACGGCGGCGGAAGCCACCGAGCCGAATGATCCGAATGCGATTGCGTTGGCGACGGTGGACCCGGACGGGCTGCCGAATGTGCGGATGGTGCTGCTGAAGGATATCGAGCCTGCTGCGTTTGTGTTCTACACCAATTATGGCTCGGCCAAGGGGCGCGAGTTGGACGCCTCGGGCAAAGCGGCGTTTGTGCTGCACTGGAAAAGCCTGCGCCGCCAGATCAGGGTGCGGGGTCTGGTCAGCCGCGAGGAGGGTAAGCCTGCCGATGACTACTACGCCAGCCGCAGCTTGAAATCGCGGCTGGGGGCATGGGCTTCGGATCAATCGCAACCGCTTTCTTCTCGGCTTAATTTAATGGCAGAGGTGGCAAAAGTCACCGCAGCCAAGGGGCCAAATCCGACGCGCCCGCCGTTTTGGGGCGGCTTCCGCATTGTTCCTTTAGAGATGGAGTTCTGGGCTGACGGCAACTTCAGGTTGCATGATCGCTTTCGATGGTCACGCCAAGCTATTGATAAACCGTGGGAAATTTTTCGACTTAACCCGTAAATTTCACGAAGCGCGAAATGATCTGTGCAAAAATGCAGAAAAGATAGCACTTGCAACGGCGCGCGATATGGCCGCATGACTAAGCCGCAAGGGGCTTTATCTGGGGAAACGGCCTTCGATGAATGATGAAGAAATGGACGTGCAAATTCTGCACGGCCTCGTGAAGTGGTTCGATCCAGCCAAGGGTTTTGGCTTTATAGTCGCAGAGGGACACTCTGGGGATATATTGCTGCATGCCAATGTGCTGCGGAATTATGGGCAAAGCTCGGTCGCTGATGGCGCCGGGATCACGGTAAAAGTGCAACAAACCCAACGGGGTGTGCAGGCGGTCGAGGTCGTGAAGATCGAACCCCCCGCTGGATCGGTGTTTCCTTTGGGGGAAGATACCGAGCATACCACGCCGGAAGAAATCGCGATCCTGCCGATGGAACCGGCGCGGGTGAAGTGGTTCGACAAGGGCAAGGGCTTTGGTTTCGCCAATGTGTTTGGCCGCAACGAAGATGTCTTCGTGCATGTCGAAGTGCTGCGGCATTCCGGTTTTGCCGATCTTGCGGCGGGCGAGGCGGTGTGCCTGCGCATCGTCGAAGGCAAACGCGGGCGGATGGCGGTACAGGTGTTGTCATGGGAAGCGGCGGTTCATTCCTGATCGGTCTGGTTTTGGTATTTGGGGGGGCTGCCCATGCGGGTTGCGCCCCAGATACTGTTGAGCTGCGTGGCCCCGCTGGTGTGCAGCGGTTTTCGGTGGAAATCGCTGATTCTGAGGCCGAGCGCAGTCAGGGGCTGATGTTTCGCGAACACATGCCTGCCTCGGCGGGGATGCTGTTTGTCTATGACCAGCCAAAGCACGCCTATTTCTGGATGAAAGACACGCTGCTGCCGTTGGATATGGTTTTCGCCGATGCCACCGGGCTGGTGACTGCGGTGCATAGCAATGCGATCCCACAAGATGAAACCCCGATTGATGGCGGCGCGGGCGTGGCCGTGGTTCTGGAGATCAACGGCGGCTTGGCCGCGCGGATGGGGATTGCGCCGGGGGCGGTGCTACGCAGTGCTGCTTTGGATCAATCGGTGGCCGCATGGCGGTGTGACGATTAACGCCGCGCAAGTTTTTTCCGATGTTGTGCGGTTTGATCGACATTGAGCTGCTTTAGCGACTTTCCAATCCCAACAAAGCCGGATATGAGGCTGGCAGTCGGGGCGTAGCGCAGTCTGGTAGCGCATCTGGTTTGGGACCAGAGGGCCGGGGGTTCAAATCCTCTCGCCCCGACCAATTCTCCCAAAGTATCCAATCTCCCAAAAGCTGGCAGTTTCCGAAAAGCCTGCAATTTGCCAAAGCTTTTGGTGTTCCAAACTCCCAATCCGTGCTTGCCATATTTTCTCGCGCAGCACTTTGCGTCTCACGTGTTGGCTTGTTCGAGCGCGACGGGCAGGCCATATCTGTCGTGAAGGAGCCCGCCATGATCCAGTTTGACAACTCTTATCTGCGCGATCTGCCCGGCACCTATCTGCGGCAAGCGCCGGATGTAGCGCCCGCGCCTGCGTTGGTTGTGCTGAATGCGGCTTTGGCGCAGGAGTTGGGGCTGGAAATCGACGATCCGGCGGGGTGGTTTTCGGGGGCTGTCGTACCGCCGGGGGCCGAGCCTGCGGCTTTGGCCTATGCGGGCCATCAGTTTGGCGGGTTTTCCCCCAGTTTGGGCGACGGGCGGGCGCATCTGCTGGGCGAGTTTCTGGGGCCGGACGGGCGGCGCTGGGATTTGCAACTGAAAGGCTCTGGCCGCACGCCATTTTCGCGTGGCGGCGATGGCAAGGCGGCACTGGGGCCGATGCTGCGGGAATATCTGATTTCCGAGGCGATGGCGGCTTTGGGCATTCCAACGACTCGGTCTTTGGCGGTGGTTGCGACCGGGGAATCCGTGCTGCGCGAAGCAGGGCCGCTGCCGGGCGCTGTGGTGGCCCGGGTGGCGGCGAGCCATATCCGGGTTGGGACGTTTCAGTTTTTCTCGGCGCGCGGCGAGGTGGATAAGCTGCGGGCATTGCTGGATTATACCATCGCGCGGCATTATCCGGGGGTGGACGGTGCGCTGGGGTTGTTTGACGCGGTGGTGGCGGCTCAGGCGCGGTTAATCGCGCAATGGATGGGGGTCGGTTTTATCCATGGTGTGATGAACACCGACAACATGGCGCTGTCGGGTGAGACGATTGACTATGGACCCTGCGCTTTTATGGAGGCTTATGCGCCGGGGACGGTATTTTCCTCGATTGATCGGCAAGGCCGCTATGCCTATGCCAATCAGCCGTTGATTCTGGGCTGGAATCTGGCGCGTTTGGCGGAGACGCTGTTGCCGTTTTTCGATGCAGATGCCGCGCGCGCGGTGGATTTGGCGAATACGCGGCTGGAGGCGATTGCGGCGATTTATCGGGCAGAATGGCTGGCAGTGATGCGCGCCAAGCTGGGGCTATTGGGCGAGGATGCAGGCGACGCAGCGCTGGCGGATGATTTTCTGCTGGCAGTGCAAGGCGTTGACTGGACATTGGCGTTTCGGCGGCTGGCAGGGGCTTTCACGGATGATACGGCGTTCTTGGCTTTATTCGAGGATGCGGTGGCGGTGAAGGCGTGGTTGCCACGCTGGCGCGCGCGGCTGCGGCCCGATGCGCAGGCGGCGATGCTGGCCGTCAATCCAGCGGTGATCCCGCGCAATCATCTGGTGGAAGCGGCGCTTGAGGCGGCGACTTTGGGCGATCTCGCGCCGTTTCACGCGCTTTTGGTGCAGGTGCACGATCCGTTTGGGGCGGAGGCCGGACGCGAGGCGTTCACTTTGCCCGCGCCAACTGGTTTTGGCCGCTATGTTACCTATTGCGGCACCTGATCCCGTCGGAATTCGCGCGAATTCCGGCACGATTTCCGCGCGGAAATCGGCGTGCTTGCGGGCGGGGCGTTGACGGATCGCTTCTGTCTAGGCAGGGTAGCGCGATGAATCCAAGGTCTGATATCCATGACAGGTTGGCGGCCTCGTTGCGCGAGGCACGCAAGGCGCGCGGCTTAAGCCTTGACGCGGTGGCCAAGCTATCCGGGGTCAGCCGCTCGATGGTCAGCCAGATCGAGCGCGGCGAATCCTCGCCGACGGTGGCGACTTTGTGGAATCTGACGCAAGCCTTGCAGGTGGATTTCGCCGGGCTGTTGGAGGGACGCGCCGAGATTGGCATCGAAGTGATCCGCGCCGGGGCCGCCCCAGTGATCGGTGGGCGCGGCGTTGGGGTTTCGATCCGTATCCTGTCGCCAGCCGATGCGGTGGGCGAGCATGAGGTTTATGATTTACGCTTGGCGGCCAATGGCTTGCTGGAATCCGAGCCGCATTCTGCAGGCTGCCGCGAGCATCTTACAGTGATCGAGGGTCAGATCCGGGTGCGCTCGGGCGAGGATGAGCAGGTGTTGGGGCCTGGCGATACCGCGCGCTATCCCGCCGACCGCGATCATGCCATTGCCGCCGAGGCGGGGGCGGCGCGGGCATTGCTGATTGTGCAGGATAGCTGAGGCTGCCGGGGAAGGCTGGGGGCTAGCCCCCAGGCCCCCAGAATATTTGTGCCAATGTGAAAATGAAATCCGGCGTGGCGGATAAAGTTCCGTTATATTGACTTTCACTTTGGGCTGCGGTTATATCCGTTAAGTTGGAGGAAATTCTGCCATGACAGATACACGATTTCTAAACCATTTGCGCGATACGCTTGCCGGCATTGAGGCCGATGGGCTGATGAAGCGGGAGCGGTTGATTGAGGGCGGTCAGGGGGCACGGGTGCGGGTGGCAGGGCGCGAGATGCTCAACCTTTGCGCCAACAATTATCTGGGTTTGGCGGATGATCCTCGGCTGGTGCAGGCCGCCAAGGCGGCGATGGACAGTCACGGCTTTGGCATGGCTTCGGTCCGCTTCATTTGCGGGACGCAGGATTTGCATCGCGCGCTGGAGCAGCGGATTGCGGCGTATCTCGGCATGGAGGATTCGATCCTGTTCGCCGCCTGTTTTGATGCCAATGGCGGGCTGTTTGAGCCTTTGCTGGGCGAGGCGGATGCGATTGTTTCCGACAGCCTTAACCATGCCTCGATCATCGACGGCGTGCGGCTGTGCAAGGCCAAGCGCTATCGTTTTGCCAATAATGACATGGTTGATCTTGAGGTGCAGCTTGCGACCGCCGTGAAGGATGGCGCGCGGTTCATCATGATTGCCACCGATGGCGTGTTTTCGATGGATGGCACCCTTGCCAATTTGGGTGCGATTTCGGCTCTGGCCGAGAAATATGGTGCGCTGACCATGGTGGATGACTGCCATGCCACCGGATTCATGGGGCCGCAGGGGCGGGGGACGGCTGCGCATGCGGGCGTGAAGGTTGACGTTTTGACCGGGACGTTGGGCAAGGCTTTAGGCGGGGCTTTGGGCGGCTATATTGCCGGACCGCAGCCGATGATTGACCTTTTGCGGCAGCGGGCGCGGCCGTATTTGTTCTCCAATGCTTTGCCGCCTGCGGTTGTTGGCGCGGCACTGGCGGCTTTGGATATTGTCGAGGGCGCGGATGATCTGCGGGCGCGTTTGTTCCACAATGCCGCCTATTGGCGGGCGGGGTTGGAGGCGATTGGCTTTCGCTTGCTGCCCGGAGAGCATCCGATTGTGCCGGTGATGCTGGGCGATGCGCCCTTGGCGCAGGCATTTGCGCGGGCGTTGGATGCGCGCGGGGTGATGGTATCGGCGTTTTTCTATCCGGTGGTGCCGCATGGCGGGGCGCGGATCCGCACACAAATGAATGCGGCGCTTTCGACCGATGATCTGGATTTCGCGTTGGCGGCGTTTGAGGCGGCGGGCAAAGAAGTGAGGGCGATCCGATGAAATCTTTGGTCAAGGCGAAGGCTGAGGTCGGACTTTGGATGCAGGAACGCGCCGTGCCCGAAATTGGGCCGGAGGATGTGCTGATCAAGGTGAAGAAAACCGGGATCTGCGGCACAGATATTCACATTTGGAATTGGGATGAATGGGCGGCAAAGACCGTGCCTGTGGGTTTGGTTACGGGGCACGAGTTTGCCGGGGAGATTGTCGCCAAGGGGGCTTTGGTCGAGGGGCTTTCCATCGGCCAGCGCTGTTCGGGGGAAGGGCATTTGATTGGCAAGCTTTCCCGGCAGTCGCGGGCCGGGAAGTTTCATTTGGACCCAGCCACGCGCGGCATTGGGGTGAATGAACCCGGCGCGTTCGCGGAATATCTGCGGTTGCCTGCGTTCAATGTGGTGCCGTTGCCGGACTCGATAGATGATGAAATCGGTGCGATTTTGGACCCTTTGGGCAATGCGGTGCATACGGCGTTGAGTTTCGATCTGGTGGGCGAGGATGTTTTGATCACCGGGGCGGGGCCGATCGGGATCATGGCGGCTGCGGTGGCGCGGCATGTGGGGGCGCGGCATGTGGTGATCACGGATATCAATCCGGCGCGGTTGGAATTGGCGGCCAAGGTGGCGGATGTGACGCCGGTGAATGTGGCCTCGGAAGATCTGAAGGACGTGATGGCGCGGCTGAAGATCGTGCAGGGCTTTGACGTGGGGATGGAGATGTCGGGCAATCAGCGGGGCTTGGATCAGATGATTGAGGCGCTGGTGATGGGCGGCAAGATTGCGATGTTGGGGATTCCGCCGGGGAAATCCCCCGTGGATTGGAGCCGGATCGTGTTCAAGGCGATCACCATCAAGGGCGTCTACGGGCGTGAGATTTTTGAGACCTGGTACAAGATGATCGCGATGCTTGAGAATGGGCTGGACGTGCGAAAAGTCATCACCCACCGCTTTGGGGTGGATGAGTTTCAGACCGGGTTCGAGGTGATGCGGTCGGGGCAGTCGGGCAAGGTGGTGCTGGACTGGGCGTAGGGTGTCCACGCGTGGACAGGCTTACGGTTTGTGGAGAATCAATGGGTTAAGCGGGGCTTGTTCAGACCATGTTAACCTTTGCGCGCGGGTTTTGCGCTGGCGAGGGGGAGGCGAATACGCCTCCCCCTCGTTCGTTTATTCGGCCTGATCGGCGGGTTTGGCGTTGAGCATAGCGTATTTCTCTTCGCCCAAACGCTCCAGCAGGCCAAGCTGGGTTTCGAGGAAATCGATGTGGCCTTCCTCGTCAGCGGTCAGCTCGTCAAACAGCGAACGGGTGACGAAATCGCCGACCTGATCGCAGTAGCGCCGCGCCTCGATATACAGAGTGCGGGCTTCGTGTTCGGCGGCGAGGTCGGCTTCGAGCGTTTCGCGTGGGGTTTGACCGATGCGCAAAGAATCGAGTTTTTGCAGGTTGGGGTGGCCTTCGAGAAAGATGATCCGGGTGATCAGGCGGTCGGCGTGATGCATCTCTTCGATGCTTTCAGCGCGGCTTTTGGCGGCCAGATGGCCCAGGCCCCAATCGTCTTGCAGGCGGTAGTGCAGCCAATATTGGCTAACGGCGGTCAGTTCAGACCGCAGAGCCGCGTTGAGATATTCGATGACTTTTGGGTCGCCCTTCATGGGACATTCCTTTCACGCTGCGCAAATTCGGTATCTGTTGGCCCGGCGCTGCTGCCGATACAACCCCGAAATTCGCAGATTGCCGCATCGTGTCAAGGAACAAGGGCATACAGCCGCCACAATCGGCGCGCTTGCCCAAAGCGTGATAGATTTTCCCCGGCGTGATGATGGTGTCGGGGTCGGCGGCGCGCATCCAATCGACGGCGGCGCGGATGTCATGATCCGAGATGGCTTGGCAGTGGCAGACGATCATGGAAGCACCGTGGCTGTCGAAAGGCTTGCTGGGATAACCTAGCGAAACAGTGGGGAATGTAAACCTGATTCTTTTACTTGGGGATGCCCTGTCAAAGTTATGACGGCGGCAGAGCAGGGGCATTGCGTGCCAAGCT
The DNA here is from genome assembly GCA_040387915.1 of Pseudomonadota bacterium. GTDB lineage: Bacteria > Pseudomonadota > Alphaproteobacteria > Rhodobacterales > Rhodobacteraceae > Cypionkella. Next base: position 434,694 of record JAZKCV010000009.1, read on the forward strand.
GGCCTCAGCCAATGTCAAAACCGTATCCTGTGGCACGGGCGGTGATGATAGCACGGCACGTGCCACAGGATGAAACGTGACCGCGCAATCAGGAAAGCCCGACCGTGACGGATATTGCTCAGTTGTTTCAGGATCAGTTGGCGCAGGCGCAGATCTGGCAGGCGTCGATTCAGCGGATGCTGGATTTGGCGGCGGCGGCGGTTTTTGCAGTCACGGGGGCGCTGGTCGCGCCGCGCAAGCAGATGGATATACTGGGGTTTCTGTGGCTTGGGGTGGTGACAGGCGTCGGTGGCGGCACCTTGCGCGACCTGCTTTTGGGGGTTCCGGTGTTCTGGGTGATTGATCCGGCGCCGGTTGCGGTCTGTCTGGCGGTTGCGGCGGCGGTGCATTTTTGCGCGCATCTGCTGGGGTCGCGCTACCGGGTGGTGTTGTATTTGGATGCGTTCGGCATGGCACTGGTGACGATTGCCGGCACCAGCAAGGGTTTGGATGCGGGGGCGGGGCCGCTGGTGGCGGTGGTGATGGGGGTGATCACGGCGGCGTTCGGCGGGATTGTGCGGGATTTGCTTGGGCAAGAGCCGTCGATTCTGCTGCGGCGGGAAATCTATGTATCGGCCTCGGCGGCGGGGGCGGTGCTGTTTGTCGGGCTGCTGGCGCTGGATTTTTCGCGCGAGGTGGCGATGGCTTTGGGCCTGACGGCGGCTTGCCTGATCCGGGTGCTGGCCATTCGCTTTGATTGGGCGCTGCCGGTGTTTCGCCCGCGACCTGAAAGGCCACCGCATTGATAAGGTGTCAGGATTTTCGGTAAATCCCTGGAGGCGGGTATCGGAATCGAACCGATCTACATGGATTTGCAATCCAGCGCATAGCCTGCCTGCCCACCCGCCTCAAGGTTCGGGTGAAATAGGGGAAATGGGCGGGGGGTGCAAGGGGTTTATCGGGTTTTGGCGGGGGTGGGTTGTGGTTGGTGGGGCGGTGGGTGTATATTCTGACTGAAACAGTAAGAGAAAGCCCAGTGATGCAGCTCGTTGGAAGTTTTGCCACCCCGAACGCCTCGAAATACTTGCAGCAGTTGTGCAAGCATTTTGCGCATAAGATTGAGGTCAGCTTTGACGAGGTGTCGGGGCGGATTCCGTTCACGCTGGGCGTGGCCGAGGTGACGGCCAGTGCCGAAGCCTTGCAGGTGCGGTTTGCCGATGTGGCAGATGATAAGCGGGCGGATGCGAAATCGGTGATTGATAAACATTTGGAGCGGTTTGCGTTTCGTGAGGGCTTTAGTGCGATGAACTGGCAGGATTGAGCTGCGGCTGACCCGCAAAGCCAGGCCCGGAAAACCAAAAAGGCCGCTCGGGTGAGCGGCCTTTTGATACTGGAGCGGGCGATGAGATTCGAACTCACGACCCTAACCTTGGCAAGGTTATGCTCTACCCCTGAGCTACGCCCGCACTCCGTGGGCGGTATTTAGCGAGGTGTCGGGGGCTGCGCAAGGGCTAATTCTGCGGAAATTTGAGATGCAGTTTATGGAGGGCTGGTTAAAGCGGGGTGCCGTTTTGCCAGACGGTTTGCAGCGCCCAGTTTGGGGGGAAATGCACCAGATCGGCGGGGTGGCCGGGGCGGATCGTGCCTGCGGTGGCGCCGATCAGGCGGGCGGGGATGCTGGTGGCCATCGCTATGGCCCGTGTAGGGGATTGGCCGAGTTGGGTGATCAGGAAGGCTATGGCTTGTGGCAGGCTGAGGTCGGCTCCGGCGAGGGTGCCGTCTGCCAGCAGTAGGCGGCCGTTTTGACGCAGGATTTTGCGGGTTCCTAGGGTGAATTCGCTAAGGCTGGTGCCTGCGACGGCCATGGCGTCGGAGACGAGGAACAGGCCTGTGGGGCGGGCGGCGAGGGCTGTGCGCAGGGTGGCAGGATGGACGTGCAAGCCGTCGGCGATGATTCCGGCATGCAGGCTGCCCGACAGGACCGCACCGACGAGGCCGGGTTCGCGGTTGCCGAGTTGCGACATCGCGTTGAACAGATGGGTGACGCAGCGCGCGCCTGCTTGGGCGGCGGCGGTGGCCTCGGCGTAGGTGGATTCGGTGTGACCGAGGGAGATGATGGCTCCGGCTTGGGTCAGTTGGGTGATTTGGTTTGAGGTGACAGAGGCGGGGGCGAGGGTGAGCATCAAGGCGGGAAGTTGGCGGGCGGCGGCGCAGAGCTCAGTCAGATCGGCTTCGGTCATCGGGCGGATCAGCGCGGGATCGTGCGCGCCTTGGCGTTTGCGGTCAAGGTGTGGGCCTTCGAGATGCAGGCCGAGGAAACCGGGGGTTTTGGTTTTGGCGGCGGCGATTCCGGCGGCGATCACGGCAGTGGTGGCGCTGGGGGTGTCGGTGATCAGGGTGGGCAGGATGCCTGTGGCGCCGAGGCGGGCATGGGCGGCGCAGATTGTAGCGATGCGTTCGGGCGTGGCTTGACCGTCCAGCATTAGCCCCGCGCCGCCGTTGACTTGCAGATCAATCAGGCCGGGGGCGAGGGTACCGTTCAGGGCTTGGCACGGGCCGTCGGGGGCTTGGGTGATCGGCAGGATCGCGGTGATCTGGCCTGCCTCGATCACCACGGCGTGATCGGGCAGCATTTGGCTGCCGTCGAACACATGGGGGGCGGTGAGGATCAGGCGGGTCATAGCGTCTGCGTCACTTTGCGCAGGTGCGGCGGGGTGTCGGGATCGAAGCCACGACGGCGGGCGAGGTGTTCGACGAAATGGTAGAAGCTTGCTCCGGTGACAATGGGGGCGACGAGGGGGTGCAGGCCGGTGATGGCGGGCAGGGTGGTGCAGCCTTTGGCTGGCGCTCCGGTGATGAAGACATCGGCACCTTGGGCGGCGAGACGCTCGGCTGTGGCGATGATTTGCGGCTGGGCGGCGTCTTCTACGGCGAGGGCGAGGACGGGGAAGCGTTCTTGCACGATGGCGGAGGGGCCGTGCAGAACCTCGGCGGCGGAATAGCCTTCGGCGTGGAGGCCGCAGGTTTCTTTGAATTTGAGCGCCACTTCCGAGGCGATGGCGAAGCCGGGGCCGCGGCCCAAGACGAAGGCTTGTTGCGCGCGGGAGAGGCGGTTGGAGAGGGCGGACCAGTCTTGGGTCAGCGCCTCGGCGAAGGCGCGGGGCAGGTCGGCGACTGCAGTGCGCAGTGGGGCGTCGTCTTGCCATTCTGCCAGCAGGGCGAGGCCAGCGACCACGGAGCTGACGAAGGTTTTGGTGGCGGCGACGCTTTTCTCCTCGCCAGCCGCCAACGGCAGGCAGTGGGCGGCGGCTTGCGCCATCGGGGCATCGGCAAAGTTGGTGATGGCGATGGTCAAAGCGCCACCTGCGCGGGCGGCTTCGGTCATCGCCACGATGTCGGGGCTTTTGCCGGATTGCGAAATGCCGATGCAGGCGGCGTTGGCGAGGTGCAAGGGGCGGCCGTAGATTGAGGCGATGGAGGGGCCGACCGAGGCCACCGGGACGCCTGCGAGGAGTTCGACCGCGTATTTCAGGTAGGCGGCGGCATGGTCTGATGATCCGCGCGCGACGGTGACGATCAGGTTGGGGTTGGCGGCACGCATGGCTGCGGCGGCGGCTTGGATCTGCGGCGCGGATTGGGTCAGGAAGCGCTGGGTGGCTTGCGGGATTTCGGCCACTTCGCGGGCCATATGGGTTTCCAGGTTGGTCATGGGTTTTGTCCTTCGTCTTCGGGGCCGATTTGAAGTTCGGCTGCAAAATCATAGGCATCGCCGCGATAGATCGAGCGGGTGAATTCCACCACGGCCCCAGAGGCAAGGTAGGAAATCCGTTCAATCCGCAGACCTGCGGCCCCTAGCGCGACGTTCAGCAGATCAGCGTCGCGCTTGCCGAGGTTAGCGGCGGAGATGCGTTGCACGGCGCGCACGGGGCGGTGGCCGCGCGCGGTGAGGGTGGCGTAGAGCGAACGCTCGACCGAAGTGGGGTCGGGCAGGATGGAGGTGGAGAGCGAGGCGCGCTCGATGGCCATTGGTTGGCCGTCGATGGTGCGGACGCGTTCCAGACGGGCGACGCGGTCTTGGGCGGCGAGGCCAAGGGCCATAACTTCCTCCGGCGTGGGCAGGAACAAGCCGCGTTCCAGCCAGCGCGATTCTGAGGTCAGACCACGGCGGGCCATGTCTTCAGTGAAGGATGTCAGGCGCGACAGAGATTGCTGCACGCGGGATTGGCGCGGGGCGATGTAGCTGCCAGAGCCTTGTTTCTGAACGACAATGCCTTTGTCGGCCAGATCGGCAATCGCCTTGCGCACGGTGACGCGCGAGGTGTCGGTGAGGGCTGCGATCTCGCGTTCTGGCGGAAGCAAAGTGTCGGGGGCGAGAAAGCCGCTTTCGATGCCGCTTTCGAGGCGCTTGCGCAGTTGCACGTAAAGCGGGCCTGCGGCTGGGTTGAGCCAAAGTGCGGGGCTGAGGAATTCGGCGACGTTCATTTGTGTGACACCGCGTGACGGGCGGCGAGGGCGAGCGCACCGTCTAGGGCGGTGCCTTTGGCGGTGACGGTGGGCAGCTTCAGCCAGCGCGCATAGGCGGGGCCGAGGCCGCCTGTCAGGCAGAGCGCTTCACTGGGGTTCCAGCCGATCACTTCGAGGGCGCGGTGGATATAGGCGGCACCTTCCTGCATCAGGCGCGCGCCGAGCGGGTCGCCTGCCTCGGCGGCGGTGACGACATCACGGGCGAGGCGGGCGTAGTCGGAGGGTTGCGAGTTCAACGAGAACATCACGATTTGCCCCGGATCATCGCCGTGCTCTTTCAGGATGGCGCGGCTGAGGTCGGTGTGGGGGGCGAAGCCATCGACCGAGAGCATGACTTCCTCAAGGCAGCGGCGCAGAAGCCATGCGCCGGACGATTGATCGCCGATATAAAAGCCCCAGCCGCCGACGCCGTGGATTTTGCCCGCGATCTGCCTGCCGATGAACGATCCGGTGCCGATGGCGGCGAGTGCGCCATCGGCCTCGCCCAAAGCGCCCGCGATGGTGGTGGGGCGGTCGTCGGTGACGGTGGAATTTGCGAAGGGCAAATGGGCTACGACGCGGGCGGCGATGGCGGGGCTCATCACGCCGGCAAGGCCGAGGTGTGCGGTGGCGGTGGCGAGGTCGGTCATGGTCAGGCCTGCACGCTCGGCCAGTTGTGCGAGGGCGGCGTTGATGGTGGCGAGGGCTGCGTCAAAATCGGTGGAGACATTGGCGGGGCCTAACACCACGTCATAGCGGGCGCTTGGGCCGACCAAAAGCGTGGCGCGGCAAGAGGTGCCGCCGCCGTCGATACCGATCAGCAGGGGGCCGATCAAGAGGGGTTCTGAATGTGCCATGTGGATACCATTATGATACCTTTAAAAAAATGCAACGGTTTTATTTTCGGAAAGCGGTGAAAAATTCGGCTAAAACGACGATTTTTCGGTTTGTGAAGATTTTATTGGACAAGAGGTATTGGATAGGTATCTGATGGGGTCATCAAGGGAGATTCGGATGACGCTGTCTACAACTGAACATCTGCATCCTGCCGCAATCGGCTTGGATACGCTACCGGGTCCGGTGGTGCTGGGGCATTTGTTGGCGGCGCAAGGGGCGGCTGTGCAGGTAGTGGCGCACGCTTTGCCGCAGATTGAGGCGGGCGCCGTGCTGATGGCAGAGGCTTTGCAGGGCGCTGGGCGGCTGATCTATGCTGGTGCTGGGTCTTCCGCGCTGATGGCGGTTTCGGATGGGATGGAATTGGGCGGGACGTTTGGCGTCTCGGCGGATCGCGTGCTGCTGCTGATGGCGGGCGGGTTGCCTGTGGATGCGCGGATGCCCGGCGATACCGAGGATGATGCCGATGAAGGCGCGCGGGCGGCAGCGGTTTTGCGCAGCGGTGATGTGGTGATTGCGGTGACAGCCTCGGGGCGGACGCCCTATGCTTTGGCTGTGGCCGAGGCGGCGCGGGCGCGTGGGGCCAAGGTCATTGGGATTGCCAATGCGGTTGGGGCTGCGTTGTTTGCGCATTCTGATGTGGCGATTTGCTTGCCCACACCGCCAGAGGTGATTGCAGGATCAACCCGGATGGGGGCGGGGACGGCGCAGAAAGTGGCGTTGAATATGATGTCGACGCTGATGGGCATTCGCTTAGGCCAAGTGCATGATGGCATGATGGTTGGGCTTGTCGCGGACAATGATAAGCTGCGCGGGCGGGCATCGGCCATGGTGGCGCGGATTGCGGGCGTGGATGCTGGGGTGGCCGCACGGGCGCTGGATGCGGCGCGGGGGGCGGTGAAACCTGCGGTGTTGATTGCATTGGGGCGGGCGCCGGAGGCGGCGCTGGGCTTGTTGAGCGAGACAAACGGAAATCTGCGCGCGGCCATCGCGTGCGGAACAAAAAACGGCAGCTAAAGCCGGTGAATTTTAACCAACAAAGGGAGATTCCCATGACTAAGACCAAACTGATCGGCGCTTTGCTGGCCAGCACTTTGCTGGCTTCGGCGGCCTATGCCGAGGATGTGACGCTGACGATTGAATCCTGGCGCAATGACGATGTGCTGATCTGGCAGGACACGATTATTCCGGCGTTTGAAGCGGCCAATCCCGGCATCAAGGTGGTGTTCGCGCCGACCGCGCCTGCGGAGTATAACGCGGTTTTGAACTCGAAACTGGATGCGGGTTCTGCGGGTGATCTGGTGACGTGCCGTCCTTTCGATGCCTCGCTTGAGTTGTACAAGAAAGGCAATCTGGCGGATTTGACCAGCTTGGCCGCGATGGCGAATTTCTCAGCCGTGGCGAAATCGGCTTGGCAGACGGATGATGGGGCGGCGACTTTCTGCGTGCCGATGGCATCGGTGATCCACGGCTTTATCTATAACAAAGACGCGCTTGACGCTTTGGGCATTGCGGTGCCGACCACGCGGGATGAGTTCTTTGCGGCGCTCGACAAGATCAAGGCCGATGGCACCTATATTCCGCTGGCAATGGGCACAAACGACCAGTGGGAAGCCGCCACTATGGGCTATAACAACATCGGCCCGAACTACTGGAAGGGTGAAGAAGGCCGTCTGGCGCTGATCGCGGGGACGCAGAAGCTGACCGATGCGGATTGGGTGGCGCCGTTCACCGAGCTTGCGAAGTGGAAGGATTATCTGGGCGACGGCTTTGAAGCGCAGACTTATCCTGACAGCCAGAACCTGTTCACCTTGGGCCGTGCGGCGATTTATCCGGCTGGATCGTGGGAAATCGCGGGCTTTAACAAGCAAGCGACCTTCAAAATGGGGGCTTTCGCGCCACCAGTTCAGGCTGCGGGCGACACCTGCTATATCTCGGATCACACCGATATTGCGCTGGGGATGAACGCGAAATCGGCGCATCCTGAGGAGACCAAGAAGTTTCTGGAATGGGTCGGCTCGCCTGAGTTCGCAACGATGTATGCCAATGCTTTGCCGGGCTTCTTCAGCCTGAACTCGACCCCGGTGAAGATGGAAGATCCGCTGGCGCAAGAGTTCGTCTCGTGGCGCGACAAGTGCCAATCGTCGATCCGCTCGACCTATCAGATCCTGTCGCGGGGCACGCCGAACCTTGAGAATGAGACCTGGAACGCCTCGGCCAATGTGATCAAAGGCACCGAGACGCCGGAAGCTGCCGCAGCCCGTCTGCAAGAGGGCTTGGCCAGCTGGTACGCGCCGCAAAAGGCCAAGTAACCTGTTGAAAACGCCGGGGGGCTATATGCGCCCCCCGGACCCCTGCTTGGCGCTTTTCCTGTGATCGCAAAGGCTGAATGCATGTCCGACAGCAAGCCCTTCCGCTGGCATATTCTGGTGTTTCTTGCGCCCGCTGTGCTGGTCTACACCGCCATCATGATCATCCCCCTGTTCGCGACGCTGAACCTGTCTCTGTTCACCAAGGTCGATCGGGTGTCGCAGTTCAACGGGCTGGGCAATTTCCGCACGCTGTTTGGCGATCCGCGCTGGTCGGCGAGTTTCTGGAATGCTTTGGGCAACAACACCTGGTTTTTCGTGGTGCATATGCTGGTGCAGAACCCGATTGGGATTTTGCTGGCGGCGATTCTTTCCAACCCCCGGCTGCGCGGGGCTGCGTTTTATCGGACGGCGATTTTCGTGCCGACGATCCTAAGTTTCGTGGTGGTGGGTTTCGTGTGGAAGCTGATGCTGTCGCCGATCTGGGGGGTGGCACCGGATTTGCTGAACGCGGTTGGGCTGAAATCACTGTTCGCGCCGTGGCTGGGCAAAGAGGCCTATGCGCTGACCACGTTGGCGCTGATCTCGGTCTGGCAGTTTGTCGGTATTCCGATGATGCTGATCTATGCGGCGCTTTTGAGCATACCCGAAGAGGTGATTGAGGCGTCGGAGATGGACGGCATCACGGGTGCGGCGCAGTTCTGGAAGATCAAGCTGCCGCTGATCCTGCCGAGCATCGGGATCATCTCGATCCTGACATTTGTTGGCAATTTCAACGCCTTCGATCTGATCTATTCGGCGCAAGGGGCGCTGGCGGGGCCGAACTTTGCCACTGATATTCTGGGGACGTTCCTCTATCGCACCTTCTTTGGCTTTCAGTTGCAACTGGGCGATCAGAATATGGGGGCGACGATTGCCACCGCGATGTTCTTCATCATCCTGATCGGCGTCTGCATCTATCTGTTTGCCATTCAAACGCGGCTGCGCCGCTATCAGTTTTAAGGGAGTGGCCATGTCCGTCTCACGCCATTCCCCCGCCCGTAGTGTGGCCGCCCATGCGGTGCTGCTGACCTATACGCTGATCGCGTTGTTCCCGGTTTTTGTGATTGTGATCAACGCGTTCAAATCCCGCAAGGCGATCTTTGCGCACCCGCTGGCTTTGCCCAATGCCGAGACTTTGGATTGGGTCGGCTTTCAGACCGTGCTGAAGCAGGGCGATTTCTTTCAGTATTTCCTGAACTCGATGACCGTCACCGTGGGCAGCCTGTTTTTCGTGCTGCTGTTTGGCGCGATGGCGGCGTTTGCGCTGTCAGAGTATCGCTTTAAGGGCAATACCATGGTCGGCCTGTATCTGGCGCTGGGGATTATGATCCCGATCCGGCTGGGGACGGTGGCGATTTTGCAGCTGATGGTGGCGAGCGGGCTGGTCAATACGCTGACCGCGCTGGTGCTGGTTTATACCGCGCAGGGGCTGCCTTTGGCGGTGTTCATCCTGTCAGAATTCATGCGGCAGGTGTCGGATGATCTGAAGAACGCAGGAAGAATTGATGGGCTGTCGGAATATCGGATTTTCTTCCGGCTGGTGCTGCCGCTGATCCGGCCCGCGATGGCGACGGTGGCGGTGTTTACCATGATCCCGATCTGGAACGATCTGTGGTTCCCGTTGATCCTCGCCCCGGCGGAGTCCACCAAGACCATCACCCTCGGCAGCCAAGTCTTCATCGGGCAGTTTGTCACGGATTGGAACGCGGTACTGGCGGCGCTGAGTTTGGCGATCTTGCCGGTGCTGGTGCTGTATCTGATCTTCTCGCGTCAACTTATTCGCGGCATCACCGCAGGAGCCGTCAAATGAGTATCAAAGTATTGGTGGCAGGCTTGGGCAATATGGGCCGCAGTCATGCCTTGGCCTATCACAACGATCCGGCGTTTGAGATTATCGGGTTGGTTAATCGGTCTAGCGTTGATCTGCCTGCGGAGTTGCAGGGCTATCCGCTGATGACGGATTATGCGGCAGCTTTGGCGGCGTTGAAGCCCGATCTGGTCTGTGTGGCGACCTATTCTGACAGCCACGCCGATTATGCCTGTGCGGCGATGGCCGCCGGGGCGGATGTGTTTGTCGAAAAGCCGCTTGCCACCACCGTCGCCGATGCGCGGCGCGTGCAGGCGATGGCGGTCGCCAGTGGGCGTAAGGTGGTGGTGGGTTACATCCTGCGCCATCATCCAAGCTGGATCCGGCTGATCGCCGAGGCGCGGGCTTTGGGTGGGCCTTATGTGTTCCGTTTGAACCTCAATCAGCAATCTTCGGGGCCGACGTGGGAGGTGCATAAGGCGCTGATGCAGACCACGCCGCCGATTGTCGACTGCGGCGTGCATTATGTTGATGTGATGTGCCAGATCACCGATGCGCAGCCGGTGGAGGTGCGCGGCATGGGGCTGCGGCTGTCGCAGGATATCGCGCCGGATATGTATAACTACGGGCATTTTCAGGTAATTTTCGCGGATGGCTCATTGGGGTGGTATGAGGCGGGCTGGGGGCCGATGATGTCTGACACCGCTTTTTTCGTCAAAGATGTGGTCAGCCCGAATGGGGCGGTTTCGATCAGGATGCCAGACTCGGCGCGGTCGGATGATATCGACACCCACACCAAAACCTCGCTGCTGCGGGTGCATAAGGTGGCAACGGGAGATACCGATATCTCAATGGCGGATGAGCCGGGGCATCAGGAATTGTGCGATCGTGAGGCGGCTTACGTGGCGCGTGCGATCCATGAAAACCTTGATCTGACCCGGCATATGAATGATGCGGTGCAATCTTTGGCGATCTGCCTTGCGGCGGATGAAAGCGTGCGATCCGGCCAACCTGTCAAGCTAGGAGCCTGAGATGGGCAATCTGACTTTAACTGCCGTCACCAAAAGCTTCGGCGCAACCGATGTGATCAAGGGCGTCAATCTGACGGTAGAAGATGGCGAGTTCTGCGTGTTCGTCGGCCCCTCGGGCTGCGGCAAATCCACCCTGCTGCGTATCATCGCGGGGCTGGAGGATGCTTCGGGTGGAGAGATCAAGATCGACGGGGTGTCGGTGAACAACACCCCGCCCAGCAAGCGCGAGATTGCGATGGTGTTCCAATCCTACGCGCTTTACCCGCATCTGACGGTGCGCGACAATATGGGGCTGGGGCTGAAACAGGCGGGGTCCACGGCGGCTCAGGTGGCGGAAAGCGTGGCGCGGGTGAGTGGGATGCTGTCGCTGGATGCGCTGCTGGATCGCAGGCCTGCGGAATTGTCGGGCGGGCAGCGGCAACGGGTGGCGATTGGCCGCGCGATTGTGCGCACGCCGAAATTGTTCTTGTTTGACGAGCCGTTGTCGAATTTGGACGCGGCTTTGCGGGTGAACACAAGGATCGAAATCGCCCGCCTGCACCGCGAGTTGAAGGCCACCATGGTTTACGTCACCCATGATCAGGTCGAGGCGATGACCTTGGCCGATAAGATCGTGGTGCTGAATGCGGGAAGGGTGGAGCAGGTTGGGCATCCGATGGCCCTATATAATGACCCCGACAATGCCTTCGTCGCGGGTTTCATCGGCTCGCCCAAAATGAACTTCCTGAAGGCTGCCGCGCTGGGCGAGGCGGGTGAGACGGTGGGCGTGCGCCCCGAACATCTGGCGATTTCGCGCGATGCTGGTGCGATTGCAGGCCGGATCAGCCATGTTGAAAAGTTGGGCAGTGAGACACTGATTTATGTGCGCGCGGAACCGCATGGCTTGCTGACGGTGCGGCAGTTTGGCGAACAGGATTTCGCGGTGGATGAAGCGGTCTATCTGACCACCGATGCCGCGCGGGCGTTTCGGTTTGATGCGAGTGGGTTGCGGATGCGGTGAGATTGGCCAGCCATCGCGGCGGGCCATTTTCCCAAACTCCAGACAGCAAAAAGCGCCCCGTGGGGCGCTTTTTTCATGCAGTCGTTTGGATTTCCGATGGAGCGGGCGATGAGATTCGAACTCACGACCCTAACCTTGGCAAGGTTATGCTCTACCCCTGAGCTACGCCCGCAACCGTCGGATGGCGGTGAGATAAGCGAGGCGCGGGGCGGCTGCAAGGGGAAAAATGCAAGCCCCGCGCGGATTTATCTGGCGGCTTTAGGCCGAGGCGATGGCCGCCGATTTCACTGGGGCTTTCACGGTGGCGGCGGCATGGATCACAGCTTCGGCGATGTAATCCAACTCGGCCTCGGTCAGACGGGTCGGCAGGCGCACGTCGCAGGCGCGCATCAGCATGGCACGGGTCTGCGGCAGATCAGGGGCCGGGCCAAGGAATTCCCAGTTCCAGAACGCGCGGGCGTTGCCCTCGGTCAGACCGAAGATCTGCACGGTGACGCCGCGCTGTTTGGCATGTGCCTGGAAGGCATAGGCCTGTGCGTCGGTCCATTCGCCTTGCAGGTTGAACTGGATCGAATCGGGCGCGCGTTGCTCCTGTGGCAGGGCGGGCGGCACGGTCAGGTGGGGGCAGGCGTTCAGCTGATCGGCCACGCGGTCATGGCCCGCGCGGCCCTTGGCGACGCGGGTGGCGACGGCGGGCAGTTGCGGGCGGATCACGGCGGCGGACAGGTTCTGCATCCGCATGTTGTAGAGCGGCAGTTTGTTTTGCCACAGCATGTAGCTGTTCTGCATGCCGGGATGTTTCTTCCAGTTCTGCTCATACGCGCCCGACATGATCACGCAGCGGGCGGCGATTTCGGGATCATCGGTGATCAGGATGCCACCTTCGCCCGCATTGACCAGCTTGTAGGACTGGAAGCTAAAACAACCGACCTTGCCGATGGTGCCGATGTTCTTGCCGTTCCAAGTGGTGCCGAGGGAGTGTGCTGCGTCCTCAATGACGGGGATATTGGCGGCATCGCACAGAGCCATGATCGCATCCATATCGGAGGTATGGCCGCGCATGTGGCTGATCAGAACCGCGGAGGCGCCAGGCAATTTGGCGGCGAAATCGGCCATGTCGACGCGGTAATTCTCACCTACCTCGACCAGAACGGGCGTGCAATCGGCATGGACAACGGCAGAGGGCACGGCGGCGAAGGTAAACGCCGGGATCAGGATTTTGGCATCGCGCGGCAGATCCAGCGCTTTGATCGACAGGAACAAAGCGGCGGAACACGAGGCCACGGCGAGGGCGTATTTTGCGCCCAGCAGGTCAGCAAATTCCTGCTCCAACAGCGCCACCGGGGCACCTTCGGCGGCGGTGTAGCGGAACAGATCGCCCGATGACAGCAGGCGTTCAATTTCGGCGCGCGCGGCCTCGGGGATCGGTTCGGATTGGTGGGTGTCGGGGGCGCGGGTCTGTCCGTCAGCAGCCATGATCACAGCTTTCCTTAAAGTCTTCTTCAGGAAAGCTTTAAACATAGGATTGGTGACAGGCTAGTGACAATCGCGGGAGTTGGGCGAAATCCGCCTATTTGGCAGGCGAATTTTGCTGTGATTGCGGGTGTTGGTAGCAGCGGCACGCTGTGGGACGGGCCGTTGGGGGGGAAATGCCTAAAGCCCCAAGCGGTCGCGCATGCCATACCACGTCATCGCCAGCACCAACAGCGGCCATCGCAGGGCCGCACCGCCGGGGAAACGTTGCTGTGGCAGGCTGGCCATCAGATCAAAGCGTTCCGATTGCGCGGCGGTGGCTTCGGCGAGGATTTTGCCCGCCAGCGTCGCCATCGCCACGCCGTGCCCCGAATAGCCGGAAGCCGACAGGGTGTTTGGCGCGGGCCGGGTGAAGCAGGGCATCCGGTTCATCGTGATCGCCAAAGTGCCGCCCCAAGCGTAGTCGATCTTGGTGCCGCGCAGCTGAGGGTAAATCTCCAGCATCGGTTTTGAGACGGTGTTGATGATGTCGGGAAAGCGGTAGCCGTAGGATTCGCCACCGCCGAACAGCAGGCGGTTGTCTTCGGAAAGCCGCCAATAGTTGACAACGAATTTGGTGTCGGCGACGGCCACGGGTTGCGACAGGATATCCTTGGCGCGGTCACCCAAGGGTTCAGTGGCGAGGATGAAGTTGTTGATCGGCATGACTTTTGCTGCAACTTTCGGGGCGAGATCGCCAAGATAGCCGTTGCCCGCAAGGATCAGGTGTTTGGCTTTGACATGGCCCGTGGCGGTGTGGACGGTGGCGGTTGTGCCGTGGTCGATATGGGTGACTTCCGACATCTCATGCAGCCGCGCGCCGGATTTTGCGGCAGCGCGCGCAAGGCCAAGCGCGTAGTTCAGCGGATGCAGATGCCCCGCGTCACGGTCGATCTCGCCGCCTTTGTAGGCTTTCGATCCGATCAGAGCTTGGATGCCTGATTGGTCGAGCGGTTCGAGGTGATTGTAACCGTAGTCGCGCTGGAGTTTTTCGGCATAGGCGTGGCTGTCGCGGACCTGTGCATCGGTCCAGCAAGCGTGGGCAATGCCGGGATGGAAGGTCACGGGGATGTTGTGGGTTTGGATGAGGTTTTTTACCAAAGCCTTTGATTCTTCGGCCAAATCCCAAAGTTTGTGGGCGGTTTGAACCCCGACGGCTTTTTCGATCCAATCCTGATCCTGACGCTGGCCGGAACCGACCTGCCCACCATTGCGGCCCGACGCGCCGAAGCCGAGTTTATGGGCTTCGAGCAGCACCACATCATAGCCCTTTTCGGCCAGATGCAGGGCAGCAGAGAGGCCAGTATAGCCGCCGCCGACGATGCAGACATCGGCGTGGGTCTCGCCTTGTAGGGGCGGAAAGGGGGCCAGCGGCGTGCGTGTCGCGGCATAGTAGGACGGGGGATATTCCCCCGCCCGGTCATTGGCGTGTAACAGGTTCATGGTCACACGTTCAGCAGCAGGTGTTCGCGTTCCCACGGGCTGATCACTTGCAGGAACTCTTTGTATTCATTGCGCTTTACCGAATCGTAGACCGCGACGAATTCTGTGCCCATCACCTCGCACAGCGCCTTGTCTTCTTCCAGAAGGTCCAAAGCATCGCCCAGATTGACCGGGATATCATCGCTGTCGATATAGGCAGAGCCGCTGAATTCGGGGCGCGGATTTTTCTTTTCCATCAGGCCCAGATAGCCGCAGGCCAAGGTTGCTGCGATGCCAAGATAGGGGTTGCAATCCATCCCCGGTAGGCGGTTTTCGACCCGCCGCCCAGCGGGAGCCGAAATCGGGATGCGCAGGCCAGTGGTGCGGTTGTCGCGGCCCCATTCAAGGTTAATGGGGGCTGCAAAATCCGGCACATAGCGGCGATAAGAGTTCACATAGGGCGCGATCAACGCGATGGCCCCAGTCAGATGGTTCTGCATGCCGGCGATAAAGTGCAGGAAAGCCTCGGTTTCGCCGCCCTTTTTGTCGGAGAAGATGTTCTTTCCGGTTTTGCTATCGACCACCGAGGTGTGGATATGCATCGCAGACCCTGGCTCTCCGGCGATCGGTTTTGCCATGAACGTGGCAAAGCAATCGTGGCGCAGGGCGGCTTCACGTATCAGGCGTTTGAAGAAAAACACATCGTCGGCGAGGCGAATGGGGTCGCCATGGGCGAGGTTGAGTTCAATCTGCCCCGCGCCGCCTTCTTGCAGGATGCCATCAATTTCAAGACCTTGCGCCTCGGCAAAGTCGTAGATGTCGTCGATCACCTTGCCGTATTCGTCGATGGCCGAGAGGCTGTAGGCTTGCTTGCCAGCGGCCCTGCGACCGGATCGCCCCATCGGCGGGATCACTGGCTGGTTGGGATCAATGTTGCGGGCGGTCAGGAAAAATTCCATCTCTGGGGCGACCACCGGGGTCCAGCCTTCGGCGGCGTAAAGATCCATGATCCGGCGCAACACGTTGCGCGGCGCGAAGGGCACGAGGTTGCCGTCCTGATCCTTGGCGTCGTGGATGACTTGCAGCGTCACATCGGCGGTCCAGGGGGCTGCGGTGGCAGTGGTGAAATCCGGCTCTAGGATCATATCTGGTTCGGTGAACGCATCGAACGGGTTGTCGGCCCATTCGCCGGTGATGGTTTGCAGGAAGATCGAATTGGGCAGGAAGTAGTTGGTTTGATGGGCGAATTTCGCCGCTGGCATTGCCTTGCCTCGTGCGACACCTGCGATATCGCCGATCACGCATTCGACTTCGTCTACCCGGCGGTCACCGATGTAGTTGCGGGCTGCCTCTGGCAGCTGGTCGGTCCATTTGGACATTTTTTCACACTGTTGGTTGTCGGGTTATTCCCCGGCGAGGCTGGGGACTTAGGGTCTTTTGGCCTTGAAGAAAGCAGCGATCTGCGCCGCCATGGTCTGGTCTTGAATGGGGTCCGACAGCCGGTCTGCGGCTGCCGCCATGACCTCGTCGGGGACCAGACCTTTGCCCCGAGTTTGCATCAATCCATCAATGAATTCGGGGCGAAATTCAGGATGGGCCTGCACTGTCAGCATCCGATCATCATAGATCAGCGCTGCGTTGGTGCAGAAATCGTTTGTGGCCAAGACTTTGGCATTGGCGGGCTTTTCGGTGACTTGGTCGCGGTGCCATGCGTTCAGGGTCATGTGCTGACCGTTGAAATCGTAATCGGTGGCGCCAACAGCCCAACCTTTGGCGTAACGCTCCACCTTGCCGCCCATGGCTTGCGCGATGATCTGGTGGCCAAAGCAGATGCCAACCATCGGGATATGGGCGGCGTAGGCGTTGCGGATGAAGGTTTCCAGAGGCGGAATCCAGTCGTGATCTTCGTAAGTGCCGTGGCGCGAGCCGGTGATCAGCCAGCCTTCACATTCACTGATCGAGGCCGGAAATTCGTTCTCGACGACGCGGTAGGTGCGGAATGTGAAACCGTTGCCTGCGAGCAGGCGGGCGAACATGTCGGGGTAATCGCCGGAGCTTTCGACAAGCGCGTCAGGGGCGAGGCCGGTTTGCAGGATTCCGATAAGCATGATGCGTCCGATTTAGGTGAGGCGAAGGTAGCGCAGCACCCCCCCGGTTGGTCAAGGGGGGATGCTGTGTGGTTTGATCACAGGCCGGGGGCAAGGCGATTTCCGCGCGGAAATCGGGACGGAATTCGCGCGAATTCCGGCTACCGAATTCCGGTTCAGACCGTGTCGAGATAGAGCTCGATGCGTTCGGCGTCGGTGAGTTCGCCGATATAGTGATGCTCTTGCCGCTTGGTCGAGATCAGGTTTTTGATCAGTTCAGGATGGATGAAGCGTCTGACGGTTTCGGATTGCTCCATCGCGTCAATCGCGGCCTCCCAGCTGGTCGGGATCTGCGGCAAGCCTTCGACGGCATAGGCGTTGCCGACGATGGGGCTTGCGGGCTCCATCTGATTCTCGATACCGTCGAGGGCCGCGCCGAGGATGGCGGCGAGCATGAGGTAAGGGTTCACATCGCCGCCGGCGACGCGGTGTTCGATGCGGCGCGCGGCCGGGTTGCCTGCGGGAATGCGGATCGCGGCGGTGCGGTTTTCATAGCCCCAAGCGATGGCGGTGGGGGCGTGTTTGCCGGGCACGAGGCGTTCATAGCTGTTCTGATGCGGCGCGAAAATCAGCGTGGAATCGTGCATCGCATTCAGGCAACCTGCGACGGCGTTTTTCATCATCGCGGTGCCTTTTGGGCCGCCGCTGTCGAACACATTGTCACCCTTTTCGTCGATCACAGAAAAATGGGTGTGCAGGCCAGAGCCGGAATATTCCGGGTAGGGCTTTGCCATGAAGCTGGCGGCAAAGCCGTGGCGGCGCGCCAGACCTTTCACCAGCATCTTGAACAACCACGCATCATCGGCGGCGCGCAGGGCGTCGTCGCAGTGCATCAGGTTGACCTCGAACTGACCAAGCCCGGTTTCCGATGTGGTGGTATCGGCGGGAATGTCCATCGCTTCACAGGCGTCGTAGAGGTCGGTGAAGAAGGTATCAAAGGCGTCAAGCGCCCGGATTGACAGGGTTTCCGCCGCTTTACGCACCTTGCCGGAACGGGGCGAGGCCGGGGCTTGCAGGGTTTTGCCAGAATCGTCGATCAGGAAGAATTCCAGCTCAATCGCGCAAACCGGTGTCAGCCCCTTGGCTTTGAAGCGATTGACGACGCTCGCCAAAGCATGGCGGGGGTCGCCTTCATAGGGCGTGCCGTTTTCGCGGAACATCCAGATCGGCAGAAGGGCGGTGGGGGCCTCCAGCCATGGCATCGGCATGAAGCCGCGCTCGGTCGGTTTCAGGATGCCGTCTTGGTCGCCCTGCTCAAACACCAGCGGGCTGTCGTCAATGTCTTCGCCCCAGATGTCGAGGTTCAGCACAGAGAACGGAAACCGCGTGCCGTTCTTCACCACATTATCCGCAAAGCGCGCAGGCACGCGTTTGCCACGGGCTTGCCCGTTCAAATCCGCCGCGGCGACACGAATGGTCCGCACGTCGGGATGCTTTCTCAGCCAGTCTTTCATCATTGCACATCAGGAAGGCATGGAGCCGCCCACACTTGCCCTAACGGCCAGCGGACAGATCGGATCATGCCCTTGATCCTATCCTTTTTTGTGATCCCGGCGGCTGCCACGATAGCAGTCTCGCAATTTGATCAAATGTAGGTTACTATCGGATAAGCTGAGGACGCAAGCGAATTCTGCTGCGGATGTTTTGCGGCAGATGGCGGTTGAGGTGGCGGTTGATGCGGCCAAACAGCCAGATCACGCCCAAAGTCAGCATGACGAAGTAGAAGGCGACGATCGGGTAGGGGATGAATGGGTTGAAGGTTTTGTCGGCGAAGTAGTTGGCGTAATAGAGCGCGTCGCCTTGCTGGCTGAGTGCGGGGAAGCCGGAGAAGAACACCAGCGTGGTGGATTGAAACAGGAAGATCGCCTCGTTGGTGTAGCTGGGCCAGGCGAGGCGCAGCATGGTCGGCCACTGGATGCGGCGGAATTTGTTCCATCCGGTGATACCGTAAGCTTCGGCGGCCTCTAGGTCGCCTTTCGGGATCGAGCGCAGGGCGCCGTAGAAAATTTCTGCGGAATAGGCGGCGGTGTTCAGGAACAACACGATCAGCGCACCTGCCCAAGCCTTTGTCAGCCAAGAGGAGGTCAGGGTCAGCCCGAAAATCTCAATCCCGGCGCGCGGCAGCATGACCAGCATTTCATAGGCGAGGAAGAACTGGATGAACAGGGGCGAGCCACGAAACACGAAGACGAACCATTCGGCGGGTTTGCGGATGAAGGGGTTGTGGGCGATACGGGCTAGGGCGAGGGCATTGGCAAGGAAGAAGCCGAACAGCAGGGCCAGTGCGCCGAAATAGACGTTCCAAATCAGGCCTGAGCCGATCAGGGTGAACTGTTGGCAGATGGTGAAATCGGTCTTCGGCAGCAGTTTCGCGCCAATGCCGATAGAGCGCAGGGCGTAGTCGGTGAAGGTTTCCCAGCAGCTCATATCGCGGCCTTTCGCATGGCTTCGCCTGCGGCGGTGGCTTGGCCTTTCGACAGGCGGTTTGAGATGCGGGCCAGCACGATTTCTGAAAGTTTGGTCATCAGAAGATAGAACACCAGCAGGCCTAGGAAGTAATACAGCCGCCAATCGGGGTGCGGATAATCATAGGCTTGGGTCTTGGTGCCACCAAGTTCGCGGGCGTAGTAGACGATGTCTTTGACCGATAGTAGGAACAGCAGGGGGGTGGCTTTGATCAGGATCATCCAGAGGTTGGTGAGACCCGGCAGCGCGTAGGTCCACATTTGCGGCACCAGAACGCGGCGAAAGACTTGGCCGTGCGACATGCCGTAAGCCTCGGCTGTTTCCAACTGGGCACGGGGGACGGCCTGCATCGCGCCGTAAATGACGTTGGCAACGAAAGCGCCGAACACGATGGCGAAGGTGATCACGGCAAGGCCAAAGCTGTAGGCTTGGAACATGAAGGGCGAGGCGGTGGCGGGGGGGACTTTGGCTTCGGCGCAGACGTGGAATTCGAGGCCACGGAACACCGGCTGTGAGAGGTCTTCGCAGACCCGCAGGTGGTTGAGGTATTCGATACCTTGATCCAAGGCGATGACGAAGAACAGGAAATACACGATATCGGGCACGCCGCGCACCATCGCGGTGTAGGCTTTACCGATCCAGCGCAGGGGGGCGATCTGGCTGCGCGCGGCCATCGCCCCGCCAAAACCCAAGGCCATGGCGACGGGGGCGGTGACGGTGAGCAGCAGCAGCACGGTGGCAAAAGACCAATAGAAATCAAGGTGCTTGCCTGAGGTCAGGTAGCACATGGCCCAAGTCAGGCCCTCAATCGCTTTGGGGGTGGCGCAAGCTGCGAACATGGGATCTGCCCGAAATAAAGCGGCCCCCTGCGCAGTGGCAGGGGGCCTTGGCGATTAGAATTTCAGACCTTCCGGGCCAAAATACTTCTCAATCAACGCGTTCAGGCTGCCATCGGCTTTCATCGCCTTGATCGCGGTGTCGAGTTTGCCTTTCAGCTCGGTATCCGACTGGCGCAGGCCAAGCCCCACGCCGCCACCGATGGCGATGTCTTCGCCGACGAAGACCAAAGCGCCATTGGATTCCGCAGCAAACGGGCGCAGGTAATCTTTGTCGGCGAATACAGCTGCGGCTTCACCATTGCGCACGGCGGCGACGGTTTCATCGGGGGTGGGGAATTCCAGCAATGTGGCACCCGATTCCGCGACATAAGCCGCTTGGATGGTGCCGACTTGCGCCGAGACGGTGCCGGTTTTGATATCGGCATCGGCGCTTGCGCCAAGATAGGCCGAGGCGGCTGGCGGGTAGTAGTTGTCCGAGAAGGTGATCACTTTCGAGCGTTCATCGGTGATCGACATGCCTGCGATGATCACGTCGTAGTTGCCCGATTGCAGGTTGGGGATGATGCTGTCCCATTCGTTGGTGGTCCAAGTGCATTCGAGGGCTGCCCGTTTGCAGACCTCATCGCCGAATTCACGCTCAAAGCCTGCGACTTCGCCTTTGTCGTCGATGAAGTTGAAGGGGGGGTAAGCACCCTCGGTGGCAAGGCGCACCACATCAGCCGAGGCGAAGCCTGCGGTCATCATCAGGGCGGTGGCGAGAAGTAGTTTTTTCATTGGTATCTCCCGGTTGGTCTTGGTGGTTTTTTAACGCTTTGGGTTTATCCCAAGGCTGTTGGCGAAAGTCGTCAGTGGCTGCCTGCGGATAGAAACCCGCGCAGGCGGTCGGTTTTGGGGGCGTTGAACAGCGTGGCGGGATCGCCTTGCTCTTCGATTTTGCCAAGATGCAGGAAGATAACGTGATCGGATACATCCGCCGCCAGCTTCATGTCATGCGTCACCAAAATCATGGTGCGGCCTTCATCGGCCAGCGCCTTGATCACCTTTATCACCTCTTGCTCCAGCTCTGGATCAAGGGCGCTTGTGGGTTCATCGAACAACAAGGCGCGCGGTTCCATGCACAAGGCCCGCGCGATGGCGGCGCGTTGTTGCTGGCCGCCCGACAGCATCGCGGGCCAAGCATCGGCCTTGTCGGCGATGCCAACTTTGGCAAGGTATTCGCGGGCTTTGACCTCGACCTCACGCGGGTCGCGTTTCATCACCGTCACCGGGGCTTCCATAACGTTTTGCAGGATGGTCATATGCGACCACAGGTTAAACTGTTGAAACACCATCGAAAGATTGGTGCGCATCCTCGTGACTTGGGCGCGGTCTGCGGGGTGGCGGCCAAGACCATGGCCCTTCCAGCGCACCGGCTCGCCCTCAAAGAGGATCTCACCCTGTTGGCTGTCTTCCAACAGGTTGCAGCAGCGCAGCAGGGTGGATTTTCCGGAACCGGATGAGCCGATCAGCGACACCACATGGCCGCGCGGCGCGGTCAGATCGACGCCTTTCAACACCTCAAGCGAGCCGTAGCTTTTGTGCAGATCATGGATCGCGATGACGGGTGTATCGGCAGATTCGGTCACTGGTGGGCCTTAGATAAGGGCAGGTGATCAAATAGGGCGCAGAATGGGCGGCATTGCAACGGGTTTTGCAGCGCATTTTGGCGGGTGCTTGGGCGTTTTGCCTAAAGCTTGTGCGCAATCTGCGCAGGTGAGGCTGGTGTGGGCACCGCAAGATAAGTGCTGGCCGGGATCGCGATCAGGCCTTTCAGGTGCAATGTGGTGCGGTCGGCGGGGCTCAGCGCGGCAATCGCGGCGGCGGTGACGCGGAAGTATAGCGCGGCATCATTGGTCTTGGCGGTGATATAGGGCAGCACCGGGGTTGGTGGCTCGGTACGGGCGATTTCGCGCAGGTTGGCGGCGAAGGGTTCGTATTGGCTTAACAATTCCCATGTCAGCGCATCAATCGCCGCCAGATCAGCGCGGCCATCTGCGATGGCGAGGGCGGACAGGCGGTGACCGCCGGTTTGCAGGCTGGGCGGGAAGTGCAAGCCGTGGGCGGCGGCGTGGTTTTGCGGGGCTGCCCAACCGGATTGGCTGAGGTCTTCGTTATAGGCGAAGGGCGCGTTGGAAAACTCGGCCAAAGTGGCGCGCGGGTCATCGTGGCGGGCGACGAACACCGAAGTGTAATGGCCGGGCGGGCAGCCGGGCAGGCCGTAATCAGGGGTGCCAATCAGGGTGACATGGTCGTGCAGTTTGGCGCGGAACGGAAAGCCGCAGGTTTGTGAGAAGATCAGATCGGGCGATTGCCATGCGTCCCAATAAGCGTGGTCGCCACGGGTCAGGGCATCGGGGGCTTGCAGGCCCTCGGCGCGCAGACCGTCGCGGATGTTGGCCCAAAGCCGATCATTGGCGGCGGCGGTTTCGGGGCGGTCATACATGCCTAGGCTTGCGATCATGGGCGGTCGGCCCTTTGGCGGGCTTGCGCGGATTCGACATCTGAAAGGCCCAAAAGGTTCGACAGCAGGCGCATTTGCTGGTCTTCGGAGGCGTCACGCTGACCATCGGCCAGGGCGACCGACCACAAAGCTTCGACCAATCCGGCGCGATCTTCCAGCGGCACGGCGGCTTTCAAAGCGCGGGTGAAGCGCACGGTGTCGGGGGCCTGGGCCTCGAAATCTTCGGCTTTCGCGCGCAGGGCGGCTGCCTCAAACGGGTCTAGGCCATTGCGGGTCATCAGGATTTTCTCAATCCGCTCGACCTCCTCAACGGCATAAAGGCCATCGGTTTTGGCGACGCGCACCAGCAGGGCGGCAAGTGCCAGCTGTGCGTCAGGATCGGCCATGCGGGTGGGGGCGGGAGCCAGAAGGCTGCGGAGGATTTCTGCGAACATGAGGGCAGGATAGGCGGACGCTGCGACCTTGCCAAGTGGCGTTGCTGGCCCCGGATTGCACGAAGCGGTTACGGGCGACGGATTTTTCCCGAACTGATCGGCACGGCGCTGCCTTTGATGCGGACTGCGGTGAGCCCTTCGGCATTGGCGTCGATGGTCAGGCCGATCTCGGAAGGGCGGCCCATCTCGACGCCTTGGCGCAAGGAGAGTTTGGTGGTGCTGGGGGCGATTGCACCACAGGCCCAAAGCTGGGCGGCAAGGATGGCGCTGGCCGACCCGGTGGCGGGGTCTTCGGCGATACCCGCAGTGGGCGAGAACATCCGGGCTTGGTAATCGCTATATTGGCCGGGGGTGTAGAGATAGGCGCTGTCGACCTCGGCGAGGTCCATCAAGGCGGACCAATGCGGTTCGTGCGGTCTGGCTTGGCTTAGGGTTTGCAGGGTGTCAATGGGGACATAGAGAAAGCGCGGGCCGCCTTGATGGGTGGCGGGGTGGTGATTGGCAAAGCCGATTTGCGCGGGGGTAAGGCCGAGGCTGGCGGCAATCAGATCAAGCGGCAGATCGGTTGTGACCGGGAAGGGCAGCACGGGGGCTACAAATTCGGCCTGCACGTCGCTGCCTTGGCGGGTGACGGTGACGGGGACAAGGCCCGCTTCTTCTTCCAGCGTGATCAGGGTTTCGAAATCGCCGGTATGGGTCTGGCAGGCGAGATGGATGGCGCAGCCCACGGTGGGATGGCCTGCGAAGGGGATCTCGGCGGTGGGGAAAAAGATGCGGACGCGGGCGGTATGGGCGGGGTTTTGGGGTTTCTGCACGAAGATCGTCTCGGACAGATTGAACTCGCGTGCGATGGTCTGCATCTCGGCTGGGGTCAGGCTGTCGGCGCCCAGAACAATGGCAAGCGGGTTGCCTGCGAACGGGGTTTGGGTGAACACGTCGAGGGTGTGAAATTCCAGCATTTGACGGCTCCGACCTTTGAGAAATCCAGCATTTACAGCGCTTTGAAATGCGCCTCAATCCGGGCGGCTTCTTCGGCCAGGCCATAGGGCGGATTGACGATGAACATGCCAGAACCCTCCATCCGATGGCCCTCCCGCGCCGGGGGAAAGCGGACTTCCGAGCGCAGGGCTTCGGGGAATTGGGTTTGCAGGGCTTTTAGCATCGGGCCGTGTGCGCCACCTGTCAGCAAAGGATACCAGAGGGCGATGATGCCGACGTTCCATTTGCGGTTGATATTGGCGATGTGCTTGGGAATGGCGTCGTAATCGGCCTTCACCTCGTAGCTGGGGTCGATCAGCATCAGGCCCCGGCGTGGGGTGGGTGGGGTGATGGCCAGCGCCAGATCGAAGCCGTCTTTTTGGTATATATGCGCGCTCCACGGGTTCAGGGCGTGGCGCAGGTGTTGGTGTTCTTGCGGGTGAAGTTCGGCGAGGTGGATGGTGTCTTGGTCGCGCAACGAGAGGGCGGCGATCAGGGGCGAGCCGGGGTAGGCCAGCGGGCCGTAGCTGGCGCGGACCTCGTTCAGGCGGTTGCGGTAGGGGTGCAGGGCGGGGAACCAGCTTTCCGCGATGGCGATGCCTGCCTCGGCCTCGCCGGTTTTCAGCGCTTCATCTGACCCCAGATCATAGAGACCGCGACCGGCGTGGGTCTCAATATAGGTCAGCGGTTTGTCTTTTTGGGTGAGGTAATCGAGCATCACGGCCAGAAGGGCGTGCTTCTGGACATCGGCGAGGTTTCCGGCGTGGAACAGGTGTTGATAGGACAGCATGTGGGTTTATAGGGCGGGAATTTCGGCGGGGGAAGGGGATTTGCGCAGGGTCCCAACTCGGGACCTATTTTAGTTGTGGGATTTCAAGGGGATGGGGTGGTGGAATTAAGGCTTTGTTAAGGTTTTGGGCTATTTCCGCAGGCAAGAACTGCCGTCGGTTTTGAATATCCCAGCGGGGCGGTAGTTCTTCAGCGCGGTGCGGGCGGCGAGGGTGATCAGGCAGTCCATCTCATCTTGCCGGTCGGGGTTTGGGGTTTGCAGGCTGGCGGTGATGCCAAACACCGGGGTTCCGTCAAACGGGATCATGTAGCTTTCCGGCGAGATGCCGACTGTGGCGGAAATCGTGTAGAGCCAGACCCGGTTTTCGCCCGCACCTACCCAACGGCCGACATCCGAGTCTGGTTTGATGTTGATCACCACATCGGCACCGGGGCCATTTTTGGCTTTCAGACCAGAGCGTTGCAGCACTTTCAGCAGCGGCGGCAACAGGTATTCACCATAGCCGGAGCTGGACTGGGTCGACGACAGCTCGACGATATAACTTTTGCCTCTGAGCGGATCGGCCGCAGCCGGGGCTGCAAGCAGGGCAGTGGCAAGGGCAAGACGGAACATGCGCGCACCGGGGTTGTTTGCGGCAGGATAGGGGCTGCGCAGGCATCGGGCAAGGTCGGCGTTAGCGGTTGGTTAAGGCTGATGCGGGAGAGTTGGCGGGAGGGCTTGATTGAGTATAGCGGAAAAGATATATAGCGAATATGCAATGGTCGGTGGAAACACATGACGGTGTTGATGATGAGATAGAAGCTTTGCCGGACGGGCTGCGGGCCAAGTTGATGCGGCTTTTGGCGATGATTGAAGGCTATGGGTTGGAGCGGATGCACGAGCCGCATGTGAAGCATCTGGACGGCAAGCTGTGGGAGTTGCGGGTGAGTGCAAGCGAAGGCATCGCGCGCGGGATTTATGTGACGCTGACCGGGCGACGCGTGCTGGTGCTGCATGTGTTTGAGAAGAAAACCCAAAAGACGCCAAAGCGGGCGATGGACCTTGCGCTGAGCCGAATGAAATCGAGGATGACATGACCAAACTGGCGGACCTGCACGCGAAATTCATGGCCGATCCGGGCTATGCCGCCGCCTATGCCGAGGCGGATGCGGAGTATTCGGTGATTGAGGCGATGATCTCGGCCCGTGCTGCGGCGGGGCTGACGCAAGAGGCTTTGGCGGAGCGGATGGGCACGACGCAATCGGCGATTGCACGGCTGGAGGGCGGGCGGGTGTCGCCCTCGGTAGAGACTTTGCGGCGGTATGCGAAGGCAGTGGGGAAAAGGTTAAGGGTGGAGATGGTGTGACTGCGCCATTGACACATACGCCATTGGCGGATATCTAGATGAAACTGGAAACAGTTATCGAGATGCCAGACTTCCAGCGACGTGCCAAAGCCGTGATGAGCGAGGCAGAGCGTACGGAACTGGTGAATTATCTGGCGGCCAATCCTTTAGCGGGGGTGTTGCTGGGTGGTGGCTTGCACAAGGTTCGGTTTGCGCGGGCGGGTGGTGGCAAGAGTGGCGGGTTTCGGACCATCCATTACTACAAGCCAGCGGTGGGGCCAGTGTTTTTGCTGACGATGTTTGCCAAGAATGAAAAATCCAACCTGACCGCCCGCGAAACCGAATATCTGATCCAACTGGGCGAGAGTCTCGCCGCTGAATATGGGAAACGGCAATGAGCAGCGAGGCTTTCAAGCGCATCGAACAGGGGCTGAAAGAGGCCTTGGCCTATGCGCAAGGTGCGCGGGAAGGCTATGTGGTGCATACGGTTGAAGTGCCCGACCCGGAAGTACCCGCGATCCGGGCGCGAACCGGGTTGTCGCAGGCGGAGTTTGCCCGCTCGATTGGGGTGAAGAAGGCGACGTTGTTGAATTGGGAGCAGGGGCGACGCAAGCCGGACGGCCCGGCGCGGGTGCTGCTGGCGTTGATCGCCAAAGAGCCGGGGATTGTTCAGCGGGTTTTGGGGGAGGGGTGAGGGGTTTGGGAAGCGTTCCTCAATCGTTCTTGTTTAATCTCCACAAACAAAATCGTAGCGTTGATCCAATTCAGTATCCACATTGGGTAAGAAGTATAGCGGAAAGCCTAAGTTCGCAAAAAAATCTATTTCGACATAAATGAAGCGATGATCTTCGTCTATCTTTGTAAATATAGCCAAGCGAGCATCTGAGTAATTTTGAGGATGACGGGGCAAAGAATATATGTTCTTGAGAAGCAATTCTCCATCAGGATCGCTCTCAAACAAACACGATTTGACTCCAAGTACCATTTCGCTTATTTTAGAAAAATTTAGTGATTTAGGGAAATAGTGCCAACCAATTCCTAAGACAATTTTCCAAAGCACTCGCTCGAAGTTCCCAACTAAAATACCGCAGGCCTCAACAGTCATAGAGTATACTTTATGTTTACGCATGAGACTTTGAAATTTGACATCTTGCAATGAATTAGGAAGATGTTGTGCTGTTAAAGTTCCAACCGACCCCAAACCGTCTTCATCGCGTTTTTTAACATTGTATGAGGGTATGATATAATGGATCGGTGCTTCACTAATTGGAATATCTATTTCTCCAGTTGGACCGTATTTTCCGTATAACACATTGACCTTAACGAACTTTGTTCGCTCAATTTTTCTTCTAGTGGGCATCTCGTAAAAAGATCTGACCTCACCCAAAGACTGTCTTGTAAAGTTTTGTTCAAGCTTCGCTGTAATTACAGAACAAGCAGAGCATGATGCGCTGGGAAGAATAAATTTCCCCCCCAAGCTAAGAGCAACGATATGTTCGTTTGAAAGCTCCGCGTCACTAGTTCGACAATAAATACATTTGTTGGCAGGAAGAAACTCAACGTTCGGCATCGTTTTTCCTTCGTTTGACAATTCCAGGTATTTAATGTTTTAAAGCCAGGTGGCCTCAGCTTTCAAAATCCTCTCACACCAATCGCTCCACTTCCTTCGCCGCCCGCACGAAATCCGCGAACAGCGGATGCGGCGCAAAAGGCTTCGATTTCAATTCCGGGTGGAATTGCACGCCGATGAACCACGGGTGGTCTTTGACCTCTACGATCTCGGGCAGGCGGCCGTCGGGGCTCATGCCGCTGAAGATCAGGCCGCAGGATTCGAGTTGTTTGATGTATTTGGCGTCGACTTCGTAGCGGTGGCGGTGGCGTTCTTCGATGGTCGTTGTGCCGTAGATTTGCGCGACATGGGAACCCGGCGTCAGGGCGGCGGTGTAGGCGCCCAGGCGCATGGTGCCGCCTTTGTCGTCGGTGGTTTTGCGGGCGACGACGTGATTGCCTTGGATCCATTCTTTCAGGTGGTAGACGACGGGGGTGAAGCGTTTGGCACCGGCCTCATGGTCGAATTCTTCTGATCCGGCGTTGGTGACGCCTGCGAGGTTGCGGGCGGATTCGATGACGGCCATTTGCATGCCAAGGCAGATGCCGAGATAGGGGATTTTCTTTTCGCGGGCGAACTGGGCGGCTTTGATTTTGCCTTCGGTGCCGCGCTCGCCAAAGCCACCCGGAACGAGGATGGCGTGGAAGTTTTCGAGGTAGGGCGCGGGGTCTTCGCGTTCAAAGATTTCGGCGTCGATCCATTCGGCGCGGACCTTGGTGCGGTTGGCCATGCCGCCATGGGTGAGGGCCTCGGCGATGCTCTTGTAGGCGTCTTCGAGTTGGGTGTACTTGCCGACGATGGCGACGCGGACCTGGCCTTCGGCATGGGTCAGGCGGTCCATCACATCGGTCCAGCGGGCGAGATTCGGCTTGGGGGCGGGGGTGATGCCGAACGCATCCAGCACGGCTTGATCGAGGCCTGCGCGGTGGTAGGCGAGCGGGGCCTCGTAGATCGTTTTCAGATCATAGGCCGGGATGACGTGTTCTTTGCGGACGTTGCAGAACAAGGCGATCTTTTCCAACTCGCGGTCGGGGATCGGGTGTTCGGAGCGGCAGACCAGCACATCGGGGGCGAGGCCGATGCTCTGGAGTTCTTTGACCGAGTGTTGGGTGGGTTTGGTTTTGAGTTCTCCACTGGCCGCGAGGTAGGGCAGCAGGGTGAGGTGCATCAGGATCGACTGGCCGCGCGGGCGTTCGTGGATGAACTGGCGGATGCTCTCGAAGAACGGCAGGCCTTCGATATCGCCGACGGTGCCGCCGATTTCGCAGAGCATGAAATCAACCTCTTCGTCGCCGATGCGCAGGAAGTCTTTGATTTCATTGGTGACATGGGGAATGACCTGGATGGTTTTGCCAAGGTAATCGCCGCGGCGTTCTTTCTCCAAGACGTTGGAATAGATGCGGCCGGAGGAAATGCTGTCGGTCTGGCGGGCGGAAACCCCGGTGAAACGCTCGTAGTGGCCTAGGTCGAGGTCGGTTTCGGCGCCGTCGTCGGTGACGAAGACCTCACCATGCTCGAAGGGCGACATCGTGCCGGGATCGACGTTGAGGTAGGGGTCGAGTTTGCGCAGGCGGACGGTATAGCCACGGGCCTGCAGCAAGGCTCCGAGGGCGGCGGAGGCGAGGCCTTTGCCAAGCGAGGACACCACGCCGCCGGTGATGAAAATATAGCGTGCCATGTGGGAGCCCCCGTGAATTGGTTAAAACGGCTATGATTCGCAAGCGTGGAATCACAGCATCACGGGAGTTGAGCAATAGCTTAAGCAAAGCCTATGCGCAACCCGACCGCTAGATGCTGTCGGTTGGCGGTGTTGCGCTGCAACAGTTGGTGTTAGTTCGAGGCCGGAGCGGGGGCCGCAGGGGCAGTGGCATCCGGGGCAGCCGGAGGCGTTGCAGGTGCGGTGGCTGCCGGAGGCGCTGCGGGGCTGCCGTCATTCGACGGCGGCAGCAGATCGCCGCCTGCGGGCAGTGCCGGAGCCGGGGCTTTCGCGGCGGGTTGTTCCGCACCGATCTGGTCGATCACCGAAGCGGTCGAGGCGGAACGCGAGGCGAGGATGGTCATGCTGATTGAGGTCACGATGAACATCGCGGCCAGCACCCAAGTGACTTTGCCCAAGGCGGTTGCCGCCGCACGGCCCGAAATCGCCCCACCCGACGACCCCATGCCAAGCCCGCCACCTTCCGACCGTTGCAGCAGCACCACGCCGATCAACAGCAAAGCGAGGATGAGGTGGATGGTGAGGATAACGTTTTCCATACAGGCCGGGCTTTCTAAGAGGTCGCGGCCTATCTAGGCGGATGCAGGCAGGCGTGCAAGCCCTTCGCAGGCTCTTGGTTATCCTCTCGGCGCAAATATCAGGTCGGAATGAGTCATTCCGACGAGCCGGAGGCATCCGAGGCTGGCAAAAGTAGCCTCCGGCGGGGATATTTAGGAACAGATGAATGGCAGGGGGCAGCGCTTATTCTGTGGCGGTGCAGACGGCAGAGAGTTTGTTGCCGTCGGGGTCGCGGACATAACAGCTGTAGAAATTCGGGCTGTAGCGCAGGCCGGGACGGCCTTCATCGCTGCCGCCGTTTGCGATGGCTGCGGCGTGGAAGGCATCGACTGCGGCGCGGGTTGCGGCGGCAAAGGCAGGCATCGAGCCGTTGCCCACGCTGGCGGGTTTGCCGTCAAAGGGCGGGTTGATCCAGACGAGGGGGCTTGCGGCACCTGTGGGGCCGTAGCCGATTTCACCGTCAAATTCGCCCATGAAATCTAGCTCTATGGTGGGGAGGGTGGCATCGTAAAACCGTTTGGCGCGGGCGAGGTCATTGGTGCCGAGGGTGATGTAGAGCAGCATGGTGGTTCCTTGGTTGGGTGCCGTCAGCCTGGCCGGGTTGGTTGTGGCAAGTGCCTTGCTTCGTAGCGCAGGCGGCGCATACTCGCGGCATTCTTAACAGCTTTGGGCGTACTTTATGCAAGATATGACTGCGAGGAGCGCCCGTATCCGGGGCGTGTTTGTGCTGATTTGTGGGCTGCCGATTTTGGCACTGGGGCTTTGGCTGATGTGCCTCGTACTGGCGCGGCCGTTCCCGGAGTGGCTGCCCGAGGCGATCAAGCCGGGGGCGGGGATACGGATTGAAGGGCTGGACGCAAGTTCGACGGATGCGGACCGGCTGCGCAGTCTGCCAGGGCTTGGCAGCGTGTTTCTGGTGCTGTTTGGCACGATCACGGCGCTACAGGGCGTGATCATGCTGATTTTGGGGCGGCGCAGCATGGCACTGTTGGCGCTGATGGTGGCGATGGTTGTGGGAATGTGGGCGTTCGGGCGATCCGTCTGACGCCAGGTTATTCCTGCACCTCGTCCACCGTGGCCTGGCCAGACAGGCGCTGGCGGATGATGCTCCACGACAGGCCGATGCCCAAGACGACCGAGAGCGCGAAGATACCCAGCCAGAGGTTGAGCGAGGGGTTTTGCAGGGTGAGGATCTGATAATCAATCAGCACCCAGACCAATGCCGCCACGATGGCTGCGACCAGCAGGATGCCAAAGCCGCCGATCGAGCGCAGGGTTGCCCCAATGTAGATCATATAGCCGACACCCAGCAGCAGACCCAGAAGCAGGGTGAGCGGCATCTGGCTTTGCCAGTTCGCCTCGGCCCAGCGGGTGAAGTTGATTTGTGTCGGGTTATAGGTGGCTGCGAGCAGCACGAATGCCCCGAGCCAGCGCAGGATGATGCCCATGTTTGCCTCCTCTTTCGTGCTTTGGTCGCGCATCTGCGACCGCCTGTCCAGCCGCCTGCGTGATTTAGCGGTTTCATAGCCGCGCGTGTGTCGCTATAGGTCGCGCGGTTTTTCCAAAACGCGAAGGATATGCCGTGGCCAATGTTGTTGTCGTCGGAGCCCAGTGGGGCGACGAAGGTAAGGGGAAAATCGTCGACTGGCTCTCAGAGCGGGCCGATGTGATTGCGCGCTTTCAGGGCGGGCATAATGCCGGGCATACTTTGGTGATTGACGGCAAGGTTTACAAGCTGTCGCTGCTGCCCTCGGGGATTGTGCGCGGCGGCAAGCTGTCGGTGATCGGCAATGGCGTGGTGGTGGACCCGTGGCATCTGGTGACAGAGATCGAAAAGCTGCGTGGGCAGGGCGTTGATATCACGCCGGAAAACCTGATGCTGGCCGAGAATGCCTCGTTGATCCTGCCGATTCATGGCGAGTTGGATCGCGCGCGTGAGGGCCAGACGGGGGTTGCCAAGATCGGCACCACCGGGCGCGGCATTGGTCCGGCCTATGAAGATAAAGTCGGGCGTCGGGCCATTCGGGTGGCCGATCTGGCGGATGAGACGACGCTGGAGACCCGTGTGGATCGCTTGATGGGCCACCATGATGCGTTGCGTCGGGGCTTGGGGATTGAGCCTATTGACCGGGCGGCACTACTGGACGCGTTGCGGGCGATTGCGCCGCAGGTTTTGCCCTATGCCAGGCCAGTGTGGAAGGTTTTGACCGAGGCGCGCAAGGCCGGGAAGCGGATTTTGTTCGAGGGCGCGCAGGGGGCTTTGCTCGATATTGATTTCGGGACGTATCCGTTTGTGACCTCGAGCAACGTGATTGCGGGGCAGGCGGCGACGGGGACTGGCTTGGGGCCGACGGCGATTGATTTCGTGTTGGGGATCGTGAAGGCCTATACAACCCGCGTCGGTGAAGGCCCGTTCCCGGCGGAGTTGTTTGATGCCGATGGCGCGCGGTTGGGCGAGCGCGGGCATGAATTTGGCACCGTCACCGGGCGCAAGCGCCGTTGTGGTTGGTTTGATGCGGTGTTGGTGCGGCAGACTTGCGCGACCTCTGGCGTGTCGGGGATTGCGCTGACCAAGTTGGATGTGCTGGACGGCTTTCCGGTGCTGAAGATTTGTGTGGGCTATGATCTGGACGGCGTGCGGCTGGATTATTTGCCGACCGCTGCCGATCAACAGGCGCGTTGCACGCCGATCTATGAGGAAATGGAAGGTTGGACCGAGAACACCGCAGGGGCGCGGTCTTGGGCCGATCTGCCGGGGGCTGCGATCAAATATGTGCGGCGGATTGAGGAATTGATTCAATGCCCGGTGGCGCTGCTTTCGACCTCGCCGGAGCGCGATGATACGATTCTGGTGACTGATCCCTTTGCGGATTGATGTTTCGGTTTAATTCTCACCGCGCCCCTTGCTGCGATGCAGGGGGCGTTTTGGTTTCAGGAGGATGCGATGGCGCTGAGTTACAAAGCCCGTAAACGGTGGTCTTTGCTGATTCTTTTGGTGGGGATGCCGATCTATGTCGTGGTGGCGGTCAATCTGATCGACAAAATTGATCGCTTGCCGATCTGGGCTGAGGTTCCGGCCTATCTGCTGCTGGGTGTGGCGTGGATATTACCGTTCAAATCGGTGTTTCTGGGGGTGGGGCAACCTGACCCGGATGCCAATCCTGTTGCACCCGTTGATCGCCATCCCTGATCAGATATGAAAACAGCCGGAACATTCCCCAATGTTCCGGCTGTTTTATCGGGCGCGAGTGGCAGCCTCGGCCCTGTTGTGTCCGTTGGCTTACGCGGTAAAGCGAAGCGCTTCCGCCAGCAAGGGCGAACCTTCGGTCATGGCAAATTGGCCACGTTTGACTTTGGCGATGCGACCTTGGCGCAGCAGGATGCCGAAAGCGCGCAGGCGGTCTTCGCGCGGGTGATCGGGTTGGTCGATCAGGGTCTCCAGTTGACGCATCACCAAGGGGCGGCTGAAGTTCGGGCGACCCAGCACTTGCGTGCAGTAGACGGCTGAGGCTTCCAGCAGTTCGGCCAAAGAGTTCGCGCCCAGTTTCTCGGCGAAATCGGCGAAGTTTTGGCCTTCAGCGAAGAAATTGCTGTCATCTTCGGCAGCCATGTCTTCATCGTCCAGATCATCGGCATCGCCGATCAGGCTGTCTTCTTCGGGCATCGCTTGCATTGCGGCCATGCTGGCGGCACCACTGACGCGACGCGGGCGCACCGGCATCACCACGCGGGGGGCGGCTGGGGCCGAGGCGGGCAGGATCGCGGGAGCCATCACGACGGGAGCCACAAACGGCGCTGCGGCGGGTTTAGCGCGGTCAATGCGTTGTTCCGACACCAAAACCAAGGGCGTCAGGCGTTCGGCGTTGGCGGCGGCGCGGGCCTCGATGCTGCTGTCGGCGGGCTTCGGGCGCACGACGCTTTCCAGATCGTGGCGGTAGATATCCTGGCGATCAGGTTGCGGGCGACCGGGGTTGGCGGCATTGATCTGACGCTCGGCCTCGGTTGCGGCGACGGCGGCTTTCAGATGCGAAATCGCCGAATAGCGGCGGCGGCTGTCTTCGTCATCCATCGCGGAATTGGTCGCGGCGATCAGGCGCTCGACGGCGTCATCATCCGATTCGGTTTCCAGCAGCTTGCGGCCCTCGGTGTGAGGGGTTGGCTGCGATTGGGCGTCGGCTTCAGATGTTTCAGCTTCTGCGGGCGCGGTGGAAGCCAGCAAGGCTGCGATGGCGTCTGCTTCGGGGGTGATTTCGGGCAGGATTTCTAGGGCAGGCGTGTCCGCGATAGGCGCATCGGCCAGTGCGGCGGCGAGGTGATCGTCGTCGTCGAAATTGGTTTCGACCGGGCGTGGCGTCAGTTGACGCACAGGGCGGGTCGGGCGCACCGGAGCGGCTGCTGCGGGCACCTCGGCCTCCAGCGCGGCAAGTTCGGCTTGCAGCGCGGCTTCGGCCTCTGGCGAGAGCAGAGAGGTTTGCTGTGTGGTCTGCGCAGGTTCGGCTTGTGCCGATTCGGGCGCACGCGGTGCATCGGCGCGGCGGATTTTGATCACACGGGCGCGGGCGCGCTGGATTTTCTCGCCGGGTTCGCGGGCGGTTTCGGGGAAAGCTGTGGCGGCGGCTTCGGTTTGGATTTCCGGGGCCAGAGCGGGTTCTACGGCGACTTCTGGCACGGCGTCTGCAGCGGGCAGGCTGGCGAGCAGGATGTCGTCTTCCGAGTCGTCTTCTGCTGCATCAACGGCTTCTGGCAGTGCATCTTCTGCCAAAGCATCTTCTGCCGCAGCATCGGAAACCGCGATCAGCGGTTCAGAAGCAGCTGCCTCGGTATCAGGCTGGATTTGATCGTTCTCAGCGATCAGCGCGCCGAGCGAGGCCAGCATGTCTTCATCGGCATAAGCGGCAGCCTCGGCAATCGGATCGTGTTCGGGCAACAGATCGGCGAGGATTTCGTCGTCATAGTCTTCGGCGGCAGGCGTGTCCTGCGGGGCTGCTGCAGCATCTTCGATCACCGGGTCTGTAGTGTCGATCAGGCTTTCTGCTTCGATCAAGGTATCGGCTGCGGGCAGATCATCTGCGAAGGCGGCGGCGAGCTCGGCAGAGCTGTCGTCCTGCAAGGCAGGGTCTTCATCAAAGCCAAGATCTTGCGCGGCGGGAAGATCGACGGGGACTTCTGCCACAGCTTCCCGCGCTGCATCAGCCGCTGGCGCGTCCAGTGCCGCGAGATCGGCGAGGTCTTCCGGCTCAATCTCAGGCTCTGATGCGTCTTGATGATCAGTGGCGAGTTCTGCTGCGATCAGATCGTCGGATGAGATGTCGTATTGCGGGGCGGCTGCCTCTGCTTCGACCAGAGCTTCCGGCGCTGCCAACGCGGCAATATTGGCCAGAATGTCATCGGCGTGCTGGTCTTCGCTATAGCTGTCGTCGGCGATAGCGGCGGCTTCGGCGATGTGGTGGATGGTGGGTTCGACTACTGCCGTAGCAGTTTGTGCGGCGCGCAGGCGGGATAGCCGTTCGGCGACGGATTCGCCATTGGCATCCACGTTCGCGGCAGTGGTGACAGTGGGGGCTGCAACAGGAGCCGCCAGCGCAGGGGCTTCGGCATCGCCAGCCCGCAGGATCACGCCGTTGTCTTGAATTTTCGCCTCAACCCGGCGCTGGATTTCACGCTCGGCAATGCGGTGCAGCATGGCGGCATCGGGGGTGGGTGGCTCTGCGCCAAAGTAGCGGTCTTCGGCGGCAAGGTCGCGGAAATATTCGGCGATCGCCTTCATGGTGTTGAAGGGTTCGTCGAAACCTTCCAGCGTGCAGCTGAAAGTTCCGTAAGATACGGTAAGAATTTTACTTGCACCGATCATCGGGATGCCGCCTTTACAAAGTTCACGTCGCCAACCTGCACTGTGCTTTGTTCAATTCCGTGGACAGAACAGGGTAATTTGAAGGATTGATTGTGTTCACCGCACGGGGTTTGTGCCGCAATTAGAAGAACAGTATCGGGATTATGCAGGTGATTGTCGACTCTTTGCAGGGGGTAACTTTGGCGGGCGGCGGGCCGTTCGGCAAAGCGCAGCTTACGCGGGCCATGCGGTTTGCCCCAAGGATTGTTGGGGCTGATGGCGGCGCGGACCGGCTTTTGGCCTTGGGGGTCGAGCCTGAGGCGGTGGTGGGTGACATGGATTCGATCAGTGACAGCGCACGTGCGCGGCTGGCGGGGCGGTTGTTTCCGATTGCTGAACAAATTACGACCGATTTCGACAAAGCGCTGCGCTCGATCCGCGCGCCCTTCGTGTTGGGCATAGGATTCGCAGGGGCGCGGTTGGATCATGGGCTGGCGGTGCTGAACGCTTTGGTGCGCGCGCCGGATCAGCGCTGTCTGGTGATCTCACCGCAGGATGTGATCTTTTTGGCACCGCTTGCGATGCGGCTGAACCTGCCTTTCGGCTCGCGGTTGTCGCTGTTTCCGATGGCGGCGGTGACGGGGGAAAGCGAGGGGCTGCGTTGGCCGTTGCAGGGCTTGGATTTTGCGCCCGATGCGATGATTGGCACCTCGAACGAGGTATCCGGGCCGGTGGAGTTGCGGTTCTCGGCGCAAAAGATGCTGGTGATCTTACCGATCAAATCTCTGGCGGCAGCACTGAGCGGGCTTGGTGTGAGGTGATCCGCTCGCGGTGGATGATGTAGAGGCCTGAGGCCACGATGATGGCGATCCCGGCCCAGGTTAGCGCATTGGGGAAATCGCCGAACACCAGATAGCCCAAAGTGACGGCGGTGACGATCTCTAGGTAGTGCAAGGGCGCGAGGGTAGAGGCGGGGGCGTATTTCAGCGCCACGGTCATGCACATATGGCTGGTCGCGGCCCAAAAGCCGACGCCGAACAGCCAGAGCCAGTTCAGGCCCTGCGGCACAACCGGGTCAAGCTCGGCAATGCCGGTGCCATTGGCCCAAAACATCACGGGCAGGCAGATCAGGCTTCCGGCGATGGAGGTGTGCAACTGTTGGGTGACGGGGTGCATCCCGGTGGCGATGGCTTGGGTGATCAGCATGTAGAAGGCAAAGCTGAACGCGGTGCCCAAGGGGTATAGGGCGGCGGTGCCGTAATGGGTGATTGAGGGCTGGATCACCAACAGTGCCCCGGCAAAGCCTATGACCGAGGCTATGATGCGGCGGGGGCCGACGGGGTTTCCGAAGATCAGATAGCCCAGGATCAGCAGGATGAACGGCTCGATGAACACGATGGCGAGGGCGTCGGCGATGGGCATGACTTGCACGCCCGCGACAAAGCCATAGGTCGAGGCGATCAGGAACAGCGCGCGCAGGGTAATCAGGGCAGTGGTTTTGCCGCTTATCCGCAGCGGCAGCCGCATCAGCAGGGCGACGGGCAGCATCAGCGCGCCTTGGACGAGGAAGCGGGCGGTGGTGATCTGGCCGACCGGGATCGCCGCCGTGGCGAGTTTGGAGGCGGTGTCGAGCAGCGGGGCCATGACACAGAAGGCGAGCATCAACAGGATGCCGGGCAAGATGCGGTCATTCTGATGCACTGGAGCGGTTTGAACGGGTGGCATGACTTTTCACTAAATTAGATCATTTTATCTAACTGCGGATGTGACGGCTACCTGTCGTGAAAACGACATTTTTGATCAAAAACCAACGTCTTCGTCGCAAAGCCAAATTATCGGGCGAAGCTTGCTTGTTTAGGCATTACAGCGGTGCAACCCTAGATTGAAATATGGCGAAATAGTGTTTTTTTGTTGATGGACTGAACATATTGTGCCAGCAATTTTTATCAGGCAGGCTTGGGTGCAATGACACTTTGGCCTCCTTGTGCAGATTTTGAATTTCAGACAAATTTTAATGACGGGGAGAGAGACGATGAAGGCAATTCGGAATATTGGCTTTGCTGCAGCCATCGTGGTTGGGGCAGCGACGGCGGGTTCGGCTGCGGTGGTCGACTTTGACGATCTTGGTGGCACCGGTGTTCTGGCCGATGGCTACGGAGGCATCATTTGGGGTGGGGACTGGAACTACTACGACTCGGTACAGGCCCCGTACACTCCACATTCGGGAAGCACGCGTATCTACACAGCTGGAAATGATGCTTCGGGGTCATTTTCGTTTGCGGATGCGGTGAATTTTTCCGGGGCTTGGGTTTCGGGTTTTTCCAATAATGTTTCGTTCAGCATGTTCTACAATGGCCTCCTTGTTGCCGCATCTAGCCTGCTGAGCCCGACTGACTCGCCGACCTTCCTCGGCTCTGGTTATTCTGGCCTGGTCGATATGGTTACGTTCACCACAGACGCCGATGCTGGGTACTATGTCTTGGATGATGTGACCTATACGACTGCTGCAGTGCCGTTGCCTGCGGCGGCGTGGATGTTGCTGGGTGGGCTTGGCGCGTTGGCGGCAGTGCGTCGCCGTCGTGAAACACAAGTGTAAGACGGTAGCTACCCTGAGCGAAATTTATGGCGGCCGAAATGGCCGCCATTTTTTATAGTAGGGGCAACTCGATTCAGGCTGCCCGATTCACGCTGATTGGCGCGGTCTGAAAAATCAGGTTTAACCCTTAGCAGTTCGGCACGTTGACGGCGAGGCCGCCGAGTGAGGTTTCTTTGTATTTCTCATGCATGTCATTGCCAGTCTGGCGCATGGTTTCGATACAGACATCCAGCGATACAAGATGCTCGCCATCGCCGCGCAGCGCGAGGCTTGCCGCCGAGATGGCTTTGATCGCGCCCAGACCGTTGCGCTCGATGCAGGGGACTTGCACGAGGCCCGCCACCGGATCGCAGGTCATGCCCAAATGATGTTCCAGCGCGATTTCGGCGGCATTTTCGACCTGCATCACCGTGCCGCCAAGCACAGCAGCCAATGCGGCGGCGGACATCGCGGCGGCGGAGCCGACCTCGGCTTGGCAGCCACATTCCGCGCCCGAAATGCTGGCATTGTGTTTGCACAGACCCCCAATAGCCGAGGCGGTCAGCAGGAAATCGGCGATTTTCGAGGTCGAGGCTCCCGGCACATGATCGAGGTAGTAGCGCAGCACGGCGGGGAGCACGCCCGCAGCCCCATTGGTGGGCGCGGTGACGACTTGGCCGCCTGCCGCGTTTTCCTCGTTCACCGCCATCGCATAAAGGCTCATCCAGTCGTTGATGGTGTGCGGGGCGGTCATGTTCAGGCCACGTTCGGCCAGCAGGGCATCGTGGATGCCTTTTGCGCGGCGGCGGACTTTCAGGCCGCCGGGCAGGATGCCGGTGCCCTCCATACCGCGCGAGATGCAGTCGTTCATCACCTGCCACAGCCGCGCGATGCCTTGGTCGATCTCGGCTTTGCTGCGGAATTTCAGCTCATTTGCGAGCTTCATTTGCGCGATGCTGAGGCCGGAGGCTTTCGCCATCGCCAGCATTTCATCGGCGGATTCGAATGGATAGGGCACATCGGCTTTGGTCTTGGTTTTGCCAGCCCCAGCCTCGGCCAATTCCCCGGCACTCAACACAAAGCCGCCGCCGATGGAATAGTAGGTTTCCTGCAAGATCACATCGCCTTGGGCATCGGTGGCTTTCAGGATCATGCCATTGGCGTGGCCAGGCAAAGCTGGGCCGTAGTCGAAGGTGAGGTCGGCTTTCGGGTTGAAGTGCAGCGGCGGCAGGCCGGAGGCGTGGATGGTGTGGGTTTCATGGATGGCGGCAAGCGTGGCGTCAGCTTTGGCGGCATCATAGGTGGCGGGGTGGAAGCCCGCGAGGCCAAGAATCGTCGCGCGGTCGGTGGCATGGCCGACGCCGGTGAAGGCGAGCGAGCCGTGCAGTGAGGCTTTGACGCCGCCGAACTGGAACGGCGAGGCGCGCATCAGGTCAAGGAACCGGGCGGCGGCGACCATCGGGCCCATGGTATGCGACGAGGACGGGCCGACGCCGACTTTGAACATGTCGAAAACCGAGAGAAACATGTAGGGGGTCCGATCTGGAGGGGTCAGTAGGGCTGCGAGAAAATCGTCTGGCCAAGGTCTTCGGCTTTGGCACAGGTAAGTGCGGCTGGCGTGGTTTCCAAGGCAAGCAGGATTTTGTGCAGGGCTGGATAGTTGGCGGAGGGGCAGGGCTCGGCCAACCAGCGCATCAGCACGGCGACATAATAGCCAAGGATCGAAGGCTTGGTCGAAAGCCATTCTGGAGCATCAAGTGTGACCATATTTTCAAGCGCGGTGAACAGAGTTTGCAGCGTGGTCACGGCCTCAGCCTTGGCAGCTGCGGCATTCGCCTCACCCGCAACGCGGTGCGGGTAGTAATAGGTCATCGCCATCGGATGCAGGTTGTTCGAGGTGAAGAACAGCCATGTCAGGAACGGCCCGCGCTCGGCCGTGTTGGGGGCGGGGGCGAGTTTGCCCGCGATCTCGGACAGATGCAGAAGGATCGCGGCGGTCTCGAACATGGTGCCGTCTGCGGTTTGCAGCGCCGGGATTTTGCCCAAAGGATGCAGTTTGCGGTAGTCTGGGCTGTCAAGCGCACCGCCTGCGCGATCAATCGGCGCGATCTGATAGGGCAGGCCCAATTCTTCCAGCACAAGGCGGACGATCAACGCCGCCGAATCTGGGGTTTGGTGCAGGATATACATGAGCCGCGCTCCTTCATTTCGCGGCAGTATGGCGCAAGGATGGCAGGATACCATGCGAAAACCGACACTATTTGGTGTGCAGCGGCGCAGAGGCGGGGGGGGGGCGGGTTGGTTCTGATCTGGGGCGTTCTGCACAAAGGTCTGGGGGGGGTTTCACACCCCCGCACCCCCGTGGAGTATTTAAGCCAGTATGAACGCAAATTTTAGACAAGTTTTAGGGATTTGGTGGCTCGCCTTGTCAGGGCTAGATGATGAAATCCCACAGCAGTTTCAGGTTCAGTGCGATGATCACCACCGCGATCAGGATGGCAAGGGCCACCAGCCAGCGCGGGGCTGCAAGCGCGCCCATTTTTGCGCGGTTGGCGGTGAACATCACCAAGGGCACCACGGCGAAGGAGAGTTGCAGCGACAGGACTACTTGCGTCAGGATCAGCAGTTTGCCGGTGCCTGCGCTGCCATAGTAAATGGTGACGCCGGCGGCGGGGATGATGGCGATGGCGCGGGTGATCAGGCGGCGCAGCCATGGCGGCAGGCGGATTTGCAGGAAGCCTTCCATCACAGCTTGGCCCGCGAGGGTGGCTGTGACGGTGGAGTTTAGACCGCAGGCCAAGAGGGCAATGGCGAACAGGCTGGGGGCGATGCCAGAGCCGAGCAAGGGGCCTAGGAGTTGGTGGGCATCGCCGAGTTCTGCAACCTCGGTGCGGCCTGTGGCGTTGAACGAGGCGGCGGCGAGGATCAGGATTGAGGCGTTGATCAGCAGCGCGAAGCAGAGTGCGACGGTGCTGTCGATGGTGGCGAATTTCAGCGCCTCACGTTTTTCCTCAATGCTGTCGCCGTAGGCGCGGGTTTGCACGATGGCGGAGTGCAAATACAGGTTATGCGGCATCACCGTGGCGCCAAGGATGCCGAGGGCGAGGTAGAGCATTTCGGGGTTGCGCAGGATCTCGGTTGTTGGGGCGAAGCCTTTGATCACGCCGGCCCAATCGGGATCGGCCATGGCGATCTGGATGCCGAAGCAGAGGGCGATCACGCCCAGCAGGGTGATGATGAAGGCTTCCAGCCAGCGAAAGCCCTTGGTTTGCAGCCACAGGATCAGGAAAACGTCGAGGGCGGTGATGAGGACGCCGAGTTCAAGCGGGATGCCGAACAGCAGGTTCAGGCCGATGGCGGTGCCGATCACCTCGGCGATGTCGGTGGCGATGATGGCGATTTCAGCCGCCAGCCACAAAGGGATGCTTATGTAACGCGGGAAGGCGTCGCGGCAGGCTTGCGCCAGATCACGGCCCGAAGCGATGGCAAGGCGGGCGCAGAGCGATTGCAGCACGATCGCCATCAGGTTGGAAATCAGCGCCACCACCAGCAGGGTGTAGCCGAATTTTGAGCCGCCGGCGAGCGAGGTCGCCCAGTTGCCGGGGTCCATGTAGCCGACCGCCACCATATAGCCGGGGCCGAGGAAGGCGGCGAAGCGGCGCCAAGAGCCTTTCGGCAGTTGCACCGAGCGGTGAACGTCAGCGAGGGCGGCATCCCCACGGGGGTGCCGCCAGTCGTTGCGCAGATCGAAGAAGGAGTTCATGGCGGCTTTCTGATATTGAGAATTATTCGCAATGTAGCTTTGCGGATGCGTCTGTCAACCCCTTCGGTGATTCCCCTCTCGCCCCCTCCGTTTGCTTTGCCTATAAGGGCGCAACACTGTCAGGACCCCGCGCCCCTCTAGGCGCATCAGACTGAGGAAACCCTATGCCAGCCGATCTTTCCCCCATCGACAAAGCCAAATTCGTGGCCGCCAAGCGGGCGGTGGATTTTATTGAAAGCGGTATGAAGGTGGGACTTGGCACCGGATCGACCGCCGCCTGGATGGTGCGTTGTCTGGGTGAGCGGGTGCGCGAGGAGGGCTTGAAGATTGTGGGCGTTCCGACCTCGACCCGCACCGCCGAATTAGCGCGGCAGGTGGGGATTCATGTCACTTCGTTGGATGAGGCGAAATGGCTGGATGTGACGATTGATGGCGCGGATGAGTTCGACCAGAACCTTGCGCTGATCAAGGGCGGTGGGGCGGCTTTGTTGCAGGAAAAGATCGTGGCGACGGCGTCCGATCTGATGATTGTGATCGCCGATGCGGCAAAGGAAGTGCAGCAGTTGGGGGCGTTTCCGCTGCCGATTGAGATCATTCCGTTCGGCTGGCAGACCTCTAAGGCCCTAGTTGAGGAAATGCTGGTGTCGATGGATGTGCTGGCGCGGGATGTGACCTTGCGGATGAATGGCGAGCGCCCGCTGGTGACGGATGAGAGCAATTACATTCTGGATCTGCATCTGAAGCGTATTGGTAATCCTCGGCAGTTGGCGCTGGTGTTGAACCAGATTCCGGGTGTGGTTGAAAACGGGCTGTTCATAGATATCTGTGACATCGTGATCATCGGCCACGGCGATGGCCGGGTGACGGTGCGGGATATCAATTCAGGGTCCGAGACGGATGACCGGATTTTGTTTGCGCCGACGGATAATATCTTCGCTGATCTGGGGGAATAAAGTGTTCGACTACGATCTTTTCGTCATCGGTGGCGGTTCGGGCGGGGTGCGGGCGGCGCGGATTGCGTCTGCCGAAGGCGGCGCGAAGGTGGCTTTGGCCGAGGAAAGCCGGATGGGTGGCACTTGCGTGATCCGGGGCTGTGTGCCGAAGAAGCTGATGGTGTTTGCGTCGGAGATGCCAGAGGCGGTGGCGGATGCGCGGGCTTATGGGTGGGACGCGCAGGTCGGGGCGTTTGATTGGGCGCGGTTTCGGGGATCGCTTGAGATTGAGTTGGATCGGTTGGAGGCGGCCTATCGCAACACTTTGAAAAACGCAGGCGTGACGATTTATGACACGCGCGCGGTGGTGGTTGATCCGCATCGGGTGCGGTTGGCGGACGGCACCGAGTTCAGCGTTAAGCATATTTTGATCGCTACCGGCGGGCGTCCGTTTGTGCCGGAGGTGCCGGGGGCGGAGCTGGCTGTGACCTCGAATGAGATGTTCCATCTGGAGGCT
Source organism: Pseudomonadota bacterium (assembly GCA_040387915.1). Lineage (GTDB taxonomy): Bacteria > Pseudomonadota > Alphaproteobacteria > Rhodobacterales > Rhodobacteraceae > Cypionkella. Next base: position 478,172 of record JAZKCV010000009.1, read on the forward strand.
TTGCCGAAGCGGGCTTTGGTGGTGGGCGGCGGATATATTGCATCTGAGTTCGCTTGTATTCTGCACGGCTTGGGCGTGCAGGTGACGATGATGTATCGCGGGGCGTCGATTTTGCGCGGCTTTGATGATGAGGCGCGGGGGATGGTGGCGCAGGCGATGCAGACGCGCGGGATTGATATTCGCTGCGGTGTCGATGTGGCGCGGCTTGAGAAATCTGCGGGCGGGATTTTGGCGCAGGGCACTGACGGTTCGGCGCGAGAGTTTGATCTGGTGATGTATGCCACGGGTCGGAAGCCCAATTCTGGCGGTATGGGGCTGGAGGCTTTGGGCGTTGGCATCGGCGCGCGGGGGCAGGTTGAGGTGGATGAGTGGTCGCAGACGGCGGTGCCCTCGATTTATGCGGTGGGCGATGTGACCGACCGGATCAATTTGACTCCGGTGGCGATCCGCGAGGGTCATGCGTTTGCGGATACGGTTTTCCGGGGCGTGCCGACCAAGGCGGATCATGAGTTGGTGGCCTCGGCGGTGTTTACCCAGCCGGAATTGGGCTCGATTGGGTTGTCTGAGGAAGCGGCCAAGGGCCAGAACGCTTCTGAAGGTCGGGGGCCGATTGAGATTTTCAGCGCCAGTTTCCGCCCGATGCGCAGCTTGTTTGCCGGGCGGACAGAGGCGCGGGTGTTGATGAAGCTGGTGGTGGATCAGGCGACGCAGCGGGTTCTCGGCTGCCATATCGTCGGGCCGGGGGCGGGTGAGATGATCCAGCTGGCGGCGATTGCGATCAAGATGGGGGCGACGAAAGCCGATTTTGACCGCACTGTGGCGGTACATCCGACGGTGTCGGAAGAACTGGTGACGATGCGAAAGCCGACAAGAGTGGTCTGATGCGGCAATTTGCGCGGGGTATCTGCTTGATTTTCCGCGCCGAGTGCCCAATTCAGGTGGCAGCATAACAGGACGAAAGGTTGATCAATGGCGGGTAGTGGCGGCCCTTGGGGCGGAAATGGCGGTTCTGGTGGGGATGACCGGAATGGCCAGCGGCCAGAGGACCGGAATAACCCGCGTCCGGGGGGGCGTAAGCCGGGCGAAGGCCCGCAGATGCCGGAAATTGATGAGCTGATGAAAAAGGGCCAGGAGCACCTGCGCGTGCTGATGGGCGGGCGCGGCGGCGGTAATGGTCGCGGGCCTGTTGGCGGTGGCGGGCCGGGTGAAGGTCTTCCTGTCAAGTTAATTGTGGCAGTGGTTGCGGTAGCGGCCGTATTGACTTTTGGTATAAATTCATTTTATTCCGTGAAGCCGGAAGAACAAGCTGTCACGCTGTTACTGGGCAAGTTCAGTGGTGTGACCGAAGAAGGTTTGCACTTCGCGCCTTGGCCGGTGATGACGGCGGAAATCGTTGAATCCCGCAAGCAGCGCACCACCGATATCGGCAATGGCGTGGCGGGCGAGTTGGACAATGGTCTGATGCTGACCCGCGATCAGAACATCGTCGATATCGAGTTTCAGGTGGTCTGGAACATCGCGGATCCGTCGAAATTCCTGTTCAACCTCGCCGACCCGGAAGACACCATCCGCGCGGTGTCCGAATCTGCGATGCGCGACATCATTGCGCGCTCGGAACTGTCGCCGGTGTTGAACCGCGACCGGGGCGTGATTGCTGCGGAAGTGACCGCCGCGATTCAAGGCACGCTGAACAGCTATGATGCCGGGATCAACGTGATCCGGGTGAACTTCGACAAGGCTGATCCGCCGCGCGAAGTCATCGACAGCTTCCGCAAGGTGCAGGCCGCACAGCAAGAGCGTGACCGTCTGGAAAAAGAAGCCGATGCTTATGCCAACACGATTGGTGCAGCTTCGCGCGGACAAGCGGCGCAGTTGTTGGAAGACGCGCGCGGTTATAGCGCGCAGGTGGTGAACAACGCCGAAGGTGAAGCCAGCCGCTTCTCGTCGATCTACGCCGAATATGTTAAAGCGCCCGAAGTGACGCGCAAGCGGATGTATCTGGAAACCATGGAGAAAGTGCTGGGCGGGATGAATAAGGTCATCCTTGATGGCGTCTCTGGCAAGGACGGGCAGGGCGTGTTGCCCTATCTGCCGCTGGAGGGTCTGACCAAACCTGCAACCCCAACCGGAGGGTCGAACTGATGCGTGCGATCTATATTCTTCCCGGCCTGATCCTTGCAGGGGCCTTGCTGCTGTCGTCGGTGTTCATCGTCGACGAGCGCGAAAAAGTGCTGGTTTTGCAGTTTGGTGAAGTGAAGCAAGTGGTGGACAAGCCCGGTTTGGGCTTCAAAATTCCCTTCGTGCAGGAGGTTTACCGCTACGACGACCGTATCCTTGGCCTGCCGACGCAGCCTTTGGAAGTCACACCTTTGGATGATCGCCGCTTGGTGGTCGATGCCTTTGCGCGCTGGCGGATCGTTGATCTGGAAGCGTTCCGGCGGGCGGTTGGCTCGGGCGGCATTGAGGCGGCGCGCAGCAACCTTGACAAGATCATCAACGCCGAAATCCGTGAGGTTTTGGGTGGGGTGAACAGCCAGAAGGTGCTGTCGGAAGACCGCACCTCGCTGATGAACCAGATCCGCGACAACTCCCGCGCCAAGGCGGCGGGGCTTGGGGTTGATGTGATCGACGTGCGGCTGACCCGCACCGATCTGCCGGAACAGAACCTTGAGGCGACCTTTGCGCGGATGCGGGCAGAGCGGGATCGCGAAGCGGCGGATGAGATTGGCCGTGGTAACGAGGCGGCACAGCGGGTGCGCGCTGCGGCGGAACGCTCGAAGGTTGAGATCGTGTCGCAGGCCAGTAAAGAGGCCGAGGTCATTCGCGGTGAGGCCGATGCGAAGCGCAACGCGATTTATGCTGAAGCTTTCGGCAAAGACCCGGAGTTCTTCGCGTTTACCCGGTCTTTGACCTCATATGAGCGGGCGCTGCAGGCGGGGAATTCGTCGATGGTGATGCAGCCGGATAGCGAGTTCTTTGACTATTTACGCAGCGAGAAGCCTCCGGTTGCGGCTCCTGCTGCCCCGGCTTCGCCTGCTGCGCAGCCGTAAGCGCGGACTTGGACTGATAGGTTTGAAAGGGCTGGCGGTGACGCTGGCCCTTTTGTTTTGTGGCGAGGATTGGCGCAATATGGCGATGGCGCTTGCACATCCACTCACGCAGGTGACAAATTCATTCACGCAGGGTTGAGACGGCGCGATCTGGTTTGCATTGCGCAATTTGGCCCGTAAAGGAATATGCGGATGTGATCCGATGCGGCGGGCGATGTGGATCGCGCCCCGCACTACGAAAAGGAGTTCGGACGTGCTTCAACTATCTCCCGTGCGTGCGCTGACGGTTCCAGCCATCGCCACTCCCAAGCGTCCCCGGCTGATGCTGGCGCTTGGTTTGGGTCTTTCCATGGCGCTGGCCGCTGGGCCTGCGCATCAGGCACTGGCGTTTGGCGCGCCGGATAGCTTCGCTGACCTCGCGCAACAGATCAGCCCTTCGGTTGTCAACATCACCACCTCGTCGATGGTGGCTTCGGCCACCGATGGCGCGCCGATGGTGCCGCCGGGCTCACCGTTTGAGGATTTCTTCAAGGATTTCATGGACCAGAACGGCCAAGGTGGCAACGAGCCGCAACGCTCGGAAGCTTTGGGGTCGGGGTTTGTGATCTCGGCGGACGGCTATATCGTCACCAACAACCACGTCATTGAGGGCGCGGATGATATCGAGATTGAGTTCTTCTCGGGCAAGAAGCTGAAAGCCAAGCTGGTTGGCACCGATTTGAAAACCGACATCGCTTTGCTGAAGGTTGAAAGCCCCGAGCCGCTGCCGTTTGTGGCGTTTGGCAATTCGGATGCGATGCGGGTCGGCGATTGGGTGATGGCGATGGGCAACCCGCTGGGGCAGGGCTTTTCGGTGTCTGCCGGGATCGTCTCGGCGCGGGGGCGTGAGTTGAACGGCGCCTATGACGATTTTATCCAGACCGATGCGGCGATCAACAAGGGCAATTCTGGCGGGCCTTTGTTCAATATGGACGGCAATGTGATTGGGGTGAACACCGCGATCCTGTCGCCGACGGGGGGCTCGATTGGCATCGGTTTCTCGATGGGATCGAACGTGGTGTCGCATGTTGTCGATCAGTTGAAGCAATACGGTGAGACCCGGCGCGGTTGGCTTGGCGTGCGGATTCAGGATGTGACGCCGGATGTGGCTGAGGCGATGGGGCTGACCGAGGCCAAGGGCGCTTTGATCACCGATGTGCCGGATGGTCCGGCGAAAGCCGGTGGGATGCTCGCGGGTGATGTGATCCAGACTTTCAACGGTAAGGAAATCACCGATGTGCGCAGCCTGACGCGCACGGTGGCCGACAGCCCGATTGGCGAGGAAGTGCCTGCCGTGGTGCTGCGCGATGGCAAGCAGCAGACCTTGCAGATCAAGCTGGGGCGTCGGGAAACTGATGAGGCCGGCAAGCCTGTGCCAGCGGCGCAGAAGGACACTCCGGTCGAGCCGCAAAAGGCTGAAGTGCTGGGGCTGACTTTGGTGCCGGTAGATGATCAGGTCGCCAAGGATCTGAAGCTGCCTGCGGGGGCGACCGGGCTTGCGGTGACGCATGTTGATGGCGCGTCTGAGGCGTCAGAGAAGGGCGTGACACCGGGCGATGTGATTGTCGAGGCTGGCCAGCAGAAGGTGATCAGCATCAGCGATCTGCAAGACCGTTTGTCGGAAGCGAAAGCGGCGGGACGCAAGTCGATCCTGCTACTGGTGCGGCGCGAGGGTGATCCGCGCTTTGTGGCGCTGTCGGTCGAGTAAGCTTTAGGCGTTGGAGGTAGGGGGCGGCGGGGAAACCTGCCGCCCTTTTTACATGCGCGGCAGCAGGCGGGATTGCGCGCGGGCCCCCAAGGCAAAGCCGGTGCAGGTGATCAAAGCGCAGGTTGCATAGGCGAGGGTTGCGACGGCGAGGGTCGTCAGCGGGCGATTGGCCAGTATCTGCGCCGTCTCAGCGGGGTTTTGCCCGGTCCACAGCCGCAGGGTGATGCCGTGTAGTAGGAAAATGATCAGGGCGATCAGGGCAAACCACGCGCCGTAAGACAGTACGGGTTTGATCCCGGCGGGGGCTTGCTGGCGCATCACCCAAGCGCTGCCGCAGGATCGGCTGGCGGTCAGCAGGGGCAGCACGACGACAAGCGCCGTGCCAAAGCTGAGTTGGGCGCGGATCATCGCCTCGAACATGGTCAGCAAGGCCACGGTGGCGGCAGCGGTCAGCAGCAGGATCAGCACGAAGCGTAGGGAAAGCTTGGTCGCCATGGTCTAGCCGATCTCGAACAACAGGCGGGTGCGGAACGACAGCATCCAATCGGCGCGTTCGGTGGCCATGGCGCGGCCGGGGGCGGTTTGCATTGTGTCGACCAGCTTCAGCAGTTTGGTTTCGATATGATCGAGTGCATAGGCGCGGTCGTCGCGCGGACGGTTGAGCGCCATTGGGTCATCGGCATCAAACAAGCCACCACCCATAGCGCCCGACACATGGAACATCCGGGCGATGCCGATCGCGCCCAACGCCTCTAGCCGATCGGCGTCTTGCAGCACGCGGGCCTCGGCGGTCATCGGGGTGATCGCGGCGGAAAAGCTGTGCGCGGCAATGGCATGACCTACGGCAGATAGTTTGGCTTCAGGGAAGCCATCGAGGCGCAAGAAATGGCAGGCGGCTTCGGCGGAGAGGGTTGAGGCACGAGCGCGCTCGGGGTGGGATTTCGGCAGGTTGACCAGATCGTGAAACATGCAGGCGGCGAGCAGGATCTGCAGATCACAGGGCTCGTCCATCGCGATCAGCTTGGCGCGCGCCCAAACGCGGCGCAGATGCCCCAGATCATGCGCGCCATCGGCAGGATGGGCGGACCATTGCCGGGTGACTTCGGCCTCATAGCGGGATTGGGCGGTGGAAAGGGTCATAGGCGGGATACATCCGTTGCGATGATGCCAAGTTCTTTGGCGGCGGAAAGCGAAAGTTCGGGGCTGTCGAGGCCGCGTTCGGCTTGGAATTGTCGGATGGCTTCCGAGGTGGTGGCGTCCATCACGCCTGTCACCGGGGCCATATAGAGGCCACGGGCTTTCAGGGCGCGTTGCAGGGTGGCTATGAAGTTCACCGTCATATCCTGCGGGCAGGGCGCGCGGAACCAAACCTCTTCATGGTCTTGCAGCAGGCGCTGGTGGGTTTTGGTCTGATAGGTGGCGGGGGCGGTGACTTTACCCGCCGCATCGCGCTGCTCATCCGTGACGACAAGCTGTTCCGTGGTGGTTTCAATCACGGCGGGGGTGGTGTCTTTTGCCCAACACGCGCCTGCGGTGTGCGGCGGATGCTGGCCTTCTTTCAGGCGCACAAGGTCAATGCCAAGATTGCCCGTGGCGGGGCCTGTCACCGAAACCTGCTGGGTACAGCCAGCAAAAATCAGCGCACAGCCAAAAATCAGACGAAAAATCATGCCATGCCCGTATTGCGGCCCGGTTGCTCCGGGCCCTGTTGCGCGCAAGCTTAACCGCAAACCGAGGCTGTGCAAAGATGCTTGGGGCGTGGCGGGCTGTGGGCGATTGGAGGTGGTGACGGAATTGCACCGAACTGTGACGGTGCTGCACTGGCAAATGCCGTGGCTTTCGCCTATGTCGGCGGCAGAGCCGTTGGGCAGAAAGAAACAGGGAAGTCAGCATGACGAAGATCGTTTACGTCGAATTTGGTGGCAAGGAACATGTGGTCAATGTCGCAAACGGCCTGACGGTGATGGAAGGCGCACGCGACAATGGCATTCCGGGCATCGAGGCCGATTGCGGCGGCGCTTGTGCCTGTTCGACCTGCCATGTCTATATCGACGCGGCTTGGGTGGATAAGCTGCCGAAGAAGGATGCGATGGAAGAGGATATGCTGGATTTCGCTTGGAATCCCGATCCGGTGACCTCGCGCCTGACCTGCCAGATCAAGGTGAGCGATGCGTTGGACGGCTTGCGCGTACAGATGCCGCAGAAGCAGATCTGAGCGCAGGTACTCCCTCCATCGCTTGGGGGTGTCTAAGCATTTGCACTTTTGGAAATACTCTGCGGGTTTGGGGGCTAGCCCCCAATGAAATTCGTCTTTCTATGAATTTCGGTTTCGGTTCAGAACGGATGCGCCCTGCCGTCCCAAGTCTCAAAACACCCCGTTGTCGCCAGTGAGAGGGCGGCAAACCGGGCGGCGAGGCCCAGTGCGGATTGGGCTTCGGTGATGTCTGCCCCCGCGCCGCCCATATCGGTCTGCACCCAGCCGGGGTGATAGATGCCCACCGCGATGCCCTGCGGTTTCAGATCGGTGGCAAGGTTGCGGCCCAGATTGAGTGCTGCGGCTTTAGAGGCACGGTAGATGTAACTGCCGCCGGGGGCTTTGGTGTCAGAGGCCATTTGCGAGGAAATGATCGCGATTTTGCCCTGCGCGCGGCGTAAAGCGGGCAATAGGGCTTGGATGGTCAGGAATACGCCGATGACATTGGTGCTGAAACCTTCGGCCCAGAGTTCTGGCGCATAGCCGTCGTCCAAGCGCTGACCGCGATCTGGATAGACCCCGGCGTTGCAGATCAGAAGATCAAGGCTGTCAATGCTTTGACCCAAGGCGTGCTGGCCTGCGGGGTCGGTCACATCCAGCGTTGTCAGCCCCGGTGTCGGGGTGCGGGCGGTGCCGATCACCACCGCACCCGTGGCTTGATAATGCTGCAACAATGCGCGGCCGATGCCACGGGTGGCCCCGGTGATCAGGGTGGTCATCAGTTGGCCTTTCTGGGCGGCATGAACGGCAAGGGGGCAACCGGCACACCATCTTCGATCAAAGCGCGGGCCTCGGCGGGTTTGGCCTCGCCATAGATCGCGCGCGGGTCGATGTCACCGTCATGCATCCGGCGGGCCTCAGCGGCGAAATTCAGCCCGACATATTCTGAGTTTTCCTCAACCTGGCGCCTCAGTTCGGCCATGGCGGCCTCAAGTTCGGTGCTGGGTTCGCTGAGATTGGGTTTGGCCTGAGCCTCACCTGCCTTACGGGCGGGGCGCACTGCCGGGGCCATCAGGGTTTTCTCGATTGTGCTGTCGCCGCAGACCGGGCAGCTGATCCGCCCCGCGCTGGACAAGCTGTCATAAGCATCAGCAGACTGAAACCAGCTGTCAAAACCGTGGGAGTTGCTGCATCGAAGGGAATAGCTGATCATGCTTGGGCCAAAACTGCGTAGGGTCTTTACCTAAGCAGGCTGCGCCGCTTTTCAAGCGGTTGCAAGCGCTTGCTCGACCACAAGCTCTGGCGGTTCGATGGTGAAATTTGCGCTGAGGCCCAGCAGCACTTGGCGCAACTGCGGTTCATTCACCTTGCGGGCGGCTTTCTCTGCAGCAAACCACTTGCGCCGCCGCTCTTTGCGTTCTGGGAAGTTATCGACCAGTTCCGAGACGCGCAGGGCGTAGACCGCAACCGCACATTCGCAGCTGCGTTTGGGGCTCAGCAATTTGACGTAGTTGAACAGGCCGATCGCGGTTTCGGCGATCTCACCGCGCACCCCGGCTTCTTCCCACGCCTCTTGCTGGGCGGCCTCGGCGGGCGAGCGTTTGTCCATCGGCCAGCCCTTGGGAATAACCCAGCGCCCGGTGTCGCGGCTGGTGATCAACAACACCTCAACCTTGCCGCGATGCATCCGCCAGCAGATCGCGCCGTATTGCAGCGGGCAAGGGGTCGCCTCGTCCAGAGGCGGTATGGCAAGGGTTTGGTTCATCTGCATCGGCCTACACTCGTACGTTTATAAATTGCGGTTCTTCAGAGCCGCATTCAAGAGCATCTATCGCATGTTGTTTAAGATTTGCATAGCATTGCAAAGGCTTGTTCGGTCAAAACCTGTTACAAAACCGTTACAATCCGGTAACGCACTCAAAAAGTCGGGAATGGCAGTGACTGCCGCATTGTTCATCGGATCAGAGATTTATCGCGGTTCCAGCTATGGCGGGGCGCATCCGTTGCGGGTGCCGCGGGTATCGACGGTGATGGATCTGGCGCGGGCTTTGGGCTGGCTGGAGGGGCGTTACAGGGCCAGTCCGCGCGCCAAACCTGCGGCGCTGTTGGCGTTTCACACGGCGGAGTATATCGCTGCGTTGCAGGCGGCAGAGGCGGGGGAGATCGACGCGGCAGCGATGGCGCGGCATCATATTGGTACGCTGTCCAATCCAGTGTTTGCGCAGATCTACAGCCGCCCCGCGACGGGCGCGGGTGGGGTGTTGCTGGCGGCTGAGATGTTGGCGGATGGTGGCGCTGTGCATGTGCCGGGCGGTGGCACGCATCACGGGATGCCGGATCGTGCCAATGGCTTTTGTTACCTGAACGATCCGGTGCTGGCGATCATGGCTTTGCGTCGGATGGGATTGCGGGTGGCCTATGTTGATCTGGACGCGCATCATTGCGATGGGGTGGAGTTTGCTTTTGCCGGGGTGCCAGAGGTGCTGCTGATCTCGGTGCATGAACAGGCGCGGTGGCCGTTCACTGGGGCGTTGGGAGTGGTGGCTGGGAATTGCGTCAATTTGCCGGTGCCTGCGGGGTACAATGACTCTGAGGCGCGGCTGGTGTTGAATGAGATGATCTTGCCACGTTTGCAAGGGTTTGCGCCGCAGGTGATCGTGCTGCAAGCTGGAGCGGATTCGCTGCTGGAGGATCCTTTGTCGCGGCTGGCTTTGTCGAACAATGCTTATGTTGAGGCATTGCGGGCGATCCGGGCGCTGGCACCCCGGCTGATGTTGCTGGGCGGTGGGGGATATAATCCGTGGTCGGTGGGGCGGTGCTGGACGCTGCTCTGGGCGGAGTTGTCGGGGCAAGCGGTGCCTGATCAGTTGCCAGAAGCGGCGCAGGCGGTGCTGCGGGGTTTGAGTTGGGGCGGCGGTGGGCGGCCTTTGCCTGCACCCGCGATGCTGACCACTTTGCGCGATGCACTGCGTGAGGGGGAAATCAGGGATGAGTTGCGCGGGCGCGTCGCGGCTTTGGCGCGCGCTTAGGCCGGGTTTCGCGCTGCTATGGTGGCCCAAGTTGCGGTTTGTGCAACCTTGCGCTAAAGCCAAACCAGCCCCAAACCGGAGAAACCCGTGTCAGATCCTGCTGAGCCCGCCCCCCGCGTCAAGGTCGCCTGTATCACCACGGTGCGCAATGACCGGATCTTTTTGCGCAAATGGATCGACTATTACGGCGGCAATTTCGGGCGCCAATCGCTGTTCGTGATCATCGACGGGCTGGATGAGACGATCCCAGCCGGCTTCGAGGGCGTGAACTTTCTGCATCTGCGTCACCGCGATTGGGCGGCGGAGATCAGCAACACTCCGATGCGGCGGGTGGTGATGGAGCATAACCGTTCGCGCGCGATATCCGATCTGGCGCGGACCTTGTGGCGCTATGATTACGATGCGGTGATCGCCACCGATGTCGATGAGTTTCTGGTGGCCGACCCGGCGCGGCACGCCAGTTTGAATGGGTTCATTCAGGGCCATCAGGCGCGGACTTCGACGCTGTCGGGGCTTGGTTTGGATGTGGTGCAGGATTTGAAATCGGAACCTGCGATTGATCCATCGCAGCCGTTTCTGGCGCAGCGCAGGGTGGCTGTGGTGTCAAACGCCTATACCAAGCCGGTTTTGGCGTTCAAACCGGTGACTTGGGGCGCGGGATTGCACCGGGTGAAGCGGCGGAATTTCCATATTCACCCGGAACTCTACATGTTCCATTTCGGCATGATCGACTATGAAACCGCGATGGGCCGCGCCAATGATGCGAACCTGATCGCGGCAGGCTGGGGGCCGCATATGCAGCGGCGCGAGGTGTTGTTTCGCATGGTCGAGGCCGCCACCCCGGTGGAGGGTGAGCCGTTGTTTGAAGGCTTCCGCCGACGCCTGACTTGGGTGCGCAGGCCTTTGGCGTGGAACAAGCCCGCGCATCTGCCGGGGCCGCCGGTGGTGATCATCCCGGAGCGGCTGAGGGCGGTGCTGTGAGCCAGCCGATTGACGCGGTGCTGACTTGGGTGGATGGCGAAGACCCCGCCCATGTCGCCAAGCGTAGCACCTACGATCCGGGGTTTGGCGCAGCGGGGGTAGAGGCGACGCGTTTTGCCAGCCGGGATGAAATCCGGTTTAGTCTGAGTGCTTTGCTGAAGTTCGCGCCGTGGTTGCACCAAATTCATATTGTGACGGATGGGCAAGTGCCGGGCGTGGTGCAAGAGCTGTGGGCTGATCCGGTGATGCGCGCGCGGGTGAAGATCGTTGATCATGCGGTGATCTATCGCGGGCATGAGGATTTGTTGCCTGTATTTTCAAGCCGTTCGATTGAGACGGCGCTGTACCGCATCCCCGATCTGGCGGAGCGGTTTTTGTATCTGAACGATGATTTTTTCCTGATCCGACCGGTGCAGAAGACTGATTTCTTTGACGATACTGGCCCGGTGCTGCGTGGGCGCTGGATGTCGCGGGCTTATGGGCTGGTGTGCTGGCTGCAACTGCTGGCGGGGCGGCTGAAAGGACGCGGCAAAGATTGGCGTCCCAGTGGGTTTAAGGCCGGACAGCTGAATGCGGCCCGCCTCGCGGCTCCGGGATGGCGGTTTTTCAGCTTTGGCCATACGCCCCATGCCCTGCGCCGTTCGACCTTGCAGCGGTTTCAGGCGAGCCATCCTGGCGTGATCGAGGCGAATATGGCGTGGCGGTTCCGGCATGGCGCGCAGTTCAACCCGACCAGTCTGGCCTGCCAGCTAGAGCTTGCGGCGGGGACGGCGACCATCGCGGCCTCGGATAACACCGTCTATTTCCGCGCTGATGTCGACAAGCCTGAGCGGGTGCGCGCGAAGATCGCTGAGGCCGAGGCGAGGGACGATGCTTTGTTCATCTGCGTCAATAGTTTGGATCAGGCCACGACGGAAGTGCAGGCGGATATACTTGGCTTCCTACAGCGTCGGATTCTATAGCGCAGGCGGGCGTTTGGCGGGCCAATCGGTCGCCAAGTGGTAAGCTTGGCCGATTGCCAATATCTTGGCATCCGCCCCCACTGGCCCCGCAATCTGCATCCCCATCGGCAGGCCATTGGTGCCGAACCCCACCGGCACGTTCAGCGCGGGCAGGCCGATCAGGCTGACCGGGATCACAACCTCCATCCAGCGATGATAGGTGTCCATCGTGGTGCCGTTGATGCTTTGCGGCCAGCGGGTTTCGACCGGGAACGGCCAGACTTGCGCGGTCGGCAGCACCACGGCGTCATATTTGCTGAACAGCCGCGCCATATGGGCGTAGTAGCGGCTGCGAATGGTGCTGGCTTCATAGACGGCTTGGGCAGTCAGGCCGCGCCCCTGCTCGATTTCCCAGATGGTTTCGGGTTTCAGCTGCAGGCGTTTGGCGGGATCATCATAGAGCGGCTTCATGCCGCCTGCGTTCAGCATGGCGCGCAGGGTGGTCCAGGATTGCCAGAGTTTTTCGGCGGGGAAGGGCGGAGCTAAGGCCTCCACCTTGGCGCCCTGATCGGTGAAGACGCGCAGGGCCGCTTCGCAGAGCTCGAGAATCCCCGGCTCGAATTGGTAAGCACCCCCCCAATCGCCGAGCCAGGCTATGCGTTTGCCCTTCAGATCGATGGTAAGCTGGCTGGCGAAATTGCTGGCTTCACGGCCAAACGGCACTTCGGGGTTCACGCCTGTTTGCACGCTCAGCAGGTTTGCAACATCCTCGACGGTGCGAGCCATCGGGCCTTCGGTGGCGAGGGTCGCGAGATGGGTGTCGCCCTCGGCATCCCCCGGCACCAAGCCCCAAGAGGGGCGAAAGCCATAGACGTTGCAGAACGCTGCCGGGTTGCGCAAGGAGCCCATCATATCCGAGCCATCCGCCACAGGCACCATCCGCGCGGCCAGTGCCGCCGCAGCGCCACCAGAAGACCCGCCTGCGGTCACGGCCAAATCATAGGGGTTGCGGGTGACGCCATGCACCGGGTTGAACGAATGGCTGCCGTGGCCCCATTCCGGCGTGTTGGTTTTGCCGATGAAGATCGCGCCTGCGCTGCGCATCCGGGCGGCGAGCAGATCATCCTTCACGGGCACGAAATCGGCAAACAAAGGTGAGCCATAGGTGGTGCGCAAGCCCTTGGTGGCGCAAAGATCTTTCACCGCGAGCGGCAGGCCGTGCAGCCAGCCCGTCGGGGCGGTATCATCGGCGCGTTTGGCCTCGGCCAGCAATTCATCGGGGTCGCGTAGGGAAATGACGGCGTTCAGCGCAGGATTAGCCGCAACGATCTGGTCCAAGTGTGCTGCCATCACTTCCGAGGGAGCCACTTTGCGGGCGGCGATCATCCGCGACAGTTCGGAGGCCGACAATTCATGTAATGCCAAGGGGGTCATCCTTTGTACTCAATTCCCCCAAAGGAAGTAGGGCGGAGGGGGAGGTTTGGAGGGGGCGGAGAGCCCTCTCCAATCTTGCGTCAACAAATATAAAAATGATGCGGGGATTGCTCACCCCCGCATCGCAGTCAGATTGCCACGATCACTTCTGCAATTCGGTCCAGATCGCGGTCATGTATTCCTGCGCCTTCGCCGAGCAGGTTGGCAGGAAATGGCCAGCCGCCTTGAACTCGGCGGGGATCACCACTTCCGGCGCGGTTTTCATGTCTTCCGGCATGAAAGCATCCGAGCCCGCGATGCCGTTGGCATAGCGCGCGAAGCCCGAAATCATCGCGGCGTTCTCTGGCAACATGATGAAGTCGATGAACTTATAGGCTTCCTCGACGTTCTTGGCGTCTTTCAGCAGGCCGACCGAATCCATCCAGAGCACATAGCCTTCCTTCGGATAGCCATATTTGACATCCGGGTTGGCCAGTCGCGCCCGCATGGTCGAGCCGTTCCAGTTCACGCTCGCCGCCCAATCGTTGTTCGACAGCTTTTCGGTGGCGCCGTAATCCATCGAAATCCAGTTCGGCTTGGCGGCAATCAGCGCATCGCGGGCCTTTTTCAGCACGGCGGTGTCCTCGGTGCAGGGCTGACCGCCTGCCCACATGATGGCGAGGTTCACCACGTCGTTCATCTCAGGCACGACGTTGATCTTGCCGACCAGCTCTGGTGGCACGTTCAGGAACACGTCGGAGGTGTTGATGTCACCGCCGTACACCTTGGTGTTGACCGCCACGCCAGTGGAGCCCCACTGCCATGGCACGGTGTAAACGCGGCCTTTGTCCCACGGCACGTCCACCCACTCCGGCGCGATATTGGCCTTATGCGGCAGCTTGCTGTCGTCCAATGGCACGATCAGGCCTTTTTCGGCCCAGATCGGCACGTAGTTCGCCGAAGGCACCACCAGATCGAAGCCCGAACCACCGGCTTCAACCTTGGCCAAGGCCGCGTCATTGCTGTCGTAATCGGTGACCGTCACCTTGATGCCGGTCTCTTTTTCAAACTTCGCCAGCAGTTCGGGGCTGGTGTAGTTGCCCCAGTTGAACAGTTGCAGCGTGCCTTCGGCGCTTGCCAGCGAGGTGCTGGCGAGCAACAGGAGGGTGGCAGAGAATAGTTTCTTCGCCGAGCTTATTTTTGTCATTGTCGTCTCCCTAGGTTTCTTGTGGTTATTTTTGCAGATCGGTCCAGATCGCCGTCATATATTCCAGCGCTTTGCCAGAGCAGGCTGGCATGAAATGCCCTGCCGCTTTGAATTCGGCGGGGATGTTGACCTCTGGTGCGGTGGCCATATCGGCGGGCATGAAGGCTTCTGATCCGGTGATGCCGTTCGGATAGCGTGCGAAGGCCGAAATCAGGGCTGCATTTTCCGGCAGGCTGATGAAGTCGAGGAACTTGTAGGCTTCATCGACATTCTTAGCGTCGGTCAGAAGCGCGACCGAGTCCATCCACAAAGGATAGCCCTCTTTCGGATAGCCATAGACCACATTGGGGTTTTTCAACCGCGAGCGGAAGGTTTCGCCCGACCAGTTGACGCTCGCCGCCCAATCGCCATTGGCCATATGTTCGGTGGTGCCGTAATCCATTGAGGTCCAGTATTGCTTGCCGTTGATCAGCGCGTCATGGGCCTTTTTCAGGATGGCGACATCTTCGGTGCAGGGCTTGCCGCCCGCCCACATCACCGCAAGCCCGACGATTTCGTTCATCTCGGGCACGACGTTGATCTTGCCTTTCAGCTCATCCGGCGGGTTCAGAAACAGCTCTGAGGTGTTCGGATCACCCTTGTAAACCGAAGTATCGACCGAAATCCCGGTGGTGCCCCATTGCCACGGAATGGTGTAGTTGCGGCCCTTGTCCCATTCCACATCCATCCATTCCGGGGCGATGTTGCTGTGGTGGGGCAGTTTGGACAGGTCCAGCTTTTGGATCAGACCCTTCTCGACATAGATCTGCACAAAATGCGCCGAGGGCACCACCAGATCATAGCCGCCGCCGCCCGCCGAAACCTTGGCCAAAGCGGTGTCGTTGCTGTCATAATCCGTCACCGTCACCTTGATGCCGGTTTCTTTTTCAAACTTTTCCAGCAGTTCGGGCGAAGTGTAATCACCCCAGTTGAACAGGTTCAGCTGGCCTTCCGCCAGCGCGGGCAGGGCGGTGGTCAGCAGCAGCGTGGCGGCAACAAGGGTCTTTTTCATCCGGGGGAGGCTCCGATGGTTAAGATCAGTGGGGTTCAGTCGTCTTTGCGGGTCAGCAGGAAAAACGCGGTCAACAGCACGATGGTCAGCGCCAACAACATCGAGGAAATCGCGTTGATTTCGGGCGTGAGTTGGCGGCGCATCTGGCCGAGCATATAGGTGGGCAGGGTGTCTTGGCCGCCGGATTTGGTGAACTCGGTGATCACCACGTCATCAAGGCTGATCACAAAGGCCAGCATTGCTCCTGCGATCACGCCGGGCAGCAGGATCGGCAGCGTGACATGGCGGAAGGTCTGCCACGGGGTGGCGTAAAGATCGGCGGCGGCGGTTTCCAGCGTCATATCCATGCCCTCTAGCCGCGCACGGATCGGCAGGTACGCAAAGGGGATGCAGAAGGCGGCGTGGGCGAGGATGACGTAGCTCATACTGGGGATCAAACTATCCACCGGCACGCCGAAGACCACACTATTGGCAGCCCAGACTTTCACCATGCCGAACAAGATCAGCAGGGACACGGCGGTGACGATTTCTGGCACCATCAGCGGTTGGTTGATCATCACATAGATAAAGGTCTGGCCTTTGAACGCCTTGCGCCTTGTGGTGCCCAAAGCCGCCATGGTGGCGACGGCGGTTGAGATCACCGCTGCGCAGACGGCGATCAGCAGCGAGCGCATGGTAGCGTCTTTGACTTGGTCGTTGTTCCACGCTTTGACATACCAATCCCACGAAAACCCGCCCCAGACCGCGACGGATTGGCTGGCGTTGAACGAATAGGCCACCAGCGTCAGGATCGGCAAATAGAGCGCGATGAAGACGATAATGGCGGTGGTGGTGAAGCCGGGCAGTTTGGCGACGGAGAAGGTTTTAGTGGCCATTGGACACATCCCGGTTGGCGTATTTCACATAGATCAGCAGCGCCGCCGTCACGATCACCAGCAGCGTCAGCGAGAGCGCCGCGCCCAAAGGCCAGTTGCGGCCCTGACCGAATTGCAGGTCGATAAAGTTGCCGATCATCATCTGCTTGCCGCCGCCGAGCACGCGCGGGGTGACATATGCGCCAAGTGAGGGCACGAACACGAGGATGGATCCGGCGATGATGCCCGGTTTGACGATGGGCAGGATCACTCGGCGCAGCACCTGCATCCGGCTGGCGTAGAGGTCGTATCCCGCCTCTAGCAGTTTCATATCAAAGCGGTCGATGGCTGCGAACAGCGGCAGCACCATCAAGGGCAGGTAGACATAGGCCATGCCGATGAACACGGCAGTATCGGTGTAGATCAGCCGGATCGGTTCCGAGATCAGGCCAATTTTCAGCAAAACGGTGTTCATCAGGCCTTCGTTGCGGATCACTTCGTTGATCGCATAGGTGCGGATCAGCAGGTTGGTCCAGAACGGGATGGTGATCAGAAACAGCCACAAAGCACGGGATTTTTGTGGCCTTGTGGCGATGAACCAAGCGGTCGGGAAGCCAACCGCAAAGGTCAAGATCGTGGTCAGCACTGACAGTTTGATCGAGCGCCAGAAGATGCTGATATTGGCATCCGCCAGACCGTAAGTGTCGTCAAATATGTCCTTGGTCCACAGGATGCCGCGCCAACCATCAAGCGAGAACTGCCATTCGACGTTGCCGTATTGGCCTGCCGCGAGGAAGGAATAGACCACCACGATCATCAGCGGGCCGACGGCAAACAAAGTCAGGATCACCAGCGCGGGGGTGGACAGCAACCAGCCGTTGCGGGTGGATTGCGCGGCTTGGGCTTTTTCAGCGGCGCTCATTCAATCCTCCAACACTTGGGCGGAACCGGGGGTGAAGGTGACGCCAACGGTTTGGCCCGCCTGCAAGGCTGCCTCGCCGGTCACGTCGGACACGACGCAGGCCTCAATTTCGGTGCCATCGGCCAGATGCAGTTGGTAGTTCATATCGGTGCCCATATAGACCACGCCGCGCACGGTGGCGGGTAGGCTGCCGGGCTCGGCTGTGGGGGTCAGTTTGACTTGTTCGGGGCGGACGGTGACGGTGACAGCGCCGGATTTGGTCGAGGCTGGGGCAGGCATTTGATAGCCGCCCGCCAGCGTCAGCGTGCTGCCGTCCGAGGTGGCGGGCATGAAGTTCGTCTCGCCGATGAAGCTGGCGACAAAGCGGTTCAGGGGCCGCGTGTAGATTTCGCGCGGGGTGCCGACCTGCTGCAGTTTGCCCGCAGACATCACGCCGATACGGTCAGACATGGTCAGGGCTTCTTCTTGGTCATGGGTGACGAAGATAAAGGTGATGCCGGTTTCGGTTTGCAGGCGTTTCAACTCACCCTGCATCTCACGGCGGAGTTTAAGGTCAAGGGCTGAGAGCGGCTCGTCCAGCAGCAGCACTTTCGGCGAGGGTGCCAAAGCGCGGGCAAGGGCGACGCGCTGTTGCTGGCCGCCCGAAAGCTGCGATGTTTTGCGGCTTGCCATCGCCTCCAGCTTCACCAGCGCCAGCATCCGGTCCACCGTGGCCTTCACTTCGGCGCGCGGGCGGCCCTGCATTTCCAGACCGAAACCGATGTTTTGCGCCACGGTCAGATGCGGGAACAAAGCGTAGCTTTGGAACACCGTGTTCACCGGGCGCTTGTTCGGCGGCAGGTAGGTGATATCCGCACCTTCCAGCAGGATGGTGCCGGAGGTTGGCATCTCAAACCCGGCAATCAGGCGCAGCAGGGTGGTCTTGCCGCAGCCGGAGGGCCCGAGCAGGGTAAAGAACTCGCCCTTGCGGATTTCGACAGACACATCATTTAGCGCGCGGACGGCGTTGTCGCCCTGTCCGAAGGCTTTGACGGCATTGCGGGCCTCGACGGCGTTCAGTTGACTCAAGGTGACTCGCTCCCGTTGGTTTTGATCATATTGTGCCGGGGGCAAGCCTTGGCGCAACATAAACTTCGCCGCTTGTGCCGAAAGACTAGGCAGTTGCCGCTTAGGTTGTGAAAATGCCTAAGACTTTGGCAGAATGTTAACGCTAGCAAAGGCTTAGCTTACGCCACGGTTAGGCAAGGGTTAAGCCATCGCGGCGCGGCGGCTGGCCCACGGGGCGGCAGATTCGATTTCAGCACACAGCGCGATTAATTCTTCATCGCAGCCGTAGGGTGCGGCCAGATGAACTCCGATAGGAAGCCCTGTGGCGGATTGGCCCAAAGGTAGCGAAGCGGCGGGTTGGCCAGAGGCGTTGAACACTGCGCAGAACGGCGAGTAGGAAAAGATGCCGCCGGGGCCGATGCGGTAGTTCACATAGTCGTCGCGGTTGTGGTGATAGCGGCCAACCTTCGCAGGGGGCTCGGCAAGGGTGGCCGACAGCAGAATGTCGGGGCCATTGACGAAATATTCGGCCATCTGGCGACCGAAGGCGTGAATCTCACCTACGGCTTCGAGATAACGGGTGGGAGGCAGGGTTGCGGCATAGGCGCAGGCCGAGCGGCCAATGCCCTCGACCAGATCGGGGGTCAGCGGGCGGCCTTTCAGAGCTTTCTGGATCGACAAAGCGGTGCCGACGCCGACGATATCGGTCCAAGCCCGCATCATCATATCAACATCGGCGTTGGGGCGGCCTTGTTCGACGTGGTGGCCAAGGCTTTCCAGCAGTTTGGCGGTGTCGCGCACGGCTTGTGCGACTTCAGGGTCAATCGCTTCGCCTGTGAAGGTGGTGTCGCAGAGTGCCACGCGCAGGCGGCGGGGCGGGCGACTGATCGCGCTTGCGTGGCTTTGGGCCAAGGGCGGTGCGACATAGGGAGCGCCGAGATCGGGGCCTGCGCAGGCGTCCAGCATGATGGCGGTGTCGCGGACAGAACGGGTCAGGAAGCCGTCAATCGCCATGCCCGCCCAGCCTTCGCCGGAATAGGGGCCATCGGGTAGGCGGGCGCGGGTGGATTTGAAACCGAACAGGCCACAGGAGGAAGCCGGGATGCGCACCGAACCGCCACCATCGGAGCCATGCGCAAACGCCACGATCCCCGCCGCCACCGCTGCGCCAGCACCTCCCGATGAACCGCCGGAGGTATGGTCAAGGTTCCACGGGTTGCGGGTTGGCCCGCCATAGACGGCAGCTTCGGTCACGGTGCCAACGCCGCCTTCCGGGCTGGTGGTGCGGCCAAAATTCACCACGCCTGTGGCGCGGATACGTTCCCAAATCGCCGAGTCGCGGGCGTAGGTGGTGTTCATCAACAGCCGTGATCCGTTGTGGCCGGGGAAGTCAACCGCCTCGCAGCCCAGATCCTTCAGCAGGAACGGCACACCGCGGAACGGCCCGCGCGGCAAGCCTTCGGCAATCGCGCGGCGGGCGGCAGCCTCTTGCACCAGCACCACGGCGTTGATTGCCGGATTGCGGGCTTCAACCGCCGCGAGGGCTGCGTCGAGCAGTTCAGTCGGCGTGACCTCTCCCGATGCCACCATCGCTGCCAGTTCGGTGGCGTCGCGCGCACCCAGATCACCTATCATCCCGATTCTCCCGCTTGTTTGGCGCAGTTGACGCCGACAAAGCGGTTGCGTCCCGCCCGCCACGGCCAGTGATGTCGCAAACAGGCGGCGGCTATGCCGAGGTGGGGGCTGTCAGGTGTTTTGCAAGGCCAAGCCGCAGCGCTTCCATGGTCAACGGTTTGGTGAGATAGCCGTCCAACCCCGCCGTAAGATAGAGTGTGCGGTCGGCTGCAGAGGCATCCGCCGTCATCGCCACCACTGGCAAATGCGGGCCGGGCAAGGCGCGGATCGCAGCCAGAGTCTCGATCCCGGAAAGCCCCGGCATGTGCAGATCAAGCAGCACCAGATCGGGGCGCTGTGTGGCAATGGCCTGTAGCGCAGCGCTGCCGCTTTCTACCTCATCGACATGGACCGCCATACCGCGCAGATAGGTCGCGGCGACCAAGCGGTTGGTGGCGATGTCATCCACCACCAAGATCCGGCGCCCGGACAGATTGACCGCTTGCGCGGGCGGCTGCGTGGGCACCGCTGCCGGGCTGATCCGCAAGCTGAGCCGAAACAATGCGCCGCTCTGGCTGGGCAAATGCTCCAGATCGCCTTGCATTTGCTGGGCGATGCTGCGGCTGATCGCAAGACCAAGGCCAGAACCGGTATGCGCGCCCGCGCCGCGTTGAAACGGTTGAAACAGCAAGTCGCGTTCGTGCGCGGGAATGCCCTTGCCGGTATCCACCACATCAATCTGCAACAAGCCGTCCTCCGTTTTTCCCACGCGGCGCAAAGGTTGCTTTCGGTAGCTGACCCAGACGGTCGCGCCACCAGTGTCGGTGAACTTCAACGCATTGGACAACAGATTTGACAAGCATTGCCGCAACCGCTGCGGATCAAACTCGGCGGTTTCGGGCAGATTGGGGGCAAGGCGGCCATCGGGTAGGCGCGGCGCGCTGAACTCCAGCCGTAGCCAAAGCCCGGCTTTGGCAAACACCGGCTGAAACAGCGCTACCGTCGCTTCAATAACATCTTTCGGTCTGGCACTGACCGGGCGCAGCGGCAGTTTGTTTTCTTCAATCGCCGCCATTTGCAGGATGTCGTCAAGGATTGCCGCCAGATCCATTGCCGAGTCGACCAGCGTTTGCATCCGCGTTTGCGTGGCGGGGCTTGTGCTGTGCAGCAGCTCCGCCTCGCCCATGCCGACGATGGCATTCAAGGGCGTGCGCAACTCATGGCTCATCTGCGCCAGAAACCGCCCCTTGGCGCGGTTGGCAGCATCTGCCTTGATGCCACGCCTGCTTATTTCACGATGCAACCCATGATTGGATCGCATCGCGCCAGTGGTATAAAACGCCGCGCCAGCCAGCGCGAGCGTCGAGACGATAAATCCCTGCCATGACTGTGCTTCGAGCCAGTAATAACTATTGCCAACAAAGGCCACCAAGGCCACGGCGGCAGCACCGATCAGCCCGAACGGCAGATGGATTGCGCGCACCGTGCTCAGTTGAAACAAGGTCATGCACAGTAGGCCGACGGCAGCGCCTTTCGCGAAAAGCACATCCTGATGCCAGATTAAGATACAGCACAGGCTATAGGATGCTTCGGTCAGAAACACCGTGGCCAAAGCTGCAAGGTAGCGGCGCGGTTGCGCCCTTGGATCAAGCCCGCGCAACAACTGGAAACTCAGGCCCTCCAGCGCCATATCCGCGCCTATCGCCGCCAGCACCAGCCAAGGCGGCAAAAACACCGCCATCAGACCGAAAGCTATGGATGTGCTGACCAGACGTGTCGGTTCGATACTTTTAAGCATCTGTAACTGATTGCTGATTTGCGCAGCAGCATCGGGGCCCGGCATTAAAAACCGCAACATCTTCATCGCGCGGGCATCCTCAAACTCTGTCTGCTCCAGCAAAGATCACTGGCTGTATCTGGTCAAGACAAAGCTTGGCCTAGGGCGCGGGAAGTGGCGCTATGGTGATCTCTTGTTGCAGGGCGCCCTGCGGTGTGAAGATCAGGACGCGGTTGTCGGTGGTGACAACTCCGATCCAGCCTGACCCCATGGTGATCGCCTGTGCAGTGGCCCCGGCGGGCATTTGCAAGCTGGCAGGCAAAGCAGGGGCAAGATTGCTTGCGTTCGGCATACGGGTGACAAGCAGGCCGACCACGGTTATGACACCGCCAATCATGGTGATCATCAGCACGATCACCAGAACTTTCAGCAAGCGGAGCGAGGGCGGCAAGCCCGGCTCGATCGGAGTGTCAGACATGGCGAGCCCTTTTGAAGACGAAGACGCGGTGGATGGCGACGCACAGGATGGCGCAGCATTGGCTGGGCAACTGATCATCACCATCGGCGAAGACGCAGCCCCCCGTCTTGATAAGGCGCTTGCGGCGGCGGTGCCAGAGGAAGCTGCCCTGTCACGCTCGCGTTTGATGAAGATGATCGACGATGGCGATGTTTTGCGTGACGGGGTGGCTGTGACCAACCCGAAGACCAAGGTGAAAGAGGGAGAGGTCTACACCCTGATCCTCGCGCCTGCGGTGGATGTGGCTACCTTGCCGGAAGACATTCCGCTGACGGTGGTCTGGGAAGACGGCGATCTGATCGTGGTCGACAAGCCTGCGGGCATGGTGGTGCATCCCGCGCCCGGCACACCATCCGGCACTTTGGTCAATGCGCTGTTGCATCACTGCGGCGATACTTTGTCCGGCATCGGTGGCGAGCGCCGCCCCGGTATCGTCCACCGCATCGACAAGGATACCACGGGCCTGTTGGTCGTCGCCAAATCCGACCGCGCCCATCATGGGCTTGCGGCGCAGTTTGAGGCGCATACCGTCAACCGCCGCTATATCGCGGTGGTGAACGGCGTGCCCTCGGCCTACGATCCGCGCATTCGCGGCCTGAAGGGCATCACGTTCGAGGCGGGTGGCATCCTGAAAATTGCCACCCACCTGGAACGCCACAAAACCGACCGCCAACGCCAAGCCGTGGTCTGGAACTCGGGCCGCCACGCCGTGACCCGCGCGCGGGTTATGGAGGATTTCAAAGGCGGCGCTGCGCTGGTGGAATGCTGGCTGGAAACCGGCCGCACCCATCAAATCCGCGTGCATATGGCCTATGCCGGGCATGGTTTGGTCGGCGATCAGACCTATGGCGGCAAGAAAAAAGTCTCGCCCAAGCTGTTCGGGCCGGAAGTGGCGGAAATGGGCAACAGCTTCCCCCGCCAAGCCCTGCACGCAGCCACCTTAGGGTTTGCGCATCCGGTGACGGGCGAGATGCTGGAATTCACCTCGCCTTTGCCCGCTGATCTAGAGGCGCTGCTGGCGGCACTTCGCAAGGGTCAGGCCTGATCTTCTGGTCCATTCATCTTGGCCTAAATATCCCCGCCGGAGGCTTCCGCCGCTGGCCGCGTATGCCTCCGGCGGGGATATTTGGGCACAGAGGATGACCTTGGGTGAGGCCAATCTAACATTCCCGTGACCGGAATGTTACAAACCTTCCGCCGCGACGGAAGCGGAACCATCTTTCGTTAAACAAGTTGTGTGTAAGATGCTTGAAGGCGGCTTTTGGCACACATAAGTAAGATCGTCCGGGGGCGAAACTGCACCGGACCAACGAGGGAGCGTCACACATGAGCACCTATGCCAATCTGCCAGCACCCAGCCCGGAACAGGGGCTGAACCGCTATATGCAGGAAATCCGCAAGTTTCCGCTGCTGGAACCCGAAGAAGAATACATGCTGGCCAAGCGCTGGGTGGATCACCAGGACAGCCCCGCCGCGCACCGGATGGTAACAAGCCACCTGCGATTGGCTGCCAAAATTGCCATGGGCTATCGCGGCTATGGCCTGCCGCAGGCCGAGGTGATCTCTGAGGCCAATGTCGGTCTGATGCAGGCGGTCAAACGCTTTGACCCGGAAAAAGGTTTTCGCCTCGCGACTTACGCGATGTGGTGGATCAGGGCGAGCATTCAGGAATACATCCTGCGCTCGTGGTCCTTGGTCAAATTGGGCACCACTTCGGCACAGAAAAAGCTGTTCTTCAACCTGCGCAAGGCCAAAGCCAAGGTCGGCGCGCTAGAGGAAGGCGATCTGCGGCCTGAGAATGTGACCCGCATTGCCACCGATCTGAACGTGTCAGAGCACGAAGTTGTCGATATGAACCGGCGTCTGTCGGGCGGCGATGCATCGCTGAACGTCACGGTTGGCGCGGATGGCGAAGGCACGACGCAGTGGCAGGATTGGCTGGAAGATGAAGACAGCGATCAGGCTGGCGATTACGAGGCGCGCGACGAGTTCGACATTCGCATGGACCTGCTGCATCAAGCTATGTCGGCGCTGAATGACCGCGAGAAAGACGTGTTGATGAAGCGCCGCCTGTCAGAAACCCCGATCACGCTGGAAGAATTGTCGGAAAGCTACGGCGTCAGCCGCGAGCGGATTCGCCAGATCGAAGTGCGCGCCTTTGAAAAGCTGCAAGAGCGGATGCGGTCTTTGGCTGTTGGCAAGGGCATGGTGATCCCGGCCTAAGATATTCCTTTGGGCGCAGATCGCGCCCAAAGGTTGCGCCGCACCTGCGCAGGGGCTAAACAGCTGGATCAAACTGATGCGCCATAAAAGGGCCACCCTATGACCATGCTGGAAACCTTTCTGAAACCGATGCACCGTGAGGGCTACAAGTTTGTCGGCATCTTCGCCGTCATCACCTTGGTGCTGTTTTGGATATGGGATCCGTTGGGGTGGCTGGGCGTTGGCGCAACTGTCTGGTGTTATTACTTTTTCCGCGACCCGAAACGTTCGGTGCCGCAAGGACGCGGGTTGATCGTATCGCCCGCTGATGGCGTGGTCAGCCTGATCGAACGCGCGGTGCCGCCGCCGGAACTGGGCGCGGGCAATGATGCTTTGACACGGGTTTCGGTGTTCATGTCGGTGTTCAACTGCCATGTGAACCGCGCGCCGATTGCGGGGCGTATTCTGAAAATGGCCTACCGTCCGGGCAAATTCTTCAACGCTTCGCTGGATAAGGCGTCTGAAGATAACGAGCGCAACTCGCTTTTGCTGGAGCTGCCTGATGGTCGCCAGCTGATCGTGGTGCAGATCGCGGGGCTTGTGGCGCGGCGGATCGTGCCGTTTGTGTCCGAAGGTCAATCCCTGCGCACGGGCGAGCGTTTTGGCTTGATCCGTTTCGGCTCGCGCCTTGATGTCTACCTCCCCGATGGAGTCGAGCCGCTGGTGGCTTTGGGCCAAACCATGGTCGGCGGTGAAACCGTTCTGGCCGAGTTGGACCGCGATATGCTGCGCCGCTCGGCAGTGCGGGAATGAAGGGGCCTGCGGAACCTCAGTCTGCCGAACCTCAGCCCGCGAAAACCGGGCGGCGTCCGCGCAAAAAGCTGCATATCGTGCAGCTGATCCCGAATTTTATGACCGTGGCCGCGCTCTGTGCGGGGCTAACGGCGGTGCGCTTTGCGATTGAGGGGCGGTTTGGTCTGGCCGTGGCGCTGATCATCGCGGCGGCGGTGATGGATGGCTTGGACGGTCGCCTCGCGCGGTTTCTGAAAAGCGAATCCGATATGGGGGCGGAGCTTGATAGCCTCTGCGACCTGGTCAATTTCGGCGTGGCCCCGGCGCTGATCACCTATCTGTGGGCCTTGCAGGGGATGCGGGCCGAGGGGTGGATCGCCTGCCTGATCTATGCCGTCGCCTGCCTGTTGAGGCTCGCCCGCTTCAACATCGGCAATCGCCAACCTGACAATGATTCCAATAGCTTCCAAGGTGTACCCTCGCCTGCGGGCGCGCTTTTGGTGATGCTGCCGATGTTTCTCGCTTTCGCGCTGGGCGACGGCCAGCCGCATGTCACTGGCCTGGTCGCGCTTTGGATGGCCTTGGTGGGTGCGCTGATGGTGGGGCGGTTTCGCACGCCGTCGTTCAAGCGCGCCACGATCTATGCCGAGAACGTCAGCTTTGTTTTGCTGGCCTTTGTCGGCCTTGTTGCGGCGCTGTTGACCTATCCTTGGATCACGCTGGCCTTGGTCGATTGCGCCTACCTTGCAGCGCTGGGCTACACATTCATCAAAAAACCACGCAAAGCTGTGGAAGATACTCCACCTGAGGCCTAAGCGATTGCGCTAACATGTCAGGCCCGCTAGTTTCCGTGCGAAACATCAGGGGATCATGCGATGAAGCCAGTGCGTTGGGGTATTCTAGGGGCTGCGAATTTCGCGAAAGAGCAGATGGCTCCGGCGATTCATGCGGCAAAGGGCGCGGAATTGGCGGCTTTGGCGACATCTAGCCCGGAAAAAGCCGCCGGATTTCAGGCGTTTTGCCCCGGTATCACGATCCACTCCAGCTATGAGGCATTGCTCGCCGATCCCACGATTGACGCAGTTTATGTGCCGCTGCCGAACCATCTGCACGTTGAATGGACGCTGAAAGCCCTTGCCGCGGGCAAGCATGTGCTGACGGAAAAGCCGATTGCGCTGCAGGCTGCTGAGATTGACCAGATCATCGCGGCGCGTGATGCCAGCGGGCTGCTCGCCGCCGAAGCCTATATGATCGTGCATCATCCGCAGTGGCAGTTGGCCAAAAAATGGCTGGAAGACGGCGAGATCGGCACCCTGCGCCATGTCGATGCGGCCTTCACCTATTGCCTGACCGATATGGAAAACATCCGCAATCGTCCTGAGGCGGGTGGCGGGTCGTTGCGGGATATTGGCGTTTATACCTTTGGCTCGGCGCGCTTTGTCACTGGATCAGAGCCAGTAGAGCTTACGGCGCAACTGGTGATGGAGAATGGCGTTGATACTTTTGCGCAAGTCAACGGGATCATGGACGGCCCACATGGCCGCTTCACCTATGGCTCGACCACTTCAATGCGGCTTTACAATCGGCAAGTGGTGACCTTCCAAGGTGACAAAGGCATGATCCGTCTGGATGGCGGCCCGTTCAACGCCAACTACAACGACATTGCCGAGATTGAGCTGCATCAGAACGGCAACCGGGTGATCACCGAACGCTTCCCGACCTCAAGCCATTATGTGCTGCAAGTTGAGGCATTCGGGAGGACGATCCGCGAAGGCGTGGCCTATCCTTGCCCGTTGGAGTTCATCCGCGGCACCCAAGCGATGATCGACACCGTGTTCAAGGTTGGGGTTACGATCAAGCTCTAGAGCCTTTTCGCCACACAAAAAAACCGGCCCGAAGCAATGCGGGCTGGTTTGTTTTTGGCTTGGACGGTTCTTCCCTGCTGGGAGTGGCTAGTGGTTAGCGGATATTACACCACAACCTATTGATTTGATCGCAGTGCGGCGGGGCGTCTCAGTCTTCCATCGCTTCCAATTCATCAATGAATCCTGCAATCATCGACAGGCCTTTGTCCCAGAATTTGGGGTCAGAGGCGTCGAGCCCGAACGGTGCGAGCAGTTCCTTGTGGTGCTTTGATCCGCCGGCTTTCAGCATGTCGAAGTATTTCTCTTGGAAATCGGGCAGGCCATCGGCATAGGCGGCATAGAGCGCGTTCACCAAACCGTCGCCAAACGCATAGGCATAGACGTAGAAGGGTGAATGGACGAAATGCGGAATGTATGCCCAGAAGGTTTCATATCCGTCTGCGAAATCAAAGGCTTCGCCCAATGATTGCGCCTGAACCGACATCCACAAGACGTTGATGTCGTCGGGCGTCAATTCGCCTTCCGCCCGTGCCGCGTGCAGTTTGCATTCAAAATCATAGAACGCGATCTGGCGGACCACGGTGTTGATCATATCTTCAACCTTGCCCGCCAGCAGGGTCTTGCGCTCGGCTGGGGTTTTCGCACCGTCCAGCAGCTTGCGGAAGGTTAGCATTTCGCCAAACACGCTTGCAGTTTCGGCGAGAGTGAGGGGGGTGGAGGACAAGAGTTCGCCCTGACCCGCCGCCAAAACCTGATGCACGCCATGGCCCAATTCATGCGCCAGCGTCATCACATCGCGCGGTTTGCCAAGGTAATTCAGCATCACGTAAGGATGCACGGTGGTCACAGTCGGATGCGCAAAGGCGCCGGGTGCCTTGCCGGGTTTGACGCCCGCATCAATCCAGCCATCGGTGAAGAACGGCTTGGCGATTTCCGCCATGCGCGGATCGAAGGCGGCATAGGCACTGAGAACCGTTTCGGTGGCTTCGGCCCAGTTCACCAGACGGGGGGCTTCGGTCAGCAAAGGCGCGTTACGATCCCAGGTTTGCAAGCGGTCAAAACCCATCCACTTGGCTTTTAGCTTGTAATAACGGTGGCTTAGCTTGGGATAGGCGGCAACCACCGCATTGCGCAACGCCTCGACGACTTCAGGCTCCACATGGTTGGCCAAGTGGCGCGAATATTGCGGGCTGGGCATTTTGCGCCAGCGGTCTTCGATCTCTTTTTCTTTCGCCAAGGTGTTATGGACCCGCGCGAACAGCTTGATATGTTTGTCGAATACGGCGGCAAGGGCGTGGCTGGCGGCTTCTCGTTTGCTGCGATCTGCATCGGTCAACAGGTTCAGCGTCGCTTCAAGGTTGAGGTCTTCTTCTTCCCCCGCCACGGTAAACATCAGGCCTGCCATCGTCTCATCAAACAGCTTGTTCCAAGCGCTTGCACCGACAACCGAGGCGTCGTGCAGGTATTTTTCCATCTCATCGGACAACTGATGCGGACGCATCGCGCGCATGCGTTCAAACACCGGATTATAGCGGGCGAGGGCCGCGTTATCCGCCGTCAGTTTTTCTAGAAGATCGTCGTCCAAGCGGTTGAATTCTAGGCTAAAAAATACCAATGGCGTGGTGAAATTGGTGATGCTGTCCTGCACATCGGCCATGAATTTGGCGCGTTCAGAATCCATGGTGTTCTGGTAATAGCGCAGGCCCGCATAAGAGCCGATCCGGCCCGCGGTCACGTCAATCGCCTCATATTCCGTCACGCAGGCCAGCAGAGCGGCGGCAGAAAGCCCCGCCAGTTTGCCTTCGTATTTCGCGGCAAAATCGGCGCAGGCGGTTTCAAGCCACGCCATATCGCGGGTCAGTTCCGGCGCATCGGGGGCAGGATACAGATCGCTGAGGTCCCAATCGGGCAGATCGCCAAACGAGTTCGAGCCGATACGGGCATCAAAAACTGCGGTTTTATGGCCGGGACGGGGCAGGGTGTGCGACATGGGAACCTCTTTGCTTGTTGGATGTATCTAGGGGGCAAAGGGTGGGCTGTGCAAGGTGGCGCGCGGAAAGGTGAGCAGGGGCGCATGCCTAAAATTTAAGCGGCATTTTGCGGCTATTTCGGGCGGATATGTGAAAATCGAAGCGCTTTCAATCTTCTGCCCTTTACGGCGTCGATTGTGCGGCCTTTACTTGGGTTAATCAGATCAAAAAGGCGGCACGGCATGACCCCTTATTTCAACGAAATGTTCCAAAATAACGCGGTGCGCCCGCCTTATGCCGGTTTGGAAGGCTGGAGCGCGGATATGCCCGCCGATATCCGACTTGCGAAACAGGCCGAGGCCGAAGCGCTTTTCCGCCGCATCGGCATTACCTTTGCAGTTTACGGAGAGGGCGGCGACCCGGATCGCCTGATCCCGTTTGATATGTTCCCGCGGGTGTTCACCGCGCATGAATGGGCGAAGCTAGAGCGCGGCATCAAGCAACGGGCGCGGGCGTTGAATGCGTTTCTGGTTGATGTTTATGGGCGCGGTGAGATTGTGCGGGCGGGGCGAATTCCCGGCAAGCTGGTCTATCAGAACGCGGCTTATGAGAAATCGGTCTGTGGCTTTATCCCGCCAAAAGGTGTGTATTCTCATATCGTTGGTATCGACATTGTGCGCACCGGGCCGGGGGAGTTCTTCGTACTGGAGGACAACTGTCGTACGCCGTCCGGGGTCTCCTACATGCTGGAATCCCGCGAGATGATGATGCGGATGTTCCCCGATCTGTTCCGCGAAAACCGCATCGAGCCGATCGACAGCTATCCTGACAAGTTACGGCGGACTTTGGCCTCGGTCGCGCCTGCGAAATGCGACCGCGATCCGACCGTGGTGATCCTGACGCCTGGCCATTTCAACTCCGCCTATTACGAACACAGCTTCCTCGCCGATCTGATGGGGGTGGAGCTGGTCGAGGGTCAGGATTTGTTCGTCGATGGCGCGTTTGTCTACATGCGCACGACGGAGGGCCCAAAGCGCGTTGACGTGATCTACCGCCGCCTAGATGACGATTATATTGACCCATTGTGCTTCCGCCCCGATTCCATGCTGGGCGTACCGGGGCTGATGGATGTCTACCGTTCGGGCGGGGTGTCGATTTGCTCGGCGCCGGGGGCGGGGGTGGCTGATGACAAGGCTGTCTACACCTATGTACCTGAAATGATTAGGTTCTATCTGGGTGAAGAACCGCTGTTGAACAACGTGCCGACGTGGAAATGCGGCGAGTTGTCGGATCTGAAATATGTCTCCGAGAACCTTGGCGATCTGGTGGTGAAAGAAGTTCACGGCTCTGGTGGCTACGGCATGTTGGTGGGGCCGAAATCGACCAAGCAACAGATCGAGGATTTCCGCGCCTTAATCATGGCCGATCCCGGCAATTACATCGCGCAGCCGACCTTGGCTTTGTCGACGACGCCGACCTTTGTCGAAGAGGGCATCGCCCCCCGCCACGTCGATCTGCGGCCCTATTGCTTGGTGGGGGAGCGTATCGAATTGGTGCCCGGCGGCCTGACCCGCGTGGCTTTGCGTGAGGGCAGCCTTGTGGTGAACTCATCCCAAGGTGGCGGCGTCAAAGACACTTGGGTATTGGCGGAGTAAATCATGCTTTCAAGAACCGCTGACAACCTTTATTGGATCGCCCGCAATATGGAGCGGGCTGAGACTGCCGCCCGCCTGTTAGAAGTCGGCGCGCGCATCTCGCTTTTGCCGACAGCACAGGGCTATCGTAACGATTGGGACAGCCTGCTGCGCGCATCGGGCAACGCTAATGGCTATGCCGCGAAATATGGTGCACCTGCGCAGGCGCAGATTGAGTCGTATCTGTTTTTCGACCGCGACAACCCGAACTCTGTGGCAAGCTGCATCACCAATGCGCGCGAGAATGCCCGCATCATCCGCACCGCTTTGACAACGCAAGTCTGGGATGCGCTGAACACTGCGTTTCAGGAACTCCGCCAGTTGTCGGTGCAGGCAGCCCCGCATGAGTTGTCGCGCCTGACCGATTGGGTGACGCGCCATACCGCGATGGTGCGGGGGGCGATTGATGCGACGCTTTTGCGCAATGACGGCTATAACGTGTTGAATATCGGCTATTATCTGGAACGTGGTGACAGCACCGCGCGCCTAATGGATGTGAAATACTACGTGCTGTTGCCGCGTGCCGATTACGTTGGCAGCGGTTTGGATAACGACCAATGGGCGATGCTGCTCAGGGCGATGTCGGCCAACCGGGCGTTTCATTGGGCTTATGGCGGTGAGATCACCTCGGCCAAAATCGCGCATTTCCTGATTCTGAATCCGCAATGCCCGCGCAGCTTGATCACCTGCATGGCGGGGACCAACAACCATCTGACCCGGCTTGCGAAACTTTATGGCCGCGAAACCGAGGCGCAATCGGTGGCGGCGCGGCTGCTGCATGACCTTGAAACGCAGACCACGGATCAGATTTTTGAGGAAGGCCTGCACGAATTTCTGACCCGCTTTATCGGCGAGGCGGCGGGGCTTGGGGCGATCATCCACAATTCGTATCTGTCAGGAGATATGCAATAATGTTGCTCAGCGTCGATCACGTCACGGTCTATCGCTACGACCGCCCGGTGCGCGGTGTGGTGCAAAGTCACCGCTTGATGCCGTCGAAATTCGATGGGCAAAAGGTGCTGGATTGGTCTGTCACCATGACCGGCGGCACCATGGGCAGCGCATTCCGCGACGGCGCTGGCGATTGGGTGCAGGGCTGGACGGTGGCTGGTCCGGTTGATCAGATCGAAGTGCGGGTGAAGGGCACGGTGCAAACCACGGATTTGGCGGGGATTTTGCGCGGCCACAAAGAAATCGTGCCGCCCGAAGCATACTTGCGCGACACCGAAGCCACTGCCGCCGATGCGGCCTTGATCGCTTTGGGTCAGATCATCGTGGCCGCCGAATCACCTTTGGCGGGCTGTCACAACCTGTCAGATGCGATTTCTGACGCGATTGCCTACAAACCCGGCTCGACCCGCGCGCAGACCACCGCAGCGCAGGCTTTGGCGCAAGGCGAAGGCGTCTGTCAGGACCATGCGCAGGCCCTGATTTCGGCGGCACGTTCGGGGGGCATCCCCGCGCGCTACGTTTCAGGCTATCTGCAAGCCGGACAAGACGGGGTCGATCACGAGGCTGCCCACGCCTGGGGCGAGTTGTATATCGCAGGCATCGGCTGGATCGGCTTTGACCCGGCGAACCAATGTTGCCCGGATGCGCGCTATATCCGGCTGGGTTCGGGGCTTGATGCACAAGATGCAGCGCCCATCCGCGGGATTTCACGCGGCTCTGGCGCGGAAATTCTGTCGGTGACGGTTGCGGTCCAGACGCAGGAGCAATAGGGTCCGCCCTGAAATGCGGAGAATACCATGACCTATTGCGTCGGACTTTTGTTGAATGCGGGCATGGTGTTGCTGTCGGATACCCGCACCAACGCGGGCTTGGACAACATCGCCACCTATCGCAAAATGTTTCATTTTGAAGAAACGGGCGAGCGGGTGATTTCCATCGTCACAGCCGGGTCGCTGTCGGTGACGCAAACCACGCTGGCGCGGCTGCGCGAGGCGATTGACGATCCGGATGCGTCCGAGACAACCTCGATCATGAAGGCGCCGACGATGCTGAAAGTGGCATCAATCATCGGCAACATGCTGTCGACGGTGCGACAAGAGATTGATGAGAAAATGGCCACCATGAAGCAAAGCGCTTCGGCCAGCATGATCGTCGCGGCGCAGCGCCGGGGCGGGGCGATGCGATTGTTCCTGATCTATCCTGAGGGAAATTTCATTGAAGCGACTGAAGACACGCCATTTCTGCAAATCGGTGAGCATAAATATGGCAAGCCGATTCTCGATCGGGTTGTGAAGCCCGCCACGTCTTTGGCGGATGCCGAAAAGGCGGTGTTGTTGTCGATGGATTCGACGCTGCGCTCTAACCTGTCGGTGGGGATGCCGCTGGATCTGTGCGTGATCGAGAAAGACGCCTGCAAAGTCAGCCGCAAGCGGCGGATTGAGGCCGGGGACGAAAGTTTCCGGTTGATGTCGGAAGGCTGGTCCAAGGCGTTGCGCGATGGGTTTACCCAGATCACGCTTTAGGCAAGGCGATTTCTGCGCAGAAATCGTGCCGGATTTTCTCAAAATCCGCCTGCTTGATCAGCGGTGCTTTAGATAAAGCGCGGTTGCGCTGTCAAAATAGCGCGTCCGGCTGGCTGCGCGTTCCATCAGCACCTCATGCTCGGCACCGGGATAGAGATCAAGCTGGCCGTCTTGCCAAACGCTCATCCGGGCATGGATCGGGGCGGTGTCGACGATTTTCTCTTGTGTTCCCAACGCTGTAACCGTTGGGACTTTGGGAGATGCCAACAAAGTCAGCGCGTGGCATTCGGTCAGCGCGGCCTTGAGCCAGCCCAGACTTGGCCCGCCCAGACCCAATTCCGGATGCGCGAGCGCCTGTTGGCGCATGTAATCCCACATCTCGGCATCCGTCGTCAGCGAATTGCCGCTGAACGGTGCCGTCAACACATAGGATTTCGCCCCGGTGCCCGGCGCATAGCGGTTATCAAATTTGAACCAGCGCGAGGCTGTGGTTAACGCCACGGCCATCGGGCGCATCCAGGCGGCGATCAGAATCCCCCACATCGGGGCTGAAAACGCCGCCGCTTGGACCGGGGCACCACGCATCAGCGCGCGCAGGCCAATGCAACCGCCCATCGAATGCGCCATCAGGTAATAGGGTTCGGGCAGGCCTTGGGCGCGGGCAAAGCCGACCATCTCATCGAAATCCATCTGATATTCGGCAAAATCGCCGACATGGCCGCCCATCGGATCATCCAAAGCCCGATCGGCGAGGCCCTGACCGCGCCAGTCAATCACCAAAGTCGCAAAGCCACGCTTCCGCAGATCGCCCGCCGCGCGGCCATATTTCTCAACATACTCGGTCCGCCCCGGCAGCAAAAGCACGGTGCCTTGCGCGCCGTCATGCGTCCAAAGCCCGACCCGCAAGCGCACGCCATCGGCGGCGGTCAGCCAAAATGCGCGGCCTGCGTCTGGCCCTTCGGCAATGGCGTATAACGGCGCGTCAGTCACGACATCGCCGCGCCGAGTTGCATGGCAAGGCCCATGCTGCCCTCAACGCTCAGTTTTCCGGTCATAAACGCGGTGGTCGGGTTCATCTCGCCCGCCAGCATCGCCTGAAAAACCTCGGGTTCAGCGGTCAACGTCACATCCGAAGGCTCATCGCCTGCGCGCGCGCCCGATGGGTCAACCATGATCGAGCCTTCACCCACCAGCACAAATTTTGCCACGCCATCAAAGCCGTTGGGCAGCTTTTTCGCCAAAGCCGCCACGGCGGTTGAGATCACATCGCTCATCACATTCTCCGATCTGTGCAGGCGGGGCTGGAATTCCCCGCCCGTTGCGTTACCTATACCCTTATGAAAGCGCATCATTCGTTACACAATCGTATCGTTGCGGCATTTATGCTGGTTTTTCTGTCATGCCTGCCGGTTGCTGCCCAAACTGACAAGTTGGATGATCTTTTTGCGCGTCTGCAAAAGGCGGATGAGTCCGAGGCGGAGCAGATCGAATCTGATATCTGGATGGAGTGGTCGAAATCCGGCTCTCCGGCGATGGATTTGCTGTTGCAGCGCGGCAAGGATGCGATGGCGAACGGCCAACCTGATGTGGCGGTGCAGCATTTGACAGCGCTCGTCGATCATGCGCCAGATTTCGCCGAAGGTTGGAACGCGCGGGCGACGGCCTATTATCAACTGGGGCAGTTTGGCCCGGCGATTGCGGATATTGGCAAGGTTTTGACGTTAAACCCGAAGCATTTCGGGGCGTTGTCGGGCTTGGGATCAATCTTTGAGGAACTCGGCAAACCCGCGCAGGCGTTGGAGGTCTATCAGGCGGTTCTGAAGATCGACCCGCATGCGCCGGGGGTGGAAGAAGCCGTAAGCCGGATTGAAACCGAGCTTCAGGGCAAAGACCTATAGGGCAGGGCCAAAGATATGATGGCTGCCGGACAGGTGACGGCGGTGCTTGGGCCGACCAACACCGGGAAAACTCATTACGCGATTGAGCGGATGCTGGGGCATCGCACTGGCGTCATCGGCCTGCCGCTTCGGCTGCTGGCGCGCGAGGTTTATGACCGGATTGTCACCTCGCGCGGGCCATCGGTGGTGGCTCTGGTGACGGGCGAGGAACGCATTGTGCCCGACCGTGCGCAGTATTGGGTTTGTACGGTCGAGGCGATGCCGCTGGATCTGGGCGCGGATTTCGTCGCGGTGGATGAGATCCAACTCTGTGCGGACCCAGAGCGCGGGCATGTGTTCACCGATCGGCTTTTGCGAGCGCGGGGGCTGCATGAAACGCTGTTCATGGGGGCGGAAACCATGCGGCCAGCCATCGCTGGGCTGGTGAAGAATGTGCAATTCGTCAAGCGCGAGCGGTTTTCGGAACTAACCTACACTGGTTCGAAAAAGATAAGCCGGATGCCAGAAAGATCGGCGATTGTCGGGTTTTCTGTTGAAAATGTCTATGCGATTGCTGAATTGATCAGGCGGACAAAGGGCGGTTGCGCGGTGGTGATGGGCGCTTTAAGCCCGCGCACCCGCAATGCTCAGGTGGCTTTGTACCAGAACGGCGATGTCGATTATCTGGTGGCGACCGATGCGATTGGCATGGGGTTGAACCTAGACATCAAGCATATCGCCTTTGCGGCCACGTCCAAATTTGACGGGCGGCGGATGCGGGCTTTGTATCCGCAGGAACTCGCGCAAATTGCGGGCAGGGCGGGCCGCTATCAGGAAAACGGCACTTTTGGCGTGACGGGAGAGGTGCGGCCCTTGGATGACGAGACGGTTGAGGCGATTCAGGAACATCGCTTTGATCCCGTGCGTAAACTCGAATGGCGAAATCACGATCTGGAGTTTGGCAGCGTTGAGCGGCTGGTCCGGTCCTTGGAAGCCCCGACGCAAAACAAATGGCTGGCCCGTGCGCGGGATGCCGATGATGTTTTGGCGCTGAAATATCTGTCCGAGCTGCCTGAAGTCAAAGAAAAGCTGAACACCCCGCAGCGGATCAAGCTGCTGTGGGAGGTTTGTCGCATCCCGGATTTCCGCAATGCTGCGGGGAATGAGCATTTCACCTTGCTTGCTCGGATTTTCGATTTCCTGACAGGGCGCGGCCTTGCGCAAACCCGCATCCCGTCGGATTGGCTGGAAAAGGCCATCGCGCGGATAGATAAAGCCGGTGGAGATATTGATACCATCTCGAAACGGCTGGCCTATATCCGCACCTGGACCTATGTTGCGCAGCGCAAGGGCTGGGTTGATAACGAAAGCCATTGGCGCGCCGAGACGCGTGCAGTAGAAGACCGACTGTCAGATGCGCTTCATACCGCGCTGACTCAACGATTTGTTGACCGGCGCACATCAGTCTTGATGCGGCGGTTGAAGCAGAAGGAGACCCTCGTGGCCGAGGTGAATGACAAAGGCGAAGTGACGGTTGCAGGCGAGTTCGTCGGCCGTCTTGAGGGGTTCCGTTTCCGTCAGGATGCGACCACTTCCAACGAAGAGGCGGCAACGCTGCGGCAAGCGGCTTTCGCGGCGCTGAAGCCGGAATTCCATCTGCGGGCGGATCGGTTTTATAACGCGCCCGACACCGAGCTGGATTTCACCGAGCAGGGGGGCCTGATGTGGGGCACTCAGGCGATGGGCAAGCTGGTGAAGGGTGCAGAACCTGCGCGTCCCGGTGTTGAGGCTTTCGTGGATGATGAAGCAGGCCCCGATGTCGCCGACAAAGTGCGCCGCCGCTTGCAGCATTTCATTGACCGCAAAGTGGCCGCCAACTTTGAACCCCTGCTGGCAATGGGCCGCGATGAAACCCTCACGGGCCTCGCACGCGGTTTTGCGTTCCGCTTGGCCGAAGGTCTGGGCGTGATCCCGCGCGAGAATATCGCCAATGAAGTCAAAGAGCTGGACCAAGAAGCCCGTGGCGCATTGCGCAAGCATGGCGTTCGCTTTGGTCAGTTCACCGTGTTCCTGCCCGCCCTGCTGAAACCCGCGCCGACGCGGTTGCGGTTGGTGCTGTGGTCTTTGTGGAACGGTTTGGATGAGTTCCCTGAGTCGCCGCCTCCGGGTCTGGTGACGATCCCGAACATCCCCGCCGTGCCAAAAATGCACTACACGCTGGCGGGCTATCACCCGGCAGGCGCGCGGGCGATCCGCATTGATATGCTGGAGCGGTTGGCTGACATCCTGCGCACCAAAGACAGCCGCGCAGGCTTTGAAGCCACGCCGGACATGCTGTCGATCACAGGCATGACGCTGGAGCAGTTCAGCGATCTGATGGGCGGTCTGGGCTATAAGGGCGAAAAGGCCGAACGTGCCAAGGTGAAAGCCGCTCCGATCCCGGTTGCCGTTGATCCCGACGCGCCCGTGCAGCCGATCCCCGAAGGCGAATCGGCATTCGTTCTGCCCGACCCGGAAGCGGCGCCAGAGATGGAGTCATTCTACACCTTCACTTGGGCCCCGAAACCGCGCCCTCGTCCAGAACGCCCTGCGCGCCCGGAACGTACGCCGCGCAGCCCGGATGCACCCGCAGCTGAACGCGGTCCGCGCCCGGATCGCGGGCCTCGGCCTGAGCGGAACAATGATCGCGGCCCGAAGAAGGAAGGCGATGCGCCTGCCGCAGATCGTGGCCCGCGTCCTGACCGTGGCCCGCGTCCCGAAGGCGATAAACCACGCCGCGACGGTGAAAAGCGCGAAGGTTACAAAGGCAACAAACCGCATGGCGGCAAGCCGGGCGACCGCGACTCCAAGCCGAAAATCTACGAACAACGTCCGCCTCGCGCTGAAAAGCCGATTGACCCCGACAATCCCTTCGCCGCTTTGATGGCGCTCAAGTCCAAGCTCTGATTGGCAGGGCCGGGGGCCAAACCCGCACAAAATGTCCAGCCGAAGCTTCGGCTGGACAAATGGCTTTTCGCGGCACGGTTTTTTAAGAACCGCGAGCTTGCTGCCGAAGTGATCGAGTCCGGCCATCTGCGGCTGAATGGCCAACGTTGTAAAAAGCCCGGTCATGGCGTGATGGAAGGTGACACGCTGACGTTTCCGCAAGGCCGCAATGTGCGGGTAATCCGGGTGCTGGCTTTGTCAGATCGGCGTGGCCCCGCGCAGGAAGCACAACAGCTTTATCACGATCTTGCGCCAACCGCCGATGCACCGCTTGAATGATCTGCGCAGCTTTAGTAGTCAGACAGCGCGGAAACAGGAGCCTGCGCTATGACCTATGTTGTGATCGACAACTGCATTGCTTGCAAATACACCGATTGCGTCGAGGTTTGCCCGGTGGATTGCTTCTATGAGGGCGAGAACATGTTGGTCATCCACCCGGATGAATGCATCGACTGCGGTGTGTGCGAGCCCGAATGCCCCGCCGACGCGATCCGCCCGGATACCGAGGCTGATATGGATGCTTGGGTGACGTTCAACCGCAAATATTCCGAAATGTGGCCGGTGATCGTGACCAAAAAAGACCCGCTGCCGGGCTATGAAGAGCGCGATGGCGAAACCGGTAAGCGTGAGAAGTATTTCTCGGAAGCGCCGGGGCAGGGCAACTGAGCCGTAGCTGATACGCTGATTCGGCATAGCAGCCCTCACGAATCAGCCACAACCCGGAAAATACCGCGATTCCAACGGGTAAAGCGCTTACGCTGATCTGTTGTGATGGTTGGAATCAGTGCATTTTTGTGTTATACATAAGTTACAAATAAACACGGATCCCTGCACAAACCTCGAAGCTGCCAGCTTGGGGTGAAAATCTAGTCGAAAATAGAAGCCGTTGCTCGGGGTGATTTCCCGAAACGGTTATGTTTTTGCGGAACAGGTTCCTGCCCGAGGAAGCGACTGAATGACCAAATCGAAGAAGCCTGATTTTCGCCCCAATGAGTTCGTTGTGTATCCTGCCCATGGTGTCGGTCGCATTGTATCGATTGAAGAGCAAGAAGTCGCCGGTTTCGTGTTGGAACTGTTCGTGATTTCCTTCGAAAAAGACAAGATGACGCTGCGGGTGCCGACCCATAAGGCCACCGATGTCGGGATGCGTTCGCTGTCTTCGCCGGATTTGGTGACCAAAGCTTTGGATACCCTGAAGGGCAAGGCCCGCGTCAAACGCGCGATGTGGTCGCGCCGGGCGCAGGAATATGAACAGAAGATCAATTCGGGCGATCTGATGGCGATTGCCGAAGTGGTGCGCGATTTGCACCGCAGCGATGATCAGCGCGAACAGTCCTATTCCGAGCGTCAGCTGTATGAGGCCGCTTTGGAGCGGTTGACTCGTGAAGTTGCCGCCGTCTCCGGCGTCGATGAAGCCGGTGCGCAGAAAAAAGTCGGCGATGTGCTGGTTGGCCGCGCGGCTTGATCTGACTGAAATTTAGCAAAGGGCGGTCCTGTGGGGCCGCCTTTTCTATTGATCGGCAGGCTTGTCGGCAGGGGCTTCCATGTCGGGGAATAGCATGGCTTGCAAAACCTCTGGCGGTTCTTCGGCAGCCATCGGTTTGACCTCGTGCAACTCCTCCATCAGCGCAATTTCCAGATCACGGTCGAGCTGTTTGGCGCGCGCGATATAGGCCTCGTTCAGATGCGTCGGCTGACCCGGCACCCAGACCTCGGCCAGATCGCGCATCGCCCCCCGATCTACGCGGTAATAGGCCTGCGACACTTTCGCGGCCTCGTATTCCGAAAATCCCATGTTCTCCAAAACATAACGCCCCGCCCGGATCGAGCTGTCGAAGGTTTCGCGCAGGATGTCATTGGCACCCGCTTGATACAACTCATACACATGCACGCGGTCGCGTGCACGGGCGACGATGTGAATATCCGGGCGACGTGATCTGGCATAGCGCACGATCCGGGTTGCGGTATCGCTGTCGTCCACCGCAATCACGATCACCTGCGCCTCGGCCAGACCCGCCGCTTCCAGCAGTTCCGGCCGTGCCGGATCGCCGAAAAAGCCTTTCACGCCGAATTTGCGCATGGTTTCAATCGTGGTCATGTCGTTGTCCAAAACCACGGTCGGAATACCCGAGGTGCGGATCAACCGATTGACCACTTGGCCAAACCGCCCGATCCCGGCGATGATCACTTGGCCCTTTTCGTCGATCTCATCGGGGGCGTGATCGGGCGTGCGGTGGGCAAAGCGGGCGCTCAGCCAATCATAGCCGATGAACAGCAAAGGCGTCAGCAGCATCGACAGGCTGATCACCAGCAACCCCATTTGGCCAGCCGCCAGCGGCAGAGCGCTTTCAGACCGCGCAAAGCTAACGATCAGAAAACCGAACTCGCCTCCCTGCGCCAAACTCAACGAAAACAGCCAACGGTCTTGCCGCTTGAGTTTGAAAAAGAGCGAAATCGCCACCAAAATCAGCGCCTTCAGCAGCATCAACCCCAAGGTCAGACCCAGGACTGTCAAGGGTTCCCGTGCCAGCATTTTAAAGTTGATCCCCACCCCGACGGTCATGAAGAACAGCCCCAGCAGCAGGCCTTTGAATGGTTTCAGATCGGCCTCTAGCTGATGGCGAAACTCCGAGTTCGCCAGAACCACACCCGCCACGAACGTGCCCAAAGCGGGCGACAGGCCGACCAGCATCATCAGAAACGCGATACCCAGCACCATCAGCAGGCTGATAAACGTGCTCATCTCGGGCAGTTTCGCGGCATGAACAAAGCGGAAAATCGGTCGGCTCAGGTAATGGCCGGCCAGCACAATGCCCGCCACAATCGCTAGGGTCAGCAGGCCCGCGCCCCAACCCGGCAGCGATTGCACCGTGCTGATCAGTTGTGAAGTTGCGGCCTTTTCGACCACATCCTGCGGATTGCTGACGCCGTAGACCTCAGCGCTCTGCCCAACCAGTTCGGGCAAAGCTAGCAGCGGAATCACCGCCAGCATCGGGATCACCGCCATATCCTGCGTCAGCAAAACCGAGAACGCCGAGCGCCCACCTTGGGTGCGCATCAGGTTCTTTTCCGACAGGGTTTGCAGTACGATCGCGGTGGAG
Source organism: Pseudomonadota bacterium (assembly GCA_040387915.1). Lineage (GTDB taxonomy): Bacteria > Pseudomonadota > Alphaproteobacteria > Rhodobacterales > Rhodobacteraceae > Cypionkella. The sequence goes on from JAZKCV010000009.1 coordinate 519,476, forward strand.
GACAGCGAGGCCATCATGCCCAAAACCAAAGCAACGGATGGAGAAAGACCGAACCAAATCATGGCGGTAGCGACGCTGGCCGTGGTCAGCACCACTTGAGCGCCGCCCATGCCCAAAAGCTTGTGGCGCATCTCCCACAGGGATTTCGGTTCCAACTCCAGCCCGATCAGGAACAGCATCAGCACCACGCCAAATTCGGCAAAATGCTGCAAATCGGCCGTTTCGGCACCAGCGATGCCCAAAATCGGCCCCATCAGAATCCCAGCCGCCAGATAGCCCAGCACCGAGCCCAAACCCAAACGCACCGCCAAAGGCACCACGCAAACGGCGGCACCAAGGTAGATTGAGGCTTGCAAAAGGAAACTTTCCATCACGCACTTTCAGATTTAGCAGCGGCTTTCAGATTGGCAGCAGTATTAACGCGGCAATAGCTCTAAGTCGGTAGCGGCTTTATGTCGGCAAGGGCGCGTCCGCTTTGAATTGGTCCATCACAATCTGGCTTTGCACCCGCGCCACCGCCGGATGCGGCAGCAACAACGTATGGATCACCCGGCTCAAATCCGGCAAATCGGTGCACCACACCCGCAGCAGATAATCGGCCTCCCCGGTCAGCGTCCAAGCCGAGACGATCTCGGGGCAACTCGCCAGCAGCGCGCCAAAACTGAGCGCTGCCTCGGGCGATTGCGTGGCCATTTGCACCTGCACGAAGGCCTGCACCGTCAGCCCGATCTTGGCAGGCGACAGCCGCGCCGCATAGCCGACCACAAAGCCTTCCGTCTCCAGCCGCTGTCGGCGGCGCGCGGCTTGGCTGGGAGACAGGTTCAACCGCTCGCCCAGTTCCAGCGCGGTCAGCATGGCATTGATCTGAATCTCGGCCAGCAGACGTTGATCAATGGCGTCCAACATGCGGTTTTCTCGCGTAAAATTCATATATCCCGCGTGTATTGCGCGTCGGTTGCGGTAATACAATCCAACGCTGCGCAAACAGCGGGTCACTAATGCGTTATTGTGAAGAAATGCGGAGAGATGCGGCAGGTCATGGGCAGATTTGTGCAGGCAGCTGCCTTAGGCGAGCCAATCCAGTGCGCTGCATTGAAAAGGCATCGAGCAGGATCAGATCGATCATTGCGTGCGCGTTACAGGCTGATCAGCCTTTCGGCATCGCCAAAGCGACCAAACGGCCACCCTTTTGATAGCGTACTTCGGTAGCGGTGATCGCAGCAACCCGGCCGCCGCCGTCAATCGTATCGCCAACGCGGACCTTCTTATAGCGTCCCGCTGCGGTGCGCACCAAAGCGTAACGCTTTGATTGCGTGCCATAAACCCCGATCAGGTTCAGCTTTGACAGGTTGATCGCATTTTTGAACGTCGCCTGTTTCGCCACGGTCGCCTTGGTCGGAATCTTCGGGGCTGCCGAGACCACATCCGGCTCGCCATCGGCTTCGGCGCTGGAATTTTTCTCGGGGATCGCGGCGAGTTGCGGCGCGGGTTCAGGTGCTGCCTCAGGTTCCGGCTGCGGTTCGCGCGCTACGGCGGCAACGGCGGCTTCCACCGCGCGGCTGAGATCACGCGGGCGGGCGGCAGGTTTGCGGCTGATCGCCACCGCCAGCTTCGATCCGCCGTTCAACGCCGCCTCTTGGTTCAACCCTTCGGCCTGCGCGGCAAGCGATGCCGCAGCCGAGGCTTGCTGCGCTTGGCGTCCCGCCGACAAGACACTTGCGGGGCGGGCGGTTGGGCGCAATCCGGCAAGACGGCTATCGACTGCGGGTGTCAGCGCGCCCTGATCGGCGGCGGCGGGCGGCGTCAACCCCTCGGGCCGGGTTTTTGGCTTTTTGCCGGCCAAGGCCGGGTCGGCAAAAACTGCGGGTGTCGTTACCGCAGAGGCCGCCGCACCGGGAAGTGCTGCATCCGCAACCGCTGGTTTCGCAGCAGCGGCGATGACGGCCTCGGTGCGCGCGGTCGGTACCCTTGGCGGCTTACCAGCGCGTAAAAAAACGCCCTCAGGCGTGATGATCCCCTCGGGCGTCGGTGTGATCGCGCCATTGGCTTCAAACTGATACACCGTGCCAAACGGCGGCGGCGCGGGTTGGGCGGCGGGCATCTGATCGCCCTGCGCCAGCGGTTGCTCCAGCGACAGCGGATCGGGCGGCAGAGGGGCTGCATCCATCGAGGCGAGGAAAATCTCATCATCGGTGCCCGCCGTCGGGTTCACCGGCGCTGTGGTCTCAGTGGCGACATCCAAAGCCGGGGCAGGCTCGGCGCTGGGGCCGCTTAGATCCGCCGCATCGGGCGAGGCCACGGTATCGTCAACCATCGGCACAGTCGGATCGCTGGCCGAGGCGGTATCCGATAATTCCGCCGGATCCTGCATATCGGCGAGCATCTCATCATTGGCATCCGGCATCTCGGCCGCAGGAACGTCCGTGCCGTCGGGGTTGTCCGCACCCACCTGCATCGGCTCGTCCGTTCCGGTGTTCCAAGCGCCCAGCGAATAGGATGACCACGCCGCAATCATCGCCAGCAAGAACAGCAACACCACCGTCAGCAACAGCCCAAGATAGCGCGGTTTGCCACGCACCGGTTCGCGGGCGGCAAAGCCACCGGGGCCGCGTGCCGCAGCGGGGCGGCTGGCTTGTGGTTTGGGCGCGCCTGTCGCATCGGCGGATTTCAGCGGCGGCAGCGCCGAGGGGATCGCGACCTTACTGCGCGGTTTGGCGGCGGCATCTGGCCCGGTCACCAAAGCCGACAGGCCGCGCAAGCCGGCTTTGCCGGGCTTTGCCGATTTTACAGCCAAATCCGGTTTTGTCACTTGCGCGCGGGAAGCACCCAAGCCCTGCACCGCAGCGAGGGGCTTTGCGGCGGCAGGGCGCTGTATCCCGGCTTTGGCCGCGCCAAGGGCGGGGGCTTTGTTCGGCGGCGGCTCATCGCCCTGACGGCGGCTAGAGAACGCGCCCAAGGCTGCAGGGGGCGGCATTGGCGGCAAATCATCGGCAATCGCCGGATCAGTCACTCGCGCGGCACGGGCCGAAATCGCAGCCCGGATCACATCGGCACCCTGCGGCTCGACCTCATCGGCCTCTGCCGCATCATCGCTGACATCCAAGGCCATCGGCGCTTCTTCGACCTCGACCAGCGGCTTGCGCGGCGCGGGCGGCGGATGCGCTGGCTGCGCAATCGGCGACGACAGCGTATCGGCAAGAGCTGCGATCAACGCGTTGTCGTCGTCTAATGAGCCAGCAGGCGGGGTGTCATCTTCATAACGCGCGCGCGCGGGATAGGCTGCGGGCAGCCAAGTTTCCTCCGGCGCAACTGCTGCGGGTCGGACATCTTCCGGCGCTGCGCCATAGGCTTCTGGCTCAAACACTGGGTTCGCCGCAAGCAGATCTTCGGGTTCGGGGCTGATTTCCGGCGCGGGCTGATCATCGGCTGCGATGGCCGCTTCAAACTCGACCACCGTTTCGGGCGCGGCCAGCGCTGCCGCTACAACCTCAGGCTCAACCACAACTTCAGGCTCGGCTGTGATCTTCGCTATCGGCGCAACCACTTCCGGCGGTGCCTCAACGACAGCCTCAACTGCCTGCGCCGCAGGCCCAAAACTACGCGCCACGATCATCACGGGGGCGCTGTCGCGCTCTACCTTTGCGCCCGGCGGCATCAGCGACGGGGCCATCGCCGACAGGCCAAACCAAGGCTCGGCGGCAAAGCTGTCAGGATCAGGGGCCGCGACGAAGGCAATCGGGTTCAAGCGATGCTCGGCAGCAAACCCTTCGGCCTCGGCCAAGGTTTCTTTCGCGATCACCGCGACCTGCACCTCTGGCCCCGACCCGGTGTAATCAAATGCCAGATCGGCGACATCATAGGGGGTGCGGCCTTCCAGCGCCGCCACAACCTGCGCGTGGCGTGTGGCCTCATCCGGCCCCGGCGCGTGAACGGTCAGATACAGGATCTGCTCATTCGGGATCACCAATTTGGTGGTCATCCCGCGCGGCGACAGGCCAAGCGCTGTGGCGCGCAGATAGCCCAAAGCCTCGGTCAGATCGGGTGTGTCAAGCGGAACGGCGCCCACCAACTGCCAACCCCCGCCAGAGCGGTGCAGCAAGCTGATGGTTTCATCCCGGAAGTCGAGTGCAAAAGCTGGTTTCATTTCACGGGTCTAGCACATTGGGGGCACCGCCGGAAACGCTCTACGGCAGGTTTGGCTCTTCCTATAGCAGGTTTTTGCCGAAGGAAAGAAAAAGGCAAGTAGCGCCCAAGGAATGGCTTGCGGTGCGCGTTATAGCATTACACCTAAGACGCATAACATTTGGAGGTTCCCATGCGTGTTCTTAATGCCCTGCTGCTGTCTGCTGCCCTTGTTCTGCCGATTGCGGCCCCGGCACTTGCCGATAATGTGATCACCGTCACGGGGGAAGGCACCGTGCAGGTTACACCTGACATGGCGACGATCTCGCTGGGTGTGACCACCGATGGCGCATCGGCGGCCGAGGCGATGGCGGCGAATTCCAAAGCTTTGCAAGCCGTGATTGATCGCTTGAAATCGGCGGGGATTGAAGACCGCGATCTGCAAACCTCGAACCTGTCGCTGAACCCAAATTGGGTCGGCTATGATGCCGGCCAAACCCCAAAAATCGCGGGCTATGTGGCGTCGAATATGCTCAGCGTGCGGGTGCGGGCCTTGGACACGTTGGGCACTGTGCTGGATGCCAGCATCACCGATGGCGCGAATACGCTGAACGGCATCACCTTTGATCTTGCGGCCCCGCGCCCGGCACAGGACGAGGCACGTAAAGCTGCGGTGGCCGACGCCAAAGCCCGCGCGGAATTGCTGACCACCGCTGCCGGGGTGAAGCTCGGCAAGATCGAGTCTATTTCTGAAAGCGCAGGCTACGGCGTGCCAATGCCGATGTTCCGTGATGAAGCCAAAGCGGCTTCTGCGGTGCCTGTCGCTTCGGGTCAGATCGGTATGACCGCTTCGGTGACGATCACCTATGAGATCGTAGAGTGACCTTGCATTTCATACTGGTGTAAATATCCCCGCCGGAGGCATTCGGCATTGGCCCAAAGAGCCTCCGGCGGGAATATTTTAAAAAGAGCAGCCCAGAGGGGTTAACCGTCTGGGATTGCTAGTTTTTTAAGCGGTCGCCGCCGTCAGCGCCTGATCGAGATCGGCGATGATGTCGCGCACATCCTCAATCCCGATCGACAGCCGAACCACATTTGGCCCAGCCCCCGCTTTGATCTGCGCCGCTTCTTCCAACTGGCGGTGGGTGGTCGAGGCCGGATGAATGATCAAGCTGCGGGTATCGCCGAGGTTGGCGACATGGCTGAACAGCTTGATGCTATCCACCAGCTTGACGCAGGCCTCATAACCGCCTTTGACACCAAAGGTGAACAAAGCCCCCGCGCCCTTCGGGGTGATCGATTCCGCGCGTTTGCGGTAGGGTGAGGAATGCAGGCCAGCATAGGTGACGAATTCGACGCGGGGATCTTGCTCCAGATACTCCGCGACGATCTTGGCGTTTTCCACATGCCGCTGCATCCGCAGGCCAAGGGTTTCGATGCCCATCAGCGTGTAATGCGCGCCTTGCGGGTTCATCGTCATCCCTAAATCGCGCAGGCCGACGGCGATGGAATGGAAGGTGAAGGCCATCGCGCCCAGTGCGGCATGGAAGGTCAGGCCATGATAGGCGGGTTCTGGCTGGCTGAGGCTGGGGAACTTATCCGACGCCGACCAGTCAAACTTGCCGCTGTCCACCACCACGCCACCGGTGACGGTGCCGTTGCCGGTCAGGTATTTGGTCGCCGAATGGACGACCAAAGTGGCCCCATGTTCGATGGGTTTACAAAGATAGGGCGTCGCGGTGGTGTTGTCGACGATCAGGGGGATGCCGGCTTGGTCGGCGATGCGGGCGAGGGCATCCAGATCGCTGATATAGCCGCCGGGGTTGGCAATGGTTTCACAGAAAATTGCGCGGGTGTTCTCATCAATGGCATGTTCGACCGCCAGCAGGTCATCGGTGTCAACGAATTTCGCCGACCAGCCGAAGCGTTTGATGGTTTGGCTGAACTGGGTGATCGTGCCACCATAAAGCCGCGAGGAGGCGACGATGTTCAGGCCCGGCCCCATCAGCGGAAACAGCGCCATGATTTGGGCTGCATGGCCCGAGGAGCAGCAGATCGCGCCCGCGCCGCCTTCGAGGGCGCAGACTCGGTTGGCCAGCGCTGAGACGGTGGGGTTGGTCAGGCGGGAATAGATGTAGCCGACTTCTTGCAGATTAAACAGTTTGGCTGCGTGGTCTGCGTCTCGGAAAACGTAGGCGGTGGTTTGATAGATCGGGACTTGGCGCGCGCCGGTCGCGGGGTCGGGGGCGGTGCCTGCGTGGATCGCGAGCGTGTCGAAGCCGAGGGGTTGGGTCATGCTATCCTCCCTGATTGGATGGGCGCAGGGTAGGGCGGGGCGCAGAGTCGGGCAATGGGAAAGAAATCGGGCTGTCCACGCGTGGACAGTTTGGAAAATTGTGGTTTATCAAGGGGGTGGTTTTAGGCGTTTACGGTTTATTAAGGCTTTGGCGAGTGGGGTATGTTCTGCGCCGGGGGCATTCGCGGATATGTTGAAGCCTCCGGCGGGGATATTTTTGCCAATGTGAATGGTTAAGCGCGTAGCAGTTTGGTCAGGGCGGCTATCAGCGTTTCGGTTCCGGCCAGTGTCGTCAGGTTGCCGGGGGAGAGGCGGAGGGTTTGGCTGCGGGCGTCGGTGGTGATGCCTTGCGCGCGCAGTTTGTTGACCACTTCGGCGGCGTTGTGGCTGTCGGGCAGGCGCAGCATGATCGAGCCGCCGCGTTTTTCCGGCGCACGAGGGGTCAGCAGGGTCAGGTTCAGATCGTCTGCGGCCTCGATAATCCTGGCGGTCAGTTGGCGGTTGTGGGTCAGCAGGGCGCTTTGGTCTTGGGTGGCGTGCCAATCCAGCGCGGGCAGGCTGGCCAGCGCCGCCATCGTGCCGGGGGTGCCGCTGTCAAAGCGGCGGATGTCGGGGGCGTATTGGAAGGCGGTGATGTCCCAGTTGAACGGGTTTTCCTGGCTGAACCAGCCGCGCTGTTCGGGCTTGAGGTGCGGGGTCAGGCGCGGGCTGACGTACAGGATGCCCGCGCCGGGGGTGCCGCACATCCATTTGAGGGATGTGCTGACGGTGAAATCAACCTCGGGCGCCAGCACGTCATAAGGGATCAGGCCCGCGGCTTGGGTGATGTCGGTGCCGATCAGGCTGCCCATGCGGCGGCCATGCGCGACCATGCGGTTGAGATCAATGCGGTGCGAGGTCAGTGACGACACCCATGTCAGCAGGGCGAGGCCCACGTCTGGCGTCCATGCCTCGATGAAGTCTTCATCCTCGACGTAGCCCATGCCTTGGCGCAGCGGAACGGTGTGCAGAGTGAAGCCGTATTTCTCGGCCATGCCGTTCAGCAGGAAGTGGTTCGACGGGAAGCAATCGGCCCCGACCAGCACGCGGCGGCCCTTCAGATGGCTTGCGGGCAGTGAGGTCAGCAGCGCGTGGAAGGCGGCGGTGACGTTTTCGGTCGCGGTGATCGTCTGCGCCGGGGCGTTCAGGATCGCGCGCCAGCGGTCAAGGAAAGCGGCGCGTTTGCCCAGTGCATATGCCCATTGGCTGTCATCGGGCTTGCCCCAGACCCCGGCAAATTCGGTCATCGCAGCCGCAAGATCGGCGGTTTTGCCGGGATACATGCCGATGGAATGGTAGAGGAAATAGGCGTCAGACATGGGATTCACCGATGAGGAAGGGGGCGGGAGCATAGCGGAGTTTCAGGGCTGCGGGGGCGTTTTGGCCGAGCGATTGCAGGGTTGCAAGGACGGTTTCGCGGGTGTGCAGGGCAAGGGATTCAAACGGGCCGCGCGGGAAGTTGAGGCCCAATTTCATCGCCGTATCAATGCCTTCGGCGCTGGTGCCGCCTTCGGCCAGCAGCCATGCGGCCTCGTTGATCAGGGTGGATTCGATGCGCAGGGCGATGTCGGGGTTGGGCTTTGCGGTGGTCTCTGTGGGGTAGATGAAGCCTTTGCCGGACTTGCGGCCCAGATGGCCAGAGGCGACTTGCGCCTTTAGCACCGGGAAGACGTGATAGCGGGGATGGTTTTGCATCGCGGCGGACAGGCCCTCGGTGGCCGCGAGGTTGATATCGGCACCGATCAGGTCGATCAGGCCGAACGGGCCAAGGCGGTAGCCTGCGGCCATCATCGCGGCGTCGATTTCGGCGGCTTTGTGGCCTTCGGACAGCAGGGCGAGCGCCTCGCCGTAATAGGGGCGCGCACAGCGGTTGACGATAAAACCGGGGCGGTCGGGGCATTGGATGGTGGTTTTGCCAGCTGCCTCGGTGATTTGGCGGGCGAGGGTCAGGGCGGCGTCAGAGGTGCCTGCGTGGGGAGCGAGTTCAACCAGCTTCATCGCCGTGGGCGGGTTGAAGAAGTGCAAGGCGAGGATGCGGTCGGGGTGTTTGGCGGTTTCGGCGATGGAGGCTACAGGGATTGAGGAGGTGTTGGTGGCAAGGATGGTGCTGGCCGGAATGACGGCTTCAAGGCTGGCGAACAGGGATTGTTTGGCGTCGAGACGCTCAACGATGGCTTCGATAATCAGGGTGCAGGGGGCGAAATCCATCAGGGATTCGGCGATGTGCAGGTTGGCGAGGGTGGCATCGCGGGCTTCGGGCTTTAGCTTACCAGCGGTGACGCGGGCGTTTAGCGCCTGCTCCATCCGGTCGCTGGCATTGGCGCGGGCCGGGGCATGGGCGTCGGTGGCGATGGTGGGAAAGCCAGCTTGTGCAAAGACTTGTGCGATCCCAAGGCCCATAGTGCCAAGGCCGATGATCCCGATGGTGTGCATTATTGGCCTGTGAATTCGGGTTTGCGTTTGGCGCGGAAGGCGGCGATGCCTTCGGCTTTGTCATGGGTGTCCATCAGGGATTCAAACCCGGCACGTTCAAGGGTGAAGGCGCGGGGGGCTTCGTCGCCTGCCACAAGCGCGGCTTTGGCGGCTTGCAGGGCGAGGGGCGCGCGTTGTGCGATTTTCTGGGTCAGGATGATGGCGTCTGGGAGGGCGAGGCCAGTTGCAAGATAGGCGGCGATGCCCCAGTCGTGGGCGGTGGTCGCGTCGATGATCTCTCCGGTCAGGATCATCCGGCTGGCGCGGGCGCGGCCTGCAAGCGCCAGCAGGCGTTGGGTGCCGCCTGCGCCGGGGATCAGGCCGAGGTTGGTTTCGGGCAGGCCGAGTTTGGCGGTTTCTCCCAGAACGATAAGGTCGGCCATCAGGGCGAGTTCTAGGCCGCCGCCCAAGGCGAAGCCGTCTATTGCGGCAATGAGGGGTTTGGGGAAGGCGCGGATGGCGGCCCAGTGGGCTTTGCGGGGGTCGGTGGCGGCCTGCGCGCTGGTTTTGGTTTCGATCTCGGCGATGTCTGCTCCGGCGGCGAAGTTGCCATCGGTGCCTGACAGAAGGACGGCGCGGATATTGGGGTCGGTGGCGGCTTGGGTCAGGAACTCGGCCAAGGCTTTGAGCGTCGCGGTGTTCAACGCGTTCTTCGCCGCAGGGCGGTTCAGCGCGACGTGCAGCCAGCCTTGGTGCGGAGTGAGGATCAGGTTTTCCATTATTGCACTATGCGGGAGGGTGAGAAAATTTCAAGCGAGAAATTTCAAGCTTGAAATTGTTTTGCTCTGGTGGCAGGCTAAACCAAACGCATTAAGGGGGATTGCCATGAAGGTTCTGTGTTTGGGCGGTGGTCCGGCGGGTCTGTATTTTGCGATCTCGATGAAGCTGCGCGATCCGGGCCATGACGTGGTGGTGATGGAGCGCAATAAGGCCAACGATACCTTTGGTTGGGGTGTGGTGTTGTCGGATGATGCTTTGGGGCGGATGGCCAAGAACGATCCGGTTTCCACTGAAGCCATTCGCAGCCAGTTCGCCTATTGGGACGATATTGCCGTTGTTCACAATGGGATCAGGACTGTGTCGGGCGGGCATGGCTTTGCGGGCATCGGGCGCAAGGCGCTGTTGATCATATTGCAGGCGCGGGCGCGGGAATTGGGCGTTGATCTGCGGTTTGAGACGGAGTTCAAGTCGGCCGAGGAATACCGCCGCGACTACGATCTGGTGGTGGCGACGGATGGGCTGAACAGCCTTGTGCGGCGCGAATATGCGGATGTGTTCCAGCCTGATATTGATGTGCGCAAGTGCAAGTTCGTTTGGCTGGGCACCCATGCCAAGTTCGACGACGCGTTCAGCTTTATCTTTGAGAAGACCGAATACGGCTGGGTTTGGGCGCATGTTTACCAGTTTGACGCCGATACCGCGACCTTCATCGTCGAATGCAGCCCCGATACGTGGGAGCTGTGGGGCTTCGATGCGATGTCGAAAGAGGAAACCGTTGAAACCTGCCGCAAGATCTTTGAGCGGCATTTAGGCGGCCATGATCTGATGTCGAATGCTGCACATTTGCGCGGCTCGGCTGTCTGGATGCAGTTCCCGCGGGTGATTTGCGCGCAATGGTATCATGAAAACGTGGTGCTGATGGGCGATGCGACGGCGACCAGCCATTTCTCGATCGGATCGGGCACCCGGCTGGCGTTTGATAGCGCGATTGCTTTGGCGGAGTATCTGCACGAAGAACCCAGCATGCAGGCGGCGTTTGAGCGCTATCAGGCGGAACGCCGGGTGGAAGTTTTGCGGCTGCAATCGGCGGCGCGCAACTCGTTGGAGTGGTTTGAGGAGGTCGAGCGTTATCTCGATATGCCAGCACCACAGTTCGCTTATTCGCTGCTGACGCGAAGCCAGCGCATCAGCCACGAAAACCTGCGGATGCGCGACCCGGCTTGGCTGCGATCGGCCGAGGATTGGTTTGCAGCGCAATATGGCGGTGCGCCGGGCCGTGCGCCGATGTTCACGCCATTTCAGTTGCGCAGCATGACGCTGGAAAACCGGGTGGTGGTGTCGCCGATGGCGCAATATCGCGCGGTCGATGGCACCCCGACGGATTGGCATTTCGTGCATTATGCCGAACGCGCCAAGGGTGGCGCTGGGCTGGTTTATACCGAGATGACCTGCGTGTCGGCCAATGGCCGGATCACGCCCGGCTGTCCGGGGCTGTATACGCCGAAGCATGAACTTGCATGGAAAAAGATCAACGATTTCATCCATGCCGAGACGAAAGCCAAGACCTGCGCGCAGATCGGGCATTCGGGGCGTAAGGGCTCGACGCAAGTAGGCTGGGCGGATGCTGATGCGCCTTTGGTGTCGGGGAATTGGCCGTTGCTGAGCGCCAGCGCGATCCCGTGGCAGGCTGGCAATGCTGTGCCTAAGGCGATGGACCGCGATGATATGGACAGCGTTCTGCGGCAGTTTATCAAGGCCACGGAAATGGCCGAAGGGTCAGATTTCGACATGATCGAACTGCACGCAGCGCATGGTTATTTGATCTCGTCTTTCATCTCGCCGCTGTCGAACGTGCGGGAAGATGAATACGGCGGGTCGTTGGAAAACCGGATGCGTTATCCGCTGGAAGTGTTCCGCGAGATGCGGCGCTATTGGCCGGGGCACAAGCCGATGTCGGTGCGGATTTCGGCCAATGACTGGGCGGAAGGCGGGGTAACGCCTGCGGAAGCTGTGCTGATCGCGCAAATGTTCGCAGCGGAAGGCGCTGATATTATTGACGTATCGGCGGGGCAAACCTCGACCGAAGCGAGGCCTGTCTATGGCCGGATGTTCCAGACGCCGTTCTCGGATCGGATCAAGAACGAGGCTGGCTTGGCGACGATGGCGGTGGGCAATATCACCGACGCCGATCAGGTGAACCAGATTCTGCTGGCGGGCAGGGCTGATCTGGTCTGCCTCGCGCGGGCTCATCTGGCGGACCCCTATTGGACGTTGCACCAATCGGTGGCCTTGGGCGATGCGGGCACCGAATGGCCGAAGCCCTACCTTGCGGGCCGCGATCAGGCGCGGCGTTTGGCGCAGAAATCGGAAGGCACGATAAGAGTATGATTGGGCCGGCTATGACACTCGCAGGCAAACGCGTTCTGATCACGGGCGGTGGTTCTGGTGCGGGCGAAAACCTAGCGCTCGGCTTTGCGCAGGCGGGGGCAGAAGTGGTGATCGCGGGCCGTCGGGTTGAGGCGTTGCAGGCGGTGGTGACCCGCGCGCCGGGAATACGCGCGGTGCAGGCGGATGTGACCGATGAAGCCTCGGTGCGGGCGATGTTTGCCCAAGCCGGGGCTTGCGATGTGGTGATTGCCAATGCGGGGGCCGCGGACTCGACGGTGCTGGCGAAAACCAGTTTGGCACAGTGGAACGCGATGATAGCGGTCAATCTGACGGGCGTGTTTTTGACCCTGCGCGACGGGCTGAACCAGATGCCAGGCTGGGGGCGGCTGATCTCGGTGGCGTCCACGGCGGGGTTGAAGGGCTATGCCAAGGTCGCTCCCTATGCGGCGGCAAAGCATGGGGTGATTGGGTTAACCCGTTCTTTGGCCTTGGAAATTGCCAAGCGTCCGGTGACGGTGAACGCGATTTGCCCCGGTTTTCTGGACACGCCGATGACCGATCACTCGGTTGAGGTGATTGCCGAGAAGACCGGGAAATCACTGGTCGAGGCGCGGGCGGTGCTGGCGGCGATGAATCCGCAGGGGCGGCTGATTGCGCCTTCGGAAGTCACCGCGATGGCGCTGTTTTTGTGTGGGCCGGGATCAGAAGGCGTCAACGGGCAGGCTTTGGTGATTGCGGGGGGCGAATTATGAGCGAGCTTTCCAAGCGGCGTTTGAAGATGTGGATCCGGATGCTGGGGGTGACGCGCAGCTCGGAAAGCCATCTGCGCGAGTTTCTGCGGGTGAAACACGACACCACTCTGCCGCGCTTTGACGTGCTGGCGGCGCTGTATCGGCGGCGGGATGGCGTGACGATGAGCGAGTTGTCGCGGATGCTGCTGGTGTCGAACGGCAATGCGACGGCGGTGGTGGACCGGCTGGAAAAGGACGGTCTGGTGCGGCGGACGCAATCTGATCAGGATCGCCGGACGGTGTTTGTGGCGCTGACGCCGGAAGGTTTGGCGCAGTTTGAGGGGCTTGCGGCAGATCACGAGCGCGCGGTTGATCGGCTGTTTGGCGGGCTGTCAGAGGCGGATTTGGACGCGCTGACCGAGATTTTGAAACGGATGGGGAAAGCATGAAACTCGCGGATTTTAAGCCTGCGCATTTTCTGTGGGAGGTGACGGATCGCGTCGCCGTGCTGCGGCTGAACCGGCCGGAGCGCAAGAACCCGTTGACGTTTGAGTCCTATGCCGAGCTGCGCGATCTGTTCCGTGATCTGGTCTATGGGACGGATGTCGATGTGGTTGTGCTGGCGTCGAACGGTGGCAATTTCTGCTCGGGCGGCGATGTGCATGATATCATCGGGCCGCTGATCGGGCTGCCGATGAAGGATTTGCTGGCGTTCACCCGGATGACCGGGGATCTGGTTAAGGCGATGATTTCCTGCGGAAAACCGGTGATTGCGGCGGTGGATGGCGTGGCCGTGGGGGCAGGGGCGATTTTGGCGATGGCCGCTGATCTGCGGCTGGCCACACCGGAAGCGAAATGCGCGTTTTTGTTCACGCGCGTGGGGCTTGCGGGCTGTGACATGGGCGCTTGTGCGATGTTGCCGCGGATCATCGGGCAGGGTAGGGCGGCGGAATTGCTTTATACGGGCCGTGTGATGACGGCTGCCGAGGGTGAGCGTTGGGGGTTCTGGAACGCTTTGCATTCGGCGGATGTGCTGGAGGCCGAGGCGCTGGTGCTGGCGCGGCGCTTGGCGGCGGGGCCGACATTTGCGCATGGCGTGACCAAAACGCAGCTGTTGCAGGAATGGGATATGGGGCTGCTGGCCGCGATCGAGGCCGAGGCGCAGGCGCAGGCGATCTGTATGCAGACGCAGGATTTTGAGCGGGCTTATCGCGCGTTTGTCGCCAAGGAAAAGCCGGTTTTCGCGGGGGACTAGCCGGGGGCTCACCCCCGGACCCCGAGGATATTTGAGCACAGAGGATGGGTTATGTCGGACCAAAGCTTCCTAAGCTGGCCGTTTTTTGAGGATCGTCACCGGGAACTGGCGGCGGGGCTGGAGGCATGGGCGGCGCAGCATCTGCCTGTCGATCACGGCGATGTCGATGTGGCCTGCCGGGGGCTGGTGGCTATGCTTGGCGCGGGCGGTTGGTTGCAGCATTCCGGGGCGGAGATCGGCGATAAGCTGGATGTGCGCAGCCTGTGCCTGATCCGCGAGACTTTGGCGCGGCATGATGGGCTTGCAGATTTTTCCTTTGCGATGCAGGGGCTTGGCATGGGGGCGGTGTCTCTGTTTGGCTCGGACGTGCAGCGGGAGTGGCTTGCGCGGACGCGGAAGGGGGAGGCGATTGCGGGCTTTGCTTTGACCGAACCTGCATCGGGGTCTGATGTGGCGGCGACTGCGACCACGGCGGTGCGGGGCCAAGGCGGATGGGTGCTGAACGGCGAGAAAACCTATATCTCGAACGGTGGGATTGCCGATGTTTATGTGATCATCGCGCGCACCGGGGAGGCTCCGGGTGCCAAGGGATTGTCGGCGTTTTTGCTGCCTGCGGTGACGGCTGGGCTGTCTGTGGTCGAGCGGATTGAGGTGATCGCGCCGCATCCGCTGGCGCATCTGGCGTTACAGGATGTGGTCTTGCCGGAAACCGCGCTGATCGGGCGAGCCGGGGATGGCTTTAAGATCGCGATGTCGGTGCTGGATGTGTTCCGCTCGACCGTGGGGGCGGCGGCTTTGGGTTTTGCGCGCAGGGCGTTGGATGAGGCTTTGGCGCGGACACAATCGCGGCGCATACAGGGCGCGGCGCTGAGCGAGTTGCAGATGGTGCAGGGGCATTTGGCGGATATGGCTCTGGCCGTCGATGCCTCGGCGCTGCTGATTTATCGGGCGGCTTGGGTGAAGGATCAGGGCGCGGCTCGGGTCAGTCGGGAAGCTGCGATGGCCAAGCTTTATGCCACCGAAGCGGCGCAGAAGGTGATTGATATGGCGGTGCAGCTGCATGGCGGAGACGGCGTACGGCATGGCTTCGCAGTGGAGGCTTTGTACCGCGAAATCAGGGCTTTGCGGATTTATGAAGGTGCGTCAGACGTGCAGCGCATTGTGATTGCGCGGAGTATCCTTGGATGAGTTATACCCGCGAAATCCAGATCGAGTTCAACCACTGTGACCCCGCCGGAATCGTGTTTTATCCGCGTTATTTTGAGATGACCAACTCGGTCGTTGAAAACTTTTTCAACGATGTGGTCGGGCGCAGTTTCGCGTCGATGCACGGGATTGGAAGTCGGGGCGATGCGCACAACGGCGTGCCAACGGTTTCGCTGGCGGCGGAGTTTGTTGCCCCTTCGCGGCTTGGCGATAAGGTGCTGTTTTCGCTGAAGGTTGAGAAGCTGGGGCGATCTTCGGTCAGCCTGAAGATCGAAGGCCATATGGGCGCGGAATTGCGGCTGCGGGTGGCGCTGGTGCTGGTGTGGATAGACGGTATGAAATCGGCGGCTTGGCCGGATGCGATGCGGGCGCGCCTGCACGCTTATATGGAGGACGCGGCATGAGCCATGAGGTTTTGCACCCGAAAAACTGGAAAGCCGCGCGGGGCTATGCCAATGGCATGGCGGCCTCTGGCCGGATGGTTTTTACTGGCGGGTTGATCGGCTGGAACGCTGATCAGGAGTTTGAAACCGATGATTTCGTGGGGCAGGTTGAGGCGGCCTTGAAGGGCATTGTCGAGGTTTTGGCCTGTGCGGGTGCGAAGCCTGAGCATCTGGTGCGGTTGACGTGGTATGTCACAAACAAAAACGAATATCTCAGCAATCTCAAAGGCTTGGGCGCGGTTTATAAAGCGGTGATCGGGCGGCATTATCCGGCGATGGCGCTGGTGCAGGTGGTTGCCTTGGTTGAGGACCGCGCGAAAGTTGAGATTGAGGCAACGGCTGTTATCCCGGAGGGAATCTGAATGTTGGGGCCATCAGGACATAGTGACAGCTTCACCCGTGATCGTCTGCCGCCGCAGGATCAGCAGCCGGAGTTTCTGCTGGAGGGGTTTGACTACGCGGAATATCTTAATGTTGGCGTTGAACTGACTGATAAGATGGTCGAAAAGGGCTTTGGCGATCATACCGCTTTGATCGGCAACGGGCGGCAGCGCACCTATAAGGAACTGACCGATTGGTCGAACCGAATTGCGCATGTATTGGTCGAGGATTACGGCGTAAAGCCCGGTAATCGTGTGCTTATTCGATCTGCCAACAACCCGGCTATGGTGGCGTGCTGGTTGGGGGCGACCAAGGCCGGGGCGGTGGTGGTCAACACCATGCCGATGCTGCGGGCGGGGGAGCTTTCGCAGATTGTCGATAAGGCCGAGATCGCTTTGGCTTTGTGCGATACAAGGTTGATGGAGGAATTGGTGGCTTGCGCCAAGACCTCCGCATTCCTCAAAACTGTGGTGGGTTTTGACGGCACTGCGAACCATGATGCGGAACTTGACCGCGCGGCTTTGGGCAAATCGGTGCGATTTGTAGGCCCCAAAACCGGGCGCGATGATGTGGCTTTGATCGGTTTTACCAGCGGCACGACAGGTGAGCCGAAAGGGGCGATGGCGTTTCACCGCGATATTCTGATTATCGCGGATGGCTATGCGAAAGAGGTTCTGGGCGTGGTGCCGGAGGATGTCTTTGTAGGATCGCCTCCATTGGCGTTTACCTTTGGGCTGGGGGGACTTGCGGTGTTTCCGTTGCGTTTTGGCGCGGCTGCGGCATTGCTGGAGCAAGCCACGCCGGGGAATATGATTGAGCTGATCCAGACCCATAAGGCGACGGTGTGTTTTACGGCACCTACGGCATATCGGGTGATGTTGAAGGCGATGGCGGAGGGAGCGGATTTGTCGTCGCTTCGCGCGGCGGTCAGTGCGGGGGAAACTTTGCCCGCGCCGGTGTATGAAGAATGGATGGCGAAAACGGGCAAGCCGATGCTGGATGGCATTGGGGCGACCGAAATGCTGCATATTTTCCTGACAAATCGGTTTGAGGATCATCGTCCCGGTTGCACCGGGCGACCTGTGACGGGTTATGAAGCACGGATTGTGGGGCCGGATATGGCGGAATTGCCGCGCGGCGAGGTGGGGCGTTTGGCGGTGCGCGGGCCGACGGGGTGTCGGTATCTCGCGGACGTGCGGCAAGCGAAATATGTACGGGACGGTTGGAACCTGACCGGGGACAGCTTTTGGCAGGATGACGAGGGGCGGTTCCATTTTGCGGCACGCTCGGATGATATGATCATCTCGGCGGGCTATAATATCGCCGGGCCAGAGGTGGAGGCGGCGCTGCTGTCGCACGCGGATGTGCTGGAATGTGCGGTGATCGGGCGGGCGGATGAAGAACGCGGGCAGATTGTTGAGGCGCATGTGGTGCTGGCGGCTGGCCGTGTGGGTGATGCGGCGATGATCAAGGCTCTGCAAGACCATGTGAAGCGGGTGATTGCGCCGTATAAATATCCGCGCGCGGTGCATTTTGTGGCCGCTTTGCCGAAGACGCAGACCGGGAAAATCCAGCGGTTCCGGTTGCGCGACGCTTAGTGCAGGGCGGCTTCACGCCGGATCGGCCAGCCGGGGCACGGGATCGGCAGCGACGGGTTTTGCGCTGCTTGTGCTAATACGGCGCAAAGATTGGCCTCGCGGGCTTGCAGACGGGCGAGGCTGGCGCGGATTTCTGAAAGTTCATCGGCGGGGCTGAGGTTTTGCATCGGAGTATCCGGTTGGGCTTGGTTTGAACAGGATGCGGGCTGAGGTGTTAAGGATGGGTTTCGATCCGCAGCCCTGTGCAAAATTTCTTCGAAAGCGCGGGTGATAAATCTCCTTGCATTGCTTGTCAGCTCGGCAAATTCTGACCCGGTTTTAGGCAGATGCATTTGGAGACGTATATGTGGGATTTTTCTATGACGCAGGCACTTGGGCTGATGCGTCGCACGGCGCCTTTTGTGCTGTTCCGGGTGATTGTGTATTTTGGCATCTCGGCGGCGTTCATTTTGGCGACGGGGACGGGGGCAGGGATCGGCTGGGGTGTCGGCGCGTTTGGCGATGGTGATTTTCAGATCAACTCGACCTTCTACGGCGGGTTGTTTGGCTTTGCGGCGACGGCAGGGGTGCTGTTTTTCGTGCGGGACTATATTCTTTATATCGTCAAGGCGGGCCATATCGCGGTGATGGTTGAGATCATGCAGGGCGGGCAGGTGCCGGGCGGGCGCGGGCAGATTGAGCATGCGACGGCGGTGGTGAAGGCGCGGTTTGGTGAAGCTTCGGCTTTGTTCGCGTTGGATCGGTTGATCAAGGGCGTGGTGGGGGTGATCACCGGGCTGATGCAGGGGATTTTGAATTTCCTGCCGATCCCCGGCGTCGATCAGCTGATGGGGGTGGTGCGGGCTTATCTGAAAGTCTCGGTCGGGCTGGTGGATGAGGTGATCTTGGCGCATGGCATCAAGACTCGCGCGGAAAATCCGTGGAGTTCAGCGCAGGATGGGCTGGTGCTTTATGCGCAGAACGCCAAACCGTTGTTGATCAACGCGGCTTGGCTGACTTTGTTCAGCTATGGGCTGTCGTTCGTGGTGTTTCTGGTGATGTTGGCCCCGGCGGCTTTGGTGGTGTATCTGATCCCCGGATCGTGGTCGGCGGGCGGGTTTGTGTTTGCCATTCTGTTCGCTTGGGCGGTCAAGGCCGCGCTGATTGAGCCGTTTGCGATTGCCTGTCTGTTGCAGGTGTTCTTCAAACTGACCGAGGGCCAGCAACCTGATCCGGTCTGGCGGGCGAAGTTGGATGCTGCCACTGACAAGTTCAAAGAATTGGGCGCGCGGGCGGCAACTTGGGCGGGTGCCAGATTTAGCGGCACTGCCGCGCACTAAACTGCCGCAGCCCCGCAGATTCGACGGGCGGATGCGATGGGGCGTTGCTCTGTCTGATCAGATGTGGCAAGACAAAAGAGACGCAATCTAGACTGGTGAGTTTAGCCATATGAGCGATTTTTCTGCCCGCCGCGTGATGATGGTCGACACTCAGGTGCGCCCGTCCGATGTCACAAAATTTCCCATTATCGCCGCGATGCTGGCTGTGCCGCGTGAGGCATATGTGCCGCATTCGAAATCCGAGGCGGCTTATGTTGGTGAGAACCTTGAGATCGGCAATGGCCGGGTGATGGTGGAAGCCCGCACTTTGGCCAAAATGCTGGATGCGCTGGATGTGCAGCCGACGGACCGCGCTTTGTATATCGCGGGTGGGCTGGGTTACGGTGCGGCTGTGCTGGGGCGGATGCTTTCGTCGGTGGTGATGGTCGAGTCTGATGCGGGCTTGGCGGGTGCGGCGCAGGCGACTTTGGGTGCGGGCAATGTTTCCGTGGTGACGGGGCCGCTGGAGGCTGGCTCGGCGGGGTCTTATGATGTGATCCTGATCGAAGGCGGCGTGCAGGATGTGCCTGATGCTTTGCTTGCGCAACTGGCAGAAGGTGGTCGGATTGCGGCGATTTTCATGCAGGGCGCGCTGGGGTCGGTGACGATCGGCCATAAGGCCGAGGGCCGGGTGACGTGGCGGTTTTCGTTCAACGCCACCGCGCCGATGTTGCCGGGCTTTGCCAAAGCGGCGGCCTTTGCGCTGTAAATAATAGACGGGTGGCCGGGCGTGATCTGGCCGCTGACAACAAGCGCGAAATGCGCAAGCTTACAAATGAGGTCGAGATGCAGAAGTTTTGGGCAGCAGTGGCGGTGACGGCTGCAATGGTGGCGGCCCCCGCCGCGCGGTCAGAGACTTTGGCGGATGCGCTGATCTCGGCCTATAAAACCTCGCATTTGCTGGATAAAAATCAGGCTGTGCTGCGGGCGGCGGATGAAGATGCGGCGGTGGCTTTGGCGCAGCTGCGCCCGGTGATCAGCTTTGCAACGCAGGCGACATGGACCAAGCTGGACAATGCTTTCACGAGCAGCTCCATTTTTGACCCAACTGCGCCAGGCGGGGTCAGACGCGTTGTCAGTGGACCGTTCTATTCCGAATCCACCGATGCCTCGGCGCAGTTGAGCGCCACCTTCATCATCTACGCGGGCGGGCGCGGCAAGATGGCGGTTGATGTGGCGCGGGAAAGCGTGCTGTCGACGCGTGAGGCTTTGGTGAATGTCGAGCAACAAGTGCTGCTTGCGGCGGTTTCGGCCTATGTTGATATGCGTTTGCAGGCGGAAATCGTCGCGTTGCGCGAATCCAATGTGCGGTTGATCAGCCAAGAATTGCAGGCGGCAAAGGATCGCTTTGATGTCGGCGAAGTGACGCTGACCGATGTGTCCTTGGCCGAAGCACGGCGGGCTGCGGCGCAATCGGGGCTGGCCGCAGCGCAGGGTGCTTTGGAAGTGGCGCGCGAGCGTTATAAAGCGACGATTGGCCATTACCCCGGCAAGTTGGCGGGCCTGCCAAAGCTGCCGTTTGCCGCCAAATCGGAAGAAGCCGCGCGGGCGATTGCGGTGCGCAACCATCCGGTGATCAAACAGGCCGGGCATGAGGTGAAAATCTCTGACATCCGGGTGAAGATTGCCGAAGCGGCGTTCTTGCCCACCGTCAGCAGTTCTTTGACCGTGAATGAAGATTGGCAATCGGGCGCGGGCAATACCGTGGCTGGCATCCGGTTCAGCGATACGATCTATCAGGGCGGCGAACGCTCGGCTTTGTATCGGCAGGCTTTGGCTGGCAAAGAGGGCTCGGCTGCGGCGCAGTTGCAAGCGGTGGTGGATGTGTCCGAAGCCGTCGGCAACGCATGGTCGAATGTGATCGTGCAGCAGGCCTCGATCCAAGCTGGCGGTTTGCAGGTGACGGCGGCGCAAAAGGCGTTTGACGGCGTGCGCGAAGAAGCCACTTTGGGCGCGCGCACCACGTTGGACGTGCTCGACGCCGAGCAGGAATTGCTCAGCGCGCGGGCTGACAAGCTGCAATCCGAAGCCAGCCGTTACGTTGGCGTCTATCAACTGCTGTCCACCATGGGGCAGTTGACCGCCGATCAGTTGAACCTTGGTATCACCACCTATGATCCAGAAGCCTATTACAACGCCGTCAAGAAAGCCCCGCTGACCTCGACGCGCGGCAAGAAGCTGGACAAGATTTTGGAGAAAATCGGCAACTGAGCCGTTTCAGACCTGCACAAAGTTCAAGCGGCCCTTGGCCGGATGCGGTGCGGGGGCCATTTTCGTTAAACTGATCAGCACTCTATCCGCTTGATCGTTCTCGGTAATGCGCCAATTCCTTGTCTTGTGCGGGTTCTGTCGCTAGACTGCTGGTGAATAGCTGAGTTTGAAATGCGTAGGGCGCCGTTGATGTCAGAGCCGTTGAGTTCGACCGAGATTGAGGATGTTTTGTCCTCTATTCGCAGGCTGGTGTCGGATGACATGCGGCCCGCGCCCAAAGTGGCGGCAGTAGGGGATAAGCTGATCCTGACCCCGGCGTTGCGGGTGGTGCAGACCGAGGCTGAGGTGCCCGCCCCTGTCGTTATGGCAGAAGCCGTGCCGATGTTCGTGGCGGTGCCGCGCGCCAATCTTCTGGATACGCCAGTTGATACTCCCCGCAGTGCTTTGGGCGAGGTTGTCGCCAGCGTCGGTGCCGCCGTTGACGCAAGCCCGGATGATTGGGAAGCTGAGATCGGCGATACTGCGCCACAGCCGGACAGCAGTGCGATCAATCCGTGGTCGCTGCCTGCTGATGACGCTTTAGAGGACGTGCTGGACGATCAGCCTCTTGCGGCGGATAGCGAAGACGCAGCACTGAATGATCACTTTGAATATCACCCGGCTGAGGCGGCTTTGCCCGCGCAAACCCCGGCTTGGGCGCAAGAGGATGAGGTCGCGCAGGACGATGAGGCAGAGGCCAGCGCCGCGCCGCTGCACGGCACGGTAGAGCCTGATACGGTCTGGGCCGATGCTGCCGAAGCCAGCGTGCTGGCAGCGCTCGCCGAGCCTGAAGCAGCAGAGGATGACGCGTTTGATCAAGCCATGCGGTTTGACGAAGACGTGCTGCGCGAGTTGGTGCGCGACATGCTGCGCGAAGAACTGGCGGGCAAAATGGGCGAGCGGATCACCCGCAATATTCGCAAACTGGTGCGGGCAGAGATTGCGCGGGCACTGGCGGCGCAGGAATTTGAATAGGTTCAGGCTGGTTGAACAGGCCAAGTTTGTCTAAGCTGGGGCTGACCGCAAACCCATGATCCCAAATAAAAAACGCGCCAAAAGGCGCGTTTTTCTATTCCAGGGCAGGGCGGGCTTATGCCGCTTCTGCGTGCTCCAGCTCCAGTGCGTGACGGCGCTCGGATTCTTCGCGCGACAGCGCGACCGAGGTGCGCACCCCTTTTGAGACGAATTCCATCAGGCCTTTGACCACGCGTTCGTTCGGGTCGATGCCTGAACAGGACAACACTTCGCGGCCATCGCGCGAGCGTGCCCAACGGGCGATCTGATCGGGGCCGTTGCCGTATTTCTTGTCATCTGCAATGGCATCATCCAAAGCAGCCAAAACCACCGCCGCAAAAAGCTTGCGCGCCCGTTGGCCTTGCTCAAAGTTGAAGGCTGTGCTGTCAACCGTATCGAACATCACATCGTCCTTTTTTCTTGCTCTTGTATTTCCGTAACTTCCGCGCTTGTAACGTTTTGATAACGATTCGGGGGGCTAACTTTCGCATATCTGTCATGCGCTAACGGCATGGCTTGTGAAGGTGGCTACCGTATCTAGTCGTCTTGCTTGCAAGCGTAACCCGATATATAGGAGGCGCTTCTTTAACTTCAACCTTTTGACAAGGTTTTACCACAAATGCCGAAGATCAACGGAAACGAAATCAAGCCGGGCTTCATCATGGAACATGACGGCGGGCTTTGGGCTGCGGTCAAGGTCAACCATGTCAAACCGGGTAAGGGTGGCGCTTTCGCTCAGGTAGAGCTGAAAAACCTGCGCGATGGCCGCAAGTTGAACGAGCGGTTCCGTTCGGAAGACAAGGTGGAGCGGGTCGAGTTGGAGAACAAGGACCAGCAGTTTCTGTATGAAACTGATGGCCGCTTGGTGTTCATGGATTCGGAAACCTACGAGCAGGTTGAAATTGATGCAGAATTGCTCGGTGATCGCCGCCCGTTCCTGCAAGATGGCATGACGGCGACGGTGAACTATTACGGCGAAGAGCCGCTGAACGTCAGCCTGCCGCAGAAAGTCCGCTGCAAGGTGGTCGAGACTGAGCCTGTGCAAAAGGGTCAGACCGCGACCAGCAGCTTCAAGCCTGCGATCTTGGACAACGGCGTGCGGATCATGATCCCGCCGTTCATCGGGCCGGATGAAGATATCATCGTGCATACCGAATTGATGGAATACTCTGAACGGGCGTAAGTTCGGGCGATTCTTTGGTGAAGAATTCAGGGCCGTCCTTTGGGGCGGCCTTTTCGTTGGGGGAATGTGATGGAAGTGGTTTTGCAAGCGATGCGGGCGGCGGGCAAGGCGGCGGTGTTGCCGAGGTTCCGGGCTTTGGGCGCGGGCGAGGTCAGCCAGAAAACCGATTTCGCCGATCTGGTGACGGTGGCGGACACTGAGGCAGAAGCGATGATCGGGGCGGCTCTGGCCCTGAGTTGGCCCGAAGCGCGGGTGATTGGTGAGGAGGCTGATCCGGGCTTGCGCGCGGCGATGGCGGGGCCGGGCTGGCAGGTGATCGTTGATCCGGTCGATGGCACTTGGAACTTCGCCAAGGGGTTGGCGACCTTCGGCATGATCGCGGTGGCAGCGCAGGACGGCGTGGCGCGCTATGGCTTGCTGTATGATCCGCTGCTGGATGATTGGGTTGAGGTGACGGCGGGCGGGTCTGCGCGCTTCGTGCAGGCGGATGGGCGGGCGCAGGTGTTGGCGGTGTCAGAGGTTTCCGATCCGGCGCAGATGTGTGGGTTTATTCCGGTGGGGCTGTTTCATGCGGAACAAAAGCGCGCGGCGGTGTTGGCGGGGCTGGCTTATGGCCGTGTGACCTCGTTGCGGTGTTCGTGCCATGAATACCGGCTGATGGCGCAGGGGCACGTGGAATTCGTGATCTCGGGGCCCCAGCCGCATCCGTGGGACCATGCGGCGGGCGTGCTGGCGGTGCAGGCGGCGGGCGGCGTGGCGCGATTTCTGGATGGGGCCGCGTATGATCTGGCGCGGCGGGCTGGCGTGTTGGTGGTGGCCAATTCGGAAGCGACATGGGATCGCGTGGCGCGGGATTATGCGGCGCTTGCGGAGTGACCCGTTACGCCGCCTGAGGCGGTGGATGCCTCCGGCGGGGATATTTGAGCACAGAGGATGACCTTAAGGCAGCGAAATTTTGGCTATGCCTGCGGTGAGGTTCTCTGCGCGGTCAAAGCGTAGGTAGGCGATGGCGCGGCCTTGGCTTTGGGTGAACAGGGTGCCTGCGGGTTTTTCACCCTGCAGGATCGCGGTGCCGGGGGGGGCTTCGCCGTCGATCTGGACGGTGATCAGGCCTTTTTTAAGCTCGGTCTTGTGTTTCATCCGGGCGGTGACTTCTTGGCCGACATAACAGCCCTTGCGGAAATCGACGCCGTGCAGGCGTTCAAAGCCGGATTCGAGCAGGTAGCTGTCGTCAGGGATCAACTCGATGCCCGTCTCAGGAATGCAGTGGGCGACGCGGATGGCGTTCCAGTCGATTTCGGGCGTGCCTGCGGCGGCACCATAGCCGCGCCAGCCAAGCGCCTCGTGGCGGGGGTCGGCGAAGGTGCCGGGAGGGGCTGTACCAAGACCGCGCGCCACCTTCAGGTCGCTGGCTGCGAATTGCACGTCGGCGCGCAGGCGGTACATCGACAGGCGGCGGATCGTAGATTCGGCAATGCTGTCTTTGATGTCGAGCAGAAGGCGGTCGCCCTGCGCCACAAGCAGGAAATCGGCGAGATACTTGCCTTGCGGTGTCAGCAAAGCCGCCCAGACCGCGCCATCGCCGCGCCCCAAGGGCAGCACATCATTGCTGACCATGCCTTGCAGGAATGTCAGCCGATCCGCTCCGGTAACGGTATAGACGCGGCGGTCGGCGGCGGTTTCGCCCCTACTTAATGCGTCGGGCATGATCTAGTCCTTGAATTGCAAGCGGTAGAGCCCGGCGTACAGCCCGCCCTGTGCCAGAAGTTGGTCATGCGTGCCGGTTTCCGCAACCCTGCCATGGTCCATCACCACGATTTTGTCGGCATCGCGTACGGTGGCGAGGCGGTGGGCGATCACCAAAGTGGTGCGGCCCAAGCTGCCCAAAGCCAGCGCGCCTGCGACCACCGATTCTGACTGCGCATCCAAGGCCGAGGTGGCCTCATCCAGCAGCAGCACGGGGGCATCCTGCACCAAAGCGCGGGCGATGGCGACGCGTTGGCGTTGGCCACCTGACAGGGCAGAGCCGCGCGGGCCGACCGGGGTTTCGATGCCGCGTGGCAGGGCGGGCAGGAAATCGGTGACATGGGCGGCATTGAGGGCGGCGTCCAGCGTATCGGGTTTCAGGTTGCGACCAAGCGCGATATTCTCGGCCAAAGTTTCATCAAACAGCGACGAGTCTTGTGTGACGGTGGCAAACAGTGCGCGTTGCTCGGCGAGCGACAGACCAGAGGCTCTCACGCCACCGATGCGGATCACGCCGCTGGCGGGTTCCAAAAGCCCGGTCAGCAAATGAAACACCGTGCTTTTGCCAGCCCCAGAGGAGCCTACCAGCGCTGTGGTCTTGCCTGCTTCAGCGGTGAACGACAGCCCGCGCAACACGGGTTGGTCGCCATGCGCAAAGCTGACATCCTCAAAGCGGATTTCTGGTGCACCGGGCTGCGGTAGCGCGAGACTGACCACAGGGCGCGGATAGGCGGGGCGGGCGTCAAACAGCGCATAGATGCGTTCCAGGCTGGCGGAGGCGACTTGCCAGGTGCCCGACATCTCACCCAAGCGGCGCAGGGGTTGGAAGGTCAGTGACATCGCGGTGAAGAATGACATGAAATCGCCAGTGGTGCGTTGGCCGGAGGAAATCTCGTCCCCCGCCATCAGCAGCACGGCGAAAAAGCCAAGACCTGTCACCAGATCAATCATCCCCGGCATCAGGCTGCGGCCAAACACCGAGCGCACCTCGGCACGACGGATGGATTTTAGCACCGCGCGGAAGCGGCTGGTCTGGTAATCTTCCATCCGGTTCAGCTTGACCGCGTTGATGCCGTGGAAAATCTCATCCAAGCGGGTGGCGCGCTGACCTGCCTGATCACGCAACTCGCGCGATTTGCGCCTGACATAGCGTTGCAGCAGGGCGGCTGGTAGGATCAGCAGCGGCGCGCCGATCAGCGCGGCAAGCGTCCAGCGCAGATCAATCGAAATCGCCACTGCCATCAGCGCGGCGAGGCCCAGCAGATCGCGGCCTATGCCTGTGACCAAGGCGCTCCAGATGCCTTGAACGGCGGCGGTGTCGCCCTGCACGCGTTCGATCAGCACGCCGGGTGGGTTGGTCTGGAAGAAAGGCGCATCCAGCGTCAGGATATGGCGTAGAAGATCTGACTGCATCGCAGCCGAGACTTTTTGCGAGATCGACCAAATCAGCGTGCGTGACACCACAACCGTAAAAGCGCGGGCGGCGAACAGACCGAAGATTGCAAAACCTACGCCGTAAAGTGCGGTCTCGCCTCCGGGCGTGAAAACCACGTCGAACAGCGGCTTCAGCAGGTAAGACAGCCCGCCCAGCGCGCTGCCTTCGACAATCATCAACAGCAAACACAGCAGGATGCCCCAGATGTGCTTGTGGATATAGTTTGACCAAAAGCGCCTGAACAGACTGGGGTTCGGCTGGCTGGACGAGACTGCGGGCAAAGTCTGGGCTTTCGGTTGCACTCTGGTGGTATGATCTAGCTTGCGCAGGCGGTGAGGGCAAGCGGGGTGGCTGGCCGTGCCGCTGGCGATTGACGCCGCTTTGGGGCGCAGATAGCCATGCAACGGTAGCTATCAGGAGCGCGACATGACCCTTGCCAACGGCCGTCCATATCTTGCTATTCCCGGCCCTTCTGTAATGCCTGACCGGGTGTTGGCCGCGATGCACCGGGCGGCACCGAATATCTACGAGGGGGCTTTGTATGATCTGGTGGACTCGCTGTGGCCTGATCTGAAGGCGTTGGCGGGGACCAAGGGTTCGGTTGCGGCCTATATCGGCAATGGCCATGCAGTCTGGGAGGCGGCGAACGCCAACATGTTCTCGCGCGGTGAGAAAGCATTGGTGCTGGCGACCGGGCAATTTGGCTTAAGCTGGGCGAACGCGGCGCGGGCGGTGGGGATTGAGGTTGAGGTGCTGGATTTCGGCAAATCCGCGCCGGTGGATATGGGCCGGGTTGAAGCTGCGTTGCGGGCGGATACGGCGGGCCGGATCAAGGCGGTTTTGACAACGCAGGTGGATACGGCTTCGACGATCCGCACCGATGTGGCGGCGTTGCGGGCGGTGATGGATGCTGCTGGGCATGATGCGTTGTTGGCGGTGGATTGTATTGCCTCGATGGGGTGTGATGAATACCGGATGGATGACTGGGGGGTGGATGTTACGGTGGCCGCCAGCCAGAAGGGGTTGATGACGCCGCCGGGGATGGGGTTCATCTGGTTCTCGGATAAGGCGCGGGCGCGGACTTTGGGGGCGGATTTACGCTCGCCCTACTGGGATTGGACGCCGCGCGCGGATGGGGAAGAGTTCTGGCAGCTGTGGAATGGCACCGCGCCGACGCATCATCTCTATGGGCTGCGTGAGGCTTTGACGATGATCGGCGAGGAAGGTTTGCCTGCGGTCTGGGCGCGGCATGATTGTCTGGCGCGGACGGTTTGGGCGGCGTTTGACTGCTGGGCTGCGGGGAACCCGGCGATTGGGATGAATGTGGCGGACCCTGTGAATCGCGGCCGGTCGGTGACGGCGGCGCGGTTTGGAGCACCCCATGCGACGCGGCTGCGGCAGTGGTGCGAGCATCGCGCCGGGGTGACTTTGGGGATCGGGCTGGGGATGGCGCCGAGTTCGGAGCCTGCCTATCACGGCTTTCTGCGGGTGGCGCATATGGGGCATGTGAATGCCCATATGACGTTGGGCGCGCTTGCGGTGATGGAGGCGGGGATGATCGCTTTGGATATCCCGCATGGGCCGGGGGCTTTGGCTGCGGCGGCGGCTGTGGTTGCGCAGGGCGCGGGGGTTTGAGGGACTGTCCACGCGTGGACAGGTTTTCGGATGTGGAATTTCAAGGGGTTAGCGGGGGGTCGTTCACATAGTCTTAACCTTTGCTGGGCGTGACCCAGAACCGAGGGCGGTCTCGGCCGCCATCGAGGCGGCGCTCGACCGCGCTGCCGGGGGGAGGCTTTGCGGCGTTGGGCTTGGGGTGATGGGGGACGCTCTGCGGGGAGTATTTGGCAAAAAGCAAAGCCTGACGAGATTGAGAGCTTTGGTTTATTGTGCCGGGCTGCGTGGTTTTGGGCGTCGCGCAAAGCACAAGTATCGAAAATGCGCGCGCACACGGCAGAAGGCCGCGATTTTTGATTTCTGATCATTCGCAACCGCTCTAGCCTGCTTGCACGCACAGAGGTGCGTGACAGGCACGGGAGATGGGTGAGATGACGGAAGACACGCGCGGGATGCTGGATGCGGCTTGTCATTGTGGCGCGGTGCAGTTTCGGCTGCGGTTGAGCGATGGGGTGAATTCTGCACGGCGCTGTGATTGCTCGCTGTGCCGGATGCGCGGCGCGGTTGTGGTCTCAGCGCGGGTGGGGGAGATTGTGTTCCTGCGCGGCGAGGACAATCTGAGCCTGTATCAGTTCAACACCAAGGTGGCGCGGCATTATTTTTGCAAGACCTGCGGCATTTACACCCATCATCAGCGCCGGTCGGACCCCGGACAGTTTGGCGTCAATGTCGCCTGTATTGCGGGGATGTCGCCGTTTGATTTTGCCGAAGTTCTGGTGATGAACGGGGTGGTGCATCCGTTGGATGGCGACGGGGGGCATCGGGTCGCGGGGGTGTTGCGGTTTTCCAAGCAGGCGTGACCCAGAACAGCGGGCGGTCTCGGCCGCCATCAAGGCGGCGCTCGACCGCGCTGCCGGGGGATGGCTTTGTGGCGGTGGGCTTGGGGTGATGGCGGAGCGCGCCGCGCGGGAGTATTTCTAAAACAGCAATTCCGGGCGTGGGGTTCTTGGTGAGGCGCGCGGAGTGGTATCAGGCTGCGGGTGTGTCGGAGCGGCTGTTGAGGGGGGGAGGTTTTGCTGAAAAGCTATATTATTTGCAGCACGCCGCGCAGTGGCAGTACTTTGCTGTGCGATCTGCTCACGGCGACGCGAGGGGCGGGCGCGCCGGATTCGTTTTTCATGACGGATGTCGATGCGGTTTGGGCGCAGGCTTGGCAGTTGCCCGCGCGGGGTGATCTGAGCGATGCCGCTTATAGCGTGGCTTATTTGGCGGCTGCGATCAAGACGGGCACGGCGGATACTGGGGTGTTCGGGCTGCGGCTGATGCAGGAAAATCTGGCCGGGGTGATGGCTATGATTGCGGCGGTGTATTCGGGGCTGGCCTCGGACCGCGCGCGGCTGCAGGCGGCGTTTGGCGAGGTGCTGTTTGTGCATCTGACGCGGGACGATAAGCTGGCGCAGGCGGTATCCTTGATCAAAGCCGAGCAGAGCGGGCTGTGGCATATCGGGCCGGATGGGGCGGAGTTGGAGCGGCTTTCCCCGCCGCAAGAGCCTCGGTATGACTTTGCGCGGATCAGGGCGGTGGTCGTGGAGTTGCAGGCGTTTGATGCGGCTTGGCTACACTGGTTTGCAGTGCAGGGCATTGCGCCGTTGCTGGTTGAATATGACAGTTTGGCGGCGGATCCGGTGGCAGCGGTGGTGCAGATTTGTGCGGCTTTGGGAGTTCCGGCACCCGTCGCGGGCAGTTTAACGCCGGGGGTCGCGAAACTGGCGGATGCGGCGAGTGCGGCTTGGATACGGCAGTATCGGCTGGATGCGGCGGCGCAGGGCTAGCACAAGTTTATGGTGCTGGGGGAATAGTACTCTGAAGGAGTGTTCGCGGAGAGGTGCGCCTCCGGCGGGAATATTTAAGCCAATGTGAAAGTTGGAAATGCACTAGATGATCGGATATATTGCTTCGATATCAAAATCTTGTTGACAGATTCTTATGCTTTACATGAAGAAATTACGGTTGCTCGAACGCCTCGGGTGTGGCGCGGTGGCGTTCGGTCAGGGTGATGTAGAGCGCGCAGGCGATCAGCACGCCGACGCCGAGGAAGGTCAGCGCATCGGGGAAATCGCCGAAGAAATACCAGCCGAGCACGGTGGCCACCACCATCTCGGTATAGGCCAGCGGGGCGAGCAGCGAGGCCTCGGCATGGTCATAGGCGCGCACGATCAGGTAATGGCCAAAGGTCGCCACCGCGCCGAGGCCTGCGCACATTAGCCATTGGCTGGGCGTCGGATGGTGCCAGATCAGCGGCATGGCGAGGCTCAGGAAGGCGGCTCCGATCACATTGGTCTGGAAGGTGGTGACCATGGCGGGGGCACGGCCTGCGATGTTTCGGGTCATCACGAAATAGATCGCCAGGAATGTGCCAGCGGCGAGGGCCAGCAGGCTGCCGGGATTGAGGGCGACAAAGCCGGGGCGGATGATGATCAGGGTTCCAATAAAGCCCACGGCGACCGCGGCCCAGCGGTTGCGCGGGACTGCCTCTTTCAAGACCAGCGCCGAGAGCACGGTGACGACCAGCGGTTGCACGAAGAAGATCGCCAATGCGTCGGCGATGGGCAGGAATTTCAGCGCGAGAAAGAAGCAGAAGGTGGCGAGGATCAGGAAAGTGGCGCGCAATCCGTGATAGACCGGGCGGTCGGGGATCAGGCCTTTTGGGCCTTGATGGCTGAGGGCGAAGGGAAGGGCGACGACCGCGCCGACGCTGAGACGGGCCCAGACGATTTGCAGCACCGGCACGCCTTGCTGACCGAGGAATTTGGCGAACACGTCGATGAAGGGCAGGCTGGCCATAGCACCCAGCATGAAGGCAACGCCGATCAGGGGCGCGGGGGGCGGGCGGGGCATGGTCTGGCGTCCTGCAGTGGGGGCCCTTCGGGGCGTTGGTGTCTGTCTAGGGGCGGCGGCTTGCAGGGTCCAGCCTGTTTACGACATCCTGTCGGGATGAGCATGGGGTTGGAATTTGAGGTTTGAATGGCTGCGCTGCTGCGATTTCGGGCGATCTGCTGAAAAATCACGCGGATTTGCGGATCAGGCCCGGTTTGGGGGAGTTTCGGCCTTCACCCTGCCGGGAGCGCTGCTATGATGGGGTGAAATTGCAATGCAGGCCCGTCATGCCCTCCGCTGTGTCTACTGCCGTGCGCCGTCCCGTTGTTGGGATTATCGGCAATGCCCATATGATGAACGAGCGCTACGAGGTGCATGCCGCTGGGCATATCAACTCGGAAGCGGTGGCGGAGGTGGCGGGTTGCGTGCCGCTGATCGTGCCGGCGGACCCTCGGTTTGTTTCGGTGGCCGATCTGATGGCGGTCTGCGATGGGTTTTTGCTGACCGGCGGGCGGCCCAATGTGCATCCCGATGAATATGGTGAGGCGGAGACGCCGGCGCATGGCGCGTTTGATCGCGGGCGTGATGCGATCACTTTGCCGCTGATCCGGGCCTGTGTCGAACGCGGGCAGCCGTTTTTGGGGGTTTGTCGCGGCTTTCAAGAGGTCAATGTGGCGATGGGCGGCTCGCTTTACCCTGAGATCCGCGATCTGCCGGGGCGGTTGAACCATCGGATGCCGCCGGAGGGCACGATGGAGGAGGTGTTTGCGCATCGCCATGTCGTCAGCTTTACCGAAGGCGGGGTGTTTGCGCGGCTTATGGGGGCATCTGAGGTGATGACCAACACGCTGCACGGGCAGGGCGTGGCACGGGTGGGCAGCCGGATTGTGATCGACGGGGTGGCACCGGATGGCACGCCGGAAGCGCTTTATGTGCAGGACGCGCCGGGGTTTACGCTGTCGGTGCAGTGGCATCCGGAATGGAATGCGGCGAATGATCCGGTGTCGCGGCCTTTGTTCATGGCGTTTGGCGATGCTGTGCGGGCTTGGGCGGCGCGCGTTTAGGATTCTTTAACCAAAGCGCGGCAGGATGTTTGCATGTCCGCTTTGCCCCCGATCAGTCCGCAACAGTTTTTCTTGGAGCTTTTTGGCTCGCAAGCGGCGAGGGGTGGGGCGATTGTCCGGCGCAAGGTGCGCGATGTCGAGCGTTACATTGGACGTGAGGCGTTTCTGAGCGAAGCCAAGCGACGGGGATTTCCGGTGGTGGAGAACGCGGGGCAGTTTGTGATTTTTTGCAATAACGAGCCGATTCGGCGGCTGTTATAAGGCGATTTTCGCGCGAAAATCGTGCCGGAATTCGCGCGAATTCCGATCCTCTTTGGCGTTGTTGGCGCAAACATTGCAGCTATACTGCGGCCAGAATCTTGGGAGGATAAGATGAAGCGGTCGCGTATTAATGAGATTATGGCTGGGGCAGAGGATATGGTGCGCCAGTATGGCTTTGTGCTCCCACCGTTTGCCAACTGGTCGCCGGGTGAGTTCAAGGCGAACAAACCGATTGCTTCGCGGGTGATTGAGGGGCGTTGTGGTTGGGATATTACCGATTACGGCCAGGGTCGGTTTGATCAGATGGGGCTGTTTTTGTTCACTTTGCGCAATGGATCACTCGCTGATCTGCAACGTGGCGGCGGCATGTGTTATGCTGAGAAGCTGTTGATTTCGCGGCAGGATCAGCTTTCACCGATGCACACCCATGTCATTAAGGCTGAGGATATCATCAACCGGGGCGGGGCGACGCTGATCGTGGAGCTTTATGGCTCGGACGATAAAGGCAACTGGGCGGCGGATCGTGGTGGGATGGTGCGCTGCGATGGCATTGAGCGGGCCTATAAGCCCGGTGACAAGTTGCGGTTGGCTCCGGGGGAATCGGTGACGCTGATGCCGGGGGATTGGCATGCGTTCTGGGGTGAGGGCGGTGATGTGTTGATCGGTGAGGTTTCCACCGTCAATGACGATGTCACCGACAACGTGTTCCGCGAGCCGATTGGCCGGTTTGCCGATATTGAGGAAGATGTGACCCCGACGCATCTGCTGGTCAGTGATTACGACAAGTGGTTGTGAGGCGCGCAACGCTCTGAGCATGAAAAAACCCGCCTCAAACTGAGGCGGGTTTTTTATTGAGCGCGTTGATCCGCTTAGGATTGCGGGCAGACGCCATTCACCAAGGCCACGGTGCAGGTGGCCGGAGCGGTTGTCGCAGGTGCGGTGGCTGCGGGTGCCGTAGCAGCCGGGGCAGTGGTCGCCGGAGCGGTTGCGACGGGAGCCGCCGTTGCCGGGGCAGTGGTTGCCGGGGCAGTGGTTGCCGCTGGGGCCATTGTTTCGGCAGGTGCCATGCTGGCGTCAGGTGCCATCGTCTCGGCAGGCGACATCGTTTCGGTTGCTGCTGGAGCCATTGTCGCTGGGGCTGCGGGCAGGGTTGTGGCCCCCGGCAGCATGGTCGGGGTGGCACTGAGCACCGGCGCCACAGCCTCCACCGGGGCCGGGGTTGGTTTTTTCTTCTTAGGCGCGGGCGGCGGCAGTTTCAGCTTGTCGGGGTAGCTGCCATCGGCGTTCAGCACCACAACCTTGGCACCATCCTGCACGCGGTTGTACAGATCCATCACGTCTTGGTTGATCATACGGATACAGCCCGACGAGGCGTTTTTGCCAATCGAGAACCATTCCGGCGTGCCGTGGATGCGGTAGCCGTAGTCGACGCCATTGGTGGTCAAATACAGCGCGCGCGCGCCCAGCGGGTTGGTCGGGCCGCCCGGCTGGCCTTTTTCCCATTTCGCCAGTTCGGGTTTACGCTCGATCATTTCTGGCGGCGGCGTCCATTTCGGCCAATGCGTGCGGTTGGTGATATTGGCGACGCCCGCCCATTGGAAGCCAGCTTTGCCGACCGCGATGCCATAACGCAAAGCGGTGTTCTTGCCGTTGATGTAATAGAGGTGCTTTTCAGCCGGGTTGATGATGATGGTGCCGACCGCTTCTGCGCTGGCATAATCGACCTGCTGCACCTGGAAATCGGCGGGCACCTTTTCGACCGGGACGGTCGGCACGGTGATGCCATCATCGACCACGCCTGCATAATGCAGCGCATTGTCGGTGGGGACTGGGGCTTGTGCGACGCCGGGGGTGGCACCGGGAAGCGGTGTGCCCGGCACGCAGGCCGCGAGTGTCAGCGACAAAGCTGTCGCTGCCAGAAGTTTAACCGTCAAAAAACGCATCCGTCAGCCCATCACAAAAAGGGGGCGGCAGGGAAGTGCCGCCGAGATTCTCTTGTAAAGACGCTAGTGGAGCGCAAATGCAAGGTCAAAGCCCTTGTTTCCAATAAGCGTATAATCACAAGCGCGTGGGGTGGCGCATCGCTGTGCGCCTACAACGTGGTGCGCAGATGCCAAAGCTCGGGGAACAGCTCGACATCCAGCATCCGGCGCAGGTAGCTGACGCCTCCAGTGCCGCCGGTGCCGCGTTTCAGGCCGATCACGCGTTCCACCGTGGTGACATGGTTGAAGCGCCAGCGGCGGAAGTAATCCTCAAAATCCACCAGCTTTTCGGCCAGTTCATAGGCCTGCCAATATTGCGTCGGGTCGCGGTAGACGGTTTCCCAGACGCGCTGGACACCTTCGTGGACGCTCCAAGGTTGGCGCAGGTCGCGGTTCAGCACGTCTTCGGGCACCGGCAGGCCTGCGCGGGCGAGATGGCGCAGGGCTTCGTCATAAAGGCTGGGGCGGGCGAGTTCGGCCTCGAGCAGCGCGGTGAGATCGGCGCGGTGGGCGTGCGGTTTCAGCATCGCCAGATTGCGGTTGCCGACCGCGTATTCGATCAGGCGGTATTGCCAGGACTGAAAACCTGACGATTGCCCCAGCCCTTCGCGGAAGGTGGTGTAGTCGGAGGGCGTCATGGTGCGCAAAACGTCCCAGGCGTTGTTCAGCTGCTCAAAGATGCGGGAGATGCGGGCGAGCATTTTAAACGCCTCTGGCGCGCGGTTGTCGGCGATGGCTTGACGCGCGGCATTGAGTTCGTGCAGCGCCAGTTTCATCCACAGCTCTGACGTTTGGTGCTGGATGATGAACAGCATCTCGTCATGCGCGGGGGTCAGTTGGCGTTGGGCGGTCAGGATCTGGTCGATGTGCAGATAATCGCCGTAGGACATCCGGCCATCGAAGGACATCTGCGCGCCTTCGGTGGCGGGGTTGTAGGGGGCTTGCGCTGCATCATTGTGCATGGGGCAGCCGGATTTTGGATCAGTGGTCATTCATTCTCTCCTGTCATGGGGTTTCCCCGGATGGGGCGTCAGGCGCAGGAATGAGTTTGGCAGTTCAGCACCGAAAGATTGCCGATGGTGCGCCACTGGGCGATCCATCCGGCGGGGCGGCAGAGGGCTGTGCTTGTGGCTTTCACATTGGTAAGAATACCCCGGCCGCAGGCATCCGGCATTGTCCGGGCAGCCTCCGGCGGGGATATTTGAGCACAGAGGATGACCTTAGGCGGCATCAGGTGACTTTCGCGCGGGTTTTATACTCGGGGCGGTCCCAGAGGTTGTTTTGCATGATGTCGGCGATGATTTTGATCGCTTTGTTCACGTCTTGGGCGTCGATAAACAAAGGCGTGAAGCCGCAGCGGATGATGTCGGGGGCGCGGAAATCGCCGATCACGCCGCGCGCGATCATGGCTTGCATGATGGCGTAGCCTTCGGGGTGCCGGAAGCTGACTTGGCTGCCGCGATCTTGATGGTTGCGGGGGGTGGCGAGGCTGAGGCTGGGGCAGGTGGCCTCGATGCCTGCGATGTATTGGTCTTGCAGGGCCAGCGAGGCTGTCCGCAATTCGGCCATATCGACGCTGTCCCAGATGTCGAGCGAGGCTTCCAAAGCCGCCAGTTGCAGGATTGGCGGGGTGCCGACGCGCATCCGCTCAGGCCCGGTGGCGGGGCGGTAGTCGAGATCGAAGGCGAAGGGGGCGGCGTGGCCTTGCCAACCCGAAAGTGCCGGGCGGGCGGTATCGGCATGGCGGGGGGCGACGTAGATGAAGGCCGGGCCGCCGGGGCCGGAGTTAAGGTATTTATAGGTGCAGCCGACCGCAAAATCGGCGTTGCATTTGGCCAGTTCGACCTGGAAAGCGCCTGCGCTGTGCGCCAGATCCCAGATGGTGAGGGCGCCGTTTTGTTGGGCGCGGGCGGTGATTGCGGCCATGTCGTGA
This sequence comes from Pseudomonadota bacterium, assembly GCA_040387915.1. Taxonomy (GTDB): domain Bacteria; phylum Pseudomonadota; class Alphaproteobacteria; order Rhodobacterales; family Rhodobacteraceae; genus Cypionkella. Next base: position 555,844 of record JAZKCV010000009.1, read on the forward strand.
CGCCGCCCGGTGCGGTAATCAACCTCGGTGATCATGGTGACGGCGACGGTGTCGTCAATGGCGTCCAAAACATCTTCGGGGGCGACTGTTTTCAGGGTGTAGCCGTTGCCTAAGGTGCGGCAGAGACCTTCGGCCATATAGAGGTCAGAAGGGAAGTTGCCGGTATCGGAGAGGATGACTTTCCGGGTCGGGTTCATTTCCAGACTGGATGCGAGGGCCTGATAGACCTTGATCGACAAAGTGTCGCCCATCACCACATGGCCCGCTTCCGCGCCGATCAGCCGCGCGATGCGGTCGCCGACGCGCATTGGTTTGTCCATCCACGCGGCTTTGTTCCAGGCGGTGATCAGCATATCGCCCCATTCGGCGGTGACCGTTTGCGCCACCCGTGCGGCGGTAGCACGCGGCAAGGGGCCAAGCGAGTTGCCGTCGAGATAGATCATGCCTGCGGGGAGGTGGAACTGGGCTTTGGTGGCGGCGAAATCGGTCATGGCGGCTCCTATCGGCACAGCGTTGCACGGCAGCTTTGCGTGCAGCAATAGCGAATTACGGATAAATTTCAAGCTTGAAATGGTTTCGATTCGTCTGGCTTGGTGGGGTTGGGGGTCATGTTTGCGCTATCAGGCGGGGTTGTGGGTAGTGTATTGAAATCACGGCGATATTTTAAGCAGGAAATTCGTCCGACTGAGCGGAGTGGTGTGGAATTTTCGACTTAGGCAGGGCTTAGGGCGCGGTCGAACGATTGAAGCCGACAGCTTTTTCGTCAAAAGCGGCAATCAGGCGTTGAACTATCGGGCGGCGATGTTAAGGCTCGGTGGAGATTTGGCGGTCACGGTTGCTCCTTGAACCGCGCAAACGACGGGGGAACACAGTGAAAATAGGTGCGTTGAGCGAGATTTTTGCGGGGGAGAACCGGGTTGCGATGACCCCGGATTCGGCGCTGCAACTGGTGAAACTGGGGCATAGTTGCGTCATTCAGGCCGGAGCGGGGGTTAAGGCGGGGTTTGCCGACGCTTTGTATGCCAAGGCTGGGGTTGAGGTTCTGGCCTCTGCTGCCGATGTGATTACCGCCGCCGATGTGCTGGTCAAGGTGCGCGGGCCGGAAGTGGCCGAGGCGCAGGCTTTGCGTGAGGGGCAGACGCTGATCTCGATGTTCTGGCCAGCGCAGAACCCGGAGCTTTTGGAAATCGTCAAGGCGCGCGGCGCGACCGTGGTGGCGATGGATATGGTGCCGCGGATTTCGCGCGCCCAGAAGATGGACGCTTTGTCGTCGATGGCGAATATCGCCGGGTATCGCGCGGTGATCGAGGCGGGCTCGAATTTCGGGCGGTTCTTCACCGGGCAGGTGACGGCGGCGGGCAAGGTGCCGCCAGCGAAGGTGTTGGTGGTTGGCGCGGGTGTGGCTGGGCTTGCTGCGATTGGCACATCGGTGTCGTTGGGCGCGATTGTGCATGCGTTTGACGTGCGCCCGGAAGTGGCCGAACAGATCGAGTCGATGGGTGCGTCGTTTGTCTATCTGGAGTTTGACGCCTCTGAGTTGCCCGATGGCGCTGCGACGGGCGGTTATGCGGCACCCTCCAGCCCCGCCTTCGCGGCCAAGCAACTGGCGAAATTCCGCGAACTTGCGCCAGAGATGGATATCGTGATCACCACTGCGCTGATCCCCGGACGGCCTGCGCCGAAGCTGTGGACCGCCGATATGGTGGCGATGATGAAGCCGGGTTCGGTCGTGGTGGATTTGGCCGCCGAGCGGGGCGGCAACTGCGATCTGACGGTGATGGATCAGAAGATCGTCAGCGACAACGGTGTGACCATTGTCGGCTATACCGATTTCCCCAGCCGGATGGCCGCACAGGCGTCGACCCTTTATTCTACCAATATCAGGCACATGCTGACCGATCTTACACCAAAGAAAGACGGTGTGATTGATCATAACATGGGCGATGACGTGATCCGGGGTGCTACCGTGGCGAAGGATCACGAGATCACCTTCCCGCCACCGCCGCCGAAAATTGCGGCGATTGCGGTGCAAAAGCCGAAAGAGAAGGTCAAGGAATTGACCCATGACGAAAAGCGCGCGGCGGAAGCGGCAAGCTTCAAGGCGCAGACTCGTAGTCAGGTTGGGATGTTGGTGATCGGCGGCGGGTTGATTTTGCTGGCGGGGCTGTATGCGCCAGCAAGCTTCATGTCGCATTTTATCGTATTTGTGCTGTCGGTTTATGTCGGCGTGCAGGTGATCTGGAACGTCAGCCATTCCTTGCACACGCCGCTAATGGCGATCACCAATGCGATTTCCTCGATCATTATCTTGGGCGCGCTGATGCAGATCGGCTCTGGCAACTGGTTGGTTATGATCCTTGGGGCGCTCGCGGTGTTCATGGCGGGGATCAACATTTTCGGCGGCTTTATGGTGACACGGCGGATGCTCGCCATGTTCCAGAAGTCGTAAGGGAGCGCGCAGATGGAATATGGATTCACCACGGCGGCCTATGTGGTCGCAGCCGTTTTGTTCATCCAGTCTTTGGGTGGACTTTCCGGGCAGGAAAGTGCCAAGCGCGCGGTTTGGTATGGCATCACCGGCATGGCGCTGGCGGTTGCGGCGACTTTGTATGGGCCGGGGGCGAGTAACTGGCTGATCTCATTGGTTATGATCGCAGCCGGTGGCGCGATTGGCTGGTATGTCGCGCAAAAGGTGCAGATGACCGAGATGCCGCAACTGGTGGCGGCGATGCACTCGCTGGTCGGTTTGGCGGCGGTGTTCATCGGCTATAACACCCATATCGAGATGGTGCGGGTTTTGGGGCTAGATGAGGCCGCGCGGGCGGCATTAGATGGCTTTGCCGCCGTGATTGGGCATAAATCCGGGGTTGAAGTGTCGATCCTGCGGGTCGAGACGTTCTTGGGCGTGTTCATTGGGGCTGTGACATTTACCGGCTCAGTCGTGGCCTTTGGCAAGTTGGCGGGCAAGGTCGATGGCAAGGCGAAAAAGCTGCCGGGGGGGCATGTGCTGAATGCCACGGCGGCGCTGGTGTCGCTGGTTTTGTTGGTGGTTTATCTCCAAACTGGCAGCACCTTGGCGCTGCTGGGCATGACGGTGGCGGCGTTGTTCATCGGCTATCACCTGATCATGGGCATCGGTGGCGCGGATATGCCGGTCGTGGTGTCGATGCTGAACTCTTATTCCGGCTGGGCGGCGGCGGCGATTGGTTTTTCGCTGTCCAACGATTTGCTGATTGTTGTGGGCGCGCTGGTGGGGTCTTCGGGGGCGATCCTGAGCTACATCATGTGCAAGGCGATGAACCGTTCGTTTGTCTCGGTGATCTTGGGCGGCTTTGGTGGCACCACGGGTCCGGCGATGGAAGTCACTGGCGAGCAGATCGCGATTGATGCCGAGGGCGTGGCAGCTGCGTTGAACGAGGCCGACAGCATCATCATCATTCCGGGCTACGGCATGGCGGTGGCGCAGGCGCAGCAGTCGGTGTCGGAGTTGACGCGGAAGCTGCGGGCGGCGGGCAAGACCGTGCGCTTTGCGATCCACCCTGTTGCAGGCCGTCTGCCGGGGCATATGAACGTGCTGTTGGCCGAGGCGAAGGTGCCCTACGATATCGTCATGGAGATGGACGAGATCAACGAAGATTTCCCGACGACGGATGTGGCGATCGTGATTGGCTCGAATGACATCGTCAATCCGGCGGCGCAGGAAGATCCGAACTCGCCCATTGCGGGTATGCCGGTGCTGGAGTGCTGGAAGGCCAAGCAGGTGTTTGTTTCCAAGCGCGGGCAGGGCACGGGCTATTCGGGGATTGAGAACCCATTGTTCTACAAAGAGAACACCCGGATGTTCTACGGCGATGCCAAGAAGTCGCTGGATGCTTTGTTGCCGATGATTGATTGAGCTGAAATATATTAAGAGTGCGGTCGGGAATTGTGATCATCCGGCCGCACAACTTATGGATGAAATCCAATTCAAAATTTCTGGATGCGGTATTTCTGAATCCAGCGGATTCTGACTTTTCACATCAGCCCGCGCATTTATCCCAGACAGAATTTTTGGTATCATCTGAAATATTTCTTCCTGCGTTCACGCATTTGTGTCAATATTTGGGCAATAACAAAATAATATTAGGAGACTCACATGAAAAATCTTACCAAATGGGCTGCTGCAGCTGTTTTGAGCGTTATGTTTTCTGGTGCGGCTTCAGCGGCGGTGCTTGATGCGATGGATGTGAATGCATCTTGGCGCTTCAATAACATCAATAGCGTGTATGCGGACTACGGCACCTCGGTCGTGGGCGCGGGGACGGAGTATTCTAACGTAAACGTTGATGGCAACATCTTCTTCAATGTCGATATCGCCGATACCAGCATCACCGTTAGCTTCAACGACAGCTTTTCGTCGTTCAATTTTGCGTCGTTCAACGGCTTGTTCATCACCGACATTAACAACCTGTTCCCAGCTTTGTCTGTGTTCAGTGTCAGCGTCAGCGGCTTCACCTTCTTGGCCAGTGACGTGTTCTTCCAGTCGGATGGCTTTGGCTTGGACTTCCAGGGTGATACGTTCGCTGGCGGTGAGAGCGTGACCGTTAACTTTGCACCTGCCAACGTGCCGTTGCCTGCGGCACTGCCGCTGTTGCTTGCAGCGTTGGGTGGCATTGGTGCGCTAAAAATGCGCCGCAAGGCTGCCTGATCGTTGTTACGGCGCGGGGTATTCGGGGATTAGGAACCCATTGTCTTACAAAGACAATGACCGAATATTCTGCGGCGATGCGAAGTCGTCGTTGAATGCGCTTTTGCCGATGATTGACTGAACCCTGCATCAAACCCATCAAAACCCCGGTCCTCGTGCCGGGGTTTTGCTTTTTTGTAACAGACTGGGTGCATACCCCGGTATGCGGTGAAAACGCTGGCCTTGGCTGGTCAAAAACTGCCTAATAGGTCACTCCTAGTGACGTATGGCTGAATGATGACCACTGATCACCCGCTGCGCTATGCGCTTGTCAATGAATTGCACGCGCGGCCTTTTCCGGCGCTGACCGCGCCTTGTGTGGCAGCCTATGTCGCGATCAAGGAGCCGATGGAGGCGCAAAACCGCGACCGGGGGGCGGATCGGGCGCATTTGTTGGCACTGCTCGACCGTTATGGATCAGCGCATCCGCAGCCCGATGCGACGCATTTCTCGGGGCCGTTGGGGCGGGCGGATGTGAAATGGGAAAGTCATACCGAGTTTGTCACCTATTCGGCCTTCACTCCGGTGCTATCGGCGCGGGCGTTTGATCCCGCCGAGATGGAGGTTTTTCCCGAAGATTGGGTTCAGGCTGCCCCCGGCAAGCGGGTGGCGGCGGTGCTGATCCGGGTTGAGATGATGGAGGACGAGGCGGCCATGCTCGCCAAGTTGGAGGAGTGGTTTGTGCCGGAAAGCCTTGCGGTGGCGCGGGTGGTCGATGGGGCTGCGCTGATCGCCGGGGATTTCAGGATTGATCCGGCGGGCAACATGCGGTTTGCGGTGTTCGTGCAGCCTGACACTGGCGCGCGGCGGATTGGCCGGATTGTGCAGCGTTTGTGTGAGGTTGAGACGTATCGCGCGATGTCGATGCTGGGGCTGATGCGGGCGCGCGGGCTGACCGGGCGGCTGAATGCTTTGGACCCAAGGCTGTCGGCGCTGGTGTCTGGCCTCGACGGCGTGTCGCGGCCTGCGGAAGCGGCGCTGCATGAATTGCTGGCGATTTCGGCAGAATTGGAAAGCCTCGCGGTGCAGCACAGCTTTCGCTTTGGTGCCACCGGGGCGTATGAGGCGATTGTGACGCAGCGGATTGAGGCTTTGCGCGAGGAGCGCATGCAGGGGCGGCAGACCTTTGGCGAGTTTATGATGCGGCGCTATGATCCGGCGATGCGGACGGTGAAATCCGCCGAGGCGCGGTTGGTGTCGATGGCAGAACGCGCGCAACGGGCGGCAGAATTGTTGCGCACGCGGGTTGATGTTGAACGATCAGCGCAGAACCAGAAGCTGTTGGAAAGCATGGATCGGCGGGCCGATTTGGCCCTGCGGCTGCAGCACACGGTTGAGGGGCTGTCGGTTGTGGCGATCAGCTATTACGCAGTGTCTTTGGCGGGTTACGTCGCCTATCCGCTGATCGAGGGGCTTGCGGTCTCCAAGGGCGTCGCAATGGCGGTGCTGACGCCCTTGGTGGTGCTGGGCGTGTGGGGGGCTTTGCGGCGGATCAAGGCCGGGATGCACTGACGGTTGATGCCGTAAACTCGCCGACAAGATTGCGGGCGAGGGCGGCTTGGCGCTGTGGCTCGGACAGGCTGAGGACGTGGTAAAGCTTGGTATAGGCGGCTTCCGGTGTCATGTCGTGGCCGTCGATCGCTCCGGCCTCCAGCATCAGATTACCGGCGGCATAGGTGCCAAGGGCGATGCCGCCCTTGGGGGATTGGCTGATCGCGATGATCGGGGTTTGCCGGGATTGCGCGGCCAGCAGACCTGCGCGTAAGGCGCTGGTTTCAGGGATAGTGCCTGCGCCGAACACCCGCAGCACCACGGCGTCTAGGGTGGTCAAGGCGTGGGTGAGGAAGGCTTCCGACTGGCCGGGGGCCATGCTGAGGATGCCGATCTCGGCGGTTTTGTAGGCGGTGATGCTGGGGATCTTGCCCGGTTGCAGCGGCGGTTTGGCGCTGCGGGACGCGGTGAAGGCATCGAGTGCGCTGCTGTGCGCCTTGCGGACCCGCGCGCCGTGCAAAAGCTGGCCTGCGAATTGCACCCAGATGCCGGGTGGGGCCGAACGGGCGGCTTTGATCGCGTCGGACAGGTTTTGCAGCCCGTCAGATTTCTCGACCGTCAAGGGCCGCATCGCACCTGTCAGGATCACCGGGCGCTGTAGGCCCGTCAGCGCAAAGCACAAGGCGGCGGCGGTGAAGGCGAGGGTGTCGGTGCCATGGGTGACGATGAAGCCGTTGTAATCATTGTGATTGTCCACAATCACTTCGGCGATGCGGTTCCAATCGGCAGGCGTGGCTTGGGCACTGTCGATCAGAGGCAGCAAGGGCAGCACGGTGACATCGGCGGCGCGCAGATCGCGCAAAGCTTGCTCAATCACGCCCTCGGCAGGCGCGAAACCTGTCGGCGTCGCCACCATGCCAATGGTGCCGCCCGTGTGGATCAACAGTAATTTCATATCAGATCAGCGCCCCCGGATGCGCGGGTCCAAAGCGTCGCGCAATCCGTCTCCGATATAGTTGACCGAGAGCACCGTCAATGAGATCGCAAGGCCGGGCCAGATCACCCGCTCGGGGTAGACCTGCATGTAGGACAGGCCATCGTAAAGCAGGCGGCCCCATGTCGGGAAATCGGGGGGAAAGCCGAGGCCAAGGAACGACAGCACGGATTCGGTGATGATCGCCTCGGCGATGCCAAGGGTGGCGGCGACCATCACGGGGGATACGACGTTCGGCAGGATATGCCGTGTGATGATGCGGCGCGAGGCTGATCCGATGGAACGGGCCGCAAGGACATATTCGCGTTCCTTCAGCGCCAGCACCTCACCGCGCACAATGCGGGCGGCTTGCATCCACGAGGTGATGCCGATGGCGAACACGATCAGGGTAAACGCGCCGAGTTCGGGGCCAAGGATGCTGGCGGTACGGTCGCGGAACAGCATCATGATCACCAGCAGAAGGGGGACCAAGGGCAGGGCGAGGAACATGTCGGTCAACCGCATTAACGGCCCATCAAGGCGGCGATAGTAGCCTGCCAGCACGCCGATCAGGGTGCCGAAGATGATCGCGATCATCATGGCAACAAAACCCACCGCGAGGCTGACTTTGCCCGCAGCGATCATCCGTTGCAGCATGTCGCGGCCCAACTGATCGGTGCCCAAGGGGAATTTCAGGCTGGGGCCTTTGTTTTTCGATTTGATTGCCTCAACCACCGTCAGCTTTTCGGGGTGCCACAGGTAGGGGCCGATCACCACGGCGATGATCAGCAAGGACAGCACGACAAGGCCGAACACAGCACCTTTATGGGTGCGGAATTGGTGCCAGATCGCGCGCAGAGCGCTTTCGGGTTTCGGGATGGCTGTGACGGGTGAGTTTGCGGCCTCAGTCATAACGAATCCTCGGATCAAGCAGGCCGTAAAGCACATCTGCAATCAGGTTAAAGGTGACGATCAGCACGGCGAAGATGAAGGCCAGCGTCTGCACCATTGGCAGGTCGCTGGCATGTATAGCGCCGATCAGCGCGGCACCTATGCCATTCACCCCGAACAGATTTTCGGTGATGATTGCACCGCCGAAGATCGACGGGATACCCAGCGCAATCACCGTCACCACCGGGATCATCGAATTGCGCAGCACATGTTTCAGCACCACCACCCTCTCGGTCAGCCCCTTAGCGCGGGCAGTGCGCACGTAATCCATGCCCATATTGTCCAGCATCGAAGAGCGCATATAGCGGCTGATCACGGCGGCATTGGCGAGGCCCAAAGTCATCACCGGCATCGCCATTTGCTGCAGCTGTTTGACGAAAGACGCCCAGTCTGTGACATGCAGGTTGGTGTCATATTTGGTCGGAAACCACCCCAAAGTGACGGCGAAGATGATGATGATCAGGGTGCCAGAGAAGAACGTCGGGACTGAGAAGCCAATCATCGCAATCAGGGTGCCGAGCTGATCAAACAGCGAATACTGGCGATAGGCAGAATAAATGCCGATCGGCAAGGCGATCAGGATGCCGACCAGATAGGCGGTGCCGATCACCGTCAGGGTCTGCGGAATGCGCTGGCCGATGATGGTGAACACCGGCGCGCGCGACTGCCACGACAGGATGCGTTGCTCGCCGCCCGCCCAGTTGGTGCCGAACCAACCGTCGAACAGGGTGGCTGGTTCGACCCAGAAGAACTGTCGCAACCATAGAAAATAGCGGAAAAATACAGGTTGATCGGCGCCCAAAGCCTCGATCATTTTCTTGCGCACTTCCGGCGGCACGGTCAGCGGGATTTCCGACATTGGCGAGCCTGGGGCAAGATCGACCAGCAGAAAAATCACCAGACTGATGACAAAAAGCGTCGGGATGGCCAGTAAAAGCCTGCGGAGCGTGAAAGTCAGCATGTGCTGCGACGCCTTTGGTCAGAAGTCTGCGGGGAGAGGGGGTAAGGGGTAAGGGGTAAGGGGTAAGGGGTAAGGGGGAGAGGGCGGCTTGGGTGAAGGAAGTGGCGGGGCCAGTGCTGACCCCGCCACCCTCAGATCACTTCACGCGGAACCAGTCTGCCACGTTCCACATTTCCGAATCCCAAGCGTTGATTTTCACACCGCCCAAGGTGTTGGAATGCGCCGACAGCGTGCCGCGATGCACCAACGGGATCACCGTCATGGTGTCTTTCGTCACCATGTCATTGAGTTCCTTGGCGATTTTCTGACGCTCTGCCACATCAACCGTGGTCGACAGCACTTTGACCTTGGCGTCATACGCCGGGTCGCAGTAGCGGTTCATGTTCTCACCCTGCCACTGATTTTCAGGGCTGGGCGCATTCACACACTGGTATTGCGACAGATACGTCTCAGGATCGGTGCCGTCCGAGTTGTTGGCATACATCTCAACATCGGCATAGAATTTCTGGAACGTATCGGGCGAGCCCGCATCGCCGCCGAAGAACACCGAGGGATCAATCGCTTTCAGCTCAACATCCACGCCCAGCTCGGTCCACCAGTCTTTGACCAAGGCTTGGAAGTCTTGACGGATCGGGTTGACGGTGGATTGATACAGGATGTGCAGTTTCTTGCCGTCTTTTTCACGGATGCCATCGGCACCGGGAACCCAGCCAGCTTCATCCAGCAGTTTCTTGGCACCTTCCATATCCTGCGCGATGCAACCGGTGTTGTCCGAAGCCCAAGCCGCCGGGGCAGGGACGACGTTACAGGTCGGCGCACCGCCCGCGCCGTAGCCCACGTCCGACAGGATTTGACGGTCGATGGCTTTCGAGAGCGCGGTGCGCACCTTGATATCCGACAGCACCGGGTGCGGATGCTTGACCGTTGCGCGTTCGCCTTCTGGCAGCGCCGGATCGGGATCGGTCATGTTCATCTCGATGCGTTCAACCAGCGTGCCGAAGGCCACCACGAATTCACCCTTGCCGGCGGCGGTCATCGAGGCTTGGCTGTCGGGCGGAATTTGGGTGTTCCAGGCGTAGTCGAACTCACCCGTCTCCATCACCGCGCGGGCCGAGCCTTCGGCATCGCCGCCGCCTTTGATGACAGCGGACGCAAACGCGGGTTTCGCTGGGTCACGGTAGTTGTCGTTCATCGCCAAAGTCACGGTGTCGTTAACAGTAAAGCCGGTGACTTTGAACGGGCCAGTGCCGATTGGCATGTTGTTCGGATCGGTGCAGGTGGGCGCTGCGGCACCTTGGCAAGGCGTGAACTGCGCCTTTTGCAGGATCGGCGACAGTGCGCCCACGAATGCGGTATAGGGGTTTGGTTTTGGCCCGGTGAAGGTGACTTTCACGGTCGAGGCATCGACCGCTTCAACTTTCGCCACGCCGTCGAATTTCGACAACTGCGCGCAGCCGCCTGCCGGGTCCATGCAATAGGCGGCTGTGAACACCGCGTCATCAGCGGTGACGGGCGAGCCATCCGACCATTTCAGATCGGGCAGCAGCTTCCAGGTGATCGAGGTCAGATCCGCCGAGATGCCGCCATTTTCGACCGTGGGGATTTCGGTGACAAGTTTCGGGATGATGACGCCATCGGCATCAAAGCCCGCCAGCGGCTCTAGCACCAGCGAGGCCGCGTAAACGTCCTTGGTGCCGGACGACAGGAAGGGGTTCATGATCGAGACGGCCTGCGGGAAGGTGAATTTCACCTCGCCATCAGTGCCACGATCTGCGAAGGCGGCGGGCGCGAAAGACAGCGCGCAGGCCGCCCCGAGAAGGGCTGTTTTCAGCTTCATTGATACTCTCCTTGTTGAATGTGCTCTTTGGCCTCAGGTGTCCCGGTTGATCCGGTTTGGCTGGCATAGAGGAAGCAGGCGACGTGGCGGCCCGGCTCTACCTCTTGCAATTCGGGTTTCTCTGCATGGCAGCGCGCGAAGGCTTTCGGGCAACGGGTGGAGAAGTTGCAGCCTTTCGGCGGGCGCGCAGGCGAGGGTACATCGCCCTTCAGGATGATGCGGGGGCGACGGGCAAGCGCGGGGTCGGGCTCGTTCACCGCTGACAAAAGCGCCTCGGCATAGGGGTGCAGCGGCTTCGAGAACAGCGCATCGCGGGGGGAAAGCTCGGCAATCCGGCCCAGATACATCACCGCCACGCGGTCGGCGATATGGCGGACCATGGAAAGGTCATGGCTGATGAACAGATAAGTCAGGCCCAGCTTTTCCTGCAGGTCTTCCAACAGGTTAACCACTTGCGCCTGAATAGACACATCCAGCGCCGCGATAGGTTCGTCGCAGACGATGAATTTCGGGTTCAGCGCCAAAGCCCGGGCGATACCGATGCGCTGGCGCTGACCGCCGGAGAACTCATGCGGGAAGCGGTTGGCAAAGCGGCGGTTCAAGCCCACCGCATCCATCAACTCATAAACCCGTTCAAGACGGCGGTCGGCGTTCCAGTTGGTATGCTCTACCAAGGGTTCGCTGATAATATCCGCCAAAGTCATCCTTGGGTTCAGGCTGGCCTGAGGGTCTTGAAACACCATCTGCATGGTCGGGCGTTTTTTGCGCAGGGCTTCGGGGGATAGCTTGGCGATATCTTCGCCCTCAATCACCACGCTTCCCGCCGTTGGCTCATACAGTCGCAAAAGTGCCCGGCCCACGGTGGATTTACCGCAACCGGATTCGCCAACCAAACCAAGGGTTTCCCCAGCTTGGATGTCGAACGACACCCCATCCACCGCTTTCACATCGCCCGTGTGGCGGCGTAAGATGCCGGAATAGATCGGAAAATACATCTTCAGCCCGTCAACCTGAACCAGCGGAGCTGTGGTGGTGTCACGCATGGGCAGTCTCGGCATTTGCAGGGTCTGAATGAGGGGCTGGAGCCCAATGGCAGGCAACATCATGGCCCTGACCCAAAGGCAGCTTATCAATGCCGTGGCGCTTCGGGTTTTCCACCTCACAGCGGTCAAATGCATGGCCGCAACGGGCGCGGAAGGCACAGGCGGTGGGAGCGGCTGTCATAATCGGCGGCTGGCCTTCGATCACTTGCAACCGTGCCTCACGCGCACCGGTCAGCGAGGGAATGGTTTTCAACAGCGCCCGCGTATAGGGATGCTGCGGATTGGCGAACAGGTCTTTGACGGGGGCCTGTTCCACCACTTGCCCGCCATACATCACCATCACCCGATCCGCGATGGCGGCAATCACGCCGAGATCATGGGTGATCCAGATGATCGCCATGCCGAGCTTCACCCGTAATTCCTTCACCAATTCAAGGATCTGCGCCTGAATCGTCACATCCAAAGCCGTGGTCGGCTCATCCGCGATCAAAACGTCTGGATCGCAAGCCAAAGCAATCGCGATCATCACCCGCTGGCGCATCCCGCCGGAAAACTGATGCGGGTAATCGCCCAGACGCTTTTTCGCATCGGGAATGCCGACCAGTTCCAGCAGCTCCACCGCCCTAGCGGCGGCTTGTGCCTTGTTCATCCCCATATGGCGGCGCAACGGTTCGGCGATCTGAAAACCGATGTTGAACACCGGGTTCAAGCTGGTCATCGGGTCTTGAAAGATGAAGCCAACCTTGTCGCCACGGACATTGCGAAGCTGCTCTGGCGTGATCTTCAGCAGGTCTTTATCGCCCAACACCACCGAGCCTGCGCGGATTTCCGCAGGCGGGCTTGGCAGCAAACCGATCAGCGACATCATCGTCACTGACTTGCCAGAACCACTTTCGCCGACAACGCCCAAAAGTTCACCACGTTCCAGATGGAAGCTGACATCGTTGACGGCGTGAATCTCGCCTCCGCGGGTGCGGAAAACGGTTTTCAGCCCCCTCACGTCAAGGACGGGCGCGGCCCGATCGGGCATGTGGAACTCCCCAGTTCGTTGTTATTCTTTGGTTTTATCCAAGGTCAGTCGTTGCCGCCCCGGTTGTATCTGCAAGTCTTGACGATTTCGCCTTAGCTATCAATCCTGAATTTTCGCCGCGATACAGATAGTTTTTCCGGCGATTTGTAGCGTTTGGACGGCAGTTTGCTGGGATTGACAGGGGCGGTGGCGGGCGGCACCTTCCGCCACAACATATGGGGGCTGAAAATGATTGAACTGACGCCGCGTCAAGTGCTGGACCATCTGGTTGGCTTCCCGACAGTGAGTCGCGGCAGCAATCTGGATCTGATCGACTGGCTGGAAGGCTATCTTGGCAGCCATGGGATCGCGTCGCATCGGCATTGGAATGAGGACCGCACGAAGGCCGCTTTGTTTGCGCATGTCGGGCCGTGGGAAGCGGGTGGCGTGGTGCTTTCGGGCCATTCCGACGTGGTGCCTGTGGATGGCCAAGCGTGGTCGTCCGATCCGTGGGTGGTGACGGAACGTGACGGGCGGCTGTATGGGCGCGGCACTTGCGACATGAAGGGCTACGTGGCGCTTTCAGTCTGGGCCTTGGTGCGGGCGCATAAGTTGGGGGTTCAGCGGCCTTTGCAACTGGCGCTGTCGTATGACGAGGAATTGGGCTGCACGGGTGCGCCGCCGATGATCGCCGCGATGCAAGCGGTGCTGCCGCAAGCCTCGGCTGCGGTGATTGGCGAGCCAAGCCGCATGAAGCTGATCCACGGCCACAAGGGCGGCACCGGCTATCATGTGCATGTGAAGGGCTTTGAGGTGCATTCCTCGCTGCTGCCTTACGGCGTCTCGGCGATTATGGAGGGCGCGCGGCTGATCGGTTGGGTGAATGCGAAGAACGCGGAGATTCAGGCGCGGCCTGTGTCCGACGTGGCCGCGACCTTCTATCCGCCGTTTACCACCTTGCATGTCGGGATGATTGCGGGCGGCACCGCGCATAACATCACGGCAGGCGACTGCAAGTTTGCGGTTGAAATGCGTGTGGTGCCGGGTGAGGATTCGGATGCGCTGGCCGCCGAGTTTGAGGCCGAAGCGGCGCGTCTGGATGCCGCGTTGAAAGCCGTGCGGCCCGAAGCGGGCGTGCAGCTGGAAAAGTTTTTCGGCGTGCCGGGGTTGCGGCCGGAAGTCGATGGCGCGGCCGAGATTTTGGTGCGGCAACTGACCGGGGACAATACGGTTGGGGTGGTGTCTTACGGCACCGAGGCCGGGCAATTCCAAGACGCAGGCTATTCGGCGGTGGTCTGCGGGCCGGGCGATATAGCCCAAGCGCATCAGGTTGATGAATATCTGGAACTGTCGGAATGGAACGCTGGCCTGCGGTTCATGGAAAGCCTGCTGGAGACGTTGAAGTGATGCAATTCCCGATCTCGGAAGCCAATAAACCGCGCTTTACCTCTGCCTTACCTGCTGCCTGCGATGTGGTGGTGCTTGGGGGCGGCGTGATTGGGGTGATGACGGCCTGGTATCTGGCCGAGGCTGGGTTGAAGGTTGTGCTGTGCGAAAAGGGCCGGATTGCGGGCGAACAAAGCAGCCGCAACTGGGGCTGGATCCGGCAGCAGGGGCGGGATCTGGGCGAGTTGCCGATCATGGTGGAAAGCCTGCGGATCTGGAAATCCCTGGCGCAGGAATTTGGCGCAGGCTTGGGGTTCCGGCAGGAAGGGGTGATGTATCTTGCCCGCACCGAGGCTGAAATGCAGGGCTTTGCCGATTGGTTGTTGCACGCTAAGTCGCATGGCCTTGATACCGTTATGCAATCGGCGGGGCAGGTGCAGGCGGCGATCAAAGGCGCCGAGGCACCTTGGCTGGGCGGTTTGCTCACGCCATCGGATGCGCGGGCCGAGCCTTGGGTGGCGGTGCCAATGCTGGCCGAAGGTGCGGTGGCGCGGGGTGCTACGCTGATCGAGGATTGCGCGGTGCGGCGTCTGGATCGGGCAGGCGGGCGCATAACCGGCGTCTACACCGAAAAGGGCCGGATTTCCTGCGATCAGGTGGTGGTGGCAGGCGGCGCGTGGTCATCTTTGTTCCTGCGCGCCGAGGGCGTGATCATCCCGCAGCTGGCGGTTCTGGCGTCAGTGGCCGCAACCGAGGCGATGCCCGAAGTCTATGCAGGCGACGCCGCCGATGACCGCTTCGCCTTCCGCCGCCGCTTGGATGGCGGCTATACGATTGCCCCCGGTGCCAGCCATGATTTCTTCATTGGCCCCGATGCGTTCAGGCATATGCTGACTTATATCCCGGTGCTGAAAAAGGATTTCACCTCGACCAAATTCCGGCCTGCTGCGCCGAAAGACTACCCCGACGCTTGGGGGGTAAAGCGCAAATGGCAGGCCGATGAAGTCTCGCCCTTTGAGCGTCTTCGGGTGTTGAACCCCAGCCCGAATATGCAGGCGTTGTCCGATGTGCAGGATAATTTCGCCAAAGCCCTGCCGGAACTCGGTCGCCCCAAACTGAAAGCCGCTTGGGCGGGCATGATCGACACCATGCCCGACGTGGTGCCAGTGATTGACCGCGTGGCAGCGATTCCGGGCTTGGTGATCGCCACGGGGATGAGCGGGCACGGCTTTGGCATCGGCCCCGGCATGGGGCGCGTGGTGGCTGATCTGGTGGCGGGCAAAACCGAGCTGCATGACCTCTCGCGTTTCCGGCTGTCACGCTTCACAGATGGCAGCAAGATTGCACCGGGGCCGAGCCTGTAGCGCCGCACGGGTTGAGATGCCGAAGCCTCCGGCGGGAGTATTTCAGAAAGAGCAATGACTTAAGGTCATCCGCTGTGCTCAAATATCCAGGCTGGAATGTTAAACATTCCAGCTAGCCGGAGGCATAGGCCTGCGCCAAGCGCAACATCCCAGAGCAAAGTGTAGGGTGCGTGATTTCACGCACCGCTCCGGCGCTTACTCCGCTGCGACTTTGATCACCGGCTCCATCGAGGCCAAAGATTCGGCGCTGAGGTGGCATTTGATCTGATGGCCGCCCTCCAGCGTGCGCATCGGCGGCATTTCGGTATCACACAACCCACCCGGCACCTGAGATTTCCAACGGCAGCGGGTTTGGAACGGGCAACCGGGCGGCGGGTTCATCGCCGAGGGAATATCGCCTTCCAGCACGATGCGTTTGCGGATGACTTTGGTGTCGGCGATGGGCACGGCAGACAGCAAAGCCTCAGTATAGGGGTGGTAGGGCGGTTGGAACACCTGATCGGTGGTGCCCATTTCCACCACATGGCCGAGATACATCACCATCACCCGGTCACTCAGGTAACGCACGATAGAAAGGTCGTGGGAGATAAACAGCAGGGTGGTTTTGTTCTCGCGCTGAATGTCCATCAGCAGGTCGGTGACGGCGGCTTGCACCGAGACATCCAAGGCAGAAACAGGTTCGTCGGCGACGACAACCTTAGCGCCACCTGCAAATGCGCGGGCGATGCCGACGCGTTGTTTTTGCCCGCCCGAAAGCTGACGCGGCATCCGGTCGGCGAAGGCG
The DNA here is from genome assembly GCA_040387915.1 of Pseudomonadota bacterium. GTDB lineage: Bacteria > Pseudomonadota > Alphaproteobacteria > Rhodobacterales > Rhodobacteraceae > Cypionkella. The sequence goes on from JAZKCV010000009.1 coordinate 572,369, forward strand.
CGCGGCAGTTTTACGAGGTCCAAAAGTTCCAGCATCCGCGCTTGGCGTTCCTCATCCGAGTTACCCTGTTTGAAAATCTCCAAAGCGCGGATGATCTGGCGACCGACGTTCATCGACGGGTTCAGCGTGTCAAACGGGTTCTGGAACACCATCTGCACGCTCGACACGGTATCGGTGTTGCGCTGCTGGATCGGGGTCGATTGCACGTTTTCATCGAATAGCAGGATCGAGCCAGAGGTCGCGGTTTCCAGCCCCATCAGCACTTTTGCAAAGGTGGATTTGCCGCAACCAGATTCGCCCACAATCGCCAGAGTTTCGCCTTCACGCGCCTCAAACGACAGGGTTTCGTTGGCCTTCACCACTTTCGTGGTGCCACTGCCAAAGCCGCCACTGGAGACCGAGTAATACTTCTTCAGATCCTCCATCTTCAGCACCACTTTGCCGATTGGGGTCTTGGGTTTGCTGGCCTTCAGCGCCATCGGCGCATCCCAGTCGATCTCGGTCCATTTGATGCAGCGTGAGGCGTGGCGGTCGTCGCCCGGCACCGGGAACATCGGCACCTCAGTAGCGTTGCAGCGGCCATCCTGAAAGTAATCGCAGCGCGGGCCGAAGTTGCAGCCCTTCGGGCGTTCATGCGGCAAGGGGAAGTTGCCGGGGATGGCCACCAGCGGATGCGAGTTCTTGTCGGCGCCCGGCAGCGGGATCGAGCGGAACAGGGCTTGGGTGTAGGGATGGCGCATTTTGTCGAAAACTTCGACGACATTGCCGGTTTCCACCGCCTCGCCGGAATACATCACGCAAAGGCGGTCGCAGACATCGAGGATCAGGCCGAGGTTGTGCGAAATGAACAGCATCGAGGTGCCGTATTTATGGCCCAGATCCTTGACCAGATCGACGATACCAGCCTCGACCGTCACATCCAAGGCGGTGGTCGGCTCGTCCAAAATCAGCAGCGCGGGTTTGCTCATCAGCGCCATCGCGATCACGATGCGCTGTTGCTGGCCGCCGGAAAGCTGATGCGGATAGGCTTGCAGGATACGGTCGGGGTCGGGAAGGCGGACATCGGCAACGATCTGGCGGGCGAGTTTCCACGCTTCTTCCTTGGCCATGCCCTGATGGATCATCGGCACTTCGGCCAGCTGCGCGCCGATCTTCATTGCGGGGTTCAGCGAGGCCATCGGTTCTTGGTAGATCATCGCGATTTCAGAGCCGCGAATGTGGCGCAGTTCTTCGTCATTCATATGGGTTAGATCGCGGCCCTTGAACTTGATGGTGCCGCCGACGATACGACCGTTCTTGCCAAGATCGCGCATCACCGCCAAGGCGACAGTGCTCTTGCCGCAACCGCTCTCGCCCACCAGCCCCATCGACTCGCCCGCCATCACCGAGCAGGAAAAATCCATCACCGCCGGGATTTCGCGCAGGCGGGTGAAGAAGCTGATCGAGAGGTTTTCAATCTCTAGGATCGGTTTCGATGGGTCCCAATCGGTCATTTCGGCTCCTTATCGCGGTGAATCGTTTCCGCTAGTGGTCGGATTAGGATGTCTTTTGACGCAACGCTGCGCTGTTCGGCGTGATAGATCGGCGTATTCAGGACGTCTCTGAAATGAGAATGGCCGTCTCGTTTCAGGATTTCGGGATCTTCAGAAAGTTTCGTGAGATAATTGGCAAAAGCAGCGAGTCCTTCTTGGTCAAAATAAAGCGTGACCATTGGTGCCTCGCGGAAGCTTTTGGGATCTTCTGTTGAGTTTGCCATGCAGCGGAACATGCCATCAGTCCTTCAGACTTTCTTCGCGCAGACCATCGGCCAGCAGGTTCAGACCCAGAACAAGGCTCATCAGCGCTAGGGCAGGGGTGATGGCGGGGTGGAGATACAGCGACAACAGTTTCCGGCCATCGTCGATGGTGGAACCCCAATCCGGGGATTCCGGTGACACACCCAGACCGAAGAAACCCAGTGTCCCGAGCAGGATCGTGGTGTAGCCGATGCGCAGGCAGAAATCGACGATCAGCGGACCGCGCGCGTTGGGCAGGATTTCCCACAGCATGATGTACCAAGCGCTCTCGCCCCTTGTCTGGCCTGCGGCAACGTAATCGCGGGCTTTCAGATCCATCACGATGCCGCGCACGATGCGGAACACGGTGGGCGAGTTGACGAACACCACCGAGACAAACACGTTCAGCAGGTTGGGGTCCATCGACCACACGCCCAGCGGGTCGAGATTGAAGGCGAGGCCGAAATAGGCCCAGAGTCCGATCACCAGTGTCACGCCGACATAGAGGTTGCGTTTCGGTGGGTTGGTGAAGAAGCGCGAGTTGAACAGGGTGCAGAAGAAGATCACCGGGAAGATGAACAGCACCGCCGCCAAGACCACCGGAATACCGGTGTCACGAATTTCCGGGGTAACCAGCAGGTAGAACAGCAAGATCACCGGGAAGGCCAGCACGAGGTTGGCAAGGAACGACAAAGCTGTGTCCAGCTTGCCGCCGAAATAGCCCGCAGGCAGACCCAAGGTCACCCCCATGATGAAGGCGAAGGTGGTGGCAGCGGGGGCAATCGTCAGCACCCGGCGCGCGCCCATCACGACGCGAGAGAACACATCGCGGGCGAGATGATCGCCCCCCAGCAGGAAATAGGCGTATTGGCCGTCTTTGGGATCGACCAGCGGCGTGCCGGGCAGCGGGTTTTTCACCCGGCCAAACTGTGCGATCGGGTCCATCGTGATGATCATATCGGCGAACAACGCGGTGAAGACCCAGAACATCACCAGCAGAAAGCCGACCATACCCACCGGGCTGTCAAACAATTTGCCGTAAAGCCCCAGCTTGCGCTTGTAACGGATCGACACGGTGAAGGTTATGATCAGCGCAATCCAGACTGGCAGAAACTGCTGCAGGATGCGGGCGATGATCTGGCCCCATGAGAGAAGTTCGGTGTTCATTCTTGCCTCATGCCAGCCGGATACGGGGGTTCAGGAATACATAGCCGATGTCGGAGATCAGCTGCGTGACCAGAACGACGAGGACCGCGACCACCGAACAGCCCAAAAGCAGGTCGATGTCATTGTTGCCAGCGGCTTGCACCAGCGTCCAACCAAAGCCCTTGTAGTTGAACAAAGCCTCGGTGATCACCACGCCGTTCAAAAGCCACGGGAATTGCAGCATGATCACGGTGAACGGCGCAATCAATGCGTTGCGCAACGCGTGCCGCATCACCACATCGCGGAACCGCACCCCTTTCAGCCGTGCTGTGCGGATGTATTGCTGGGTCATCACCTCGGTCATCGAGGCCCGCGTCATCCGGGCAATATAGCCGATGCCATAAAGTGCTATGGTCAGCACCGGCAGTGCGAAGTTCCAGAAGGTGATCTTGTCCATTGCACTGGTGGCGGTGCCCAGAAACAACGTCTTGCCATCGATCCAGCCCCATTCGCGCAGGATCGGTGAAATGCCTGCGGTGGCACTGGCGAACAGCGCCACCAGAATGACACCCGAGACATATTCCGGCGTGGCGGTGGTGGCGATGGCGACAATCGACAGGCTGCGGTCGGTGCGCGAGCCTTCCCGCATCCCCGACAAAACCCCCATGATCAACGAGACCGGGACCATCACGATCATCACCCACATCATCAGCCAACCGGTCGAGCCCAATTTTTGCAGCACCGATTCCAGCACCGGTTTCTTGAACACTGTGGAAAAGCCCCATTCGCCCTGCAACACGCCACAATAGGTCGCGGCAGTCTCTGGGGTGACGCCATTCTGGATGCAGCGGCCGCGCGTCACACCCTTGTCGTCGGTCAGCTTCCAGCCGGGGGCGATGCCGATCCATTGCGCGTAGCGGCCAAACACCGAGCCACCATGGCCATTGTTTTCAATCCAGGACGCCACCGCCTGATCTGTCATCCGCACCGAGCCTTCGGTACGCGCCAGTTTTTCAAGGTTGGGTGGCAGGTTTGTCAGGTAAAACACCACAAACGTCAGCGCCAGCGCAGTCAAGACCATGACGCCCAAGCGCCTTGCCACGAATTTCAACATCAATGGTTCCCCTCTGCGCCGATGGCTCGGCGGCCGACTGTGCGTTGTTGCCTGCGTTCAGTCTTTTGTGGTTGGGCTTTTTATCTTTGGATAGCGGAGTCCGGGCACTTTACGCGCCCGGACCGAGGTTAGCTTAGGACAGCGACCACTTGTAGTGGTGATGCTCGAACGACGGGTGCATCTCGACGTTGACGCCTTCCTTGGCGTGGCGGAACAGCGAGCGCCAGTACGGCTGGATGATGTAGCCTTCGTCTTGCAGAATTGTCTCCAGCGTCACCATGACTTCACGGCGGGCATCGGCGTTGTCCAGCGACAAGGCTTTGGTCATTCCAGTGTCGAAGTCCGGGTTTGCCATACCGGATTCGTTCCACGAACCGGTCGAGGTATAGGCCAGCGACATGTTCTGGACGGCCAGCGGACGGTGGTTCCATGTCGTCGAGGAGAACGGGTATTTCTGCCAGTCGTTCCAGAACGTCGAGCCCGGCATCACGGTGCGCTTGACGGTAGCCCCGGCGTCGCGCAGCTGGGCTGCGACGGCGTCGGTGGTGGCGGCTTCAAAGCCATCGTCCAGCGAGATGATTTCAAACTCGGCCGTATCCAGACCAGCAGCTTTCAGTGCAGGCATAAGGCCAGCCGGATCAATCACTTGCGCCGGGATCTTCGCGTATTCCGGGTGGATCGGGCAGGCGTGGTGGTTTTCTGCAGTGGTGCCAAGGCCGTTATAGCCAAGTTCCAGCACAACCTTCGGATCAACCGCTTTCTGGATTGCTTGCCGGACGGCTTTATCCTTGTAGAGATCGCCGTTGGCCGAGTTCATCCGCACCACGATGGTCGAAGCGGTGACAGCTTCGATCTTCTTCCAACCAAGCCCATCCATCTGTTCGATGAAGTCGCCTGTGGTCTCGTAGTTGGTGTCAATCTCATCCGAACCGGCCAGCTGCACCATCGCAGACGGGTCGGTGCCGAAGTCGATGTAATGCACTTCATCCAGCGGTGCCGTGCCACCCCACCACGTATGGTTCGGTGCGCGCACCAGCACGACCTTTTGGCCGACCGACACTTCTTGCGGGATGTAAGGCCCTGTGCCGATGGCGTTGGTGGAAGGGTCCGATCCGTCAACATAGGACGAATGCACCACAGCCGCCGGATAGTCGGCAAGGTTCGCGACCACAGCAATGTCAGACACCGACATCGCCAGTTTCACCGTAGCATCATCCACCTTGACCACCGCACCATCGCGCAGCTTGTTGACCATCACCGCAGCGCCAGCTTCATCCATCTTGTCGGTGCCATCGGCGTTTTTCGCGGCAACCGACTCGACCAGACCGGCAAACCGCGAGGCCATGGCGTTGCCATCAACCGAGCCATCGGTCCAACGGGTGAACATCCGCACCACATCATCGGCGGTGAAGGCATCGCCGTTGTTCCATGTGACGCCCTGACGCACTTTCAGCGTGTATTCGGTGGCGTCGGCATTGGCTTCCCAGCTGTCGAGCAGGCGGCCTTCAAAGGTGCCATCGGCATTGTACTGGATCAGATATTCCAGCCAGCCGCGATAGATGTTGGCGATTTGCGGCCAGTCAGCGGTGCGCGGGTCTTTCTGGGCTTTAACTTCCATGGCGCAGCGCAGAATGCCGCCCACCTTGGCGTCTTGCGCCTTTGCCGGGGTGGACAGCCCGAGCAGGCCATAAGCCGCAGCGGCAGAAACGCCCAAAGCGGTGGTGCGGGACAGAAACTCACGACGGCTCAACTTGCCGTCCTGAACTTCCTGCGCGTGCATGTAAGCAGCCGGGTGCAAGGCGCGCTCGGTGGTGCGGGTATCGGTCATCGGTATCTCCCTGTAAGGCTAAAGCCTTTACGTTTTTTGGCCGTTTCTAATCTGGCGATGCGCGTGTACCGCTGCGGCGTTCGGCGGCCCCTCCCCACGACAGGCACCCGAAATTTCCGCAACGGCATTGATGCGCCTCACCCCCCTATTCGGCACCTTTTCCGCCCATCCGTCAACGGCTGGATTCGCCCTTGCAGAAGACGTTAGCGACATTGAGGTGCCGGATTTCGTATTCAAACCGCTGCAAAATACAGCACAGCCCCGGCATACAATGGTGTGCCATGGCTTCCGTCACGCGCGGAACATTGTCCGCCATCGCGGACGAATCGTTGCAAACGCTCTGGCTGGTGATGTGGTGTGGCGATTCGACTAGACGGCGCGACGAAACGCGCTGGGCGAAGATCCGGTCAGATGCTGAAACGCGCGGGTGAAATAGGCCGGCGAGGTGAAGCCAAGCGAGGCCCCAATTTGCCCGACCGGGATCGTGGTTTCCGCCAGTAGGCGGCGGGCCTCAAAGATCCGGCGATCCTGCAACAGATCAATCGCCGAGCGCCCGCAAGTCTCACGGCAGCAGCGGGTGAGATGGGTGGCGGTGACGCCCAGATCGCAGGCCAATTCGCCCACGCCTTTACCCCGGCGGAATTCTTTCTCCAGCAGGGCGGTGAAGCGGCCAACCAAACGCTTGGCGGCATCCGGGCGCGGGGTTTCCGCGCTGGCCTTGTTGGCTTGGCGCTCAATCCACACCCCCAGAAGCCCCAGATAATGCCGTGTGGCGCGGTCATGTGCGGGGGTGTCGCTGTCCATCTCACGCTGGATCATATCCAGCGTCACATTGACCTCTTGCTGCGCATGCACTTCACGGATGCGCAGATGCTGCGGCTCTGACGGCAAGGTGACGGTGGAGTTTTTCCCGAAAAACACCGCCGTGCCAAAGACTTGCGCCCCGACCTCAAAGCCATGCATCACGCCGGGCGGAATATAGATCGCATTGTTGGCGGTGTAGCCACGGGTTTGGCCCGCAATGGTGATGCGGCCCTGACCCTTGGTGAACCACAAAAAACAGCCCTCAGACAAAGACCGCATCGCCTCCACCCGCCAGCGCCCGCCCGCCGCCAGACGCGGAATAGCAATCAGCCGCATTTGATCGGTATCGGGCCCTGATTTCGGCGCGACAGCTTTAACGCTGGGTTTGATTGCGCCAGATTGGGTCGGCCCAGATTTGGACGGCTCGGTCTTCATGATGCACTGCCTGCTTTTGTATTTTTCCAACATGTAACCGAGGGTTGCAACACAACCCAAGCAAAAAGATGGCAGGTGGCGGAAGTTATCCACAGAGGGCGCTGAAAGCTGTGGAGAACTCTGTGGGCGGACGCCAAGCGCTCAGGGCAGGGTGATTTCGCGCCAAGCTTTCATCCGCGAGCGGAACCAAGTCCGCTGCCGCTTTGCATATTGGCGGCTGGCCAAAGTCGCGGCCTCTGCGGCCTCAGCCAAGCTGATCTCACCGCGCAGATGCGCCACCAACTCCGGCGCGCCAATCGCTTTGGCCCAAGCCTGCGCGGGTTGCCAATCGGGCAGGGCGGCGCGCACCTCGTCCAACGCGCCCTCCGCCAGCATGATCTCAAACCGCCGCGCGATTCGCGCATCGAGCCAAGCCACGTCGGGCCGGATCACCAAAGCCTCGACCCCGCTCAGCGGCAACACCGCAGGCCCGGTCGCGTCCTGCCAAGATGCTAGGCCCCGCCCGGTGCTCGCCTGCACCTCCCAAGCCCGCTGCACCCGCGCCGGGTTCAATCGGTCAATCCGCGCCGCAGTCACCGCGTCCAACTCTGCCAGCAACGCCGCGATGCCCTCCGCCGCCAACCGACGATCCGCCAGCGCCCGCACCGCGACCGGAGTGGCGGGTATCTCGCTCAACCCCTCAGTCAGGGCCATAAAATACAACCCTGTGCCGCCGACAATCACCACCGGACGGTCCAGCAATGCCTGCACCTCACGCAGCCAATGCCCCACCGAATAGGCCTGATCGCGCCCAACATGGCCATAAAGCGCATGTTCCGCCGCCGCCTCATCCGCCACCGATGGCCGTGCCGACAACACCCGCCAGCAGTCATAGACCTGCAACGCATCGGCATTCACAATCACCCGACCATCCCGCGCCGCCAATTCCAGCGCCAAAGCCGATTTGCCACTGGCCGTAGGCCCGGCAATCAACACCGGAGCCTCGGTTGAGATCGGCTTCAAATCAAAACCCACTGCAGCCCTTTCACATTGGCTCAAATATCCCACGGGTTTGCCATTGGTTTCGCCACTGGTTCAAGAGACCAATGGCATGGGGGGGTGAAACCCCCAAGCGGCCAACCACACAAAGCGACGCCCAATGTCGCTTCCCCCGTTGAACCCGCCCCGATTTTGCGACATTTTAGCCGCCAGTCAATCCATGCCATTAAACCTAAGGATACCCCATGTCGCAACCGGGCGAGCCAAAAGTGACCTACAACCGGGTCATGCTGAAAATCTCCGGTGAGGCGCTGATGGGCGACCAAGGTTACGGTCTGCACCCGCCCACCGTGCAGCGCATCGCCGAAGAGGTCAAATCGGTCCGTGATCTGGGCGTTGAGATATGCATGGTGATCGGCGGCGGCAATATTTTCCGCGGTCTGGCAGGCTCTGCTCAGGGCATGGAGCGCACCACCGCCGACTATATGGGGATGCTCGCCACCGTGATGAACGCGCTGGCCATGCAATCGGCCCTCGAATCCATCGGCGTGTTCACCCGCGTCATTTCCGCGATCCCAATGGATCAGGTCTGCGAGCCCTATATCCGCCGCCGCGCCGTGCGCCACCTTGAGAAGAAACGCGTCTGTATTTTCGCGGCTGGAACGGGAAACCCCTATTTCACCACCGACACCGCCGCCACCTTGCGCGCCAATGAAATGGCCTGCGAGGCGATCTTCAAAGGCACCAAGGTGGACGGCGTCTACGACAAAGACCCGAAGAAATACCCCGACGCCAAGCGCTATGATAATGTCAGCTATGATGAGGTGCTGCAAAAACACCTCGGCGTGATGGATGCCTCCGCCATTGCTTTGGCGCGCGACAACGACCTGCCGATCATCGTGTTCTCGCTTGATGAGCCCGGCGGCTTCAAAGGTATCCTCGCCGGGCAGGGCACCTACACGCGGGTGCATGGTTAGGCGTCGGCCTGACGATGAAAACCGCCGTCGTGATTTTCTTCTTGGTAGCTGGCATCGCTCCACAGGTGATGTTGTCGATCTATGAATACCGCAGATGGAAAAACGAGACCGAATACCGCAGATGGAAAAACGAGACCGGGCGGCATGGTTTGTGGTCCCACCACTGGGACTTCGCGTACAAGCGTGCCGCACGGCGATCTGGTCGGGCCTATCTTCAGATACTCACGATGGGTTGGTTTTTGATCTGCTGGGTCGGACTGTCGTTTGTATAAAGCCTGCTGCGAATAATTTGGTTTGGCTACGCGGGAAACCCACCACCCCCAAGCCAAACCCCTATACCTGCCAAACCACTTGCTGTTATAGAACGGCAAAAGCCCCGCTTTGGGCCGAAGACTCGAAGGAATAGCCTATGTCGGACGATCTTGAAATTGACCTCGACGCCATCCAGCGCCGGATGGACGGTGCGATGAACGCGTTGAAGGTGGAATTTGCGAGCTTACGCACCGGCCGCGCTTCGGCCTCCATCGTCGAGCCGATCATGGTTGATGCCTACGGCCAGATGACCCCGATCAACCAGTTGGGCACAGTCAACGTGCCAGAGCCGCGCATGGTGGTGATCAACGTCTGGGACAAAGCGATGATCGCCAAGGTCGAAAAAGCCATCCGCGAATCTGGCATCGGCATCAACCCGATCTCGGACGGCCCGCTGATCCGCCTGCCGATCCCGGAACTGAACGAAGAACGCCGCAAGCAGCTGACCAAGGTGGCCGCAGGCTATGCCGAGAACACCAAGGTCGCCATTCGCAACGTGCGCCGCGATGGCATGGACCAGATCAAGAAAGCCAAAGCCGCTGGCATGGGCGAGGATGACCAAAAGATGTGGGGCGATGAGGTGCAAGACCTCACCGACAAAGCTATCCTTGCCGTCGACCGCGCGCTGGAACACAAGCAAGCCGAGATCATGCAGGTTTAACGCCTTGGCGCGCGGGGCCTCTGCGCGCCACATTCTGTACAAATTTCCAGCCCATATTCGGGCGACTTCACTAAGGTAGGGCGCGGTCCTTGGGCGATAAATCCGACACAAAGACCCGCGAGGCAGCGCATGTCGCCATCATTATGGATGGCAATGGCCGCTGGGCCACCAATCGCGGCTGGCCGCGCCTTGTCGGCCACCGCAAGGGCGCCGAACGCGTGAAGCAAATCGTCCGCGCTGCCCCCGAAATCGGTATCCAGTGGCTAACGATCTATGCGTTTTCCACCGAAAACTGGAAACGCTCCACCGAAGAAGTCCTCGGCCTGATGTCGATTTTCGCGCGCTACATCGAACGTGAGGCCGACCGTCTGGCTGCCGACGGCGTGCGGATGCGCTTCATTGGTGATCGCAGCAAGCTCGACGCAAAGCTGCAACGCCTGATGACGGGGATAGAGGCCCGCACCGCCAACCTTAGCCGCCTCAACCTGACGGTGGCGATCAACTACGGTGGTCGTGATGAGATCACCCGCACCATCCGCCATTTGGCGACCGAGGCCGCCGCTGGCCGTATCGACCCTGCCCAGATCAATGATGCGATGATCGGCCAGCATCTTGATACCAAAGGTCTGCCCGACCCTGATCTGGTGATCCGCACCTCTGGCGAGACCCGGACCTCGAATTTCCTGCCGTGGCAGGCCGCCTATGCCGAATATGAATTCACCGAAACCCTGTGGCCGGATTTCACCATTGACGAGTTGGTCGCCATCCTTGCCCGCTTCGGCCATCGCGACCGTCGCTTTGGCGGCGTGGCCTCGGCATGAGTGGTTCGGCGCAATGGGGCGATCTGAAACCGCGCGTGATCTCGGCGGCCGTGATGCTGGCGGTTGGGGCTGTGGAAATTTGGCTCGGCGGTTGGTGGTTCTTGATACTTATCACGCTGCTGACGGCGGTGATGATCTGGGAACTCGCGCGATTGTCGCAGCCCGCTGAGCCCCGTCTTGCACTGGCCATCGCCGCCCTTGCCGCCCTGTGCATGATCGCGGATGAGGGTTGGCCTTCAGTTTCGGCATGGATCGTGTTTCCGCTGGTGCCCTTGGCCTTCATGGCCACACCACGCCGCCAGCAAAAGGCGGTGGCGGCAATTTCGGTGGCGATTTTGGTCTCCGGCCACGGGCTGTTCGTTTTGCGCGACGAGCAGGGCACCATCGCCTTTCTGTGGCTGCTGGGGGTGGTGATTGTCTCGGATGTGATGGGCTATTTTGCGGGCCGTATCTTGGGGGGGCCGAAATTCTGGCCCGCCATTAGCCCGAAGAAAACATGGTCTGGCACCATTGCGGGCTGGATCGGTGCTGCGATCTTGGGCGCTTGCTTCGTTCTGGCCGGGCACGGCAGCGTCTGGCTGATTGTGTTGTCTCCGTTTGTTTCCTTCGCGGGCCAGATGGGGGATATTGTGGAAAGCTGGCTGAAACGCCGGGTTGGTGCGAAAGACAGCTCCAGCCTGATCCCCGGCCATGGTGGCGTGCTGGATCGCTTTGACGCCTTGACCGGGGCAATGGTGCTGGTGATGATCCTCACCAGCAGCCGTTTCTTTGATCTGCCGATTGGGGGCTAGATGCGCTCGATTTCGGTCTTTGGTGCCACCGGCTCGGTCGGGGAAAGCACGTTTGATCTCTTGATGCGCGAGGGTGGGGCGGAAGCCTACCGCACCGTGGCGCTGACGGGGGGGCGCAATGTGGTGCGGCTGGCCGAGATGGCCCGCGCCCTGCGCGCCGAGATTGCCGTGACAGCCTTTGACGATTGTTTAGCTGCGCTACGCGACGCTTTGGCGGGCAGTGGAATCGCGGTAGCTGCCGGGACCCAAGCCGTGCATGACGCCGCCGACCGTCCCGCCGATTGGGTGATGAGCGCGATTGTGGGGGCTGCTGGTCTGGTGCCGGGGATGCGGGCTTTGCGCCATGGCGGCAAGCTGGCGCTGGCGAATAAAGAAAGTCTTGTGACGGCAGGTCAGTTGCTGATGGCGACGGCGGCGGCCAATGAAGCCACAGTGCTGCCCGTCGATAGCGAACATTCCGCGATCTTTCAGGCTTTGGTGGGTGAAGATCTCGCCGCAGTCGAACGCATCATCCTGACCGCTTCAGGTGGCGCACTGCGCGACTGGCCGCTGGAGCGGCTGTGCGATGCCACCGTGACCGAAGCCCTCGCACACCCGAACTGGAGCATGGGCGCACGGATCACCATCGACTCGGCTTCCATGTTTAACAAAGCCTTGGAAGTCATTGAAACTCGTGAGTTTTTTGACGTAGACCCTGCGCAGATCGAGGTGATCATCCACCCCGAATCGATCATCCACTCGCTGGTCGGTTTCTGCGATGGCGCGGTGATGGCGCACTTAGGCGCGCCCGATATGCGCCACCCCATCGGCTACGCCCTGCATTGGCCGCACCGCCAAACCCTGCCCGTGGCGCGGCTGGACCTTGCGGCTTTGGGCGGCCTCACCTTCCGCGCCCCCGACGAGACCCGCTTCCCCGCCCTGCGTCTGGCGCGTGAAGTGATGGCCACGCGCGGCCTTGCTGGTGCCGCCTTCAACGCCGCCAAAGAGGTCGCCTTAGATCATTTCATCGCAGGCGGACTTGGCTTTATGCAGATGGCTGCCGTAGTTGAGGCTACACTTAACCGTGTTTCGTCAGATTGCAGCCTTGGAATCGCCGCCCTCACCCTTGAGGATGTGCTGCAAATGGATCATCTGGCACGGATCAGGGCCGCCGAGGCGGTGAAATTGGTAAAGGGCAGCTAGCGTGGATTTCAGCAGCTTTGTGGCGTCATTTGGCGGTGCGGTTTGGTCGGGCCTGTTCTTCATCGTCGCGGTGGCGGTGATTGTCGCGGTGCATGAATACGGCCATTACATCGTCGGGCGCTGGTCGGGCATCCATGCCGAGGTGTTCAGCTTGGGCTTCGGCCCGGTGGTCTATTCGCGCGTCGACAAACGCGGCACCAAATGGCAGATCGCCGCCTTGCCGATCGGCGGCTATGTGAAATTCCTCGGCGACAAAGACGCAGCCTCCGCCACCGATCACGCTGCAATAGGTGGGCTGACCCCAGAAGAAAAACGCCACACCATGTTTGGCGCCCCGCTCTGGGCCCGCGCTGCCACCGTCGCCGCAGGCCCGATCTTCAACTTCATCCTCGCCCTGATCGTGTTCATCGGCCTGATCACTTACACCGGGGTTGCCACTGATGTGCCTGTGGTGGGCCGCGTCAATGCCTCACCCTTTGTCGGGGAGACCATCCAGCCCGGCGATAAAATTCTGGCGCTGAACGGCACCGCCACCCCCGATATTGAAACCTTCGCACTTACTGCCAACGCGCTTCCCCCTGCCGCCACCGTGACCTACAGCATTGAACGCGATGGCAAAACGCTTGACGTGCAAGGCGCGCATCCGTTCTTGCCAATGGTGGGCGCGGTGATGCCGCGCAATGCGGGCGGTGATGCGGGCATCCAAACCGGCGATGTGATCGTGCAAGCTGGCGGCCAAGATGTCACCGCCTTCAGCCAGCTTCCCGCTTTGGTCGAGGCCACGCAAGGCCAACCCATCGCGCTGAAAATCTGGCGTAACGGCCAGATCATCGACCTCACTTTGTCGCCCAATCGCCGCGATCTGCCGAAAGACGGCGGTGGGTTTGAGACGCGCTGGATGATCGGCCTGTCGGGCGGCATGTTGTTTGAACCGCAGACCCGCCAGCCGGGGCCTTGGGAAACCGTCACCCTCGCCGTCGAGCAGGCCTATTTCACCGCGAAATCCTCGCTGTCCGGCCTATGGCACATCGTCACCGGCCAAATCAGCACCTGCAACCTGTCTGGACCGGTTGGTATGGCCGAGGTGATGGGCGATGCCGCGCGGCAAGGGCTGGAGCAGTTCATCGGCTATCTCGGCATGATGTCGCTCGGCATTGGCCTGCTGAACTTGTTCCCGATCCCGGTGCTGGATGGCGGCCATCTGGTGTTCTTCGCCTATGAAGCGGTGTTCCGCCGCCCGCCTGCACCCGGCGTGATGAATATTCTGATGCTGATCGGGCTGATGGCGGTGCTTAGCTTCATGTTCTTCGCTTTGGGCAATGATTTCACCTGTAAATAACGGCTGAAAAACCGCTGGCCATAGTGCTGCCACATTCAAGGCGTAGCTTTTTCCCATCATCTGATGCGGAAAGGCCAAGACCATGCAAGCTGTTATGAAAAGCTACAAAGGCTTGTCTCTGCTGGTTTGGCTGAACTGGGATCGCCTGTTCACCGTCGGCACCGTGGTGGTTGGCCTGCTGGCGGGTGCGTTCCTTGGCACAGTGCTGGTTCAGCCCTGATCGCCAAACGCCTGCCCAGATTTTCCTCGCATTGCTTACGATTTTCCCAGCCATCCTTTTGACATTGCTTGCGGTTGCGGGTAGTCAGATGCACAGGATTTAGTGTATTCAGGAGCGGCTCATGCGGGAAACAGCAAGCGCAGGTATCACGCGCAAGGGTATGTTCCGGGGCGTCATACGCCCTAGCCTTGTTGCAATTCTGCTTTCCAGCGCAATGGTTTCTGAACCGTTCCTCACCCTTGCCCATGCCGAAACCTACAGTTTCAGCAACGTCACCGTGGAAGGCAACGCGCGCGTCGATGCCGCCACGATCCTGAAATACGCGGGAATCGTTCGCGGTCAGGCTTTGGAATCCGGGCAGTTGAACGATGCCTATCAGCGGATTTTCGCATCAGGTTTGTTCGAAACTGTTGATCTTGTGCCACAGGGCAGCACCCTGCTGATCAAGGTCAAAGAACTGCCGATGCTGAACGTGGTCGACTTTCAGGGCAACAAGCTGGTCAAAGACGAAAAACTGACCGAGCTGGTCAAATCAAAATCGCGTCTGGTCTACAACCCGGCGCAGGCCGAAGCGGATGCCGCGCAAATCTCGGAAGCCTACCGGGTGCAGGGCCGTCTGGCCGCCACAGTTGATCCGCGCATCATCCGCCGTTCAGACAACCGCGTCGATTTGGTGTTTGAAATCACCGAAGGCAAAGTCGTTGAAAACGAAGGTATTTCCTTTGTCGGCAACCGCGCCTTCAGCGACCACCGTCTGAAGCAAGTGCTGCAAACCAAACAGGCGGGCTTCCTGCGCCAGTTGATCAAATCCGACACCTTCGTGCCGGAGCGACTGGAAGTCGATAAGCAGATGCTGCGCGATTTCTATCTGTCGCGCGGTTATATCGACGTGCAGGTGGTGGATGCCACCGGGCAGTTGTCGCGCGAACGCGATGCGACCTTTGTGACATATACCGTCAAAGAGGGTCAAAGCTGGAAGATCGGCAAAGTCAGCACGGTGTCAGAAGTTGCAGGCGTTGATGCCGCCGAATTTGCCGCTGTGCAAAAAATGCGCTCGGGCGTCACCTATTCGCCGTCGATTATTGAGAACAACATCGCCCGGATGGAAAATCTGGCTTTGCGCAAGGGCTTGAACTTTGTCAGCGTCGAGCCGCGTCTGGTGCGCAATGAACGCGATCAAAGTTTGGATGTCGAATATGTCATCAAGCGCGGTGATAAGGTCTTCGTCGAACGCATTGATATTGAAGGCAATACCACGACGCTGGACCAAGTGGTGCGCCGTCAGTTCCGTACGGTAGAAGGCGACCCCTTCAACCCGCGTGAAATCCGTCAGGCCGCCGAGCGTATCCGCGCGCTTGGCTTCTTCACCGATGCCAAAGTCGATGCCAAACCCGGCAGCAACCCGGATGAAGTCGTTGTAAACGTTGACGTCGAAGAAAAGCCCACTGGCTCGATCAGCTTTGGTGCCAGCTTTGGCACTGCCTCTGGCCTGGGTTTGAACCTTGGCTTCTCGGAAACCAACTTCTTGGGGCGTGGGCAGGGTTTTGCGATCAATATCGCGACCGCGTCCGATACCAAAGACAGCGGGATTTCGTTTGTAGAGCCAGCCTTATTGGGCCGCGATCTGAAGCTGAAGCTGGGCGTGTCGTATTCTGAAACCGACAACGCCAGCGCGCTTTATGATACCCGCAAGATTGCGATCACCGGCGGGCTGGAATTCCCGCTTGCCGAGCAGTCGCGGCTGGAACTGCGCTATAAAGCGTTTCAGGATACGTTGAAGAATGTGACATCGACCTCGGTTTTGCTGCTCGACGAAGAATTGCGTGGCAGCGAGTTTGGCTCGGGTCTGGGTTACACCTACACGTTCGACAACCGCGTCACTGGTCTGAACCCGAAAAGCAGCCTGTTGGTCCGCTTCGGGCAGGATTTTGTCGGTCTGGGTGGCGACGCGAAATATGTTGAAACCACGGCTTTGGCTGTCGCCGAAACCAAGGTCTTCAACGAAGACGTGACGCTGCGTGCGGTCTTCCAAGGCGGTGCCCTTAACAGCTTTGGCGGGTACGACACCCGCGTCACCGACCGTTATTTTGGCAACGGCAAAATCCGTGGCTTCGACACCAATGGCATCGGCCCGCGCACCGACGATGGTGACGCTCTGGGCGGCAATTTCTACGCCACGGTGAAGCTGGAAGCCGAGTTCCCGCTGGGCCTGCCGGAAGAATACGGTATCACCGGCGGCGTGTTCTACGACATGGGCTCGGTCTGGGGCTTGGACAACAATCCCGACAATGTTGACGACTCTGCGCATCTGCGCGCCGCTGTTGGCGTGTCGGTGCTGTGGACGACGCCGATTGGCCCGCTGCGGTTTAACTTCTCGAACGCGGTGAAGAAAGAAAGCTATGACGAGGAACAAAGCTTCGATCTGACCATCGCGACGAAATTCTGATGAAACGGCAGGCGGCAGGGCTGGTTTTGGCGCTGCTGCTTGGCGTATCTGGACAGGCGGTGATCGCGCAAAGCGTGGTGCAAAAGACAGCCATCGTGACGCTGGATCAGGATCAGTTGTATCTCGGCACGCAATATGGCCGCAGCCTGCAAGCCAAGTTTGAAACCGAATCCGCCGCTCTGCTGGCAGAAAACCGCAAGATCGACGCGGCGCTTGAAGCCGAGGAACGCGACCTGACCGACAAACGCCCCTCGATGAGCGCGCAAGATTTCCGCCCCTTGGCCGAAGCTTTCGACAACAAAGCCAATGAGTTGCGCAAGGCGCAGGATGCAAAGTCCACCGATCTTGCCAAATCGCGCGACGTGGATCGCCAAGCGTTCTTTCAGGCCGTAGCCCCGATCTTGGGCGATTACATGGTGGAACGCGGCGCTGTGGCAATCTTGGATAAATCTGCCATCGTGGTCAGCCTCGGCGCGATCGACATCACCAAAGAGGTGATCACTCGTATCGACGAACGCTTGGGTGACGGCAGCAAACCCGCAGCGCCCAATACTCCGACCCCCAATCCCCCAGCCCCCGCGCCCTGACGATCACGGCCAATGGCTTGTCTCAGGCGGCAGTTTTCGCTACTCAGATCAGATGCCCCGCCAAGAGGGCCACATACTCGGAGATCCCATGACCGACCAGACCGCCGCCGCCCCGCTCTCCGCTGATCTGGCGCTGATCCAGCGCATTATCCCGCACCGCTATCCCTTCCTGCTGGTCGATAAGGTGCGCGACATCTACGTCAACAAATCCTGCGTCGGCATCAAGAACGTCACCTTCAATGAGCCGCAGTTCCAAGGCCATTTCCCCGGAATGCCGATTTTCCCCGGCGTGATGATCATCGAAGCCATGGCGCAGACCTCTGGCATCCTTGTCGGTCTGTCGATGGACCTCGTCGATAAAAACGCCACTGTGTTCTTCATGGGCGTCGATGCGGTGAAATTCCGCCGCAAGGTCGTCCCCGGTGATGTGATGGAGCTGCACGTCACGGCTCTGCGCGGCGGCGGTCGGGTGTGGAAATTCGCCGGACGTGCCATGGTTGACGGTGAACTCGCCTGCGAAGCTGAATTCATGGCGATGTTTGACGTGCCGAAGAAAGCCTGAGCATGGCCATCCACGGAACAGCGCTCGTCCACCCTTCCGCCTTTGTCGAGGAAGGCGCCACCATCGGCCCCGATTGCTTCATAGGCCCTTTCGCGCTGATCGGCGCCGAAGTCACCCTCGCCAAAGGCGTTACGGTGAAATCGCATGCCGTGGTGACAGGCTGGACCGAGATCGGTGAAGACAGCGTGATTTTCCCCTTCGCCTGCGTCGGCGAAGTGCCGCAGGATCTGAAATTCAAAGGCGAACGCACCCGGCTGATCGTGGGCGCTCGTTGTAAAATCCGCGAAGGTGCCACGCTGAACACTGGCACCGAGGGCGGCGGCGGTATCACCCGCATCGGCGACGATTGCCTGTTGATGACCGGCGCGCATATCGGTCACGACGCACAGCTTGGGCATCGCATCGTGCTCGCCAACCAAGTCGCCATCGCGGGCCACTGCCAGATCGGCGATGATGTGATCATCGGTGGGCTGTCTGGCATCCACCAGTTCGTCCGCATCGGGCGGGGTGCTATCATCGGCGCGGTCACGATGGTGACGAATGACGTGCTGCCCTACGGCCTTGTGCAAGGTCCGCGCGGCGTGCTCGACGGGCTGAACCTCGTCGGCATGAAGCGCAAAGGTGTGGATCGCGCCGATATTTCCGCGATGCGCGCCGCCTTCCAAGCCCTGTCGCAGGGCGAAGGCTCTTTCCTTGATCGCGCCCGCCATCTGGCCGAAACCGCAGACAGCCCCTATGTCCGCGAGATGACTGATTTCATCCTGTCGGCCTCTGACCGCTCGTTCCTGACGCCAAAATGAGCAAACTTGCGATCATCGCAGGGCAGGGAGGTCTGCCCGCCGCCTTGGTGGCCGCTTTGCCCGAACGCCCAATGATCTGCGCGCTGGATGGTTTTGCGCCCGAAGGCCTACAACCCGATCAAATATTCCGCGTCGAACGCCTCGCCCTGTTCCTGCGCCATCTCGAAGATCAAGCCATCACCCAAGTGATCTTCGCCGGAGCCGCCCAGCGCCCGCGCCTCGACCCCAGCCTGTTCGATCCGCAAACTGCGCAAATGGTGCCGCGCCTTCTGTCCGCCATGCAAGCCGGAGACGACGCCACCCTGCGCGAAGTCATTGCAATATTTGAGGAATCCGGCTTCGAAGTCGTCGGTGTCGAAGCCATCGCCCCGGCACTGCTGCCCACCCAAGCCGTGCTTGCCGGAACCCTCACCCCGCAGCATGAAACCGACGCCAGCCGCGCCGAGGTCATTACCGCTGCGCTCGGCGCTGTCGATGTCGGCCAAGGTTGCGTGGTAACCCAAGGCCTCTGCCTCGCCGTCGAAGCCCTCCCCGGCACCGATGCGATGCTGAAAAGCATCGCCCAAATCGCCCCAACCCTGCGCCCCAAAGGTGGCCTGTTCTACAAATCCGCCAAGCCCGGTCAAGACCGCCGGATTGATCTGCCCACCATGGGCATTGAGACCCTGCGCCTTGTGGCCGAGGCAAACCTCGCCGGGATCGCGTTTCAGGCAGGCTCGGTGATCTGCCTCGATCTGCCCGCGATGATCGCCTTCGCCAAAGCCCACGACCTGCTGCTATGGGCGCGCTAAAGCTGTTCCTGATCGCCGGAGAACCCTCTGGTGATCGCCTAGGTGCTGCCCTGATGGCGGGCCTGAAAACCCTGCACCCTGGTGTGTCCTTTCAAGGCATCGGCGGCCCCATGATGCAGGCCGAGGGGCTGAACAGCCTGTTCCCAATGGAAGAACTCTCGATCATGGGGCTAGCGGAAGTGCTGCCGAAGTACTTTCACCTCAAACGACGCATCCGTGAAACCGCCGAAGCAGCCCTCAAAGCCGCCCCCGCAGCACTGATCACCATCGACTCCCCCGATTTCTGCCTGCGCGTCGCCAAAATCGTCAAAGCTGCGCACCCCGACCTGCGCACCATCCACTACGTCGCCCCCTCGGTCTGGGCATGGCGCCCCGGCCGCGCCGCCAAAATGGCCAAGGTGATCGACCACGTTATGGCCCTGCTGCCGTTCGAGCCGCCGCTGATGACCGCCGCAGGCATGGCTTGCGATTTCGTCGGCCATCCGGTTGTGTCCGAACCCCTTGCCACGCCCGAGGAAACCGCACAACTGACAGGCCCATCCCCACTGATCCTAACACTCCCCGGCTCACGCAAAGGCGAAGTCAGTCGCCTCGCCCCAATAATTGGCGAAACTTTGGCGCTGATCAAAGCCCAACACCCCAATGCCCGCATCGTTCTGCCCACCGTGAGGGGCGTCGCCGATCTCGTCCGCAGCCTCACCGCCACATGGCCGATCCAACCACAAATCATCACTGACCCCAGCCTAAAACGCGCCGCCTTCGCCGCCGCCGATGTCGCCATCGCCGCCTCTGGCACCGTCAGCTTAGAACTCGCGGCAAACAGCTGCCCGATGGTGATCGCCTACGATATGCATCCGATCACCCTCTGGCTGATGCGCCGCGCAGCCCTGATTGATACCGTCACGCTGGTCAACCTTGTCTCAGAAACCCGCACCGTTCCCGAATTCATTGGCGAAAACTGCAAGCCTGACCTGATTGCCTCCGCGCTGCTCGCTCTGTTGGAAAACCCGCACGCCCAAGACGAAGCCATGCTCCTTACCATGCAGCGCTTGGGGCAGGGTGGCGAGTCCCCCGGCCTGCGCGCTGCGAAATCCGTCCTCGCGGCCTTAGCGCAGAAAACTCGCTAAACTTTATCTAAAATTGTCATCCTCTGTGCGCAAATATCCCACGGGGGTCCGGGGGTGTGAAACCCCCGGACAGAGGCCAATACAAAGCGCAAAGGTTAAAAATCCCTTAACGCACCAAGGTCAACTCGTTGAAAAATAAAGATTAAAAAAGGTCCCGCGTTGGGACCCTCACCGCCCGCGCCAAATCCAACCGCCACCAAACACCCGGCTGCCCTCAGCGGCATAGAACACACAAGCCTGCCCCGGCGACACCCCATCCTCAGGGTCCAGAAGTTCCACCATCGCCTCGGTGCTCGATATCGGCCGCACCACCGCCGGACGAGGTGGCCTAGTCGAGCGGACCTTCACATTCAAATGCCACTCACTGCGGCTGTCAAACGCCTCATCCCCCAACCAATTAATCTCGCGCAGCGGTATAGTCCGCGTCGACAAAGCCTCCTTCGGCCCGACGATCACCTGCCGCAAGCCTGGGTCCAGCTTGACCACATACAAAGGATCGCCCAACCCCCCGATCCCCAAGCCTTTACGTTGCCCGATCGTGTAATGAATGACGCCGCGATGCTGCCCCAGCACGCGCCCGGACTGATCGACAATATCCCCCGGATCAGCCGACCCCGGTCGCAGCTTCTCAATCACCGCCGCATAATTGCCGTTCGGAACAAAGCAAATATCCTGACTGTCCGGCTTATCCGCCACCGACAGCCCATATTTCAAAGCCAAAGCGCGCGTTTCCGCCTTCGAGCCCAAATGCCCCAACGGGAACCGCAGGTAATCCAACTGCTCCGCCGTGGTCGAGAACAGGAAATAGCTTTGATCCCGATTCGCATCCGTTGCCATGTGCAACTCTGGCCCATCGCCGACTTTGCGCTGAATATAATGCCCGGTCGCCATACAATCGGCGTTCAGATCGCGCGCCGTCGCCAGTAAATCCTTAAACTTCACCCGCTCATTGCAGCGAATACACGGCACCGGCGTCGCCCCCGCCAGATAAGCGTCGGCAAATTCCTCGATCACGGCCTCCCGAAAAGTGTTCTCATAATCCAACACGTAATGCGGAAACCCCATCACCTCGGCCACCCGCGCCGCATCATGGATATCCCGGCCCGCACAGCAGGCCCCCTTTTTCGCCAGCGCCGCGCCATGATCATAAAGCTGCAAGGTGACGCCGACCACGTCATAACCTTCCTCAGCCAGCTGTGCGGCCACAACCGAGCTGTCCACCCCGCCCGACATCGCCACCACGACGCGGGTTTCAGACGGCGGCTTGGCGAAACCAAGCGAATTCAGCGGGTGATCAAACATTATAAATTCCGGGGAGTAGGGCGGCATTAAGGCCATTAGATCGCAATATAGGAAAATGCCACCTACTCTCAACCCCCGGCTTTACGCTTGTTTAAGCCCGTTCCGCCAAACTGCCCCGGTATGAACGAGGAACTTACCATGTATCTCAAGAAAGTTGATGGCCCCCGGCAGGTCACTTTGCCCGATGGCAGCATCCTGACGCGCGCCGATTTGCCCCCCGCCGACACCCAGCGCTGGGTGGCCAGTCGCAAGGCCGTGGTGGTCAAAGCCGTGATTTATGGCCTGATTGCCGAGGCAGAGGCTTTGGAACGCTATGCTCTGTCAGAAGAAGAATTCGTGCTCTGGCGGCAAGCGGTTGAAACCCATGGCGAAAAAGCCCTACGCGTCACAACACTTCAAAAATACCGACAACTTTAGATTGTTTTTGGGATTCTTATGGTCACAGTAACGTGTAGTTAACCATTGCCAGCCAAAGTCATTAACGAACAAGACCCTGTGACCGGAGCCCCAGAATGCGAATCTTATTGGTTGAGGACGATCATACCACATCCCGTAGTATCGAATTGATGCTGACCCACGCCAACTTGAACGTCTATTGCACCGATCTGGGTGAAGACGGCATCGATTTGGCGAAACTTTATGATTACGATCTGATTCTGTTGGATCTGAACCTGCCGGATATGTCCGGGCATGAGGTGTTGCGGCAGTTGCGTCTTGCGCGGATTGAGACGCCGATTTTGATTCTCTCCGGCTCGGATGATACCGAGAACAAGATCAAAGGCTTTGGCTTTGGTGCCGATGATTACCTCACCAAACCCTTCCACCGTGAAGAATTGGTGGCGCGCATTCATGCGATCATCCGCCGATCCAAGGGTCACAGCCAGTCGATGATCAAGACCGGGCGGGTCAATGTGAACCTTGACGCCAAGACCGTGGATGTCGAAGGCTCGACGGTGCATCTGACCGGGAAAGAATATCAGATGCTGGAACTGCTGTCCCTGCGCAAAGGCACCACCTTGACCAAAGAGATGTTCCTGAACCATCTCTATGGTGGCATGGATGAGCCCGAGTTGAAGATCATCGACGTGTTCATCTGCAAGCTGCGCAAAAAACTGGCAGAGGCGACGGGTGGCACCAATTATATCGAAACCGTCTGGGGCCGCGGCTATGTGCTGCGCGATCCGGGTCCGGCGCAGGCGCCGCGCTTGGTCGCCAGCGCTTGATCAAAGCTTTGCCTGCGCTTGCCCATTTCCTGCCCGCCGCATAACTTGGGCGAAACGGAAATGGGGGCGGCAATGGCGGTGGATCTTGAGCAGTTGACCGAGGCCGAAGCCAAGGCGGAACTCGCCCGACTGGCCGAAGCGATTGCCGCAGCCAACCGCGCCTATCACACGCTGGACGCGCCAGAGATTGCGGATGCCGAGTTTGATGCGCTGAAACGCCGAAATCTGGCGCTTGAGGCGCGGTTTCCAGCCTTGAAACGCAACGACAGCCCATCAGAGCAGGTCGGCGGCGCTGTGGCCGATGGCTTTGGCAAAGTCGCGCACGCCATTCGGATGCTGTCGCTGGAGAACGCGTTTGAAGACGGCGATATCGCCGATTTTGATGAACGCGTGCGCAAATATCTCGGCAGCGATGCGGCGTTATCCTACACCGCCGAGCCGAAAATCGACGGCCTCTCGCTGTCGTTGCGCTATGAAAACGGCGTGCTGGTGCAGGCGGCTACACGCGGCGATGGCGAGGTCGGAGAGAATGTCACCGAAAATGCCCGCACCATCGCCGATATACCGCAGCAACTGACCGATGCGCCGCAGGTGCTGGAAGTGCGCGGCGAGGTCTATATGAGCCACGCCGATTTCGCGGCCTTGAACCAAAGGCAGGCGGCTAAGGCCGACAAACTGTTCGCCAATCCGCGCAATGCCGCAGCGGGCAGCTTGCGACAACTGGATGCCAGTATCACCGCCGCCCGTCCGTTGCGGTTTTTCGCCTATGCTTGGGGGGCCTTGTCAGCGCCGCTGGCAGCGACCCAATTTGGTGCGATTACGCGGCTTAACCATCTGGGATTTAAAACAAATCCTCTCACCGTGCTTTGCGCTGGCCCCGAAGATATGTTGGCGCAGTATCGCCATATCGAGACCAACCGGGCGACTTTGGGCTATGACATCGACGGCGTCGTTTACAAGGTCAACGATCTTGGTTTGCAAGCGCGGCTGGGTTTCCGCTCCGCCACCCCCCGCTGGGCGATTGCGCATAAATTCCCGGCAGAATTGGCTTGGACCCGGCTTGAGGCGATTGATATTCAGGTCGGCCGCACTGGCGCGCTGTCGCCCGTGGCACGACTGCAACCCGTGACGGTTGGCGGTGTCGTGGTGTCAAACGCGACGCTGCACAATGAAGATTACATCGCGGGCCGCGAGGCCAAGGGCAACCCGATCCGCGAGGGCCGCGATATTCGCATCGGTGACTGGGTGCAGGTTTATCGTGCGGGCGACGTGATCCCTAAAATTGCTGATATTGATCTGGCGCGCCGCCAGGACGATGCGCAACCTTATGTTTTCCCTGATATTTGCCCGGAATGTGGCTCTGTTGCCCACCGTGAACCCGGCGATGCGGTGCGCCGTTGCACGGGGGGGCTGATCTGCCCCGCGCAGGCGGTGGAGCGGTTGAAGCATTTCGTCGCGCGCGGGGCGTTTGACATCGAAGGTCTGGGTGCGAAGCAGATTGAAATGTTTTTTCACGACACCGATCTTCCGGTGAAAACCCCTGCGGATATTTTTACCCTAGCGGAAAGGGACGAGGCCAATGGTCTGAAAAGGCTAAGAAATCGTGATGGTTTTGGCGAGGTTTCGGCAAAGAAACTTTTTGCGGCGATTGAGGCCAAGCGGAATATCCCGCTGGATCGGCTGATCTTCGGCCTTGGCATCCGCCATGTCGGCGAGGCGGCGGCGGGCCTGCTCGGGCGGCACTACTCGACCTGGGAAAGTTTTGAAGCCGCGATTACCCATGCGCTGCCGGGGAGCGCGGAATGGGCAGAGCTGACTGCGATTGACGGAGTGGGCGCGGTTCTCGCGGGTTCTTTGGTCGATGCGTTTCAAAACGGCTCAGAGCGTGCGGCGATTGACGCTTTGGTCGCGCAGCTAGACGTGCAAGCGGTGCAAGCCCGCGCGCCAATGGACAGTCCGGTCGCCGGTAAAACCGTGGTGTTCACCGGCACGCTGGAAAAGATGACGCGCGCGGAGGCTAAGGCACGGGCCGAGGCTTTGGGTGCCAAAGTTGCGGGATCGGTATCCACCAAAACCGATCTGCTGATCGCGGGGCCCGGCGCGGGATCGAAGGCGAAAGATGCCGAAAAACATGGGGTTAAGGTGATTGATGAAGATCAATGGCTGGCTTTGATAGGTCAGGCATGAGCCGTCCGGAAATTCTGTTTCCGCTGTTTGCCGGGTTAGAGACTTTGGACGGTGTCGGCCCGAAAACCGCGCAAGCCTTTGCGCTTCTGGGGGTGGAAAAGCCGAAAGACCTGCTGTTTTTGCTGCCACATTCTGTGGTGGACCGCACCCGTAAAGCCTCAATCCGCGATGTGGTGCCGCCCTGCACGGTGACGGTTGAGGTTGAGGTTGGCAGCCATTTTCCACCCCGGCAAAAGGCCCGCCCGTACCGCATCATGGTGCGCGATGATGCGTTGGAGTTCCAACTGGTGTTCTTCCACGCGCGCGGGGATTACCTGCAAAAGCTGTTGCCGACAGGCCAGCGCCGTCTGGTGTCGGGTAAGGTCGAACTGTTTGATAATATTGCGCAAATGGTCCACCCGGATCATGTTTTGCGCCCCGAAGAAGCCGGTGATCTGCCGTTGTTTGAGCCGGTCTATCCGCTGACCGCCGGGATCACACAGCGGCAGCTGGCCAAGGCTGCGGCTTCGGCGCTGGCGCGTGCGCCGCTGGTGCCGGAATGGATCGACCCCAATCTGAAGGCGCGTGAAGCTTGGCCGGATTGGCGCGCGGCGTTGCAGGCCGCCCATGCGCCGCAGGATCAGGCTGCGCTGGCCTTCACGCACCCCGCCCGCCAACGTCTTGCTTATGATGAACTTTTTGCGCATCAGCTGACCCTGTCGCTGGCCCGCGCCAACTTGCGGCGTGGCAATGGCGTGGCAAGTATCGGCACAGGTGTGCTGCAGGCCAAAGTTTTGGCCACTTTGCCCTATGCGCCGACCGCAGCGCAGAGCCGCGCCGTGGCCGAGATCGCGCAGGATATGGCGCAGCCGCTCAGGATGAACCGTTTGCTGCAGGGCGATGTCGGTTCGGGCAAAACTTTGGTCGCGTTTCTGGCGCTTCTGACGGCGGTTGAGGCAGGCGGGCAGGGCGTGTTGATGGCCCCGACCGAGATTTTGGCGCGCCAACATCGCGAAGGCCTGCTGCCTTTGGCCGAAGCGGCAGGCATCCGGTTGGAGCTGCTGACCGGGCGCGACAAGGGGGCTGACCGCGCCGCCAAACTGGCTGATTTGGCCGAGGGTCGCATTGGTATTTTGCTCGGCACCCATGCGGTGTTTCAAAAGGATGTGCATTTTCAAGACCTTCGCCTTGCCGTGGTCGATGAGCAGCACCGCTTTGGCGTCTCACAACGTATGGAGCTTGGCGCAAAGGGGCAGGCGGCGGATGTGCTGGTGATGACGGCGACACCGATTCCGCGCAGTCTGGCGCTGGCGAGTTATGGCGATATGGATGTCTCGGTGCTCGATGAAAAGCCCGCCGGGCGCAAGCCGATCAAGACGGTGCTGATTTCGGCCGCGCGGATGGATGAGGTGGTCGGGCATTTGGCGCGCGCGGTGGCCCAGGGGCGGCAGGCCTATTGGGTTTGCCCCTTGGTCGAGGAATCCGAACTGGTCGATTACGCCAGTGCGGTGGAGCGGTTCGAGACCCTGCGCGCGGCTTTGGGCGATGTGGTGGGGCTGGTGCATGGCCAGATGCCCAGCATGGAAAAAGACGCGGCGATGGCGCGGTTTGTGGCTGGAGTGACCAAGATTTTGGTGGCCACGACGGTGATCGAGGTCGGGGTGAACGTGCCGAATGCCTCAATCATGGTGATTGAGCGGGCCGAAATCTTTGGCCTCGCGCAGTTGCACCAGTTGCGCGGCCGGGTGGGGCGGGGCGATCAACGGTCCGTCTGCCTGCTCATTCGCGGCAAGGCGCTGAGCGAGACCGGTCGCGCCCGCCTCGCCAGCGCGGCCTTCCTCTACCTGATCCTGCACAGCTACGTGGAGCTGGTGCGGGTCATCGTGGACATGCTGCTGCCCAAGTAGACGGCCCGGCCGCATCGCGGCGGGTGCCGGGCTGCAGACGCCGCGCGGGGCCCGCGCCGCT
>JAZKCV010000009.1:599733-651306 GCA_040387915.1 Pseudomonadota bacterium
GCGCGGCCGGGTCGGGCGCGGCAGCGTCGATTCCACCTGCCTGCTGGTCTATCAAGCGCCGCTTTCGGAAAGCGGCGAGCGGCGGCTGAAGGTGATCCGCGATACCGAAGACGGCTTCCGGATTTCCGAGGAAGATCTGTCGATGCGTGGTGCGGGCGATCTGATTGGCACCGCGCAATCGGGCTTGCCGCGCTTTCGCGTCGCCGATCTGGAGCGGCAAGCCGGATTGATGGCCGTTGCGCAATCTGACGCGCGGGCGCTGCTGGCGATTGATCCTGATCTGACCAGCACGCGGGGTAAGGCCGCGCGGGTGCTGTTGTGGCTGCTGGATCAAGATCGTGCGATAAAACTGATCTCTGTCGGCTGAAACCTCACCATCTTGTGTGTGCTCTGTGGGAACCAAACGCGCGTTGCGGGGTTTTGTTCCTATAAGTTCACAAATGTTCTCATAAAGTTCTTTACAGAACGTGAATGATGTGAGAACAATACGGCAACAAGCAAACGGAGGTCGCAATGTTTACCGAAATTATCGAAATACTGAAACGCTCCAACTCCAACCTGATGGCCGAAGCCATCGGTGTTGTGTCCTTGTTTGCATTGCTTTTCGTCGGGTTGGGGATGTCTGGCACGCTTTAACGGTTCTGCCTGCGGTCTTGTCGAGCCGGCTGCGCATCTGTTGTCCCCAAGGGATGCGCCCCGTGGCTGCCCTGCCACCTCGCCCGGTTCAAGAACGCCACTTTCCGCCGCCATCCCTAAGGATGTGCGGCGGTTTTTTTTATGGCGTTTGGGCTGCTGCTTCGCAGGCGGCATCCAGTGCCAGCAGGATAGAAGCATGGCGATTCTTATAGTCGCGCGCAGGGGTTAAAACTTCGTAACCTTGGAACGGCGCTGCGGGCACCGGGCCGTTGTTCGTCAACATCGTGCTCAGCATGGCGCGGGCGGCTTGTAACTCGGCGAGGCTGCGGCCCAGAATCACCCCGCCCAGGATCGCAGCCGAGGCTTGCCCCAAAGCACAGGCCTTCACATCCTGCGCAAAATCCACGACCCGCCCCTCTTTCAGCACCAGATCGACCGTCACCGTCGAGCCACACAGCGGCGAGCGTTTGCGCGATGTGCCCGTCGGGGCAGGCAGGCGGCCCAGATGCGGAATATCGGCGGCCAGCGCCAAAATCCGCCCCGAGTAAAGTTTGACAAGATCGCTGTCGCTCATGACTTCCCCTTTTCTACCCCGCAAGATAAGCCGACAATACGCCGCAGCCAAGGAGCCGCCGATGCAATTCGACCCCACAAAGCTCAGTTATGATGCCAATGGCCTGATTCCCTGCATCGCGCAGGACCATGCCTCGGGTGAAGTGCTGATGATGGCGTGGATGAATGTTGAAAGTCTGGCGCGCACATTGGAAACTGGGGCGATGACGTACTGGTCGCGGTCGCGGGCCAGTTTTTGGGCGAAGGGCGAAACTTCCGGGCATGTGCAGCGCTTGGTCGAGTTGCGCGTCGATTGCGACCGGGATTGTCTGTTGGCACTGGTGTCGCAACAGGGCCCAGCTTGCCACACCAACCGCCGCAGTTGCTTCTATACGGCGGTGCGGGATGGCGTCGAAGTGGTGATTTCTCAGCCGTTATAGCCCAACCATGCGGCGAATATCGGCGGGCGTCGCCCCTTCGGCACGGTATTTCGACAAAGCGCGGGCATCGTCGCGCTTGGCCAGCCGCTTGCCCTGATCATCGCGGATCAGGCGGTGATGGTGATAGGTGGGGGTGGGTAGATCCAGAAGGCGTTGTAAAAAAACGTGAATTTTTGTAGCCTCGGAAAGATCAGCTCCCCGCACCACATGCGTGACACCCTGTGTTGCATCATCGAGCACCACCGATAGGTGATAAGATGTGCCCATGTCGCGGCGTGCGAGCACGAAATCGCCAACCTCTGTCTGCATATCGCCGGGCGAAAACTCGATAAGGCCGGATTGCCCGTTCGGACCAATCCCGGTTTCGCGATAGGACGCATGCCAATGCCAACCGCCATGCGCACTGTCGATCCTGTGTTCAAAAATTTGACTATCCGCGATGCAACCCAAGTCAAGCCGGAGATTGACATCCGTGGGCCTTGGATAGGCTTCGGGAAAGCTTCGCTTGTAAGACATTTCGCCGCGACAGGTGCCGGGATAGATCATGCCATCGGGGCCAAGTGGAATTTCTGCGCCTTCCTGCGGGGCAGAAAGCGCCATTTCGATATCGCGACGTGTGCAGCTACAGGGATAAATCAGCCCGCGCAGCCAAAGATTGTCCAGCGCCGTGCTATAATCTGCAAGGCGGTCTGACTGGCGGAGTGGTTCGGCATCCCACCAGATGCCAAGCCAGTTCAGATCGTCTAAAAGCTGACGCTCCCATGCCGGTTTGCTACGGTCGCGGTCAATATCTTCGATCCGCAGCAAGAATGCCCCGCCCTCCGCTACCGCCATATCATACGCCAGCATGGCCGAATAAGCATGGCCCAGATGCAAGGGACCGGTAGGCGAGGGCGCAAAGCGGGTTACGAAAGCCATGCCGTAAAGGATTCCTTCGCCCGATCCGTATAGGCCTTGTAGCGGTCTTTGCGGCCCTTGCGCCCACCACGGGCGTCAATCGGGGGAAACAGGCCGAAGTTGACGTTCATCGGCTGAAAGGTTTTCGCCTCGGCGCCGCCGGTGATATGGGTGATCAGCGCACCCATCGCGGTATCGGCGGGCGGCGGCGGCAAAATGCATCCCTGCAATTCGGCCGCGGCCATGCGGCCTGCAAGCAGCCCCATGGCCGAGGATTCGACATAACCCTCAACCCCGGTGATTTGGCCCGCAAAGCGGATGTTGGGCCGCGATTTCAGCCGCATCTGATCATCCAGCAACGTCGGCGAGTTGATGAAGGTGTTGCGGTGAATGCCCCCCAATCGGGCGAAGCTGGCATCATGCAAAGCGGGAATCATTTTGAAAACAGCGGTTTGCGCGCCGTACTTCATCTTGGTCTGAAAGCCGACGATATTGTAAAGCGTGCCCAGTTTGTTGTCGCGGCGCAGTTGCACCACGGCATAGGGCTTCATCGGATTATGTGGGTTGGTCAGTCCCACCGGTTTCATCGGCCCAAAGCGCAGGGTTTCGCGCCCGCGTTCCGCCATCACCTCAATCGGCAGGCAACCGTCGAAATAACCTGCGGTTTCGCCCTCATGGAATTCGGTTTTCTCGGCGGCCAAAAGCGCGTCGATGAAGGCGTAATATTCGTCTTTGGTCATCGGGCAGTTCATATAAGCGGTCTGTTCTTCCACCGTTTCGCCCTTGTCGTAGCGGCTTTGCATCCATGCCTTCGACATATCCACCGATTCCGCGTAAACAATCGGCGCGATGGCGTCGAAAAATGCCAAAGCATCGGCCCCGGTTGCGGCCCGGATGCTTTGCGCCAAGGCCCCCGAGGTCAAAGGCCCGGTGGCAATAATCCAACTGCCTTGATCGGGCAGCTCAGTCACTTCCTCAAACGAAGATGAAATCAGCGGATGCGCGTTCAGCTTTGCCGTCACAGCCTCGGCAAACGGATCACGGTCAACCGCCAGCGCGCCGCCTGCGGGCAAACGATGCGCTTCGGCCATCTGCATGATCAAACCGCCTGCCGCGCGCATTTCCCAATGCAGCAAACCGACTGCATTGCGTTCATCATCATCCGAGCGGAACGAGTTGGAACAGACCATCTCGGCAAAATTGCCGGTGCGATGCGCGAATGTGCCGACCTTGGGGCGCATTTCGTGGATGACCACGCGCACGCCTTGCTCTGCCGCTTGCCAAGCCGCTTCTGATCCGGCCATGCCGCCGCCGATGATGTGCAATTCTTGTGTCATAGCGGCGATGTAACCCTGTGCGCCGCTTAGATCAAGCCAGCCTTAGATCAGCGCAATGCGTTCACGCTGGGCCGGGTCAGGGAAGGGGCGATAGAGGCCAACTTCAATTTGCGCGATCATCTGGTGCATGTGGTCATATCGTCGTTCGGCGGCTTCATCGGGGGTAGAGAGCGCCGCGAAGGCTGCATCCAGATCAGCTAAGCCACCGACATCAATTTCCAGCAGAAAATCGGTATGCGCGCCGGACGCCAGCCGAAATTTGCGTCGTATCAGCCGCCAATTCAGGATCAAGCCCTGCGCCTTGATAAAATTCATCCAAGCCTCAACCGCCGCCGCAAAGGCCAAAGCCCGCGCGCCGTCTTTCAGCTCGATCATGCAATGATAAATGTTCATGCCACCTCCGATCTCGATCAGCAAAGCAGCAATTCCTTGCCAAGCGGTTAAGCGGGCATGAAAAGGGCCGAAGTTTCCCCCGGCCCAAGCTTAATTTCGCCGAACTTAGCGCTTGTCGAGTGCAAGCGGCCCCGCGCCATGCGCGAAGACCATCAGGAAACCGCCGGCAATCGCCACGTTTTTCAGAAACATCGTCATCTGCATCTGATCGGCTGGGTTGAAATGATACAACAGCCCCGTCAGCAGGCAAAATCCGGCTGCCAGCAGTGCCATGATGCGGGCCTGAAAGCCCAAGATCATCGACGCCCCCAATGCCAATTCAAAGATCACCGCAGGCCAAGCCAGAAACGCGGGCACGCCAGCCGAGGCCATATAGCCTGCAAACCCAGCCACGTCGCTCAGCTTGCCAAGGCCTGCGATCAAGAACAGCAGGCCCAGAAATATCCGAGCAACCAGCGGCGCGTAAGCAGAAAGTTTATCCATGATTAATCCTGTTATCCGTTTGCTATAGCCCAGAGCCAAAATTGGCTTGCGGCATCTGGGCCTGTGTACCCTGCGACAGTTTGGCATCAAATAGGTGTCAGCGCGCGCTTTCTCTGCGCTGATGCACATAGAATCGGTCAGGTTTTGCCGCGATGCCACAGCATTAGACGATGCTGTTGCACGAAGGCTTCGGGATTATCGCCTAAAATATATCCCAAACTTGCGGCTTTTTCGAAAAAACCGGCGGCAGGCAGACCCTGCGCCAGCCGCCCCGCGCACAAAGCCGCGCGCAAGGGCTGACCCGCTGCCGCATCAATTTCCATCAGAATTTCAAGCGCTTGCGTCAGTTTGGCAATCGCGCCGGGGCCGGGAATCGCCAGATCGCGCGCCAAGGCCCCATAGGTGATCGTCTGCTGAAGCGCGGCCAGTTCGGCCAGCCGCGCCTCAAGATTATTCATCGCCCTGTTCGGCAACCCGTGCGACGGAAACCACTTCTTCACCTTTTCCAGTGTTGAATACCTTCACCCCACCTGCGGAACGCGAGCGGAACGAGATTTGGTCAACGGGCACCCGGATGGATTGCCCAGTAGAGGTTGCAAGCATGATTTGGTCTGACATATCGACCGGGAACGACGCCACAAGCGGCCCGCCGCGCATCGCACCGTCCATGGCTTTGACGCCCATGCCACCCCGCCCGCGCACCGGATAATCATGGCTGGAACTCAGCTTACCAGAGCCCGAGGTAGTGATGGTCAGGATCAGATCCTCGGCCGCAGACATTTCGGCATAACGTTCTGGCGAAAGCTGGCCTACGCCTACGGCTTCTTCCTCGTCATCTGCCTCGGCTTCATCCGTCAGGCCTGCCATCAGGCGGCGCTGCTTCAGGTAAGCCGCGCGCTCATCCGGCTCGGCCTCAAAATGCCGGATGATCGACATCGAGACGACCTTATCATTCTTACCCAGCCGCACACCGCGCACCCCGGTAGATCCGCGCGATTTGAACACCCGGATTTCTTGCGTTGAGAATCGAATAGCCCGCCCGCCCGCCGTCACCAGCATGATATCGTCGTTCTCATCGGCAATCGCCGCATTCACCAAGAACACGCCGTCGGGCAGTTTCATCGCGATTTTGCCGTTGCGCATCACATTGGTGAAATCCGAAAGATCGTTCTGCCGCACATCGCCGTCGCTGGTGGCAAACACGATTTGCAGATCTTCCCATTCGGCCTCTGGCGCATCCACCGGCATCAGCGCGGCAATGCTAACCCCTTGGGTAATCGGCAGAATATTCACCATCGCCTTGCCTTTGGCGGTCCGCCCCGCCAACGGCAGCCGCCAGGTTTTCAGCTTGTAGACCATGCCATCGGTGGTGAAAAACAGCAGGTTGGTGTGGGTATTGGCGACGAAAAGTGTCGTCACCACATCGTCTTCCTTGGTCGCCATCGAGGCGAGACCCTTGCCGCCCCGGTTCTGGCTGCGGAAGTCGATCAGCGGCGTGCGCTTGATATAGCCGCCGGAGGTGATGGTGACGACCATATCCTCGCGTTCGATCAGGTCTTCGTCTTCCATATCGCCGGCCCAATCGACGATTTCGGTGCGGCGCGGCACGGCGAACATCGCCTTCACTTCGCTGAGTTCGGTCGAAATGATCGCCATGATCCGCTCGCGGCTGCCCAGAATTTCAAGGTAATCCTTGATCTTACCGGCCAGCTCTTGCAATTCGTCGGTGATTTCCTTGACACCCATCGCGGTCAGGCGTTGCAGGCGCAGATCGAGTATCGCGCGGGCTTGCAGCTCCGACAGGTTATAGGTGCCATCGTCGTTGATCGGATGGCTCGGATCATCAATCAGCTTGATATAGGGGATGATTTCCCCCGCAGGCCAGCGCCGCGTCATCAGTCGTTCGCGTGCTTCCGCCGGATCGGCCGAGGAACGGATCGTCGCCACCACTTCATCCACGTTGGACACCGCCACCGCCAGACCGCACAGAATATGGCTGCGTTCGCGGGCGCGGCGCAATTCGTAAGCTGTGCGGCGCGCGACAACTTCTTCGCGGAAGGTGATGAAATGACGCAGGAAATCGGCAAGCGTCAGTTGTTCCGGACGCCCGCCATTCAGCGCCAGCATGTTGCAGCCGAACGAGGTTTGCATCGGCGTGAAGCGATACAGCTGGTTCAAAACCACATCCGCCGTCGCGTCACGCTTGAGTTCAATCACCACGCGCACGCCGATCCGGTCGGATTCGTCCTGCACATGCGCGATGCCTTCGATCTTCTTCTCGCGCACTTGCTCGGCGATAATCTCGATCATCCGGGCCTTGTTGACCTGATACGGCACTTCATCAATGATAATTGCCCAGCGGCCCGAGCGGATTTCTTCAATCCGGGTTTTGGCGCGGATAATTACGCTTCCGCGACCCTCCAGATAGGCTTTGCGCGCACCCGCCCGGCCCAGAATCGTCGCCCCGGTGGGGAAATCCGGGGCAGGAATGATCTCCATCAACTGCTCAATGCTGATGTCCGGATTGGCGATCATCGCCAAAGTGCCGTCAATCACTTCGCCCAGGTTGTGCGGCGGAATGTTAGTGGCCATCCCCACTGCAATGCCGCCCGCGCCATTGACCAGCATGTTCGGGAAACGTGCGGGCAGAACGGTTGGCTCGCGGTCTTTTCCGTCATAATTGTCTTGGAAATCAACGGTTTCTTTGTCGATATCCGCCAGCAGAAACGCCGCAGGCTTGTCCATCCGCACTTCGGTATAGCGCATCGCCGCCGCGGTATCGCCGTCCATGCTGCCGAAATTGCCCTGACCATCCAGCAGCGGCAGGCTCATCGAAAATGGCTGCGCCATCCGCACCAGCGCGTCATAAATCGCGCTATCGCCATGCGGGTGGTATTTGCCCATTGTATCGCCAACCGGGCGCGCCGATTTGCGGTAAGGCTTGTCGTGGCTGTTGTTCGTCTCATGCATCGCGAACAAAATCCGCCGATGCACCGGTTTCAAGCCGTCGCGCAGATCGGGGATCGCGCGCGAAACGATCACGCTCATCGCGTAATCGAGATAGGCGGTTTTCATCTCGGCGGCGATGTCGATCTGCGGCCCGTCATGGTGCATGCGGATCGGTGTTTCGTCAGCCGTTTCAGGGGTTTCCGGAGTGTCGGTCACTGGGGCCGCGCCTTCCTGTATAGGGTCTAGATGTTGTTGCCACTACCTTACACTATCGCGCATTTGGGGTGCAAGGTGGGTGCGCGAATGGCTTTGGCAGCAGGGGTATGTGAGTGATAACATACTGTTTTTATTGAAAATTAATATCTAACGCGCAGGATGGGATTATGGGCTTCGGAAAGGCAGGCAACCCATGTACGCGTCTGAGACGGAATTGATGCTGAAAGGCTACGGGCTGACCACCGCCGAGCTATACTACCGGATGCCGGATTACCGTAATGTTCTCAATAGCTTCGTCTGGCAAGACTATGATCTTGCCCCCGATTATCCGCAACTTTTCGGCTTTATTGAATTCTGGCAAAGCCAGATCGAAGGCCCGCTGCATTCGGTGCGTTTCACCCATCGCAAGCTGATAGCCCCCGGCGCATGGCGCAATGTTGTCGGTGAATTTAGGCTGCATTAGCCCCGCTTGCCATTTCAATCCGGCGCGCGGATAAGCGGCGCTGGAGTTTTGAAGGCGGCGATCATGACAATTCTGCCACAGCGCGCCCTGACGCGGGTTGAGGATCTTGTTGCGGCAGGGCTGGCCCCTGCCGATCACACCGATGCTTTGCAGCAGGTGGCCGAGGCTTTCCGCATCCGTGTCTCAACCGAAATGCACAGCGCCATCACCGCAACAGATGACCCCATCGCTCGGCAATTCCTGCCTGACGCGGCTGAACTTACCATCCGCCCTGAGGAACTTTACGACCCGATCGGTGACACCACTTACAGCCCAACCCCCGGCCTGACCCATCGCTACCCCGACCGCGTCATCCTTGCCGCCACCCACACTTGCGAGGTTTACTGCCGCTTTTGTTTCCGCCGTGAAGCCGTGGGCGAAGAGGGCGCTTTGCCCGATGCCGATATGGATGCAGCCACTGCCTATATCGCCGCCACCCCCGCGATTTGGGAGGTGATCTTGACCGGCGGCGACCCGTTGGTGCTGTCGCCGCGCCGCCTAGGCACGCTGATGCAACGCCTTTCCGCGATTCCGCATGTGGACATCATCCGCTTTCACACCCGCGTGCCCGTGGTTAATCCCGCCCGCATCACTGCCGAGATGATCACGGCTTTGCGTGCGCGGCCAGTGACTTACCTTGTCTTGCACACCAACCATGCGCAGGAAATCACCCCCGCCGCACAGGCAGCCCTTGCCAAACTGGCGGATGCCGGTATCCCGCTGCTGTCGCAAACCGTGCTGCTGAAAGGCATCAACGACAATGCTGCAACGTTGGAAACCCTGTTCCGCACCCTGCTGCGCAACCGCGTGACGCCGTATTACCTGCACCACTGCGATCTCGCGCGCGGCACCAGCCATTTTCGCACCACGATTGCAGCGGGTCAGGCAATCATGGCGCAACTGCGGGGCAGGCTGTCGGGCATTGGCCTGCCCACCTATGTGCTTGATATTCCCGGCGGGTTCGGCAAAGTTCCCATCGGCCCCGGCTATGTCGAACCCCAAGGCGACGGCTTTGAGATCACCGATTGGCAGGGCAGGCGGCACGTCTACCGCGACCCCAGTTAGACCGCTCGCAAGATCATCCCGAACAAATCGCGCGGATCATCGGGGTCGGCGATCATATCCAGCTGAGTACAAAGCCCGGTTTCTGCCAATTTCGAGCGGACATAGCGCAAAGCGCTGAAATCCTCGACCGCGAAGCCGACAGAATCAAACAAGGTGATCTCGCGCGCATCGCTGCGCCCCTTTGCCTGCCCATTGATCACCTGCCACAGCTCGATCACCGGATGATCTGGCGCAAGCTGTTGAATTTCCCCCTCAATCCGGGTCTGTTCGGGGTATTCGACAAAGATCGAAGACCGCAGCAGGATGTCTTTGTGCAACTCGGTTTTGCCGGGGCAATCGCCGCCAACCGCGTTGATATGCACCCCCGCGCCCACCATGTTATCGGTCAGGATCGTTGCATATTGCTTGTCCGCCGTGACCGTGGTGATGATCTGCGCGCCCAAAATAGCCTCCTCAGGTGTGCCACAAGACACCACCTTCAGCCCACGCCCGGCCAAATTCGCCGCACATTTCGCCGTCGCCGCAGGGTCAATATCATACAGCCGCACCTCGGTAATCCCGCAGATCGCCTTAAAGCCCAAAGCCTGAAATTCCGACTGCGCGCCATTGCCGATCAGCGCCATCGTGGTGCTGCCAGCAGGGGCCAACCACTTCGCAGCCATCGCACTGGTCGCCGCTGTCCGCAGCGCCGTCAGGATGGTCATTTCCGACAACAACACCGGATAACCCGTCGCCACATCCGCCAAAAGTCCAAAGGCTGTAACGGTTTGCAAGCCTTGCTTCATGTTGGAAGGATGGCCGTTCACATACTTGAAGCCATAGGTTTCCCCGTCCGAAGTCGGCATCAATTCGATCACGCCGACATCAGAATGCGACGCCACCCGTGGGGTTTTGTCAAACAACGGCCAGCGTTTGAAATCGGCCTCAATCTCGGCGGCAAGGTCGGCCATCACCCGCTCGACCCCCAGATGCAGCACCAATTTCAGCATGTTATCAACAGAGACAAACGGCACATAGGCCTGACGGGACGGCGTGTTCATCGGGTTTCCTTAAGTACGAGGGGTCAGATGGATGCCTGCGATCATGCAGCGCACCGAGCCGCCCGCGAGTTCGATGGTGGGCACCTCCAGCGGCACCAAGGGCAGCAGCGCATCAATGCGGTCGCGGTTCGCGGGCGTCAGGCTGTTGTAAGCGGTGCGCGACAGCGCCAGAAAGCGGCCATGATCGCCGGAAAGTTCAATCGCATTGCCCGCAAATCCGGCGATTTCGGCAGGCGACAGATCAATCACCTCACGCCCGCCTTCGGCCAGACGCTGCGCAATCTCGGCCCGGCGCGCCGGATTAACCACGCTGGAAAGCCCGACCATCGCCATTTCCGTGCCAATGCACATCAGAACATTGGTATGATAAATCTCACGGCCCTGTTCGTCATGCGCGTCAAACACCATCGGCTCGTAGCCGAAATGCGTGCAAAACCGCTCTAGCGCCACCGGATCGGCGCGATTGGATTTCACCGTATAGGCAATGCGGCCCACATGGTCCAAAACCATCGCCCCGGTGCCTTCCAAAGCGATGCCGTCGGCCTCTAGCCCCGAATAATCAATCACATCTTGCACACGGTATTTCGCCTTCAGCATCTCAATCACATCGCTGCGGCGTTCGCGGCGGCGGTTTGGTGTGTGCATCGGGTAAATTGCGATATGGCCGCCGATATGGGTGGAGAACCAGTTGTTCGGAAACACCGAATCCGGGGTATCACGGCTGCCGTCATCCTCAAAAACATGCACGGTAACACCCTGATCGCGCAGGGTTTTCACCGCCTGATCAAACTCGGCCAAGGCACGGGCGGCAACCGCATCCGCAACCCCATCCCCCACCCGCTGAAACGCATTGTCAGCGGCGGTTTCGGGGTTGGAATGAAACGCGTGCGGGCGGATCATCACCACGGCTTCGGGGGCTTGCAGCAGGTTACGGCGCATCAGAAACTCCGGGTTGGGCGGTCAAAAACCTTGCGGCCCATCAGACTGCCTACCAGATCGACCATCAGTTTGGCGGTGCGGCTGCGCTCGTCCAGGAACGGGTTCAATTCGACCAGATCCAGTGAGGTCACCAACGCGGATTCGTGCAAAAGCTCCATCACCAGATGCGCCTCGCGGAACGTCGTGCCGCCCGGAACCGTGGTGCCAACAGCGGGGGCAATCGACGGATCAAGGAAATCCACGTCCAAAGACACATGCAGCATCCCGCCCGCATCCCGCACCATATCCAGAAATTCGCGCAAGGGGGCGACGATGCCGCGCTCATCCAGAACCCGCATGTCATTGATTGCAATGTCATGTTTCAAAAGTGCCGCATGTTCTGCGGCATCAACAGATCGGATACCGTACAAACAAATCCGCTCTGCCGGGATCGGTTTGGGGAAGGGCGGAAACGCCTCAAACCCCTCACGCCCAGCGATATAGGCGACGGGCGTGCCGTGCAGATTACCGCTTTGCGTGGTCAGCGGCGTGTGAAAATCCGAATGCGCATCCAGCCACAGCAGGAACAGCGGACGATCCTGCCGGGCCGCATAGGCCGCAGCCCCGGCGACCGAGCCCAAGGCCAGCGAGTGATCGCCGCCCAGAATGATCGGCAAACCGCCTTGGCTCAGCGCATCATCGACCTTATCCGCCAAAACCACGGTCCAGCCCAGCACTTGCGGCAAACTATGCACCGCCGGATTCGGGCAGCTGACGCTTTGCAACGCGGGCAGCGCCATATCGCCCCAATCCGCAACCCCGTGCCCCAGATCGCGGATCGCCTGCGCAATCCCCGCCACCCGATACGCGCTTGGCCCCATCACGCAACCGGGGCGGCGTTGGCCTTCGTCAATCGGCGCACCGATCAGAATGGTGTTGGGCATGGGTGATCTCCTTTGATCAAATTATCTTTCCATCTTGCGCCGAATCATACAGGTATTTAGGACGCTTCGCACAACACCTTTCCCATAACGGCAGGAAAATTGCCCATGTTGGACGAAACCGATACCCGCCTGATTGCTGAACTCCGCCGCGATGGCCGCGCGGCTTTGTCCGATCTGTCCGACCGCCTTGGCCTGTCACGCGCCACCGTCCGCACCCGGATGGAGCGTTTGACCGCCAAGGGCGAAATCGCCGGATTTACCGTGCTGACCCGGTCCGATGTCGCCGAAGCCCCGGTGCGCGGGTTGATGATGATCATCATCGAGGGCAAGGGCGGTGAGAAAATCATGGCGCGTCTGGCGGGCATCCCGGCCGTGATGGCGGTGCATTCGACCAATGGCAAATGGAGCGTGATCGCCGAGATTTCCACCCAAACGCTGATTGAACTGGATGAGGTGATCAACCGCATCCGAAATATCGACGGCGTGTTGACCTCGGAAACCAACCTGCTTTTGTCAACGCGCAAGGCGGGACGGCGGTAGTTCCAGCAGAATCGGCGCGCGACTGCCGCTATCCCCACGCCGCCCCGGACTTGATCCTGGGCCTCATGGCCGCCTCGGAGGCCCCGGATCAAGTCCGGGGCGGCGTGGGATTTGTTATTGACCGCGAAACTTGGCGACCCGCTTTTCGAGAAACGCAGCCACACCCTCGCGGAAATCGTGCGTGGCGCCACATTCCCCCTGCAATCGCGCCTCAAGCGCCAGTTGCTGATCCAAATCATTGCCAAACGACGCCCGCAGTGCAGTTTTCACGCCGCGATAGGCCAGTGTCGGCCCTTGCGCGAGCGACATAGCCCGCGCCTGCCAATGTGCGCTAAACCCCTGATCCGGCACACATTCATAGATCATGCCCCAATCCGCAGCTTGGCCTGCGCTGATCTTATCGGCGAACAACACCGCCCCCATCGCCCGCGCAAGGCCAATCTGGCGCGGCAACCAATAGCTGCCGCCAGCATCTGGCACGAGGCCAATCCGGGTGAAGGCCTGAATAAAACTGGCACTCTTGCAGGCAATCACCACATCCGCAGCCAGCGCCAGATTGGCCCCCGCGCCCGCAGCCGCCCCCTGCACAGCCGAAATCGTCGGAACCGGGCAATCGGTGATCGCCTTCAGCAGCGGCACATATTCCTTGTTCAGCACCCGCTCGAGGTCCATCGCGCCAGAAGCATCGCCCAAATCTTGCCCCGAGCAAAACGCCCGACCTGCGCCTGTGATCACCAAAACCCGCGCCTCAAGCCCCGCGCGCAGCACCGCGTCCAGCATTTCCGCCCGCAGTGCCCGCGACAAAGCGTTCATCACTTCGGGCCGGTTCAGCGTGATCACCGCCACCCCCGCCTCCACCTGATAGGAAATCGTCTGATACATCAAAGCCCCCCTGATTGGACGCAGAGTATCAGGGCAGGGGCCTTGGGCCAGTGAAACCCCGCGTCACTTTTCCAGCAGTTCTGCCAGCCGCGCCTTGTCGGCCTCGCTCAAAACTTCCGCCTCTGCCGCGACCGCCCGACGTCGGCTCATCGCCAAAGCAATCGCCGCCCCCGCCAGCAGCATCGCAGGCCCAGCCAGCCAAAGGATCAAACTTGACCCTTCGGCGCGCGGCTGAAACAGCACAAATTCGCCATACCGCGCGACGACATAGTCAATAACTTGGGCGTCACTATCGCCCGCGACCAGCCGTTCCCGCACCGCCAGACGCAAATCCCGGCTGATCGGCGCGTTGGAATCGTCGATATCCTCACCCTGACAGACCGGGCAGCGCAGGTTCTGCGAGATCGCCCGCGCGCGCGCCTCCAATCCCGGATCTTTCAGCATTTCATCAGGTTGCACCGCCAAAGCAGGCGAGGCAACCAGCAGCAGCGCAAATAAAACCGCCCGCATCATTCCGCAGCCATCGCGACAACCGCAGGCTTACGCGCCCCCGCCGCCACCCGAAACCGCCGATCCGACAGGCTGAGAATCCCGCCCAACGCCATCAGCAACGCCCCGCCCCAAATCCAATTCGCAAACGGCTTGATATAACTGCGCACCGCATAGCCGCCATCATCCTGCGCATCGCCAATCACCAGATACAGATCGCGGAACACGCCTTGGTCAATCGCAGCCTCGGTCGTCGGCATCCCGGCCACCGGATACATCCGCTTTTCAGGATGCAAACTTGCCACCACCACACCGCCCTTGCGCACAATCATATCCGCCATGGTGGAGTGGTAATTCGGCCCCTCAACCTTGTTCACCGCCTGCAAGGTTACATCATAGCTGCCCAAAGCAAACGTTTCACCAATCTTCACGGTGCGGATATCCTCCTTCACCCAAGCCGTCATCGCCGCCACCGCAAAGATCGTCACCCCCATGCCGGAATGCGCGACAACCTTGCCCAGATCGGCGCGGGGCAGGCGGCTCAGCCGTCCCAGCCGCGCGCCGACAGACCCGCGCCCCAACCGCTGCCACAAATCCACCAGCGCACCGGATACAACCCAAGCGCCCAAAGCAGCACCCACCGGACCCAAAGCGCTGCGCCCGGTTTGGACCGCATAAACCAGCAGTCCTACCGCCAAAGCCAGCAGCAAAGCCCCGCGCAATGGCCGCAAAGCGCGGCCCATTTCCGCGCGTTTCCACGGCAGCATTGCGCCCAAAGGTAGGATGATCGCCAGCGCCACCATGAACGGCGTGAACGCCGCATCGAAGAACGGCGGGCCGACCGACAGCTTGCGCGCGAACACCAACTCGGCAATCAGCGGCCAGATCGTGCCGGTAAAGACCACAAAAGCTGAAACCGCCAGTAGCAGATTATTCGCCACCAGTGCGGTTTCCCGGCTAACCACCGCGAACACACCCTTCGCCTCTAACACGCTGGCACGAAATGCAAACAAGGTCAGCGAGCCGCCCATGAACACGCCCAGAATACCAAGGATAAACACCCCCCGCGCCGGATCATTGGCAAAGGCGTGAACGCTTGTGATCACGCCAGAGCGCACAATAAACGTCCCCGTCAGGCTGAACCCAAACGCCAGAATCGCCAGCAAAACCGTCCACGCCTTCAAACTTTCCCGCTTCTCCACCACAATGGCCGAGTGCAGCAAGGCGGCCGAGATCAGCCAAGGCATGAAACTGGCATTCTCGACCGGGTCCCAAAACCAAAACCCGCCCCAGCCGAGTTCATAATAGGCCCACCAAGACCCCATCGCGATGCCAATGGTCAGGAAAATCCACGCCGCCAGCGTCCAAGGCCGCACCCAGCGGCCCCAAGCGGCATCAACGCGGCCCTCCAGCAGGGCGGCAATCGCGAAGGAAAAGCTCATCGAAAGCCCGACATACCCCAGATACAGGAACGGCGGATGAAACGCCAAACCGGGGTCTTGCAGCAAGGGGTTCAAGTCATTGCCGTTCATCGGCGGGTTTTCCAGCCGCAAAAACGGGTTCGAGGTCAGCAGCATGAACGCCATGAACGCCACGCCAATCGAGCCCTGCACCGCCAACACCCGTGCCTTCAACCGCATCGGAAGATTGCTGCCAAACCACACC
Organism: Pseudomonadota bacterium; assembly: GCA_040387915.1. GTDB lineage: Bacteria > Pseudomonadota > Alphaproteobacteria > Rhodobacterales > Rhodobacteraceae > Cypionkella. Next base: position 615,682 of record JAZKCV010000009.1, read on the forward strand.
GCACAAGCGCCAAACCCCGACAGGATCAGCACCCACAGCAGCAACGACCCCTCATGGTTGCCCCAAACCCCCGCCACTTTATACAGCATCGGCTTCGCGGTATGCGAATTCTCGACCACCAGTTTCAGCGAGAAATCCGAGGTCACAAAGCCATAGGTCAGCGCCGCAAAGCTGGTGGCGATCAGCAAAAACTGCACCACCGCCGCCGGATCGCCCACTGCCATCAGCCGCGCATCACGCCGATAGGCGCCCCATAGCGGCAAAGTCGACTGCACCAGCGCCACCATAAAGGCCAGCACCAAGGTGAAATGTCCAAATTCAATGATCATCGCGGCCTCCGGGTTCGCCCATCTATAGGCGACATCGCGGCCATCGGAAATGGGCTGCGCGGCAATGTCGCGCAGCCGTGTTTGTCAAACCCCGCGCGACAGCGCCGCAACCCCGGTCCGCGCCATCTCACGCAGGCCCAAGGGCCGCATCAACTCGGCAAACGAGTCGATCTTCTCCGGCGTCCCGGTCATCTCGAACACGAAAGATTCCAGCGTCGAATCCACCACATGCGCGCGGAAAATCTCGGCCAAGCGCAACGCCTCAATCCGCGCCTCGCCGCGGCCTGCCACCTTCATCAACGCAAGCTCGCGCTGCACCGATGGCCCTTCGACCGTCAGATCATGCACCTCATACACCGGCACCATCCGCGCCAGCTGTGCCTTGATCTGCACGATGACCTCCGGCGTTCCCGTCGTCACAACCGTAATCCGGCTGCGATGCGAACTATGATCCACCTCGGCCACCGTCAGACTGTCGATGTTATAGCCGCGCGCGGTGAACAACCCGATCACGCGGGCCAAAACCCCCGGCTCGTTCTCGACGATCACCGCCAGCGTATGGGTTTCAATCACCGGCGCATTCGGGTCGCGCAACTCATAAGCCGAATGGCTGGAAGCACTTTTCTTGATGTTTAGCGGAGACATCTTGGTCATCCTCTCTGCACAAATATCCTCGGGGGTCCGGGGGGCAAGCCCCCCGGTTCGACATCTCAAACCAAAACTGCGCCTTTAGAGCCGATCACCCCTTGGGTATCGGCATCGCCCAAAAGCATTTCGTTGTGCGGTTTGCCCGACGGGATCATCGGGAAGCAATTCTCGTGCTTCTCGACCCGGCAATCAAAGATGAACGGCCCGTCATAACGGATCATCTCCATGATCGCATCATCCAGATCGGCGGGGTCAGACACCTGTATCCCCTTGCAACCAAAGGCTTCCGCCAATTTCACAAAGTCCGGCAGGCTTTCCGACCAGCTTTGCGAATAGCGCTCACCATGCAGCAATTCCTGCCACTGCCGCACCATCCCCAACCGCTCGTTGTTCAGGATGAACTGCTTGACCGGCGCGCGGAACTGCATCGCGGTGCCCATTTCCTGCATGTTCATCAGCCACGAGGCTTCCCCGGCGACGTTGATCACCAAACTGTCAGGATGCGCGATCTGCACGCCAATGCTTGCAGGCAGCCCATACCCCATCGTCCCCAAACCACCGGAAGTCATCCAACGGTTCGGCGCCTCAAAGCCTAAGTATTGCGCCGCCCACATCTGATGTTGGCCGACTTCGGTGGTGATATAGCGATCCATGCCCTTGGTCAGCGCTTCCAAACGCTCCAGCGCGTATTGCGGCTTGATCACCTTCGCCGACCCCTTATAGCCCAAGCATTTCACCCCCCGCCATTCGGCAATCTGCGCCCACCACTTCGCCAGACCGTCCTTGTTCACCTTCGAGCCGCGCGACTTCCACAAAGCCAGTGCCTCCTCCAGCACATGCGCGATATCGCCGACGATGCCCACATCCACCCGGATGACTTTGTTGATCGACGAGGGATCAATATCGACATGCACCTTGCGCGACTTTGGGCTGAAATCAGGAATCCGCCCGGTAATCCGGTCATCAAACCGCGCGCCGATGTTGATCATCAGATCGCAGCCGTGCATCGCAAGGTTGGCCTCATACAGCCCATGCATCCCCAACATGCCCAGCCAAGCCGAACCAGAAGCCGGATAAGCTCCCAACCCCATCAGGGTCGAAGTGATCGGAAACCCGGTCGCCGCCACGAATTCGCGCAGCAACTGGCTGGCCTTCACGCCGGAGTTAATCACCCCGCCGCCGGTATAAAACACCGGACGCTCAGCAGTTTCCATCATCTCGACCATCGCGGCAATCGCTTCCGGGTCGCCCTTCACGCGCGGCTGGTAATGCGACACGCGGCTGGTTTCCATCGGCGTATAGGTGCCGGTGGCGAACTGCACATCCTTTGGGATGTCGATCAACACCGGGCCGGGGCGGCCGTGGGATGCGACATGAAACGCCTGATGGATGGTTTCCGACAGCTTCTCGGTGTCCTTCACCAGCCAGTTGTGCTTGGTGCAGGGCCGGGTGATGCCAATGGTATCCGCCTCTTGGAACGCATCTGTGCCGATCATGAACGTCGGCACCTGACCCGACAACACCACGATCGGGATGCTGTCCAGCAGCGCATCGGTCAGCCCGGTCACAGCATTCGTGGCCCCCGGACCCGAAGTCACCAAAGCCACGCCCACCTTGCCAGTCGAGCGCGCATATCCCTCGGCCATATGGATCGCGCCCTGTTCGTGGCGCACCAGAATGTGGCGAATGTCGTTTTGCTGGAAAATCTCGTCATAGATCGGTAGCACCGCGCCACCCGGATAGCCAAAGACAACTTCAACACCCTGATCCTTCAGGGCTTGAACCACCATTCGTGCTCCGGTCATCTGACGCGTCATGATCTTTTCCTAAGTTTGGGCATACGCCCTTTGGTCAATAGAAGTGCGGGCTTGGCACCCGTTGCGGCCAACAAAAAGCCCCCGGAGGTTACTCGGGGGCGCATGGGAAACCTGATGGTCAAACCGTTACCGGCCCATGCGCTTTATCCTTACGACGACTAGAATGCTGAGCATTGCAGACCCCTTGAGCTTCGAGGGGAAACTATGGCGGCAGGGCAGGGCCGTCAACTGCAAATCGACAAGAAATGTGTCGCCAGAGGCCAGTTTTTTGAACTTTAATTACAAATTAATCTGTAAATGGGTAATTTTCGCAACTTTCACATCTTGCGGCACCCGCTACTACTCCCGAGTCGCCACCACACGCATCATGAAACCGATTTTTGGCCGAAAAATCGTCACCCCCCGTCACGCGGTGTAAAGATTAACAAAGCCTGAATCGCCGCGCACAAGCTGTTGTTATTGCTAGGGCCGAAATCTGTCCACGCGTGGCGGGACTAAATCGGTTGCAGCAAATCCCAGCGATTGCCCCAAAGATCACGCCAGACCGCCACGGTGCCATAGACCTCATGGCGCGGCGTTTCCTCGAACACCCCGCCCGCCGCCACGATCCGCGCCGCATCGCGCACGAAATCATCGGTATGGAGAAACAACCACACCCGGCCCCCAGCCTGATCGCCCACCGCAGCCGTTTGCCGCGCGCCCCTCGCCTGCGCCAGCACCAGTTGCACGCCACCGCCCGCAGGCTGAACCGTCACCCAGCGCTTGTGGCCCTGATCTATGTCGGCGGTCAGCCTAAACCCCAAACCGTCGCAAAAGAACCGGATCGCCTGATCATAATCCGGCACCACCAGCGCCAAGGCGCCTATCATTCGCGCGGCACAGACCGCGCTTCGGGCAGCGAAATCCGCGCCACCTGCTCGGCAATCGGATCGACCGACAAAGGATGCAACTCGGCCCGGTGATCGGCGGGATCGCCAATATCCTGCCACGCGCCGTGCTTGAAAATCTCCAGCGCGTTGAAGCCCGCTTTATAGCCCATCTTGCGGCTGCCCGGCACCCAATAGCCCAGATAGACATAGGGCAGGCCAGCTTCCTTCGCGATGGCGATATGGTCCAGAATGGCAAAGGTGCCCAGTGACAGATCAATCATATCGGGATCATAAAAGCTGTAGACCATCGACAGCCCGTCATCGAAAACATCCGTCAGCGCCACACAAGCCAAAGGCCGCCCACGCTCCCCCGGACCCGCAGCACGTGTATACTCAATCACCCGGCTTTTGATCGGGGTTTCCTCGATCATCGCGGCAAATTCGAACACATCCATATCCGCCATGCCGCCATCGGCGTGGCGCGCATCCAGATAGCGGCGGAACAGGCTGAACTGATCTTCCGTCGCCCAAGGGCTGGTCGCATTGCGCCGCAGGTGTGCTGCGTTCTTCATGATCTTGCGCTGGGTGCGGCTGGGTTTGAAATCTGCCACCCGAATGCGCGCCGACAAACAGGCCGAACATTCCGCACAGGACGGGCGATACAGCACATTTTGCGACCGCCGAAACCCCTGTTTTGACAGCGAGTCATTCAGCCGTTGCGCCTGATCGCCCTGCAAAGCGGTGAACAATTTCCGCTCCATCCGCCCCTCAAGATAGGGGCAGGGCTGCGGAGCCGTCACATAGAACTGGGGCGCAATCGGAAGGGTGTGGCGCATCATCTCGGCTGCAAGGTTAGGGAATACAGCACCCTAGCAAGGCTTGCGCCCGTCGCCAAGTGCAATCAGATCAACAGGCACCGCCTGCATTCGGCCAAAACAAAAGCCCCCCGAATGACCGGGAGGCTTTGTGCCATCAAAGCAGCTTAAGGCTTAATACTCGCCGGGCCGCGCCACTTCGGTGCTGGCCGGAGGGTTTGAGGCCGCACGGGCGCGGTCTTCCATAAAATTATCGAATTCCGACTTGTCCTTTGCTTCGCGCAGGCGCTGCAAGAACGCCTCAAACGCGGTCTGCTCGTCTTCCAGACGGCGCAGCATGTCGGTTTTATAGGCATCGAACGCGGCATTGCCCGACGGGCGCATCATCGAGTGGCGACCACCCCAATGCCCGCCCCAATGTTTTTCGTGACGCTCAAAGCGTTGGGCGCGGCGTTCCGCGCAGGAAGAACGGCTGAACATTCGTTTGCTCCAGATCATATAGGCCAGAAAGGCCAGGCCCACGGGCCAGATGAAGATGAAGCCAAGCACCATGGCGGCGATCCAGGCAAATCTGCCGCGATCGTCAAGCCAGGCCTCGGCGCGGCGCAGGAAAGAGAAGATTCCGCCGGAGGAAGGGGCGGTGGTAGAGCTGGTGTGCATCGGCGGACTCCCGGTTAAGGTTTCAATCGGTATGTGAATGTCTTTCACATGAGCCAAGATGCGCTGTGTTGGCTTCGCTTTCAAGGGCGATGTAAAAGATATTTACATAAAGCTGACACAGGGGCAAATTTGCGCAAAAACCCGCTCAAACCAGTTCCAAGCTGCCCCGGACTTTATCCGGGGCCTCGCTTCATCCGCCATGAGGCCCCGTATCAAGTCCGGGGCGGCTTGCGATAGTGTGGCAGGCCAACTCGAACCTTTAAACGGTGAACTTTGCCACCACTGCCCCGGTGATCTGCTGCAACTGCAAGGGTGGGATCGCAAAGATATGCCGTGGCGTTCCCGCCGCCGCCCAAACCAGCGGGAAGGTCAGCAGGGCAGGGTCCATCCAGATCGGCAGCGGCGTCAGATGCCCCAAGGGCGACACACCGCCAATCGCAAATCCCGTCACCGCGCGCACCATATGCGCATCCGCCCGCCCCAAAGCCTCGCCGGCCAGCCCACTGGCGCGGGCTGCATCCACCTGATTGCCCCCCGCCGTCAGAAACAGATACAGCCCGCGCGCACCGCCAAACAGGATCGACTTCACAATCTGATCCAACGCACAGCCCGCAGCCTCTGCCGCCTGCACTGCCGTCCGCGTCTCTCCCGGCATCTCCAACGGCGCACCCACCACGCCGCCCGCCTGCATCGCAGCCACCACCCGCGCTAGACTTTTGCTCATCACCGCCCCCCGTTTCCAAGGCTTTATCAACAAACCACCATCCCGCGACAAGCCCATGTTGACCCCACCCCGAAGCATCGGCAAACTCTGCGCATGAGCCAGAATTTCACCGCCCACATCACCCGCCAACCCATCGCCTATGACCGCGATCAGGCTGCCGACATCGCCCACCATTTCGATGACCTCACGCCCGATCTGCGCGGGCTTCTGGCCAATACCGCCGGATGCAGTCCCTACCTCAAAGCCCTGATGCTGCGAGAGGCCTCTTGGCTGCGCGTGGCCCTGACGCTGTCACCCGAAACCGCCTTCAATGCGGTGCTGGTGGCGCTGAACGACGTAGCGCTTGACCAACTGCCAACCGCGCTGCGCCAAGCCAAACGCCGCGCGGCTTTGCTGACGGCTTTGGCCGATCTGGGCGGAGTGTGGTCGCTGATGCAGGTCACAGGTGCGCTGACCGACCTTGCCGACCGCGCCGTTGATCTGGCGATGCAGCGCCTTGTGGCGGATGAAATCCGTCGCGGCAAGCTGCCCGGAGCCACCCCGGATGATGCGGCCACGTCTGCAGGCATGGTCAGCCTTGCGATGGGCAAGATGGGCGCGGGAGAGCTGAACTATTCCTCGGATATCGACCTGATCTGCCTGTTCGATCAGGACCGCTACGGCGATGATTGGCAAGACGCCCGCGCCGCCTTCATCCGCGTCACCCGCAAAATGGCGGTGATGCTGTCGGACATCACGGCTGAGGGCTACGTCTTTCGCACCGATCTGCGCCTGCGCCCCGATGCCAGCGTCATGCCCGTCTGCCTGTCGATGGCCGCCGCCGAGGCCTATTATGAAGCGCAGGGGCGCACATGGGAGCGTGCCGCCTATATCAAAGCCCGCCCTTGTGGTGGTGACATAGCGGCGGGCAATCGCTTTCTCAAAGCACTGACCCCCTTCGTCTGGCGCAAACACCTCGATTTTGCCGCGATCCAAGACGCCCATGACATGCGCCTGCGTATCCGCGAACATCGGGGCCTGAATGGAGCTGTGACGGTCGAAGGCCACAATATGAAGCTGGGCCAAGGCGGCATCCGCGAGATTGAATTTTTCACCCAAACCCGCCAGCTGATCGCCGGGGGCCGCGATCTGACCCTGCGCGACCGCACCACGCTCGGCGGCTTGCAAGCCTTGGCGGCGAAAAACTGGTTGCCGCCTGAAGTCGCCGCCGACCTCTCAAACCTTTACACCGAACACCGCGACCTCGAACATCGCATCCAGATGGTGAATGACGAACAAACCCACAACCTGCCCACCACCGCCGAAGGCATCGCCCGCATAGCTGCCTTCTGCGGGCAGGACGAGGCCACATTTCGCAAAGACCTGCTGGATCGTTTGGCCCAAACCGACCGCCTCACCGAAGGCTTCTTCGCCCCCAATGCGCAGGAATCCGGCCCCGAACTTTCCGACCACGCCGCCCAAATCGTCAAAAGCTGGGCCAACTATCCCGCCCTGAAATCCGACCGCGCGGCAGCCATCTTCCAACGCCTGCGCCCCGTCCTGCTGAAACGCCTGACCCGCGCCGCCAACCCGGATGAGGCCCTGGTAGCGCTCGATGGTTTCCTCGCAGGCCTGCCCTCCGGCGTGCAAATCTTCTCGCTGTTTGAGGCCAATCCGCAACTGGTCGATCTGATCATCGACATCGCAGGCACCTCGCCCGCGCTCGCCCGCTACCTGTCGCGAAACGCAAGCGTCTTGGATGCGGTGATCGGCGGGTCGTTCTTCGCCGCTTGGCCCGGCACCCCGGCCCTGACCGCCGAGCTGACCAAACGCCTCGACGATATCCCCGACTATGAACGCAAACTCGACGCCTCCCGCAGATGGATGAAGGAATGGCACTTCCGCATTGGCGTCCATCATCTGCGCGGCCTGATTGATGGCTTTGAGGCTGGCAAGCAATACGCAGACCTCGCCGAAGCCGTCATCGCCGCCCTCTGGCCCGTGGTCTGCACCGATTTCGCAGCCAAACACGGGGCCGCTCCGGGACGCGGTGCTGTGGTGCTGGGCATGGGCAGCCTTGGCGCTGGGCGGCTGAACGCAGGCTCTGACCTTGACCTGATCATGATCTACGACGCCGCAGGTGTGGAAAATTCCGACGGCAAACGCCCCCTCGCGGCCCGCCCTTACTACGCCCGCCTGACCCAAGCCATGGTCACGGCGCTGTCGGCGCAAATGTCCGAGGGCCGCCTCTACGAAGTCGATGTCCGCCTGCGCCCGTCGGGGCGGCAAGGCCCGGTGGCGACCTCAATCGAATCCTTCCGCAACTACCAAACACATGAGGCTTGGACATGGGAACACCTTGCCCTCACCCGCGCCCGCGTGCTGGCGGGCGAACCCAGCCTTGCCGCCGAGGTCGAAGCCTTCCGCCGCGAAACCATCGCTATAAAGGGGCAGGGGCCTACTGTGCTGAAAGACGTGGCCGACATGCGCGCGCGTCTGGCCGAGGCCAAACAGGGCGCTGGCGGGTGGGATGCCAAATTTGGCCCCGGCCGGATGATGGACATTGAACTTCTGGCGCAAACCGTGGCACTGCAATCGGCAAGCCCCGCGCGCGGGGTTGAGCGGCAGATCGCGGCGGGCGGAACCGCTGGCAAACTGTCGCATTCAGATCAGTCCACCCTGCTCGACGCCTATAGGCTGTGCTGGCAAATGCAGGCGGCGAGCAAACTTTTGTCCGACAAACCGCTTGATCCCGAAACCTTGGGGATTGGCGGGCGGGCATTTTTGCTGCGTGAGGTCGGTGGTGTCGAAACCGAGGCAGGCTCTGCCGCTTTGACCGAACGGCTGGCGCGCAAGGCAGCCCTTGCAGAGCAGATAATTTCGGCCCATCTGAACGGGTGACACATGGGGAGACGCGCGGTGGATCTATCAGAAGCAGACCCGAAAGGGCTGGTGCGCGAAAGCTATAACATTGAGGGGATCAGCTATGGCGAATGCGGCCAGATCTTCATCGACTGGGTGCTGAGCCTGCCCGCCGTGGTCAACACGCCCGACAATATCCGCGCGCTGATCGCGCATTACGGCCTGCCGAACCCCGATCACCCGATGACCCGTGTTTTGACCGAGGCGCTGACCGCCCCCGAGTATCCCAAACGCCGCGGCGGGCGGGCAGGGCGGTTTTCGGCAAACCCGTAGTGGCTGGTCCAGAACGCCAAGACTCCCTGCCGCCCCGGCCTTGAGCCGGGACCTCGTGTTGCCGTGGATATAACCAGAGGCCCCGGCGCAAGGCCGGGGCGGCGGGGGGAACGGGATATGCTTTAGCGCAGCAACACGGCCTCTGCCGCAAGCGTGGTGATCGCCGCCCAGTCGCCCTTTGCCATCGCGTCCTTGGGGGCAACCCAAGACCCGCCAACGCATAGGATATTCTTCAGCCCCAGATAATCCCGCGCGTTCTTCAGGCTGATCCCGCCTGTTGGGCAGAAAGAAACCTGCGGGATCGGCGATCCGATGGATTTCAGATAGGGCGCACCGCCCGCCTGCTCGGCTGGGAAGAACTTCTGCACCGTATAGCCCAACTCCAACAGCGCCATGATCTCAGACGCGGTGGCAGCCCCCGGCAACAGCGGCAATTCATATTCCGCGCATGCGTCCAGCAAGCGTTCCGTCGCCCCCGGCGAGACGCCAAACTTCGCGCCCGCAGCCTTGGCGGCCTTTACATCGGCAGGCGTCAGCAAAGTGCCAGCGCCGACCACGCCGCCCGGTACTTCCGCCATCATGCGGATCGCATCCAGCGCGCAGGCGGTGCGCAAAGTGACTTCCAGCGCGGGCAGGCCGCCCTTGACCAAAGCCTGCGCCAGCGGTTTGGCATGGGCCAGATCGTCGATCACCAGCACGGGTACGACGGGCGCAAGACGGCAAATTTCAGCGGCGAGGCGGGATTGTTCGGTGGGGTTCATCGTGTTCTCCATCCCCAGCTTTCGGGGCAGGTTGAAAGGTTAGAAGCCTCCGGCGGGGATATTTGAGCACAGAGGATGACCTGATCGGAGTGTCATCCTCTGCGCTCAAATATCCCCGCGCGGCAGGCAAAACTTAGATCACCACAGCCGCGCCGGTTTCCGAGGTGCCGACGTTGCGGCGGAACGCCTCGAACAATTCGCGCCCCATGCCGTGGCGGTTGGCGGACAGATCGGCGGTCACAGCTTCGCGGGCCTCAAAGTCAGCGGCCAGCACCGACAAAGTGCCCGCCACCGCATCCAGCCGCACAATATCGCCATCGCGCAGCCGGGCCAATGGCCCGCCTTTGGCGGCTTCGGGCGAGACATGGATCGCCGCAGGCACCCGGCCAGACGCGCCCGACATCCGGCCATCCGTCACCAATGCCATCTTCAGCCCGCGATCTTGGCACACCGACAGCATCGGGGTCAGCGAGTGCAATTCCGGCATCCCATTGGCTTGCGGGCCTTGGAAACGCACGACGACGACGGTGTCCGAGGTGAACTCGCCCGCCTTGAACGCCGCTTTCACATCGTTCTGATCGTGGAAAATCCGGCAAGGTGCCTCGATGATATGCCGCTCCGGTGCCACCGCCGAAACCTTGATCACGCCGCGACCAAGGTTGCCGGACAGTTGACGCAAGCCCCCGGTTGGCTGGAACGGGTCCGACGCGGGCCGCAGGATTTTGTCGTTCAGGGTGTGGTTCGACCCCGGCGTCCAGGTCAGCCGCCCGTCAATCAGTTTTGGCTCGGTCCGGTAATGCCGCAACCCTTCGCCCGCCACGGTTTTCGCATCGCCATGCAGCAAGCCGTGATCCAGCAGCTGCCCGATCATATAGCCAAGCCCGCCCGCCGCGTGGAAATGGTTCACATCGGCCAGACCATTGGGATAGACCTTGGCCATCAGCGGCACGGCCTGCGAAATCTCATCGAAATCCGCGAGGTCCAGTAGCACACCAGACGCCCGCGCCATTGCAGGCAGGTGCAGCACCAGATTGGTGGAACCGCCCGTCGCCATTAACCCAACAAGGCCGTTGACATAAGCGCGCTCGTCCAGAACCTCACCAGCGGGCCGGAAATCATTGCCCAAAGCGGTGATCGCCACGGCACGCTCCACCGCGTAAGTCGTCAAAGCCTCGCGCAAGGGTGTGTTGGGGTTCACAAACGAAGCACCCGGCAGGTGCAGCCCCATGAACTCCATCAGCATCTGATTGGTGTTGGCGGTGCCATAAAACGTGCAGGTTCCGGGGCCATGGTAGCTGGCCATCTCAGCCGCCATCAATTCCTCGCGCCCGACCGCTCCGGTGGCAAAGGCATTGCGCACCTTGGATTTCTCGTCATTCGGCAGACCAGAGGTCATCGGCCCCGCAGGCACGAACACCGCCGGAATATGGCCGAACGCCGCCGCAGCCATCACCAGACCGGGGACGATCTTGTCGCAGACTCCCAGAAATAAAGCTGCATCAAAGGTGTTGTGCGACAAGGCCACGCCAGCTGACAAAGCGATCACATCGCGTGAGAACAGTGACAGCTCCATCCCGGCCTGACCTTGGGTCACACCGTCACACATCGCCGGAACCCCGCCCGCGACCTGTGCCGTGGCACCAGCCTTGCGGGCGGCGTCGCGGATCAGTTTGGGATAATCCTCATAGGGCTGATGCGCCGAGAGCATATCGTTATAGGCGGTGACGATGCCAATGTTGGGCACGCGCCCGGCTGCCAAAGCGTCTTTATCCGCCCCCATCGCTGCATAGGCATGGGCCTGATTGCCGCAAGCCAAATGCCCGCGCGCTGGGCCTTGATGCGCCGCCGCTGCCAGCCGTGTCAGATAATCGCCCCGCGTCTGGGCCGACCGCTCGCGGATGCGGTCAGTCACGCGGTCAATGGTGGAGTTTAGCGACATCGGGCACCTCAGGCTTGGCAAGGAAGCTGCGTGGGGGATTTATATCAGATGCTGTTAGCGCTAACAACCCGCTTGCACGGCAATTTGGTCAAATTCTACCCGCAGTGATAGACTGCTGGCTGCAAGTCATTGGTCGGGTGCAATCAGGCCACAATCACGAAAGCACCGCCATCATACCTTGCTTTCGCACGATCTTCATCAAAAACCCGCCACATTTACAGGGCTTTATTTAACCAACGCCGGGGGGCAACCAAAAGGGTGAAGCTATGAAGATGACTTCGATTTCCGCACTGGTGCTGGCCTTGGCTGTTTCAGCCTGCGCGCAAACCACCTCTATGTCGACGCAAAACCAAGTGTCGACGAACGTATCGCAGGCTTCAAGCCTGCCGCCAGCCCCCGGCCCGCGTGGCCCGGTGATGCTGCAAGCCGAATATGATGTGAAAGCCGTCAATGTTTCGGTGCCGCATTCGCTGCGGGTGTCTGAGGCCAACACTTTCCACCCCTCCGCCGATATCGTCTGGCGCGGTGATCTGCCGGGGGATCGCTACACCCAAGTCAAAGCGATCTTCGATACCGCCGCCGCCCGTAGCATCGCGACGATGCACACAGGTGAGCCTGTGGTGGTCGATCTGGAGGTGGTGCGCTTTCACTGCCTGACCGAGAAAACCCGTTATACCGTCGGCGGCGTCCACTCGCTGCACTTTATGATGACGGTGCGCGATGCCACCACCGGAGCCGTGGTGCAGGGCCCGCGCCTGATTGTCGCCGATGTCAAAGGTGCTGGCGGCAACCGGGCTGTGGCTGAAGAACAAGCCGGACGCACCCAAAAAGTGGTGGTGACGGATCGTTTGACAGAAGTGATCCGGCGCGAGTTGTCGGCTCCGATCACCGTGCTGCCCGCCGATGCGGTGGTGACGCGCTTTGACGGCAGCCCGGCGCAGCTGGCAAGCGTGGTTCAGTAACCGCCGCCGCCAAAGGCTGGGCCTTTTCACAGCCGCAATATCTTAGTATGGGGGGGCATGAGCTCCCCCATTTCGCATATCCCCGCCCCGAATACCCCTGATGACGCCGACACCGGTTCTGAAACCGTATCGCGCCGCTATCCCATCGTCCGCCTGCGCCCAAAGGCCGAGGCCCGCGCGTTGCGCCACGGCTTCCCTTGGGTCTATGCCGATGAATTGGTGACGGACAGGCGCACGAATAATCTTGCGGCGGGGGCTTTGGCGATCCTGGTTGATGCGGATCGCCGCGATCTGGGCCTTGTCACCGTCAACACCAACTCCAAAATCATCGCCCGGATGCTGGATCGCAACCCAGAAGCCGAGCTGGATCAGGCATGGTTTGAGGCCAAACTCAGCCGGGCTTTCAGCTTGCGCGACCGTCTCTATGACCAGCCATTCTACCGCTTGGTGCATGCCGAGGCCGATGGCCTGCCCGGCATCGTCATTGACCGTTTTGGCGATACCGCCGTGATCCAGCCCAACGCCGCTTGGGCCGAGGCGCATCTGGATGTGCTGGTCGCAGCCTTGCAGGCGGTCACTGGCGTCAAAACTGTTGTGAAAAACGCCACCGGACGTTCGCGCGGGCTGGAAGGGCTGAATGAGGAAAATCTGGTGCTGGTGGGCGGGGTTTCGGCGCCCATCCTAGTGCCGATGAACGGCGCCAACTATCTGGCGGATGTCACAGGCGGCCAGAAAACCGGGCTGTTCTTCGACCAACGCCCGAACCACGCTTTTGCCGCAGGCTTCGCCAAGGACGCAAAAGTGCTGGATATGTTCGCCCATGTCGGCGGCTTTGGCCTTGCGGCTTTGGCCAATGGCGCGGCGTCTGTGCTGGCGGTGGATGCCTCTGCCGCAGCTTTGGCACTGGCAGGGCAGGGCGCCGAGGCTTCGGGCTTTGCTGACCGCTTCACCACCCGGCAAGGCGATGCCTTTGACGTGCTGGAAGCCCTAGGCGCAGAGCGCGCGCAATTCGATCTGGTGATCTGCGATCCGCCCGCCTTCGCCCCCGCCAAACCCGCCTTGGAAGCTGGCCTGCGCGCTTATGAGCGTATCGCCCGTCTCGCAGCCCCCCTTGTAGCCCCCGGCGGCTATCTCGTGCTCTGCTCGTGCAGCCATGCGGCTGATCTGGCCTCGTTCCGCAACGCCTCCGCCCGCGGCATCGGGCGCGGCGGTCGTCGTGGTCAACTTCTGCACACCGGATTCGCTGGCCCCGATCACCCCATGCTGCCGCAACTGGCGGAAAGCGGCTATCTGAAAGCGCTTTTCTTCCGGCTCGACTAGATGAAAGCCGTCCTCGACGCCTGCGTCTTATACCCCACCGTCCTGCGGGAAATCCTGCTGGGCGTGGCTGCGAAGGGTCTGTACGAGGCGCTGTGGTCGGATCGCATCCTGCGCGAATGGACCCGCGCTGTCGCCAAACTTGGCCCCGAAGCGCAGGCGCTGGCGGAAACCGAAGCCAATCTGCTGCGCGCCGCCTTCCCGCGTGGCTGCGTGCGCGAACAGCCCAATATCGAAGCCCGCCTGCTGTTGCCCGACCCCAATGATGTGCATGTGCTGGCCATCGCCATCACGGGCCACGCCGATTGCATCGTCACCTTCAACGCCAAGGATTTCCCGCGTCATCTGTTGGCCGAAGAAGGCCTAGAACGTCGCGATCCCGACGGCTTGCTCTGGCAGCTCTGGTCGTTTCACCCCGGTGAAGTGGCCGAAGTTGTAGCCCATGTCCATGCGACCGCCGAGGCGATGAAGGGCGAAGCAATCCCACTGAAATCACTTCTGAAACGCGCACAACTGCCAAAGCTGGCGAAAGCGATTCTGGCAGAGGCGTAGGGTGCGTTTTAACGCACCACCCCACATGGTGCATTAAAACGCACCCTACGCCTCCCGCCAGCGCGCGTCCAAAACCTCAATGGCGGCGATCCGGTCATCGGTTTTCGGATGGCTCAAAAGCCAAGCCGGAGTGCCCGCGCCCGCCGCCCCGGTCAGCGCGTTCAGCTTGCGAAACAGCGACACCTGCGGCGCAATCCCGATCCCCGCCTTCACCAGCAACGCCGCCGCATAGGCATCGGCCTCAAACTCGTCGCGCCGCGACATATGCGCCATCAACGCGCCCGAAATCAGATTGGCGATCCACACGCCAATCCCCGGCAAAAACCGGTTCAACAGCGCCGACAACATCACGAACACCGCATTTTGTCCGGTAAAATCAATCATCCGCCGCCGGGTGTGGCCCAGTGCCACATGCCCCAATTCATGCGCAATCACCGAGGCCAGTTCGGCATCCGAGACCTCACCCTTCGCCTTGCGGTCCAGAAACCCTTGCGTCAGATAAATCTGCCCATCGGGGGCGGCGAGGCCATTCACTGCGTCTATCTGATAGACGTTGACCTTGATCTGCGGCAAGTCCAACGCCACCGCCATCTTCTGCGCCAAAGCCAACAGCCCCGGATCGCGCAACGGCTGACTTTGCTCGGCCAGCATCTTTTTGGTGCGCCAGACCGAAAAGCGCATCATCAGCAGGCCGTAGCCAATCGCCAGCAGAAAGGGGAGGAACTTCAACATACGCTTGATATGGGGCAGGGCCGCAGCGCCGCAAGTCGTGTCTGGCGGATTTCGCAAGCCCTACGCATCAGCGCAATGCCTTGATGCCGCGCGAAATCCCCTCCAGCGTCATCGGCACCATGCAGCCTGCAAAAATCTGCCCGATCAGGCGGATAGATTGAGTGTAGCCCCATTGTGCCTGGGGAACAGGGTTGATCCACAGATGGTTCGGCCAGCGATCACAAGCGCGCTGCAGCCAGACCTGCCCGGCCTCGGCGTTCCAATGCTCATTCGCCCCACCCGGATGCAAAATCTCATAGGGGCTCATCGAGGCGTCACCTACAAAAATGCATTTGTAATCCGCGCCATAGGTGCGCAGCACCTCATCGGTCGGGGTCTGCGCATCCCAGCGCCGCGCATTGTCGCGCCACACGCCTTCGTACAGACAGTTGTGAAAATAGAACGGCACCAGATGCTTGAACTCGGCACGGGCGGCAGAGAACAATTCCTCCATCACTTTGACGTAGGGGTCCATCGAGCCGCCGATATCAAAGAAGATCAACACCTTGACGGCGTTTCTGCGCTCTGGCCGAACCTGCACATCCAGCCAGCCGTGTTCGGCGGTGGCGCGGATGGTGCCGTCGAGATCGAACTCGTCTGCCGCGCCCGTGCGTGCCCATTTGCGCAACCGCCGCAGCGCCACCTTGATATTGCGGGTGCCAAGTTCAACCTGATCATCCAGATTGCGGAACTCGCGCTTGTCCCAGACTTTCACCGCGCGCTGATGACGGCTTTCACTTTGCCCGATCCGCACGCCTTCGGGGTTGTAGCCGTAGGCACCGAAGGGCGAGGTTCCCGCGGTGCCGATCCATTTGTTGCCACCCTGATGGCGGCCTTTCTGTTCGGCCAGACGCTGCTTCAACGTCTCAATCAGTTTGTCAAAGCCGCCCACAGCCTCAATGCTGGCGCGTTCCTCCGCCGACAGATGCTTTTCCGCCAGCTTTTCCAGCCAAGCGGCAGGCAAGTCCAGCGCCTGCAAAACCTCTATCTCAGAAACAGCCTCCAAACCACTGAAACTATAGGAGAAAGCCCGATCATAGCGGTCAATGTGACGCTCATCCTTCACCATGGTCAGGCGGCCCAGATGATAGAATCCGTCCGCGTCATAGGTCACCAGACCCGCCGCCAGACCTTCGAGAAACGCCAGATATTCGCGCAAAGACACCGGCACGCCTTCTTTCCGCAACGCTTGGAAGAAGGGCAGGAACATCGGCTAGCCCGCCAAGGTCCGGTGCAGATAGATCGTCAGGAACAGCCCGAGCAGGCCCAGCATGATCGCATAGGCGGCGCCATATTGCAGCATATCCAAGCCGCGCCCGCCGCGCCGTTTAGCACTGAACGCGCCGTAAGCCGCACCGATCAGTAACCCTGCCAAAATGATCACGGCCTGCCCCTTTGCTGGGACAGGCCGACTAGACCAATGCCCCGAAATTATCCCCGATGCCCGCGCGCACCCAGATTGGCAATTTCTGCCATCCGTCCGCGCACCTGACGCTCCGAGCCGAAGCCATAACGCGCCCAGCCCAGACTGTCGAGACGCAGCGCCCGTGCTTCTGTGACGCGGCCTTCGTTCTCCAACGCCTCGGCCTTTATCAGCATCAGCGTCGCCAGCAGTGAGGCATTTTCCGCCCGCTTCACCACCGGAATTGCGCGATCTGCAAAGGCGATCGCCTGATCCGACTGCCCTGCGGCCAGCGCAATCGCCGCCAGTTGCATATCGACATGCGCCACATGCACTTGCGCCCCCGGAATGCTGCGGTAAATCCGCCCGGCCTCAGACAAAGCCACCACGGCCTGCGCCGGATCGGTGCTGGCCAGCGAGCGGCCCACCGCATAATTGCTGAACGCCAGACGGCCATCATGCCAGCCCTGCGCCATCGCAATCGACCGCATCATCTCAGCTGCGCGCAGCCGCGACGCATTGCCGCCCCGCGGGCCAAACGCGCCCTCAACCGCTGCCACCCAAGACCGGGGCGCGATGGATTTGATATCCGGCACACCGCCCGCGCCACGCGGATTCATCTGCGCCAGCAGGGCAGGCACATGCTTGGCAGCCTCAGCCTCGTTCATACCATTGCGCAGGGCAGGGGCGTAGTGCATCCGCAGCATCAGCATATCAAACCCGGTCAACACCGAGTTGAAGTTGTCATCGTTAAACACCGAGTCGGGCAGGTGATAAAGGTCGTTCAGCGGCCCCATCGCCTGTGCTGTTTCCTCGTTCAGGCAGTCGCGGATTTCTTGCGGCGCGGCATCCGATGGCACGAAGATAGAGACATGCTCGCGCGAGGTCATCGTGGTCCAATCCACCTTTGGACCATTGCGTTCGGCCTTGTATTCCGCCCAGGACTGCACGCGTGGCACCACGAAACAGGCCGCCATCGGCACCACGCGGGCCATCTGGGCGCGCGGCTGGAATTCCACGGTGATCGAGGCGCTATCCCCGGCTTGAGCAAAGCTGATCGGCAAGCCAGCTTCACTGCGGAAGCGGTTGATCAGACGCGACATTTCGGTGTTTGCGGTGGCGGGCACATCGCCGATCAGCCGCACCGTGATCGGGCCTTCAAAGCGCGAGAAACTGGGGATCGCTCGCCCGCTTTCCATACGGAATTCCAGATCAAGGAAATCGCGGGCAATTTCAGCATTGGGGCGGGCGGTCGCCGTTGTGGCCACCGCGCCAAAGCTTTGCAGGGCGGGCAGGCCAAGGCCATTGCCCCCGGCTTCAGTGTAATTTTTCGACACCTGCGCGTTTTGGACAGGCGTACAAGCGGTAAGGCCGATAACGGCGATCAAGGGTAACAGGCGCATGGGCTGGCAGACCATTCATACAAGGTTTCAGAGGCCGCAGCGGCCCCGTCTCAGTTGGCGAAGCGTGGCGGGACGCGCGCAAAACCCTGATCAGACCTTTGACGAATGATGCCCCCGCATCCTCCGCCAAAGCCTTGCCCAACCAGTTCAAAGCTCGCATTTCCCCCGCGCCGTCACTCCTCACCCCAAACCACGCGCGCCGGAGCAGACCGACATTTGTGGAGGGATGAGAAGCCCGGTTTGGCAAGCAAAACGCGCGTCCCGTAGCGCCCCTGCCTCCAGTCATGGGCCTCCTGCCTGCAATGATCGCCATCCCGCCGAGCAGCGGCAGATTGGCCTGACCTTGGCGCTGCGCTGCGCGCATCCGGTGGCAGATCACCGAAGGCACAGCCGCTTTGCCCACACCCCGCCGCCCTTTCGGGGCGACTTGGCAAGTAGGCAAAGGCAGGGCGTAAGTCATTGGAACTCATTGCAGTTAGGAAGCTCACTCTCAGGGCGAGACAACAGGCTTGCAGTGTCGGTTTTCGGGCATGATCATGTCAATCTTTAGGATTCTGCACAAAATCCCAGAGTCTACCTATGGATGGTTGCCGAAGCGGAAACGCCATATTATCCAGAAATAACTCTCTATATGTTTCAATATATTTCATAAAATGGAGTTTTCGTTACTTAATTATGTCAAGACTATGGCTAAACCACGGCAGAATCGCCCGATTCTCGATTCTTGCTACACAGTCTGGCAAGCCAAGTGAGGATTGTCTCTGCGGGAATAGTGCCTGCCATACTCACCCCGCCGCCCCGGACTTGATCCGGTGCCTCATGCGGTGAGGCCCCCGATCAAGTCCGGGGCGGCATGGAACAGGTGCCGTGCCTTAGCGCTGACCGCGCGCCATGAACGCCAAACGCTCAAATAGATGTACGTCCTGTTCATTCTTCAGCAAAGCGCCATGTAACTTCGGCAAAGAATGCTTGCCGTCGCGCTTCAAATCCTCGGGCGCAAGATCTTCCGCCAGCAGCAGTTTCAGCCAATCCAGCACCTCCGAGGTCGAGGGTTTTTTCTTCAGCCCTGGCGTCTCCCTGATCTCAAAGAACTGCGTCAGCGCGGTCGTCAGCAGAGCAGGCTTAATATCCGGGAAATGCACTTTCACAATCGCCGCCAGCACATCGGCGTCTGGAAAGCGGATGTAGTGAAAGAAGCAACGCCGCAAAAATGCATCCGGCAGTTCTTTCTCGTTGTTCGAGGTGATGATCACCACCGGGCGATGCAGCGCCCGAATGGTCTCGCCGGTCTCATAAACATGAAACTCCATCCGGTCGAGTTCCTGCAGCAGATCGTTGGGAAACTCGATATCGGCCTTGTCGATCTCATCAATCAGCAAAACCACGCGGGCAGGGGCGGTGAACGCCTGCCACAGCTTGCCGCGTTTGATGTAGTTCGCCACATCATGCACCCGCGCTTCGCCAAGCTGACTGTCGCGCAGGCGGCTGACCGCATCGTATTCATAGAGGCCCTGCTGTGCCTTGGTTGTGGACTTCACATGCCACTCAATCAGCGGCATATCCAATGCACTGGCCACCTGTCGTGCCAGTTCGGTCTTACCCGTCCCCGGCTCACCCTTCACCAACAAAGGCCGCTGCAAGGTCACCGCAGCATTGACCGCAACGCCCAAATCGTCGGCAACAATATAGCGGTCGGTTGAGTCAAATTTCATAAGATTTCCAAGTCCCTGCACAAAGGTCGGACAAACCCTAAAGCCCACGCGAATTTGTCGCAACCGCTAGTGACAATCCTTTCCGATTCCTTTAGATGCACGCCCATGCAGGAGCGCGTCATGACCACAGCCCACCTGGCAGCGCATCCTGAGAAATGGGAGAGTGCCGCAATGAAAGCCGAAACCTTCTTGCCAGACGATTATCGTCCTGCCGAGGATGAGCCTTTCATGAACGACCGGCAGCTGGAATATTTCCGCCGCAAGTTGCTGACTTGGAAGCAAGAGCTGCAAGGCCAATCCGCCGAGACCATCGACAATCTGCAAGACTCTGGCCGCAACGTGCCCGACATCGCCGACCGGGCTTCGGAAGAAACCGACCGCGCACTGGAGCTGCGCACCCGCGACCGTCAGCGTAAGCTGGTGTCGAAAATCGACGCCGCCTTGCGCCGGATCGAGGCCAACGAGTTTGGCTATTGCGAAATGACTGGCGAGCCGATCAGCCTGAAACGTCTCGACGCCCGGCCGATCGCCACCATGACGCTGGAAGCGCAAGAAAAGCACGAGCGCCGCGAGAAGGTCCACCGCGACGATTGAGCCGCTTGCGGCCCCTGCGCGGATACGAAACAGATAGCGTCGGGCCCTAGGGTCCGGCGTTTTCGTTTGGGGAATAGCATGGCCATTGCAGGGCAACCGATCACGGTATTGGGCGCAGGGGTCGGCGGTTTGGCTGCAGCCCTCGCACTGGCGCTGAAAGGTGCCGATGTCACCGTGCTGGAACAAGCCGACACCATCCGCGAGATCGGCGCGGGGCTGCAAATCTCGCCCAATGGTGCTGCGGTGCTGCGGGCTTTGGGTCTCGGCACGGCGCTGGATGCAGCCTCAATGCGCGCGCAAGCGGTGGAACTCCGCGATGGCCGCGATGCCGATCTGGTGCTGCGCCTTGATCTCGCCCACATGCGCCCGCAACAGGGTTACCATTTCCTGCACCGCGCCGATCTGATCGAGCTTCTGGCCAAAGCCGCCTGCGCCGCAGGGGTGCAAATCCGCCTGCTGCAAAAGATCGACTCGGTGGACCTGTCCGGCCCCCGCCCGCGCCTCATCACCACCCAAGGCATTGAATCCCAACCCAGCCTGCTGATCGGTGCCGATGGCCTGCATTCCAAAACCCGCGCCGCACTGAATGGCAAAACAGCGCCTTTCTTCACCCGCCACGTCGCTTGGCGCTGCATCATCCCCGCCGAGCCCAATGCCGCACCGGTGGCCGAGGTGCATATGGGTGCCGGCCGCCATCTGGTCAGCTATCCCCTGCGCGGTGGCACCCTGCGCAACATCGTCGCGGTGGAGGAACGCAGCGCATGGGTTCCCGAAAGCTGGTCGCTGCGCGACGACGCGTCCTCAATGCGACAGGCTTTCGCGGGTTTCTCGCCACGGGTGCAGGGCTGGCTGGATCAAGTGCAAGACCCCTATCTCTGGGGCCTGTTCCGCCACCCCGTCGCTGAAAGCTGGCACAAAACCCTGCCCGAAGGTGCCGCCGTAATCCTCGGTGACGCCGCCCACCCGACGCTGCCCTTTCTCGCCCAAGGTGCCGCGATGGCGCTGGAGGATGCATGGCTGCTGACGGATCGTTTGTCAAAACTGCCCGTGGCCGAAGCCCTCACCGCCTACCAATCCACCCGCAAACCCCGCTGCACCCGTATCGTCGCGGCCGCCAATGGCAATGCCAAGACCTATCACCTGTCCGGGTTGCAACGCAGCATCGCCCACACCGCCCTGCGCCTTGGTGGAAGGGTCGCCCCCAACCTCGCCCTGAAACGCTTCGATTGGCTTTATGACTACGACGTGACCCTAAGCTGACCCTTCGGTCATCCTCTGTGCGAAAATATCCCCGCCGGAGGCATCCTTCATCAGCTGCAGAAGCCTCCGGCGGGAATATTTAAGCCAGTATGAAAGCCCTTAGCGCTCGCGCCACCAATCTTGCGCTTGCAGTTTCCAATAGGTCGCCTGCGCTGCCGCCAACCCCAAAGGCCCGCCTGCCCAATCCAAGCCAAACCCCGCGAACATCGCCAAGCGGTCGGTTTCGCCCAAGATCGCTTCGGCCAGCACCTTGCCCGCCACCGCCGTGGTGTTCAGCCCGTGGCCGCCAAAGGCGGTGATATGCCAAGCGCCGGGTTCCATCACCCCGACCTGCGGCATCAGATGCCGCGCATAGCCCATCTGGCCGGACCAACTCAGTTCCGTCCGCAGCCCCGCCAGTTGCGGAAACGCCCCGATCATCTCGCGCCGCAATTCCTGCGCCACACCCGCCGCCGAGGCCGCCCGCGTCGTGATCCGCCCGCCCCAGAGCAGTCGGTTGCCACCCTCGATCACCCGATAATAATCCGAGGCGCGGCGGTCGTCCAAGATTGCCTCGGACGTGCGTATAGCGCTGGCGATCAGATCGGGGGCTGCTTCTGACACCATCATATAGGTCGCAATCGGCAGCACCGCGCGTTTCAGCCGCGGCACCAGCCCATCAGTATAGCCCCCGGTCGCAAATACCACACGGGGGGCGCGGGCCTCGCCTTGTGCGGTCTTAATCAGCTTCTGCGCACCCTTGAACTGGGCCTGCGTGGCGGGGGAGCCTTCATAAATCCGCCCGCCCAACCGCTCCAATTCTGAAGCCAGCCCGCGCAGATAGTTCAGCGGATGGATGTGAAACGCCTGCGCATCCGCCAGCCCGTGAAAATATCGATCACTGACCAACCGCTCACGGATCGCGGCTCGGCTCAGATAGGTCAGCTCATAGCCAAAATCCTGCGCGAATTCTGCGGCATAAGCGTGCAGATCATCGGAACGGTCAAAGCGGCGCAGGTTCAACAGCCCCGCGATCGGATCCGCCCCTTCAATCCCCAAATCGCGGATATACCCTCGCACCCGATCCACGCCCTCAATCGTCAAGCGGTGCAATGCGCGCGCCGCCTCAACCCCCACCCGTGCCGCAATATCCTCCGATCCGCAGGCGAAAGCAGGCGAGACGATGCCGCCATTCCTCCCCGACGCACCCCAGCCCACCGCCTGCGCCTCCAGCACCAGCGGTTTCAACCCACCCCGCGCCAGTTCCAGCGCGGTCACAAGGCCCGCCAGCCCACCGCCGACCACGATCACATCGGCCTCCTCAATCCCGCGCAAGCTAGGGCGGGCGCGGCTGTCGGTCAGGGTTTGGGCGTAATAGGTCGCAGGGTAGGGCAGGGTCATGGCATGTTCCTTCAGCTGCTTTGGTTGTTGCCCCGTCGCTTGTGCGTGTCAATCGGCCCTGATGCTGCAATAATGCCAATGCCTTGGGCAAAATGGCAGGCCTGATCGCAGCCTTGCTGGGGCCAACAGCGCTGGGTTTTCAGTTGCTTTCAGGCAGGCTTGCGCTAGCGTTTTGCCCAGCACTGCATTTTGACCCAATCGACTTTGACCCATTGGCGCAGAGGTGACGCGATGTTGCGGTTTCTGGCTTTTCTCGCATTGGCCGCCTGCGGTGCGGTGGATTATGATCACGCCCCGGTTGGCAAACTCAGCGGCACCGTGCTTGTGATGTGGGTGGGCGAGACCCAAGCGGGTGAGGGCGATGGCCGCTTCGTCTACGTTCCCTCCGCCACGCCTTTGCGGTTCGAGCGTGCCAATCCTGCCGCCACATTGAAAACCATTCAGCCAGAGATGATGTACACCGATGGCGGCTCTATCCCGGCCTTGGCGCAGGTGTTCAAAGGCTTCTCACCTTGGGGCTATGCGCCCGCCTATATCCTGCATGACTGGTTGTTTGTGGCGCGCAAATGCGTCAATGACGGGTTGGCCGACCCTGCGCAGGCGGTGGTGGCGCAGATGAAATTTGGCGAATCCGCCAGCGTTGCGGCCGAGGTGATCAAGACCCTGATCGCCACCAACACCGTAGCGCCGAACGATGTAGCGCCGCAGTTGATTGCCTCAGCCGTCGCCGGGCCCACCGCCAAATCGCGCTGGAATGAGGTCGGTGCCTGCGCCCGCAACAAGGTCAGCCCCGCGCATATCGACATGATCCGCCGCGCGCTGCCTGCGCTTTCCACCGCCCGATCTGCGCAGCGACTGGCAAAAGGCCCGGTGGCGCAAGTGGTGCAAGTGATCGACTTCGGCCCCCCGTAGCGTCGCTGCGCCCTAAAGTCGCTCAGGCGTCGAGTTCAATCCAGACCGGCACATGATCAGACGGCTTGTCACCCGCGCGCACTTGTCTGTCGATCTGGCAGTCTTGCAGCAGATCGGCGGCTTGCGGTGACAGCAACAGATGGTCGATACGGATGCCGTTGTTGCGCTCCCAAGCGCCTGCTTGATAATCCCAGAACGAGTATTGCCCCGGCGATTGGTTGCGCGCCCGGAACGCCTCGGTCAGCCCCAAGTTCAAAAGGCGGCGGAACGCGGCGCGGGTTTGCGGCAGGTATAAAGCGTCGTCTTTCCACAACTCTGGCCGCGCGGCATCCTCGGCCTGTGGAATGACATTATAATCGCCGCAGAACACCAGCGGCTCTTCCAGCGGCAACAGGCTTTCGATACGCGCCTGCATCCGTGCCATCCATCCGAGTTTATAATCATACTTCGGCCCCGGTGCCGGATTGCCATTCGGCAGATACAACCCGCAGACCCGCACCGCTTTTCGGCCTACCACCGTCGCCTCGATCCAGCGCGCTTGCGCGTCGTCCTCGTCCCCCGGCAGACCGCGCGTCACATCCTCCAGCGGCAGCTTCGACAGGATCGCCACGCCGTTGAACGACTTCTGGCCATGGGTTTCCACCCGGTAGCCCATGCCCTCAAACATCTCGCGCGGGAAACCCTCATCCACCGATTTGATTTCCTGTAAACACACCACATCGGGCTGCGCGGCCTCTAGCCAGCTTGGCAAAGCCTCAATCCGCGCCTTGATGCCGTTGATGTTGAAGGTGGCGATTTTCATGAGGCTTCTCCGGGTTACACCCCAGTCTTAAGCCGCCCTCTTACGGCAAACAAGCCAGCCAAAGCGTATCCAGCGCGTCAATCTGGGCCACGTCATAGGCCGACAGATCCTCCCAATACCGCCCGGAAGGCGCGAAATAGCCCAATTCCGCCTCGCGCGCCTGCGCCACAGCCACGCGCGCGGGATCAAACCCCAAAGGCCGCACCGCGCCCACATCCGCCAATCCCACCCGAGGACACAACAACCGCGACGGCCCCACCGACAGATTGACCACCGCACAGCCCTGAGCCGCCGCCAGTACCATCAGCCGCACCGATTTCGCCTCCAAACTGCGCAGGGTGATGTCGCTGCGCAAAGGATCCGGCGTGCCGACCCCATAGAAATGCGTCTGCCCCACAGGGTAGTGCATATCGCAGCCAAATACCGCGAGAATACTTGGCCGCAACGCATCCAGCGCCCAGTAAGCCGCCGTGTAGGCCATCGTCGCACCCGCATAAACGAAGCCGCCATAGCGGTTTTGCGCCGGCACAAAATCGGCCTCTGTCACCAAACGTTGCCCTGGCCCCGCCGCAGGCAGGCGGGAGGCGTCAAAATCCCACGGATAGATCGCGAAATCCCAATCGGACCGCACCCGCCATGCATTGTTGATTGCCAAAACCTGATCAAAGCCTCGCGGCCACGCCGCTGCTTCAACAACCATCGGGGCCGAGCCCAGCATCAGAACAACCGTCATAGCGCCCCCAAATCAGACGCCAAAGCTAGGCCAAGACCGCCGAAATTCCAGCGTTAAATCGAGAAAGACGTGCCGCAACCGCAGGCGCTTGCCACATTCGGGTTTTCAATCACAAACCGCGCGCCGATCAGTTCTTCTGAAAAATCAATCACCGCATTGGCCAGAAACGGCAGCGACACCTGATCGACAAGCACCGATTGCCCCGCGCCCTCGATCACCAGATCATCCGCCATCGCGTCATCCAGCTTGATATCATACTGAAAGCCCGAGCATCCGCCGCCCTCAACCGCCACCCGCAACGCTTTCTTTTCGCCGGTCATTTCGGCAATTTCCGCAAGTCGGGCAAAAGCACGAGGCGTCACACGCGGAGGCAGGTTCAATTCCATGGCATTTCTCTATCCATTGGGGGCTTATTCCGAATATAGGGGAAACCGACGCCTACAACAAGAACGGCTCCAAACAAGATTGGCCCCCTATGCTTGCCCCTTTCGCCTGCCAACCCGACCAATCGCGCGGCCGCCTGCACGAGGAACGCATGTCGAGCTTCCGCTCGCCGTTCCAACGCGACCGCGACCGCATCATCCATTCCTCGGCCTTCCGCCGCCTGAAACACAAAACCCAGGTGTTTGTTGAACATGAGGGCGATTATTACCGCACCCGCCTAACCCATTCGATCGAAGTCGCGCAAGTCGCCCGCACCATCTCTGGCGTCCTCGGCCTGAACACCGACCTCGCTGAAGCCATCGCGTTGGCGCACGACCTCGGCCACACCCCGTTCGGCCATACCGGAGAAGACGCGCTCGCTCTGCTGATGGCTCCCTACGGCGGTTTCGATCACAACGCCCAGGCCCTGCGCATCGTCACCCGGCTGGAACGCCACTACGCTGATTTCGACGGCCTCAATCTGACATGGGAAAGCCTTGAAGGCATCGCCAAACACAACGGCCCGGTCACTGGCCCCAATGCTGATGAGAAACACGCGGGCCCGCTCGCCTATGCCTTGGCAGAGGTAAACGCCCAGTGGGATCTGGAGCTGCACACCCATGCCTCAGCCGAGGCGCAAGTCGCGGCCATCGCCGATGATGTCGCCTATTCGCACCACGACCTGCACGACGGCCTGCGCTCAGGGTTATTCGACGAAAACGACCTGATGGAACTCCCCGTCACCGGCCCCGCATTCGCCGAGGTCGACGCCCTGTACCCCGGCCTTGATAAAATGCGCCGCCGCCACGAAGCCCTGCGCCGGGTGTTTGGCCGCATGGTCGAAGACGTGATTGCTGTCGCCAAAAACCGCCTCGATGCCGCCCAGCCGCAGTCGGTCGAAGAAATCCGGGCAATGGGTATGACCATCATCCGCTTTTCCAAGCCGCTCTACCAAGAACTCAAAGCCATCCGCAGCTTTCTGTTCCACCGCATGTATCGCGCGCCCTCGGTGATCGTGATGCGCAAACAAGTGACCGAAGTGGTGAATGGGCTGTTCCCGCTGTATCTCGCCCAACCCGGGATGCTGCCGGAAGAATGGCGCACCGACATCACCGCCGCCCAGACCGAGACTGCACTCGCCCGCCTTGTCGCCGATTACGTCGCAGGCATGACCGACCGCTTTGCACTGCAAGAGGGCCAAAGGCTGCTGGGCTAAGCCTGCTCCTAGGTCATCCTCTGTGCTTAAATATCCCCGCCGGAGGCTCCTTAGGCCAGCCTCGGGTGCCTCCGGCGGGAATATTTCAGCCAATGTGAAAGCTCAAAGCACCAATCCTACCGCAGCAGATCAGCAACCGCCTGATGCCCCGCCTGCACCGCATAGTCGCGGGGCGTGGCATGGGCGAAACCCTCATCGCGCAAACTGGCATCGGCTCCCCGCGACAGCAGCAGTTGTACGACCTCCCCCAATCCCAAAGCCGCCGCCACATGCAACGGCGTCAATCCTTGGCGCGAGGCCGCATTGATCGCAGCGCCACCGTCCAGCACAGCCACAATCAGCGGCATTGGGTCTTCGGGCGCATCGTCAAATTCATCCACCGCAGCCGCCCGCTCGACCGCCGCCTGCACCACGGACCGCCCGTCCTTATCGACGCCGTGCAGCGTCACACGCTGCGCCAAAAACCACTGCAACGTCGCAAGACTGCCCAGATCAATCGCATTGAACAGCCAAGGCTGGCCGACAAAGCTGTCTGAACTTGCGGCAAACCCCGGCCCCAACCGCGCCAGAAACCCGGTATCCCCGGTCTGCAGCGCCTCAACAATCTGGTCGTAATCCGCGATCACTGCAGGATCAGCCTCCACAGGGGCAGGGATTTTTCGCCGAGATAGCAGGGCCAAAGCCCGCCCCGCAATCCGCCACGCCAGTCGCGCGAAAAAGCCCAAACGTGCCAGCCAAGCGCGGAATCGGGTGGCAAGAGGGCGGGGTTGTTCAGACATGGCCGCACAATGCCACGCGTGGCAAAACTTAACAAATCCTGAATCGGCTAGTGTAAGTCCTTGATTTCACGTCGCCAAACACCTGTCCACGCGTGGACACTCAGGATTTTCGCGCAGCCAGCCCCCAGATCGCGGCCAGAACAGTCGAAAAAATAGCATTCCACCCTGCCATAGAAACGCCCAGCATCGCCCACGGCACCGCATCGCAGCGCACGGGTTTTCCGACCGAAATATCCATGTTCAAAAGATCACCGCCCGTGATGCCGCCCAAAGTATCGACGGTGCAAGTGGCCAGCCCGGCGAACCAGCCCAACTCGACCCCGGCATGATAAAACCCGATCCCTGCCGTGACTAGCATCGCCAGCATCCCCAGCAGCGGCAGAGCAGCCCCCCGGCCCCGCAAGGCCAGCAGCCCGATCAAGATCGCCAACCCATGCGGCCAGCGCTGATAGAGGCACAAAACGCAGGGGATCAACCCGCCGAAATACTGGAACGCAAACGCCCCGCCCAACAAACCCACCGAGCCCAGCGTGGCGATCCAGATCAAAGAAGTCCGCGTCATCAAAGCCTCACATCATCCGGGTGGCCAGCCAGATCAGGCCACCCACCACCACCAAACCGCCGACAATCAGCGCCAAACGCCGCTCGATAAAGCCTGCCATAGCTGCCCCGTAGCGCTGCAACAGGAACGCCAGCAGATAAAACCGCCCACCCCGCGCCACAATCGCCGACAGGATGAACCATTTCAGATCGAATGACACCACCCCTGACAGAATCGTGACCACCTTCATCGGCGGCAGATGCGACAGCCCCGAGGTGATCAGCATCACCAGAATCGCCGTATCGCCGGTCTGCGCCTTCAACGCCTCAAACGCGCCGAGTTTGCCGTAGAATTCCAACGCAGGCCTTGCCAGCAGATCGAAAGCGTAATGCCCGATCATCCAGCCGAAAATCCCGCCCAGCACCGAAGTCACCGTCGCAATCAATGCATAGCGCCAGACCCGATCCGGCCGCGCCAGACACATCGGGATGAACAGCACATCCGCCGGGATCGGAAAGAACGAGCTTTCCACAAACGACACCGCCCCCATCGCAGGTTCGGCATAGCGCGAGCCTGCCCAGCGGAGTGTCCAGTTATACAGCTTGCGAAACATTCAGGGCTCTCCGCGCTTTTGGCCCAATGGCCACGCGTGCAGGCCTAGGTCAAGGGGGCGGAACAGCGCAACCGGATTGCACTTCGGGCGTTGACGGTTAAGTTACCACAAACAACGCGGGGGCAGATCATGGAATGGCGTGGGCGCAGAGGCAGCGGCAATATCGAAGACCGGCGCGGCGTTCGCGGCACACGGGGGGCCAGCATCGGCGGTGCGGGCGGAATCGGCGTCATTGCGGTGGTGGTGATCGGCTATTTTCTGGGATTTGACCTCACGCCCTTGTTGAACGACAGCCAAACCCAGACCCAGCAGACGGGTGCTCCAGTCGAGATCAGCGATGCCGACAAGCAGGCCGGGCAGTTTGTCTCGGTGGTGCTGGCAGATACCGAAGAAATTTGGGCGGGGATTTTCAAGCAGCAGTTGGGCGAGACCTACACTCCAGCCAAGTTGGTGCTGTATAAGGGTGTCACGCAATCGCCCTGCGGCGATGCCTCGGGGGCGACCGGGCCGTTTTATTGCCCGGGTGACAAGAAAGTCTATCTCGACACCGATTTCTTCACCACGATGTCGCGGCAGTTGGGCGCAGGCGGTGATTTTGCGATGGCCTATGTGGTGGCGCATGAGATTGGCCATCATGTGCAGGATGAGTTGGGAATCCTCAGCAAAGCCAATGATCTGCGAGCGCGGTCCTCGGAAGCCGATGCGAATGAGATTTCGGTGCGCATCGAATTGCAGGCGGATTGTCTGGCCGGGATTTGGGCGCGTGAGGTGCAGCAGACCTATGGCACGATTGAGAAGGGCGATTTTGACGAAGCCATCAACGCCGCCAAGCAGATCGGCGACGACACCTTGCAGCGCAATGCGGGGCAGGTGCCAATGCCGGAAAGCTTCACGCATGGCACCTCGGCGCAACGCTCGAAATGGTTTATTGCCGGGTTGAACTCTGGCCAGCTGAAAACCTGTGACACCTTCGGCGCTCGCAGTCTTTAGCGGTGAAATACTGCTGCAAAGCCAGTTGACGCCGACAAGAGGCGCGGCTAAACCGCGCCTCGGATCAGATAAGTTGTGATCCTGACACTTTGGATCGCTTACGCGGCCCCTACCAAGAAGTGTTACCAGTGCGGGCGTGGCGGAATGGTAGACGCGACAGACTCAAAATCTGTTTTCGCAAGGAGTGCCGGTTCGAGTCCGGCCGCCCGTACCAAATTTTCAGATATAACTTAAAACAGTCTTCGCCCGAGGGCGTCCGCGCAGATTGTGGCAAAGCTGCGGCGATTCATCGTTAACATCAAGAATCACCCCGCCGTTCGCCCGGTTTATAGTTAATTTTGAGCATCTTACTGGCGGAAATCGGGAGCCGATTCGCAGGACTGCCTCGGTTGACCTGACGTCATCCTAAACAGTTGCCGCCAAACCGCTGAATTGACGCCGCTCTGGCAACAGCGTTTTGAGATTGTGGTGAAAGAATGGCAAATAATCTCTCTGATGGTTAAGGTAGTATCACGTTTTTTCCGGGTTTCTGTTCTGGAAACAGTGGCGTGACTTGCAAGGGACACGGACACAAATCTTTCCGGCTCTAGCGCCTGATAAACCTGCGTTTTTCAAAATCCACCACTGTTTTCGATCTCGAAACACGCCGTCAGATGATACAATCAGGCCGTGTATTGGCTGTTTTGGCAAGCTGCGATTGTGGCAGGTCTGTGGCTGAAAGCCGCCGCAATTAGGACTTTTTTACTTTGCGCTCGGCATAACTGGCGGTATTCAGACCAAGTCTTACTGGGAAAGACAAAGGCCGTGGGGGCGGTCGTTGAATGGTGATGTGTCGGAAGACACGTGTGGTGTGAAGGATTTGCTGCCTTAGCCTTGGGTTCTGCGACCAAAGGCTTGTCATGAAAATCGTATCTTTTTGACCGGAAGCCATTGGTTTCCGAACAGCATCGCTTTCGCTTCACCTCAGACGGCAGGCAATCAGGCGCTGACCTCGGATAACACCGGGTTTGCGCCTTTTCGGGGTCGCTTCACAGCGATCTTAGGCTTGGGTCGGACGAGAGACGGAAATCCGTTTCTTCAGGTGAAATGAGGGATAAGATATGCCGGTATTTGCGCAATTTAATTTCAACGACGTTGGCAGCAACGCCTTGGACAGCGCGCCGGCGTTGGGCGATCAGCTCGGCACCTACCGCAATGGTGCAACCTCGGTTGGCGGGCAAGCGGTGCTGGACGGCCAAGACGACATCGTAAAGATTTTTCAAGATCCGGCCTATCAGATGGATCAGGGCACGCTGGACATCAAGTTCACCTTGGCCAATCAACCCTTGACCGCGACGCAAACCGTGCTTTCGCGTGACAGCGTCGGCGACACGGCGGGCGGCTATCGCATTGAAATTCAAGCAGATGGCTCGGTGGTGATCAGCCATGAGACCGGCACTGGCACCGAAACCTTCGGCACCGGGCCAGGTTTTGCCAATCCGGGCGATGAAATCAGCCTGTCCTATTCCTGGGATCAGGGCGGCGCGGGCGGGCAGTTGCATATCGACAACGTCACCAGCAGTGACAGCTTCCAAGATACCGTGCCGAACACGCTGACGATGGATATGGGCGGTCTTGATCAGCCTTGGATCGTTGGTGCCGGACAGGCGAGCTCGGATGCGGGTTCGCTTGACAACATCGACCAGCATTTTGCGGGCTCTGTCGATTTGTTCCAACTGTCCGATACCGTGGACAACTACGATCCGCGCGATGGCTATGTGGATGGCACCGCAGGCAACGATCTGATCGACTTCAACTATACCGGCGACCCGGATGGCGATTTCATCGACCACAGCGACGCGATTTTGGGCAATGATGGCCCGAATGATGACCGGGTGCGGGCAGGGGCGGGCGATGACACGGTTCATGCTGGCTTGGGCGATGATCTGGTCGACGGCGATGCGGGCAATGACGTGCTGTATGGTGAGGCGGGCGACGACACGCTGAACGGTGGCGCGGGCAATGACGCGCTTTATGGCGGTCCGGGCGATGATTCCTTGCGCGGTGGCGATGGTGACGACACGCTGACGGGCGGCAATGGCAATGATCTGGCCTATGGCGGCGACGGCAATGATGTGATCGACACTTCGGGCGGCGGTTCTGCTCCGCTGCCGGATCAGGGCTATCCGGGGCTGTATCCGTCCGATGCCGACCCAACCAATGATCTCGATACGGTTTATGGCGGCCAAGGCGATGACACCATCCACACCGGCGATGATGCGGATGTGGTCTATGGCGGCTTCGGCAATGACGTGATCGACGGTGGCTTTGATAACGACACCATCGAGGGCAACCAGGGCAATGACGTGATCGTCGGCGGCGAGGGTGCCGATCTGATCGACGGCGGCCAAGGCGATGATCTGATCTACGGCGGCTACGGCCCCGGCGTGCCGGATGCGGTCAATATCCCGGACGCGGATGGCGATCTGTTGCCGAACAACGGCAATGACAGCATTGTCGGCGGTCTGGGCAATGACACCATCTTCGGTATGGATGACAATGACACCCTTGATGGCGGTCAGGGCAATGACTTGCTCTATGGCGGCATCGACGATGACAGCATCCGCGGCAATGTTGGCAACGATACGGTCTATGGCGGCGAAGGCTCGGACACGATGGAGGGCGGCAATGATCGTGACACCTTCCTCGTTGGCACGGCAGCCGATGGCGCGGGCGATGTGATCGACGGCAACGAGGGTGGCGATGATTACGACACGCTCGATCTGACTGGGTCAGGCCCGTTGAACATCATCTATGATCCGAACAATGCCGAGAACGGCACGGTTCAGTTCTTGGATGCCGACCGCAATGTCACCAGCACGTTGACCTTCACCAATATCGAGAACGTCATTCCCTGCTTCACCCCCGGCACGCTGATTGCGACGCCGCGCGGCGAGGTTCCGGTGGAGCTGCTGAAAGCTGGCGATCGCATCATCACCCGCGACAACGGCATTCAGGAAATCCGCTGGACCGGGCGCAAGGATCTGGGCTGGCACGACTTGGTGGCCAATCCGCACCTGAAACCCGTGCTGATCCGTCAGGGCTGCTTGGGCAATGGTCTGCCCGAGCGGGATATGATGGTGTCGCCGAACCACCGTGTTCTGGTCGCCAATGACCGCACCGCGCTTTACTTCGACGAGCATGAGGTTTTGGTCTCGGCCAAGCATTTGGTGGCGGGCAAGGGCATTGATAGCATCAACGCGGTGGGCGCAAGCTATATCCACTTCATGTTCGACCGTCACGAGGTTGTGCTGTCGAACGGTGCTTGGACCGAAAGCTTCCAGCCCGGCGATTACACTCTGAAAGGCATGGGCAACGCGCAACGCGGTGAGATTTACGATCTGTTCCCCGAGCTGAAGACCGATGCGGGTCTGGAGGGTTATCATTCCGCCCGCCGCACACTCAAGCGTCACGAAGCCATGCTTTTGGTGAAGTAAAAGTTTATGCAGCAAGTCGGTGCTCGCTTGGCACTGACGACGAAACAGGGGGGCTTCGGCCCTCCTGTTTTGTTTAGAGTTTACGAAAAATCCAACCTATTCGGTGTGTTGGAAAGCTGTTCCGGTTCAGCTAGGACTGGCTATTCGGGCCGATCCTTTCAGATGTGCACAGAGGATAAGCCTTTGTTTGCAAATCAGTAATCCGCGCTGCCACAGTTCGCCTTATTTCGGCCCGAAAAAAACGCAGTTTCTCCGTAGTTTCGATCATTTCCTGCGGCATCAGGAACCTGTGGATTGCGGTAAACAGGGTGACAAGCGTGCATGATAAGTTGAATACGTTAGATGTTATGGCCAGCGCAGCTATGTTTGCCTTGCCCCTGTTGATGGGGGTCTAAGCCATGGCTGTGACCTACTACGGGATCTATCTCGGCACGTCCTCCAACCAGCTGGACCCGACCGAAGGCAATAGCAACAGCGAAGGTTATGCGCTTTTCCAGAACACCACTTGGGGTTCTGCGGCCGCGCCGATTTCGGCGCAAAAAGTGCAGATCACGGCCGGGAACTACGCTGGAGGTGCGGCTTCCACCGCGTTGGAAACCGACAACAATGTTGAAAACGCGACGCTTTCAACCAATATCGGCGGCACGGCCTATACGCTGACGTATGATGGCACGGCGATCTATAGCGCCACGCTGACCTATGCCGACGGCACCACCGCGACGGTGACGGCCGTATTGGTGCAGACCACCGACGGGCGTGTGTTCCTGATGCCGGAAAGTACGTCGGTCAACGATGGTGACACCGCGAAATACGAAGCCAAACCGATCACCTCGATCACCCTTGGCACTGGCAGCTCCTTCACTGGTGCCAATTTCGGCTCTGATCGCACGGTAACTGCCTTTGATGACGGCTATATCGACGGCACTGCTGGCAATGATCTGATCGATTCCAGCTATGTTGAACCGATTGCTGGCGGGTCAGACAAGGTTGATAATTCCGATGCCGGGCTCGCGGGCAGTTCGGGCAATGACGACTACATCCGCGCTGCGGCGGGCGACGACACTGTGCGCGCGGGCGCTGGCAATGATGTGGTCTATGCTGGCATCGGCAATGATTCGGTCGAGGGCGGTATCGGCAATGACACCGTTTTCGGTGAAGCTGGCAACGACTTGATTTACGGCGGCGATGCTGACGACAGTCTGGATGGTGGCGACAGCGATGATACGCTCTATGGCGGCGCGGGCAATGACGTGCTCTTTGGTCAGGCGGGCAATGACACGCTCTTCGGCGACGCGGGAAATGATACACTCACGGGCGGCATAGGCGACGACAGCCTATCGGGTGGTGACGGCAATGATAGTCTGGATGGCGGCGACGGCAATGACGCGGTTTATGGCGGCCTCGGCAATGACACGCTCCTCGGCGGTTTAGGCAATGACACGCTTCGCGGCGACGAGGGTGACGACAGCTTGGCTGGCGGTGATGGCAACGACTCACTCCGCGGCGACGCAGGAAATGACACACTCTCTGGCGATCTAGGCGATGACAGCCTCGTTGGTGGTGATGGTGGCGACACCCTCTATGGCGGTGACGGCAACGACTTGCTGCTTGGTGGTCAGGCGGGTGCCGGCTCTGATGGCAACGATTCGCTCTTTGGCGGCGCTGGTGACGACAATGCGCAAGGCGAGGCGGGCGACGACACGATCTATGGCGGCTTGGGCAACGACGTGCTCCAAGGCCAGGCAGGCAATGACACGCTGTTCGGCGACGCAGGCAATGACACACTTCGCGGCGACGATGGCAACGACAGCCTTATTGGCGGTGACGGCAACGACTCGCTTCGCGGCGACGCAGGAAATGACACACTCACTGGCGATCTAGGCGATGACAGCCTTGTTGGTGGTGATGGTGGCGACACCCTCTATGGCGGGGACGGCAACGACTTGCTGCTTGGTGGTCAGGCAAGCTCAAACCCCGATGCCAACGATGTCCTCTATGGCGGCGCTGGTGACGACAATGCGCAAGGCGAGGCGGGCGACGACACGATCTAT
>JAZKCV010000009.1:651406-781480 GCA_040387915.1 Pseudomonadota bacterium
GGCGGCTTGGGCAACGACGTGCTCCAAGGTCAGGCAGGCAATGACACGCTGTTCGGCGACGCAGGAAACGACAGCCTCACCGGCGATGCGGGCGACGACAGCCTCAGTGGCGGTGACGGCAACGACAGCCTCAGTGGCGGCGACGGCAATGACAGCCTGTCGGGCGATGCGGGTAGCGATCTGTTTTATGGTGGCACTGGCAACGATAGCCTGCTGGGCGATATAGGCAACGACACGCTCATCGGCGACGCAGGCAACGACACGCTTTATGGCGGTGCCGACAACGATAGCCTTACTGGTGGTGACGGCAACGACTCGCTTCGCGGCGACCAAGGCAACGACACACTCACCGGCGACTTGGGCGACGACAGTCTCGTTGGCGGTGACGGTGGCGATACTCTCTATGGCGGTGACGGCAACGATTTGCTGCTCGGTGGTCAGGCGAACTCCAACCCCGATGGCAACGATGTTCTGTATGGCGGCGCTGGCGACGACAATGCGCAAGGCGAGGCGGGGGATGACACGGTCTATGGCGATGTGGGCAACGACACGCTTCGCGGCGACGGTGGCAATGACATCCTCTTTGGCGGTGACGGCAATGACAGCATTTATGCTGGTGCCGACAATGACACTCTGTCGGGCGATTTGGGCAACGATCTGCTCACAGGCGACTCAGGCAACGACAGCCTGAGTGGTGGCGATGGCGCTGACAGCCTTTACGGCGGCACCGAAAATGACACCCTGTCGGGCGATGCGGGCAACGATCTGCTCTATGGCGGCACTGGCAATGATAGTCTGCTCGGCGGCACTGAGAACGACACGCTCTACGGCGATGCGGGGAATGACACGCTGCTCGGCGGCGATGGCAGTGACACGCTGGATGGCGGCACCGAGGCCGATAGTCTGCTGGGCGAGGCTGGCAATGACCGTTTGCTGGGCGGCGATGGCAATGACAGCCTCTATGGCGGTGCCGACAATGACACCCTGTCGGGCGATGCTGGCAATGATCTGCTCTATGGTGGCCTTGGCAATGACAGCCTGCTCGGCGGTGCTGACAGCGACACGCTTTATGGCGATGATGGCAGCGATACGCTGGACGGTGGCGCGGGCGCTGATCTGCTGTTTGGTGGCGCGGGCAATGACAGCCTGATCGGCGGCACCGAAGACGACACCCTGAACGGTGACGACGGCAATGACACGCTGCTTGGCGGGGCGGGTAACGACAGCCTGCTTGGCGGTTTGGGCAATGACAATCTGCTGGGCGAAGCGGGCAATGACACGCTGCTCGGCGGTGATGGCAGTGACACGTTGGATGGCGGCACCGAGGCAGATAGTCTGCTGGGTGAGGCTGGCAATGACAGTCTGCTCGGCGGCGTTGGCAATGACAGTCTGTATGGCGGTGCCGACAATGACACCCTATCGGGCGATGCGGGCAACGATCTGCTCTATGGCGGCACTGGCAACGATAGCCTGCTCGGGGGCGCTGACAACGACACGCTCTACGGCGATGATGGTGCCGATACGCTCGATGCTGGCTTGGGCAATGATCTGCTGTTTGGCGGCGCGGGCAACGACAGTTTTGTCGGCGACGCGGGTGCGGACAGCCTGTTCGGTGGTGATGATCGCGACATCTTCTTCGGTGGGGCGGGCGATAGTATTGATGGCGACGAGGGTGGCGACGATTACGACGTGCTCGACCTCACCGCTTACGGCTTTCCTGCCACCAACATTATCTACGACCCGCTGAACCACGAAAATGGCACGGTGGAGTTTCTCGATGCTGCGGGCAACGTCACCGGCACGCTCAACTTCAGCCATATCGAGAAGGTCATCGCCTGCTTCACCCCCGGCACGCAGGTTTTGACAGCGCAGGGCAAGGTCGCGGTCGAAGATCTGACGGTGGATGATCTGGTGCTGACCCGCGACAATGGCTTCCAGCCGATCCGCTGGATCGGGCGGCGCGATCTGTCAGATGCCGAGTTGCGTGCCGCCCCACAGTTCAACCCGGTGCGCATCGCGCAGGGCGCAATGGGGGGAGGTCTGCCTGATCGTGACATGCAGGTCAGCCCGCAACACCGGATGCTGATCAACACCCCGCGCGCGGAGTTGTTGTTCGGGGAGGCCGAAGTTTTGGCCGCAGCGATCCATCTGGTCGGATTGCCCGGCATCACCCGCGCAGCACCAGAGCGGGTCAGCTATATCCACATGTTGTTCGATGAGCATCAGCTGGTCTGTGCCGACGGGGCGTGGAGCGAAAGCTTTCAGCCCGGCCAACATACACTGGCGGGGCTAGACAGCGGACAGCGCCGGGAAATCTTCGCGCTGTTCCCGGAACTTGGCAGCGGCGTGCCCTATCCGGCGGCACGGATGATGCTGAAGTCAAAAGAGGCGCGCATCTTGCTGCATCATTGAACCGCTTAGCGGCAACACTGACGGCCTTGCACGCGCAGGTTGAGGGGGATTGTCCTCATACCAGAAACATACCCCAGTGCAGCCACATTTCGACCATGTGGCAGGATTACTCCAGTCTTAGAAAAACTGGATTGGTCCCGCCGTGTCGTCACCCACTGCACAAAATCACCGCCTTGCCCCCGCCCGCGCACCCGCGCTGCGGGGCCGTAAGGAGCGCTGATCATGGCTGTGTTGAATTCGGGTCTCGGCGGCAGCTCGGGCTACGGTGAGCAATCCTTCAAGACCACGGGCGGCTACACCGGATCTTTGGATGACGGCTCGCGGCTGGTTGATATCAGCGGCGTTTTCGGCACAGGCGGCATGGATGTCTATGGCAGCCGTTTTACCTCGATCTATATCAACACCAACGGGCTGATCACCTTTAGCTCGGCACAGGCGAGCTATACCCCAGCGGCGCTGACCACATTGGGCCAGCCCAGCCTTGCCCCTTTCTGGACCGATATCGACATCTCGAAGGGCGGCGATATCTATTGGGATATCGACGCGACCACGGGCAAAATCACCATCACCTGGCTGAACGTAGCGCCCTATTCTGGCACGGGCACCAACAGCTTTCAGGCGGTGATCACCAATCTCGGTGGCGGCGATTTCGGGGTTGATTACCTTTACAACTCGGTTGGCTTCACCAACGGCTATGCCGGGCAGGCAACGGTTGGGATCTCAAACGGCACCAGCTCGCAGACCCTGCTGGAGGGCTCGGGCGATGCGGCGTTCCTTTCGACTTATGCAGGCAATGATTTCGACACCAATGATCCGGCTGGCGTCTATTCGATGCAGTTCGAGGCGGGACAGGTGTTTCAGGGCGACGGCGTTGTCGATGGCACCGCTGGCAATGATCTGATTGACACCGCTTATGTCGGCGACCCGGATGGCGACCGCATTGATGCTAACGATGGCACTGGCTATGCGGGCACCACGGGGCAGGCGGATTATGTGCTGGCGGGTGCAGGCAATGATACGGTCAACTCCGGCCTCGGCAATGATGTTGTCTACGGCGGCAGCGGCAATGATGTGGTCAATGCGGGCACTGGCAATGACACCGTCTACGGCGATGATGGCAATGACAGCCTAGATGGCTCCAGCGGCAACGACAGCCTCTATGGCGGCGCGGGTGATGATACCTTGTCAGGCGGCACTGCCACCACTGGCACCACCTATTCCCCCGTCTACACCGAAGTTACCGCCGCGCTGCAATCAGTCGCAGGCACCAATGGCCGCCCGAATTTCACCGTCAACACCGTATCGGGCGACAATGATCTGACCACCGGCACCTCTGGCACCTTGACTGGGTTCCGGTTGGGCAACAGCGATGCGGTTGAGACTCAAACCCACACCGCCAGCTCGCAACTGGCGGGCGGCCAGATCCTGTTCAACGCCATCAATGGCAATGAGACGCTGACCATTGTGATTGATGGCGTCACCATTGATCTGAACACCGCCATTGCTTCGGGCATGGTGACGTTCAACGGCAATACGGTCTATGCGATCAATACCTCGGGGCAAGTGATCCGCATTGGCGGTGGCGCGAGTTCGACCACCAACGGCACGCTGACCATCAACGTGCCCTATACCACGTTGTCGCTGACCTCTGGCGGCACCACCACCGGCTCTGCGGCGGGGCTTTATTACGAATACTACGCCAACACCAACCCGTTGAACGTCGCAGCCGAGGCTGCGGGCGATGATTACCTCTCCGGCGGTTTGGGCAATGACAGCCTGCTTGGTTATGACGGCAATGACACGTTGTTTGGCGATGACGGCAATGACACCCTCGACGGTGGCAACGGCAATGACAGCCTGAATGGAGGCATCGGTGATGACAGCCTGCTGGGCGTTGTGGGCAATGACACACTTCTGGGTGGCGATGGCCGCGACAGCCTGTATGGCGGCGCAGATGCCGACAGCCTTTTGGGTGAGGCTGGCAACGATCTGCTCTATGGCGGTGACGGCAACGATACGCTTGACGGCGGTGCGGACAATGACACGCTCTACGGCGATGCAGGCAACGACAGCTTGCTGGGCGGTACTGGCAACGATCTGCTGTACGGAGGCGACGGCAATGACACCCTCGACGGCGGCGCGGACAACGACACGCTCTACGGTGACGCAGGCAATGACAGCCTGCTGGGCGCTGCTGGCACCGACAGCCTGTTCGGCGGCGCAGGCAACGACACTTTGTCGGGCGGCGACGGCAATGACAGCCTTGATGGCGGCACCGAGGCGGATAGCCTAACTGGTGATGCGGGCAATGATACCCTGAACGGCGGGGCTGGGGCCGATTGGCTTTATGGCGGCACCGGCATGGATTACGCCGACTATACCGGCTCGGGCGCTGCGGTGAAC
Organism: Pseudomonadota bacterium; assembly: GCA_040387915.1. Taxonomy (GTDB): domain Bacteria; phylum Pseudomonadota; class Alphaproteobacteria; order Rhodobacterales; family Rhodobacteraceae; genus Cypionkella. The sequence goes on from JAZKCV010000009.1 coordinate 656,222, forward strand.
GTCGATCTCGCCGCAGGCACCGGCCTTGGCGGCGATGCACAGGGCGATGCTCTGAACAGCATCGACGGCATTTTCGGCTCGGCCTTTGACGATACTCTGCTGGGCTATGACGGGGAAAGCACGGTTCCGGGCGATCTGTGGACCAATGTTCTCTATGGTGCTGCGGGCAATGACAGCATTGACGGCCGCGCGGGTTCGGACAGTCTGTACGGCGGCACTGGCAACGACACCGTGATCGGCGGCGCAGGCAATGATCTGGTCGACGGCGGTGACGGCAATGACAGCCTGAGCGGCGACGCGGGCAACGACACGCTGACAGGCGGCTTCGGCGATGATCGCCTCTATGGTGGCGCGGACAATGACAGCCTAAGCGGAGATGCTGGCAACGATCTGCTTTATGGAGGTGTCGGTAACGACAGCCTGCTCGGTGGCGCTGACAACGACACGCTCTACGGCGACGACGGTGCGGATACGTTGGACGGTGGTGACGGCAACGACAGCCTGAGCGGCGACGCGGGCAATGACAGTCTGACGGGAGGCCTCGGCGATGACCGCCTCTACGGCGGTGCCGACAATGACACGCTGAGCGGAGATGCAGGCAACGACCTGCTCTATGGCGGCACTGGCAATGACAGCCTGCTGGGCGGCGCGGACAACGACACGCTTTACGGTGATGATGGCAGCGATACGCTGGACGGTGGCGCAGGCGCTGATCTGCTGTTTGGCGGCGCAGGCAACGACAGCCTGATCGGCGGCACGGAAAACGACACCCTGAACGGCGACGACGGCAATGATACGCTGCTGGGCGGCGCGGGAAACGACAGCCTGCTCGGCGGTTTGGGCAGCGACAATCTGCTAGGTGAGGCAGGTAATGACACACTGCTCGGCGGCGATGGCAATGACACATTAGACGGCGGCACTGAGGCCGATAGCTTGCTGGGTGAGGCTGGCAATGACAGTCTGCTCGGTGGCGATGGCAATGACAGCCTGTATGGCGGTTCGGACAATGACACGCTGTCAGGAGATGTGGGCAACGATCTGCTCTATGGTGGTCTCGGCAACGACAGCCTGTTCGGTGGCGCGGACAACGACACTTTATATGGCGACGATGGCGCGGATACCTTAGACGGCGGCGCGGGCGCTGATCTGCTCTATGGCGGCAACGACAATGATACGCTGCTGGGCGGTACCGAGAATGACACGCTCTACGGCGATGCGGGCAGCGATAGCCTGTCCGGCGGCGCTGGGCTCGATCAGTTGTTCGGCGGTGACGGCAATGACACGCTGCTGGGTGACGATGGCAATGACACGCTTTCTGGCGATCTGGGCAATGACAGCCTGTTTGGCGGCCTTGGCAATGACCAGCTTTATGGCGGCGACGGCAACGATCTGCTGTATGGCGGCACGGGCGAGGATTCTCTCAGCGGCGGACTGGGTGACGATTTACTCGACGGTGGTGACGGCAATGACATCCTCGACGGCGGTTCGGGCAATGACACGCTGCTCGGCGGCGCAGGCAATGACAGCTTGCTGGCCGGGGCGGGGGATGACTCGCTGCTCGGTGGCGATGGCAATGACAGCCTCAACGCCGGGCTCGGCAATGATACCGTCGATGCCGGGGTGGGCGATGACAGTGTTGATGCAGGCGCGGGCAACGACCTGATCTACGGCGGTGACGGTCAGGACAGTATTTACGGTGGCGCAGATGCCGACACGATCTACGGCGGCGCAGGCCAAGACCTGATCTTCGGGGGCGACGGCAACGATCAGGTTTTAGGCGACGCGGGCAATGACACGTTGTCGGGTGAGGCGGGCAATGACGCGCTCTATGGCGGTGCAAACAACGACCTGCTGTATGGTGGCGATGGCAATGACCTGCTGTTTGGCGGGCTTGGCAATGATGTGCTCTACGGCGATGCGGGCGATGACACCCTGCATGGCGATGCCGGGGCCGATACGCTGTACGGCGGTGCGGGCAACGAGCAGTTCCTGGTCGATGGCAATGCCAACGCCTTCGGCGATGTGATCGTCGGCGGTGAGAACGCGGGCGACAATGACGTTCTTGATCTGACCAGCTGGGGCTGGGCGCTGACCAACATCATCTACGATCCGATGAACCCCGAAAACGGCACCGTCGAGTTCCTTGATGGCGCGGGCCATGTCATCGGCACGATGACCTTCTCGAACATCGAAAAGGTCATTCCCTGCTTCACCCCCGGCGTGATGATCACGACCGATCGTGGCGATGTCGCGGTTGAAAACCTGCGCGCGGGCGATCTACTGGTGACGCGCGATCATGGGCTGCAACCCATCCGGTGGATTGGCAGCCGCAAATTGGGGCTGGGCGATCTGATCACCAATCCGCGCCTGCAGCCAGTGAACATCGGCCAAGGCGCGCTGGGCTGCGGTCTGCCGCTGCGCGACACACTGGTCTCGCCGCAGCACCGCATGGTGATCGAAGGTGCCATGCCGGAAATGCTGTTTGGCGAAGCCGAGGTGCTGGTCGCCGCTACCCATCTGACCACATTGCTGGGAGTTGTGCAGATTTTGCCGCCCGGCGTGACCTATATTCACCTGCTGCTCGACCATCACGAAATCATCTGCGCCAATGGCGCCTGGACCGAAAGTTTTCAGCCCGCCGAGCGGATGCTGGATGCGATGGAAGATGCGCAACGTCGCGAGATTGCAGCATTGTTCCCCGAATTGTCGCTGGATCACGCCGACTACCCCGCCGCCCGTCTGATCCTGAAAGCGCATGAGGCCAAGGTGCTGCTCTCGGCATAAGTTCCCGATTTTCGTTCCGAAAATCGTGCCGGAATTCATATCGAATTCCGCCCGCTAGCCCTGCCGCCCCTCGCGCACTGATCGGGTATGGCGATCAGTCTCATGCGGGCGTACTGCTGCCTCAAAATGCTGCGAAGGCCATCATCACCGCGCAGCTTTTGTAAGCCCGCGCGCAATCGGCGGGCGGGCTCGGCGGCGGGGATCAGGATGTACAGGTTCGCGGAGTGAACGTGGCGCAAACAAAACGCCGATCAAGCGACCGGCGTTTTCTTTGGTTTCAAGTTGGATTTTAGCCACGCATCCGCGCGCCATCCGCGTCAAACAGTGGAGCCAGTTGCACTACGGCGCGGCGGCGTTCACCCAGGATTTCGATTTCGCATTCCAGCCCATCCTTGACCTTATCGGCGGGCAGGAACCCCATCGCCACCGATTTGCCCGTGAAATGGCTGAACCCGCCAGAGGTGCAGAAGCCGACAACCGCGCCGTCCAGCCAGATCGGCTCCCATGCGACCACATCGGCGTCCTTGGCATCAACGATAAAGCTGACCAGCTTGCGCTTTGGCCCTGCGGCCTTTTCGGCGGTGGCGGCGGCTTTACCGATCCAATCGGCATCTTTGTTCCAGCGGATGAATCGATCTAGACCAGTTTCGCACGGAGTATAATCCGGGCTGAACTCACGGCCCCACGAGCCGAACCATTTGTCCAACCGCAAGCTCATCATCGCCCGCATCCCAAACGCCCGCAGTCCCAGATCAGAGCCTGCCGCGTTCAGTGTGTCCCACAAATGCCGCACCGACATGTGATCGCAGAAAATCTCATACCCCAGATCAGCGGTATAGCTGACACGCTGCACGATGCACTTCGCCATGCCAACGGTGATCTGCCGCACATCCATGAATTTGAGCGCATCACCCGACACATCGCTGCGCGTCACGCGCTCCAGCAATTTGCGGGCATTCGGCCCCGCAATCTGGAAGCCAGACCGCGCGTCTGAGACGTTTTCCACTGTCACGCCGTCCATCGCGTTCTGCTCAAACCAGCGATAATGCCAACCCTGCGCGCCATAGCTCGCGGTCAACTGGAATTCGGTTTCCGACAGGCAAGACACCGTGAAATCGCCAATGATCTTTCCGGAATGCGCCAGCATCGGCGTCAGGCTCAGACGCCCGACTTTCGGAATATTCCCGGCCATGATTTTGTCGAGCCAAGCGCGGGCGTTGACACCTTTAACGATATACTTACCGAAGTTCTGCAATTCGTTGATGCCGACGCCCTCTCGCACCGCCATAACTTCCTGCCGCGTGGCCTCCCACGCGTTGGAGCGTTTGAAGGTGGGCGTTTCATAGGTCGGCTCGCCGGGCAGGGCGTAATAGTTGACGACCTCAAGCCCGTATTGCTGGCCCCAAACCGCATTCATCTCGCAGTTGGTCTGATACATCGGCGTGGTGCGGAAGGGGCGGGCTGCCGGGCGTTCCTCGTTCGGATAGCCGACCGAAAAGCGCATCTGATAGTTCTCAATCACCTTTGGCACAGTATAGCCCGGCGTGGTCCAGGTGCCAAAACGCGACACATCAAAGCCGCGCGGGTCACGTTCGACCTCGCCTTCGATCATCCATTGCGCCAGCGCCAGACCCATGCCGCCGCCTTGGCTGAAGCCCGCCATCACCGCACAGGCCGACCAGTAATTCTTCAACCCCTGCACCGGGCCGATCAGTGGGTTGCCATCGGGCGCGAAAGTGAACGGCCCGTGGATCACGCGTTTCACACCCGTGCGTTCCAGCACCGGGAAGCGGCGATAGGCGAAGTTTACCGAGTCTTCGATTTTGTCAAATTGTTCGTTCAGCAACTCATGGCCAAAATTCCACGGCGTGCCGTCCAAGGACCACGGCTCGCAGGGCTTTTCATAGAAACCGATGCAGAGGCCACGACCTTCTTGGCGCAGATAGGACTCGCCACCGGGGTCCATCACGTGCGGGAATTCGCGGCCATCCTTTAGGATATCCATGATTTCCGGGATATCATCGGTGACAAGATACTGGTGCGCCATCGGCAGCAACGGCAGGTAAACCCCCGCCATCGCCCCAATTTCGCGCGCCCAAAGCCCGCCTGCGTTCACCAGATGCTCGCAGTAGACGGTGCCCTTTTCGGTGACAACTTCCCAACCTTCGGCGGTCGGGTTCGTCTCCAAAACGCGGTTGTGCAGCACGATCTCGGCTCCGCCCATCCGGGCCGCTTTGGCATAGGCGTGGGTGGTGCCAGACGGGTCCAAGTGGCCATCCAGCGGATCATAAAGTGCGCCAACTATGCCTTCGAGGTTTACCATGCCAGAGGTGAATTTCTTGATCTCCTCCGGCCCCAAAATCTCGGTATCCAGCCCCATATAGCGATGCTTGGCGCGCTCAGCGACCAACTGGTCAAAGCGTTCCTGATTGTCGGCTAGGGTGATGCCGCCAACATGGTGCAACCCGCAGGACATCCCCGTGATCGCCTCAAGTTCCTTATACAGCCGGATCGTGTAGCCTTGCAGCGCCGCCATATTGGTATCGCCGTTCAGCGTGTGAAACCCGCCCGCGGCGTGCCAGGTGGAGCCAGAGGTCAGTTCAGACCGCTCGATCAGCATGACATCCGACCAGCCGAGTTTGGTCAAATGATACAGCACCGAGCAGCCGACAACGCCGCCGCCAATCACAACAACGCGGGTATGGGTTTTCATAGAGGAATCCTTTTCGAAGCGGCGCACGGCCCTTTTGTGCCAAAATAGGCCGACCCGCGCAAATCGCCGCCCCGTGCGCGACAAAATGCGTCGCAAACGGCACCTGTGTCGCGATGGACCGCAGCCGCTGATCCCTGTAGCAAAGGCACAAGCAACGGAGGCGCAGATGCTGGGTAAACTTTGGCCAATTCTGATCGGTGTGGCGGTGGTTATGATCGCCCTTGTCGCCATGCGCCCGCTGCTGCCGATTGACGAGACGCGCTATTTGTCAGTCGCCTGGGAGATGTGGCTGTCCGGCGATCCTGTGCATCTTACCAAAAATGGCGAGATGTATACCCACAAAACGCCCCTGTTGTTCGTGATGATCAACCTCGTCTGGCTGGTCACGGGGGTGAATGAATTCGCCGCCCGCCTCGTCGGTCCCGCCTGCGCCGTGGCCATGGTTGCTGGCACCGCGCTACTGGCCCGCCGCCTGTGGCCCGCTGAAAACCTCGGCATCCGCGCCGCATTGATCCTCGCAGGCTTTCCGGTGTTCCTGATTTACGGCTCGGCCACCATGTTTGACGCGCTGCTTGCCCTCGGCGTTCTCGGTGGCATCGCGGCGCTCTGGAGCATCGGGCAGGGCAGGGGTGGCTGGCCGCTGTTCGGCCTCGCCCTTGCCTTCGGCGTCTACGCCAAAGGCCCGGTGATCCTCGTCCATCTGATGCCAGCCCTGCTGACAATGCCCTACTGGGCACCAAACCCACCCAAAACCACCCAAATCGCCAAAGGCTTCGGCGGCGCACTGCTCATCGCCCTCGTCCTGATCGCGCTTTGGCTGGTCCCCACCCTGATCACAGCCACCCCAGAGTTCCGCACCGAACTGCTGTGGACGCAATCCGCCGCGAGGGTCGCCGGAGGCATGGCCCACGACCGCCCATTCTGGTTCCTGATCGCCCTGCTGCCGCTTTTGCTGTTCCCATGGGGATGGTCGATCCGGCTGTGGTCCGGCTTCAAAGGCACATGGAGCGATCCCGCCATCAAGCTCTGCACGATCTGGGCCGCATCGACCTTGATCCTGTTCTCCCTAATCTCCGGCAAGCAAGCCCACTACCTTTTGCCCGCATATCCTGCGATGGCCTTGCTGTTCGCCTATGCCTCCACACGCGCCAAATCCGGCAGTCTCGCTTGGGTCGCCCTGCTGCTGATCGCTGCCGGGGCAGGGGCCGTGGGCCTTGGCCTGATCCCCGCCAAAGCTGACCTTGCTCAACTCGCGCCGTTCTGGCCGCTGACCGCCTTCGCCGCCCTCTGCCTGATCCTCGCCCTGCTGGTCTGGCGCTTGCCCCGCATCCCCGGTCATCTGCTGGCGGGCATGGGCCTGACGCTCGGCATCCACGGCATTATCGCCACCACCGGGCTTTATGCCGCCTATGATGGCCAAGCCCTCGCCAACACCCTCGCCACCCACGAAGCCGATGGCCTTGCGGTGATCAACGGCGAATACAACGCCGAGATCAACTTCCTCGCCCGCCTGACCACACATGTCGCCCTAACGCCAGACCTACCAAGCCTCACCGCTTGGGCGCAAAGCCACCCCAACGGGATGTTTTTTGGTCGGGTAAAAGAAAACCCGCTGACGGCAGCGCCGCAGCAGGTTTTCCATTTCTTCGCGCAGGATTGGGGACTTTGGCCCGCCTCGGCTATTTCTCCGGTATCAACCCTTTCGGACTGAACCGCAGCACCAACAGCAACACCGCCCCCAAAGTCACCAGCCGCAAATGCGGCGCGGCATCAATCAGATGCGCCTTCAGCGCCCCCGCAGGCAGCGGATAGGTCAGATAGCCCATGAAAACCGGGCCTGCATTTTCGACAATCAGCCACAGCCAGCCGAGCAACAAGCCGCCCAAAACCGCGCCCCAGTTGTTGCCCGACCCGCCGACTATCACCATCACCCAGATCAAAAACGTAAAGCGCAGTGGCGAGTAGTTGCCGGGCGTCAACTGCCCCTCCATCGAGGTCAGCATCGCGCCCGCCATGCCCACCACAGCCGAGCCGATGATGAAAATCTGCAAATGCCGCGCGGTCACGTTCTTGCCCATCGCGCTCGCCGAGACTTCATTGTCACGGATCGCGCGCATCATCCGGCCCCAAGGGCTGTTCAGCATCCGCTCGGATACCCAGATAAGCGCCAGCAGCACCAACCCAAAGATCAGCATATACAACAGCTTGACGAGGATGGTGGACGAGTTGATCAGATCAAAGCCCCAGTCTTGCGCCCAACCGATGAACTCGGGCGATTTCTGCAAATCGACCTCGTACGGCACCGGCCAAGGCCGTGGCAGGCCGATCAGGTTTTTCACCCCGCGCGACAGCCAGTCTTCGTTCTTCATCACCGCCAGTACGATTTCCGCGATTCCCAGCGTGGCAATCGCCAGATAATCCGAGCGCAAACCCAAGGCCACCTTGCCAATCGCCCAAGCAGCCACCCCTGCGAACAAAGCGCCCACCGGCCAAGACAGCAACGATGGCAGGCCAAAGCCGCCGATATTGCCATAAATCGCCGGATTAAACGCCTCAATCGCCGTCACCGCTGGGTCATAAATCGCACGATACGCAAAGAATCCGCCGATCAAAATCACCGCGACCGTCCAGTTGCGCGCGCGTCCCTGCATCCGCCGATACGACATCACCGCCGCCGCGATCACCGCCAGCCCAAAGGCAAGGCTCAGCAACAGCCGAGGCCCACCTGCCGCCCAAGCCTCTGGCACCGGCTGGGCTGACACCACCACCACCGCCAAACCGCCCAATGCCACCGAACCCATGATCCCGGTCGAGAACAACCCGGCATAGCCCCATTGCATATTGACGCCCAACGCCATGATTGCGCTGAGAATGCCGATGTTAAAGATTTGTAGGCTCAGGTTCCAGCTTTGCATCACCCCCGTCAGCACGAACAGCAGACCAACCCCGGCGAACATCATCACATTGCGGTGCATGTCATTTCCCCTTAAAAATGCCGGTCGGCATGAACAGCAGCACGATGATCAGGATTGAGAAGCTGACCGCGAATTTGTAATCGGTGGACAAAAGTTGCAGCAGTTGCGTCGGGGCCAGATCAACCGAGGCCAGATACAGCACCACCTTTTTCCACGCGTAGGTCACGAAGACTTCCGAGAACGCGATGACAAATCCGCCCGCAATCGCCCCCAGCGGGTTGCCCAGACCGCCCACCACCGCCGCCGCCGCAATCGGCAGCAGCAGTTGGAAATAGATGAACGGGCGGAACGATTTGTCGATGCCGTAAAGCGTGCCCGCAATCACCGCCAAAGCCGTGGCGATGATCCAAGTCACCACCACCACGCGTTCGGGGTTGATGCCCGACAGCAGCGCCAGATCTTCGTTATCCGAAAACGCCCGCATCGACTTGCCGGTGCGGGTTTTCTGCAAGAACCAGAACAACAAAGCCACACAAACCGCCGCCATCACCACCGTGATCGCCGTGGTGGATTTGATCGCCAAACCCTCTTGCAGCCCGGTCATGTCCTTGAATTGCTGCGCCGTCATCACAAACCGCGCGCCATCGGCAAAGGTCTGCTCCTCTGGCCCAATGATCATCCGGGTCAGCCCGTTCAGGATGAACATGACACCCGTGGAGACGATCACCAGAATGATCGAGGCGGCTTTTTTCTTGCGGTAAAACCGATACACCACCCGGTCCGTCGCCAAAACGAAAGCGCAAGTGATCGCGATCCCGAACGGCAGGGCGAGCAAAGCCGTCGGCAGGGGCCCCGCCGAAATCCCCATGCTTTGGAACCACCAGGTGATCAAGATCACCCACATCGTGCCAAAAGCCATGGTATCACCATGCGCAAAGTTGGAAAACCGCAGGATGCCGAACACCAGGGTCAACCCCAGTGCCCCCAGCGCGAGCTGGCTGCCATAAGCAAACCCCGGCACCACGACAAAATTCAGAAAGGCCACAAGGGCGTTGAGAATATCCATGGCCTCAGCCCCCCAAGAACGAACGACGGACTTCGGGATCAGCAAGCAAAGCCTGCCCCGTGTCGGTAAAGCGATTGGCACCCTGCACCAGAACATAGCCTTTGTCGGCAATATCAAGCGCTTGGCGGGCGTTTTGTTCCACCATCAGAATGGAAATCCCAGTGCGGGCGACCTCGATGATGCGGTCAAACAGCTCGTCCATCACGATGGGCGACACGCCAGCGGTCGGCTCGTCCAGCATCAAAACCTTCGGCTGCGTCATCAGCGCGCGACCCACGGCGACCTGCTGGCGCTGCCCGCCAGACAATTCCCCCGCCGCCTGATAGCGCTTTTGTTTCAGGATCGGGAACAGATCATAGATCTGCGCCATGGTGTCCTTGATGTCATCGGTGCGAATGAACGCGCCCATCTCAAGGTTTTCTTCCACCGTCATGCTGGTGAAAATGTTGCTGGTCTGCGGCACAAAGCCCATGCCCTTGTGCACGCGGGCCTGCGGCGAAAGCTTGGTGATATCTTCACCATCCAGCATCACCCGCCCGCCACGCAGGTTGAGCATCCCGAACACCGCCTTCATTGCGGTGGATTTGCCTGCGCCATTCGGGCCGACGATCACTGCGATCTGGCCCTTTTCCACAGCAATCGTACAGTTGTGCAAGATATCAACCGGGCCATAGCCGCCGGTCATGTTCTCACCAATCAGGAAGGGGTCAGCCATGTGCCACCACCTTGTTCTTCAACCCGGTGCCCAAATACGCCTCAATGACCTTTTCGTTGTTCTTCACTTCCTCAACCGTCCCCTGCGCCAGCACTTTGCCCTCGGCCATACAGATCACCGGGTTGCAGATGCGGGCGATGAAATCCATGTCATGTTCAATGACGCAGAACGTATAGCCGCGCTCTTTGTTCAGCCGCACGATGGCGTCGCCGATGGTGTTCAAAAGCGTGCGGTTCACCCCCGCGCCAACTTCATCGAGGAAAACCATCTTGGCATCGACCATCATGGTGCGGCCCAATTCCAGCAGCTTTTTCTGCCCGCCTGATATGTTGCCCGCGCGTTGATCGGCCAGATGGGTGATGGTCAGAAACTCCAACACCTCATCGGCTTTCTCACGGATGCGCTTTTCCTCGGCGGCGACTGCGCTGCGGTTGAACACGGCGTTCCACAGATTTTCGCCCGATTGCTGGGCAGGCACCATCATCAGGTTTTCCCGCACCGTCATGCTGCCAAATTCATGCGCGATCTGGAACGTCCGCAGCAAACCCTTGCCGAACAATTCATGCGGCGGCAGGCCAGTGATATCTTCGCCCGCCATCTTCACCCGTCCGCTGGTAGGCTGAAGCCTGCCCGCGATCACGTTGAACAATGTGGTCTTGCCCGCGCCATTTGGCCCAATCAGCCCGGTAATCGACCCGGCCTTGATCTCAAGCGAGGCGCCGTCAACAGCCCTAAAGCCGCCGAAATGCCTGTGAAGGTCTTCGACAACAATCATAGTTCCCCCTGTCCGCCGCCTCTTGTCATGTCTCCATGCGGGCGTGCTTTTACTTACAGCAACGGCCCGAGGCGAAACCCCGGGCCGTGCTTAGATGTATCAGGCCAAACTCAACGGAACTTGATGGTTTCGTATTTGCCGCCCTTGATTTCGAACTCTTTGTAACGACCAGCGCTTTCGCCGTTGCCGATCAGTTCGACGCCAGACGCACCTTCATAGTCGATGTCCTTGCCAGCCGCGATCAGCTCCAAAGCTTTGCCGATTTCGCCGGGCAGAATTTTCTCTCCCGGAGCATTTGCCACTTCCATCATCTTGTCTTTATAGACTTTCGAGTCGGTGGAGTTTGCCGCTTGCATCGCCAACATGATCAGCGCCGCTGCGTCGTAGGATTCGGGCGCGTAGGGCGAAGTCGCATCGAACGGTGCCGAATTGGTTTTGCCCATTTCGATCAGGATCGCAGCACCGGGGCTGTCCGACTGTGCAACCTGGCCGTAAGAACCATCCAGCGCAGGACCGATGTTTTTCGGAAGGTTATCGCCGACCATACCGCCCGGCAGACCGAACTTGGTGAAAGCGCCTGCATCCAGCGAACCCTGGATGATGCCCTTGCCGCCTTGGTCAAGATAACCCGCCACAACCAGCAGATCGCCGCCAGCCGCTGCCAAGGAAGCCACTTCAGCCGAGTAATCAGCCTTGCCGTCTTCATGCGGGATGTTGATCGTCACAGTGCCGCCCTTGGCGGTGAAGGCTGCCGAAATCGCTTCAGCCAGACCCTTGCCGTAGTCGGTGTTGGAATAGGTGAGTGCGATCGACTTCACGCCATGTTCGACCAGAATGTCGCCCATGACTTCACCTTCGCGCGCATCCGAAGGTGCAGTGCGGAAGAACAAGCCGTCATCTTCTGCGGTAGACAGCGCAGGCGAGGTGGCCGAAGGCGACACCATCACGATGCCGTTCGGACGTGCGACGTTCTGCAACACAGCGCCGGTCACACCCGAGCAATCGCCGCCCATGATGCCTTTGACGCCATCTGCGGTCACGATGCGCTCAGCCGCAGCGGTGCCGGCTGCCGAGTCGCCGCAGGTGTCATCGGCGCGCACCGAGACAAAGTTCCAGCCGTTCAGCGCTTTGCCCGAAGCATTGGCTTCCGACATCGCGAGTTCAGCCGCGTTGGCCATATGGCCGGTCAGCGATTCGATTGGCCCGGTAAAGCCGATCAGCACGCCAATTTTCACATCTTCCGCCGAAGCAGCACCAGCCATAAGGGCGGTTGCCGCCGTGGCCAAAAGCAGTTTTTTCATTGTTATCTCCCATGTTGGATCGCAATCCTGCCATCAAGCCTAGAGCGGCGTTTCGCAAAAGAAAAGCGTCTTAAAGGACAACATTTTCTTTCGATACATCAGCTTTGGCTGCGGCAGGTTGCAAGCAGGCTACTGTCGGGATGGCGTTATTTCAAGCTTAAAGTAGTGTGGGGCGGTGAAACTGGTAGCGTTTGCTGAAAAAGCCGGCGGCATTGCAGCTTGGGCTTGCATTTTCTGGACAGATTATCGGGCAGCGTGCAGGGTTGCCGCATTGCATTTTGGGAGGTCGGGAATGAATTTTGTCGAAGCCGTGAAATCGGGCTATGCCAACTACGTCAATTTCTCAGGGCGCTCACAGCGCTCTGCCTATTGGTGGTGGGCGCTGTTTCAGGTCGGCGTCGGTTTGGCCATAGCACTGATTGAGGGCGGTGGCTCGTTTAGCAGTGGTGGTGGCGCGATGCAGTTTGCCGTGGTCGGCGGCACGTTCTCGATGATCTGGTCACTGATCAACCTGCTGCCCGGTATCGCGGTTTCGGTGCGCCGCCTGCACGATCTGGATAAATCCGGTTGGTGGCTGCTGATCGCTCTGATCCCGCTGGTCGGCGCGATCATCTTGCTGGTCTGGTTTTGCTCGCGCGGCACCGGCGGCAGCAACCGTTTTGGCGCTGATCCGCTGGGTTCAAACGCCAACGTGTTCTAGGCGGCCTCAGATCGACAGCCGCACACCAATGCCGGGGCTGGGCATCCCTTGGGTGCCCCGCTCGCGGTAAGGCGTGGTGTTGTAATGGCTGCGATAGCATTTTGAGAAATGCGACGGGCTGGCAAAACCGCAGGCCAAAGCCACGTTGATCACCGACATATCGGTCTGCATCAACAGATTGCGCGCCTTTTGCAGCCGCAATTCCATGTAATAGCGCTTGGGGCTGCGGTTCAGATAGCGCCGGAACAATCGCTCCAGCTGCCGCGTGCTCATCCCGACATCTTCCGCCAAATCCGCCGGGCTCAGCGGATCTTCGATGGCGTTTTCCATCATCTGAATAACTTGGCTTAGCTTCGGATGCCGCACCCCGATCCGCGTCGGGATCGACAATCGCTGGGTGTCCTGATCGGTGCGAATGGTGGAATAGATCATCAGATCGGCGACGTTATTCGCCAGATCCTCACCATGATCCGACGCGATGATCCGCAGCATCAGATCAATCGACGAAATCCCGCCCGCCGTAGACCAGCGGTTGCCGTCCATCACGAACACCGATTTGGTCAGCTTGACCTCCTCGAACTCCTCGGCAAAACCGTCCTGGTTCTCCCAGTGGATTGTGGCTTTCTTGCCATCCAGCAGGCCCGCCTTCGCCAAAGCATAAGCTCCGGTGCACAGCCCGCCAATCGCCACCCCCCGCCGCGCTTCCCGGCGCAGCCATCCGATCACCGGCTTGGTGGTGGTGCGCTGAATCTCAATACCGCCGCAGACCAGAATGGTGTCTTCGCGGTCAACTTCATCCAAACCGAAATCCAACTTGAACGTCGCGCCACTGGAACAGGTCTTCTCCGCCCCGCCTTCACCACACAACGCCCAAGTGTAAATCGGAAAGCCCATCACATGATTGGCCAGTCGCAACGGCTCAATCGCGCCCGCGAAATTGATCATGGTGAACTTGTCCAAAAGCAAAAAGACAAACCGCCGTGGCGCGTCCTCTTTTTCAACTTGGGTGGCTTTGCGCGGAAGGGCGGGCATGATGCGACCTGTTTGTGTCGGTTTCGACGCAAGGAAACAGGAAAAACCGCCTTCCGCAAGGGCGATCACGCCACATTCACCGCCTTTCGCTCTTTGCTTTCCTGCATATTTTTCTTATACCGCCCCGGTATCGCTAACGGAGGGGGAACTCCCATGACCAAAGGATGGACGAAATCGGATTGGCGCGCAAAACCGCGTGTGCAAATGCCTGATTATCCGGACACCGCCGCTCTCAACACGGTTGAGGCGCAACTGGCCAAATATCCCCCGCTGGTGTTCGCAGGCGAGGCGCGCAAGCTTAAAAAGCAACTGGCTTTGGCGGGCGAGGGCAAGGCGTTCCTACTTCAAGGCGGTGACTGCGCCGAAAGCTTCGCTGAATTCTCGGCTGACAACATCCGCGACACCTTCCGCGTCATGCTGCAGATGGCGGTGGTGCTTACCTATGGCGCGAAAGTGCCGGTGATCAAAGTCGGTCGCATGGCCGGTCAATTCGCCAAGCCGCGCTCGGCAGGCACCGAAATCATCGGCGGCGTCGAATACCCGTCCTACCGCGGCGACATCATCAACGGCTTCGAGGCCACGGTCGACTCGCGTCGCCCCGATCCGCAGCGCATGCTGCAAGCCTATACCCAAGCCGCAGCCAGCCTGAACCTGCTGCGCGCCTTCTCGACTGGCGGTTTCGCCGACATCCACCGCGTCCATTCCTGGACCCTTGGTTTCGCTGAACACGACAAAGCCGAACGCTACCGCGAAATCTCGAACCGTATTTCCGATGCGCTCGATTTCATGTCGGCGGCTGGTATCAATTCCGACTCGGCACCTTCACTGGCGACGGTAGACTTCTACACCAGCCATGAAGCCCTTCTGCTGGAATACGAAGAATCGCTCTGCCGCGTCGACAGCATCACCGGCCAGAACGTCGCGGGCTCCGGCCATATGATCTGGATCGGCGACCGCACCCGTCAGCCTGACGGCGCGCATGTCGAATTCTGCCGCGGCGTGCTGAACCCGATCGGTCTGAAATGCGGTCCGACCACAACGGCAGATGATCTCAAAGTGCTGATGGCCAAGTTGAACCCGCAGAACGAGGCGGGCCGTCTGACCCTGATCGCGCGCTTTGGCGCGGGCAAAGTCGGTGAAAACCTGCCGCGCCTGATCAAAGCCGTGCAGGAAGAAGGCGCCAACGTGGTCTGGTCTTGCGATCCGATGCATGGCAACACCATCAAAGCCGCGTCGGGCTACAAAACCCGTCCGTTCGAGTCTGTGCTGCGCGAGGTTCGCGAATTCTTCCAGATCCACAAAGCTGAAGGCACCATCCCCGGCGGCGTGCATTTTGAGATGACCGGCCAAGACGTGACCGAATGCACTGGCGGCTTGCGCGCCGTGACCGATGAAAATCTGTCCGACCGCTACCACACCGCTTGCGACCCGCGCTTGAACGCGTCGCAATCGCTTGAACTGGCGTTCTTGGTGTCAGAAGAACTCTCGGCCCAACGCGACACTGGCCGCCGCGTCGCGCTGTAAGCACAACTGAACACTGACAAAAGGGCGGGGCATCAATTCCCCGCTCTTTTTGCATTTCACATTGGCCCAAATACTCTCCGGGGGAGAGGCGAAGCCGAGGGGGCGGAAAGCCCCCTTCTTGTCAGCGCGAATGCACCAACCGCAACTCCGCCCGCCCTGAACTGCGCGGCGGTGCAGGTGCAACAGGCTCTGCATCCGGCACCACCCGCAATCCAGACCCCGCCAGCAATTCCCGCACCAGCCCCGAAATCGCAAACCGACGCGGCTGCCGCCCCAACTGGCCTTCCGTCACAAGGCACCCCAAAGCCAGCTTCGGCTCGCCCGCAACGCTCGCCAGCGGTAACAGCAACATCCGCCCTGACAGGGCAGGCCGCCCGACTGAACGCTCCGCCTCCAGCCACACTTCCATGATCGCGGGCGAGGCGAACACCTGCTCCAACTCATGCCCGATCCGCGCCCGCGCCACCGGTTCAAACAGTGCCGACAGCGGCATCCCGCGCAGATCCATCCCCAACAGATCGTTCAACGCCATGCCCGCCAGCCGAAATCGCGCCAGTCCGGGAGCGATCTGTTCAATCAAAAATACCTTGTCCAAACACTCCGCCATCCCGCGCGGATCAATCTGGCTGCGCGCAGGCAAACCGCCCGCCACCCGCAACGCCTCCCAATAGCCGCGCACCTGCTGCAATACCGCCAGCGTCTCAACCGACGAGCCGCTGCGATCACCGCCCTTGCCATGCAGGCCTTTACCAAAGAAAGTTAACATCGTAGGCCTCCAGCAGGCTTTGGGTTTATGCAATCTGGCCGTGCAGAGTCTGCAACTTAAGATTGCTTACTGATAAGTTAATATACACCGGTTGCCGCACGTTTCGCGGACAATCTCAACAAATGGTAAATACCGCGCATCCCCAGCGAGCGCTGAAACAGGAGCAAGCGATGACGGTTTCAATGACGGGTTTCGCCGCGCGCAAGGGGCAGGGGGCGGGCTATAGCTGGTCGTGGGACATCCGCTCGGTCAACGGCAAGGGCCTTGATCTGCGCCTGCGCCTGCCGGATTGGATCGACGGTTTGGAGCTTGCCCTGCGCGCCGAACTTGGCCGCGCCCTGCAACGCGGCAATGTCAGCCTGTCGCTGAAAGTCGCGCGTGAAGGCGGAACCGAGGGCGCTGAAACCCTCCGCCTCAATCCCGCGACACTTTCTGCGGTTCTGTCCGCACTTGCCCAAATCGAAGACGCCGCTATGGCCGCAGGCGTCACCTTGGGCCAGCCCAGCAGCGCCGACGTTCTCGCCGCGCGCGGCGTGATCGACGTGGGCAGCGTTGACGCCGACCCCGCCGCAATCCGCAGTGCTATCCTCGCCGACCTGCCCGGATTGCTGAATGATTTCCAAACCATGCGCACCGCCGAAGGGGCCGCCCTCAATGCTGTGATCACCGCCCAACTCGACAAAATCACCGACCTGACCGCATCAGCCGACCAAGAGGCCACCGCCCGCCGCGATGCCGCCCCCGCCACATTGCGCGATGCGCTTGCCAAAGTGCTGGCCAATGCCGAAGGCGTGGACGAGACCCGCTTGGCCCAGGAACTCGCCCTGATCGCAGTGAAAAACGATGTCACCGAAGAACTCGACCGCCTGCGCGCCCATATCGACGCCGCGCGCGCTTTGTTGGCTGACGCGGGCCAAGTTGGTCGCAAATTCGATTTCCTGACGCAGGAATTCATGCGTGAGGCCAACACGCTCTGTTCCAAATCGCAAAGCTTGGGGCTGACCCGCATCGGGCTTGACCTGAAGACCGTGATAGATCAGATGCGCGAACAGGTTCAAAACGTGGAATAAAATATGGCACGCCGTGGTCTTCTGCTTATCTTGTCTTCGCCGTCCGGCGCGGGAAAATCCACGCTTGCCCGCAAGCTGATGGCGTGGGATCAGACGCTGCGGTTTTCAATTTCTGCCACCACCCGGCAACCCCGCCCCGGCGAGGAAGACGGCCGCGAATACTACTTTCACCCGCGTGCGGCGTTCGAGGCCTTGGTGACATCCGGCGATATGCTGGAACATGCCGAGGTGTTCGGCAATTTTTACGGCTCGCCCAAAGCCCCGGTCGAGGCCGCAATGCGCGAAGGCCGCGACACTCTGTTTGATATTGATTGGCAAGGTGGCCAGCAGATCCGCAACTCGTCTTTGGGGCGCGATGTGGTGTCGATCTTCATTCTGCCGCCCTCGATTGCCGAACTGGAAGTGCGCCTGCGCGCCCGTGCGCAAGATTCAGACGAAATCATCGCTGGCCGGATGGAGAAATCCCGCGATGAGATCAGCCATTGGGCAGAGTATGATTACGTCATCGTCAATCGTGATATCGACAGCGCTTTCAATGAGTTGACGGCCATTCTTCAAGCAGAACGCCTAAAGCGCGACCGCCAGCCCGACCTGTCCGATTTCGTCCGCAACTTGAACAAAGAGTTTGAAGCCCGATGATCTATACGCTTGACGGTATTGCCCCGCAGATTGAGCCTTCGGCTTGGGTCGCTGACACCGCTGTGCTGATCGGCAAAATTGCGCTCGAAGAAAATGCCAACATCTGGTTCGGCGCGATCTTGCGCGGTGACAATGAAGAAATCCGCGTCGGACGCGGCAGCAATATTCAAGAAAACTCGGTTTTGCACACCGATATGGGCTATCCGCTGACCATTGGCCCAAACTGCACCATCGGCCACAAAGTCATGCTGCACGGCTGCACCATTGGTGAGGGCAGTCTGATCGGCATGGGGGCAACCATCCTGAATGGTGCCAAAATCGGCAAAGGCTGTCTGATCGGGGCAGGGGCCTTGATCACTGAAGGCAAAGAGATTCCCGATGGTTCTCTGGTGATGGGCGCACCCGGTAAAGTGGTGCGCCAGCTTGATGCCGAAGCGCAAGCGCGGCTGATAAAGTCTGCGGAAGGTTATCAAGCCAACGCGCGGCGCTTTACCAAGGGTTTGAAATTGCTTAAATAAAAAGGGGGCCAAATGGCCCCCAGAGCGTCATGCATTTCAGTCTTGGGCAGATTAACCCCAGACAGCTTTGCGGGCGATGCGTTCTGCATCTTCGGGGAAGATACCCAGATCGAGTGCAACCCGGCGCGGCATCCCAGCGATTTCATCGCGGGTGCGACGATACAGGGCATGTTTTTCGACAGCGACACGAAGTTGAGCGATAAGCGATTTCATAGTGTTTCCTTTTCCTCTGCGATAACTTGGCCCGGATGGCTTTGTCCCTTTCGCATGATCTGAATATAGGAAACGCCCCCCAGCTCACAACTGACAATGCTGCGTTGCGGCGTTGCGTCCAGCGCATAGCTGCCGCATTTCCGCCGTGGCTAAAACAAAAAGAGCGCCCGAAGGCGCTCTTTCCAGCCGTAAATTCACGTTCAGATCAGCTTTCCCATCGCCACAGCGGTATCCGCCATCCGGTTCGAGAAGCCCCATTCATTATCATACCAAGACAGGATCGAGCAGAACGTGCCGTCCATCACCTTGGTCTGGTCCATGTGGAACACGCTCGAATGTGGGTCGTGGTTGAAATCCGACGAGACATTCTTGAACTCGGTATAGCCCAGAATGCCCTTCAGCGGCCCAGAGGTTGCAGCCTCTTTGATCGCCGCATTGATTTCTTCAACGCTCGTCGCCCGCTTGGCGATGAACTTCAGATCGACAACCGAGACGTTCGGGGTCGGCACGCGAATGGCAAAGCCATCCAGACGGCCTTTCAGATCGGGCAGCACCAGACCAACAGCCTTGGCAGCCCCGGTCGAGGTCGGGATCATGCTCAAAGCCGCCGCGCGACCGCGATAGAGGTCTTTGTGCATGGTATCCAGCGTCGGCTGATCGCCGGTATAGCTGTGGATCGTCGTCATCATGCCCTTTTCGATGCCGATCAACTTGTTCAGCACATAGGCGACAGGCGACAGGCAGTTGGTGGTGCAGGATGCGTTCGAGACGATCAGATCGCTGGCGGTCAGCGTGCCATGGTTCACACCGTAAACAATGGTCTTGTCAGCATCTTCACCGGGGGCAGAGATCAGCACGCGCTTCGCACCATTCTCCAGATGCGCCTGGCATTTCTCTTTGCTGGTGAAAATACCTGTGCATTCCAGCACGATATCGACATCGCCCCACGGCAATTCCGCCGGATTGCGCAAAGCCGTCACCCGCATCGGGCCACGGCCCACGTCGATGGTGTCGGCGGTGGTGGTCACAACATGCGGAAAGCGGCCATGCACCGAATCAAAGCGCAGCAAATGCGCGTTGGTTTCCACCGGGCCCAGATCGTTGATCGCGATCACCTCGATATCGGTGCGGCCCGATTCGATGATCGCGCGCAGCACGTTGCGGCCAATCCGGCCAAATCCGTTAATGGCGACTTTGACGGCCATGCGATAACCTCCTGAAAACGGCGCGACTCGCGCGCGACATTGCTAGCGCTAACATCACGAAAATAGCGTGACAATCAACGGCAAAGGCGAACCTTACCGCCAGATCATCACATATTGAACCAGATCGAGCAACTTGCGCAGCATAAACAGGCAGGCAGCGCCTTGGTTAAACACCACATCCGCCCCGATCGCTGCGGCAATCAGCAGGGCAAGCACCAAAGCAATACGGTCGGTCACGGCATCTCCGCTTTACTGCAGCAGCCGCCCCATCACCCCGGCCACATCGGCCATACGGCAGGAAAAGCCCCATTCGTTGTCATACCAAGCCAGCACCCGCACCGAGCGGCCCACCACTTTGGTCTGGTCTGGTGCGAAGATAGACGAATGTGGCGTGTGATTGAAGTCGATTGATACCTTGGGTTCGGGATCATAGGCCATCACCATGCCCATATAGCCCGCAGCCGCCTCCCGCACGATTTCATTCACTTCCGCGACCGTCACCGATTTCTTTGCGATAAAGGTCAGATCCACCGCCGAGACATTCGGCGTCGGCACCCGGATAGAGCTGCCATCCAGCAACCCCGCCAGTTCCGGCAACACCTCACCAATCGCCTTGCCCGCCCCGGTCGAGGTTGGAATCATCGCCATCGACGCCGCCCGCGCGCGGTACAAATCCTTGTGGCGGCGATCCAGCGTTGGCTGATCACCGGTATAGCTGTGAATCGTCGTCATGATCCCCGACTCAATCCCGATGGAATCGTTCAGCACCTTCGCCAGCGGAGCGAGGCAGTTCGTTGTGCAAGATGCGTTGGACACCACATGATGATCCGCCGTCAGCCCGCGATGGTTGACGCCATACACCACCGTCATATCCGCCCGCTTGGCCGGGGCCGACACCAAAACCCGCTTCGCGCCGCGCCCCAGATGCACCGCCGCCTTCTCACGCTCGTTGAATTGCCCGGTGCATTCCAGCACCACATCCACGCCCTCCCAGTCCAATTCGGCAGGGTTATACGTGCTCATCACCCGCATCGGGCCACGGCCAAGGTCCAGCTCATTGCCCGACACCTTCACCACACCGGGAAAGCGGCCATGCACCGAATCGTATTTCAAAAGGTGCGCATTGGTCTCAATCGGTCCGGTCGCATTGATCGCCACCACCTGCACATCGTTGCGCGCGGATTCGGCGATATGCGCCAAAGTGCAGCGGCCAATCCGGCCAAATCCGTTGATCCCGATGGTAATCATCCGCACACCCCTTGGTTTCGAGCTCTATCCTATTTTGCTATAGGCAAGCCGGACGCAGTCGAAAAGTCTAAAAACGACGCGAATTCAATATGTTATCGCAAACATAGCCTGTTCGCGCTAACAAGCCACAGGCTTTGCCTTTCGGCTGTGCAGCAACTAGATACTTTAGGCAGAACAGCGATGAGGCAGGCATGAGCGGATTACTGGCACTACTGGATGATGTCGCGGCGATTGCCAAAGTCGCGGCGGCGTCGATTGATGACATTGCGGGGGCGGCGGCGAAAGCCGGGGCGAAAGCGGCGGGGGTGGTGATCGACGATGCCGCTGTGACGCCGAAATACGTTCACGGCTTTGAGGCCAAGCGCGAGTTGCCGATCATCTATCGCATTGCCAAAGGCTCGTTGAAAAACAAGCTGATCATCCTGCTGCCCGGCCTGCTGGCCCTGAACGCCTTCCTGCCGCAGGCCATCACACCGCTTTTGATGCTGGGCGGGGCTTATCTGTGCTTTGAGGGTGCCGAGAAGGTCTATCACGCGCTGCTGCCGCACAGCGATGCACAGGTTGAGGAAGATTTTGACACCAAAGATCCGGCGCATCTAGAAGAAGAAAAGATCGCAGGCGCGATCAAGACCGATTTTATCCTGTCAGCCGAGATCATGACCATCGCCCTCGCCGCCATTCCCGCAGGCAGCTTCTGGATGGAGGCTATTACGCTGGCCATCGTTGGCACCATGATCACCATCGTCGTCTATGGCGCGGTCGCATTGATCGTCAAAATGGATGATGTCGGCTTGCACATGGCGACCCATCGCAAAACCGCCGCCGCCCGTGGCTTTGGCCGAGGCCTCGTCACCGCGATGCCGAAACTGATGAGCTTTCTGTCCACCGTCGGCACGCTTGCGATGCTGTGGGTCGGCGGCAATATCATCACTCACGGTCTCGATGTTCTGGGCCAGCACGAACCCTATGCCACTATCCACCACTGGGCGGTTGCGGCAGGGCAGGCAATCCCGCAAGCCGCAGGTTTGGTCGAATGGGCGGTGACAGCCGCCTGCGACGGCGTGCTGGGGCTGGCCTTGGGGATGCTGCTGATCCCGGTTGCCACCAAGATCATCATCCCGGCATGGAACGCGATCACCGGCAGCAAAAAGGCCGCGCATTAAGCGCGGCCCCCTCGAAATTTGAGAAATTTCGTCCCGGATTTTAAGAAAATCCGCAAACCGCGTGAGGGTCGTGGTGGGGTTCAACCCCACCACGACCCAATAACATCACAGCAGCGCCTTGACCTTGGCCACAGCATTCTCTGCCGTGATGCCGAACTCTTTGTACAGCCGCTCCATCGGAGCAGATGCGCCAAACGAAGACATGCCAACGAAATCCGCCTTGCCATCGCGGCCACGCTCACCGAGCAACCAACGATCCCAGCCCTGACGCACACCGGCCTCAATCGCCACCCGCACGGGGCCAGCAGGCAGCACCTTACGGCGGTAAGCCTCATCCTGTGCCGCAAACAGTTCCATTGACGGCACAGACACAACCCGCGTGCCAATGCCCTCGGCTTGCAGCAGATCACGCGCTTTCAAGGCAATCTCCACTTCAGAGCCCGTCGCCATCAGTATGACCTGACGCTTGCCCTCGGCCTCGGCCAGAACATAAGCGCCCTTGGCGACCATATTGGTGTTGGTGTGGGTTTTGCGCACGGTCGGCAGGTTCTGGCGGCTCAGCGCCAGCACCGAAGGCGTTTTCTTCGAGGTGAAAGCAATCTCCCAAGCCTCAGCCGTTTCCACCAAATCGGCCGGACGGAACACATAAGTGTTCGGTGTCGCACGCGAAATCGCCAGATGCTCGACCGGCTGGTGCGTCGGGCCATCCTCGCCCAAACCGATGCTGTCATGCGTCATCACATAAACCACCGGAATCCCCATCAGCGCCGAAAGACGCATCGCGGGACGGGCATAATCGGTGAAGCACATGAAGGTGCCGGAATAAGGCCGCACGCCGCCATGCAGCGCCATACCATTCATCGCGGACGCCATGCCATGCTCGCGGATGCCGTAATAAACGTAGCGGCCCTTGCGATCTTCAACCCCGAACACGCCCAGATCGGCGGTCTTGGTGTTGTTCGATCCGGTCAAATCCGCCGAGCCGCCAATGGTTTCCGGCAACACCGGGTTCACTGCCTGCAAGACTTTCTCGGAGGCCGAACGCGTTGCAATCTTTGCCCCGGCTTCCGAAGCCGCTTTCTTCACGCCGCGAATGATCGCAGGCAGTTTGGCCGGAACATCCGCCGAGAAGATCCGCTTGAACTCCGCCTGTTTGGCTGGCGACAACGCCGCAAACCGCGCCTCCCACTCCGCATGAGCAGCGCCACCACGAACCCCAAACGCCTCCCACTGCGCCTTGATCGCAGCAGGAATAACGAACGGCTCCGAAGTCCAGCCATAAGCTTCCTTCGCCGCCTTCATCTGCGCCGGATCGGTCAAAGCCCCATGACCCTTCGAGGTATCCTGCGCCGCATGGCCCAAAGCGATATGGGTCTTGCAATCAATCAACGTCGGCTTGTCCGATTTCTTCGCCGCCGTCAAAGCCCGGTCAATATCCACCGGATCGTGGCCGTCGCAATGCAGCACATTCCAACCAGAAGCCGCAAACCGCGCCCGCTGATCGGTCACGTCCGACATAGAAACCTTGCCATCAATGGTGATGCCGTTGTTGTCCCACATCACGATCAAGCGGCTCAGCTGCAATTTCCCGGCCAAACCAATAGCTTCTTGGCTTACGCCCTCCATCAGACAGCCATCGCCCGCGATCACATAGGTATAATGATCCTGAACCTTCGACCCCCAACGTGCGCGCAAATTCTCTTCGGCAATCGCAAAACCAACCGAATTGGCAATGCCCTGACCCAAAGGCCCGGTGGTGGTTTCCACACCCGCAACATGACCATATTCCGGGTGGCCCGCCGTAATCGCACCCCACTGGCGGAAATTCTTGATCTGCGCGAGAGTCATATCGGCGTACCCCGTGAGGTACAGCAGCGAATAGATCAGCATCGAGCCATGGCCCGCCGACAGAATAAACCGATCCCGATCCGCCCAACGCGGCGCTTTCGGATCAAACTTCAAATGCTTTTCAAACAACACGGTGGCAACATCGGCCATGCCCATCGGCATACCGGAATGGCCGGAGTTGGCGGCGGCAACGGCGTCCAAAGTCAGGGTGCGGATGGCGGCAGCGCGCATCCAATGTTCGGGGTGAGCGGTGCGAAGCGTCTGGATATCCAAGGCTGATGTCCTGTCATTGAAATTGGGTGGGCTGAAAGCTGCATAACAGCCCGTGCGGCAAGATCAAGCGCGCCCCGCAAGGCCTTGGACGCAAAAGACAAGACGACCCCGCGCCAAGCCGCTAAGATCACCCTTGACGCAATGCTTTGCCGATTCGCGTGTAGCGATGGGGCAGGGCCCGCCCGGAAAAACCGGCCCAGAAGAAACAGAAAGGGCGTAAGACCCATGCAGGATA
Organism: Pseudomonadota bacterium; assembly: GCA_040387915.1. Taxonomy (GTDB): domain Bacteria; phylum Pseudomonadota; class Alphaproteobacteria; order Rhodobacterales; family Rhodobacteraceae; genus Cypionkella. Next base: position 680,925 of record JAZKCV010000009.1, read on the forward strand.
TCGCAGAACTAGAGCGGCGGATCACCTCCGCCCTTGAACGTATCGGGCGCGGGGTCGAAAGCCTCAGCGCTGCCGTGCCGATGCCAACCGACAACCCCACCGCCATGCTGCCCGAAAGCGATTTCGCGGCGCTGAACGAAAAACTCGACGAAGAACGCATGCTCAACGCCCAGTTGCAAGAACGCCTGCGCGCGGTGCACCAGAAGGATGAGGCCGCGAAAGCTGCGCTCACCGAAGAACTCTCCGCCCTGAACGCCCAACTTGCCGCGCAATCCGAAGAACTCGCCCGCCTGCGCGCCACCTCCCAGGCGTTGAACGAAGAACTCGCCGCCCTGCGCGATGTCGCCGAATTGGGTGTGACCGAGCCTGAGCATATCAACAAAGCCATGCTGGCTGAACTTGACGCCCTGCGCGCCGCCCGTGCCTCTGAAGCTGAGGAGTTGTCAGAAATCATCGCAGCTCTGAACCCGCTGATAGAGGAGGCCGCCGCCAATGCCTGATCTGGAAATCACCATCGGTGGCCGCAACTTCACTGTCTCCTGCCAACCCGGTGAGGAACATTTCCTGCGCGGGGCTGCGGGTATGCTGGACACCGAGGCCACGCCCTTGGTCGCGCAAATGGGCCGCCTGCCGGAATCCCGGATGCTATTGATGGCGGGCCTGATGCTCGCCGACAAAACCGCCGCGATAGAGGATGAAAACCGTCAGTTGAAACTCAAGCTGGCTGAGATCGAATCGCGCCCGCAGCCGGAACGTGAAAAACTCGAAGTCGCCGTGGTGCCGCCCGGCCTGCGCGAGACCCTCGCCGAAATCGCCGCAAGGGCCGAGGCGATGGCCGCCTCGGTCGAAGACCGCCTGCAATGATCCGCAAATTCGCTTTGCTGGTGCTGCTCGCCGCCTGCACGCCCGACGGTGCAGATCCTGTCGCCACGGACCCGAACGCCACGCAATATCTCTGCGCCGATGGCACCAAACTCGCGGTGATTTATGGCACCGATGGCAACCTGAAACTCACCGTCAAAGGCGAAACCGTTACGCTGCTGGCCGAAGAAACTGGCTCCGGCGCGCGTTATAGTTGGCCCTCAGACGGTTCTAATTATGTCTGGTGGACCAAGGGCCGCGAGGGCACACTCTACTGGAAAGACGGCACCATTGGCGGCGAGGAAACTGTCCTTCACGCTGAATGCAAAGAACAATAGCAATTTTCAGATAATTTATCTAAAATTGTCATCCTCTGTGCTCAAATATCCCGGGGGTGCGGGGGCTGGCCCCCGCTCCGCCAGATCAATCAGCGCCGTCCTTAGCCTGCATTCGCTTCGCGGATCTTCTCCGCTGCCGCCTTGTCAAACGCCACGCCATTGGCCTCAAGGAGCGCATCCAACTCGCCCGACAGAGTCATCTCGATGGCAATATCGCAGCCGCCGACAAACTCACCCTTGACGTAAAGCTGCGGAATCGTTGGCCAATCCGAGAATTCCTTGATGCCCTGCCGGATTTCCGCATCCGCCAGCACGTTTACATCGGCATACTCAACACCGAGATAATTCAATATCCCCGCCACTTTCGACGAGAACCCGCATTGCGGCATCAACTTGTTACCCTTCATAAACAACACCACATCGTTCTTCGTCACGGTGTCTTTGATCGTCTCAAGAGCGGTCATTCTGGCTTCCTTTTCTGTCTTTCGTCGGAACGAAAATCTTTGCGTATTCTTCGGGATCTTTGGGCACGGTGTAAGTTCTTTTCACCAAATGCTGCAGAAACTCGCTGTCTTTCTGAGGATAATCGTTGCCCAAGACATGAACTTCAGGTGTCGGTTCCAAATCGGGCTGCCAGTCGAACTTTGTAGACTTGGGCTTGTTTCCGAACAGCCAGTCAAAACCGACTGCCCAAAATACCAGCCCGGCGAACAGCCCCACCGATCCGATAGCCACATAGAACGTCTGAAGCCACGTCAGCGGCTGGTCCATCTCACTCCATCGCCTTCGTCGTCAGCGCCAAGGCGTGCAAAGCCCCGCTTGGCCCGTCCATCTTACCCTTCAAGCTGGCATAAACCGCGCGCTGTTGCTGCACCCGGTTCATGCCCTTGAAGCTGGCATCAATCACCTCAGCCGAGAAATGCGCGCCATCGTCGCCCTGCACGGTGATCTTCGCCTGCGGGAAGGCCGCGCGGATCAAGGCTTCAATCTCATGGGCTTCAATCGCCATTGCGCACTCCTGAATATCTTGGCCCAAATGTAAGCTTGGGGCAGGGGCGCTGCAAGAGGCCAATCAGCGCGCCTGCCACTCGTTGCGCATCATGCCGTAAAGCATCAAATCGACCACCCGTCCCAGCGCAGGCCGATACCAATGCCCGCGCAGCCGCCCCTCCAGCACGAACCCCGCGCGCAGATACGCCGCCTGCGCGCGCAGATTCTCGCCCGAAGCATCCAGCCACAACCGCTGCGCCGCAAGTTCCTGAAACGCATAACCGATCATCGCGCGCAAAAACGCCTGACCCTCACCACGCCCAGCCTGATCCAGCGCCAGCCTGCGCAACTCGATCACCCCCGACCCATCCTGTGGCACCGCATATAATGCAAAGCCGCGCGGCCCCTGATCGTCTTCCCAGATCAACAACCGCGCCGCAGGGCTGGTCAGATAAACCGAAAGCGCCGCCTCATCCTCATCCGTAATAAACGGCGCATAGTCAGCCCGTCCCGCAACAGACCGGATAAAGCCGAAATCAGCGGAAAGGGCAGGGCGCAGCCTCACCCCACCGCCTTCTCAAAAGCGCAACGATAGAGGGCCGACAATTCCGCCAGCGCGGCCTTATCGCCGCCGAAATCCACCATATTGCCGCCAAAGTGACCCACCCGGATCACCTCAACGCCGCCGAGCAAAGCCGCAGCCTCCAGTGCCACAGCCCCAGCCTCATCCACGGCCACCAGATACCGCGCCTGATCCTCGCCAAACAAAGTCGGAATATCACCCGCGATCAGCGATACACCCAAACCCGCACCCTCGGCCATCTCAAACGCCGCCAGCCCCAGCCCGCCATCCGCCAAATCGGTGCAAGCCCGGATCGCCTTGCGGTTGGCCAGAATGAAATCGCCGCTGGCCTTCTCAGCCTCCAGATCAATAGACGGAGCATCCCCGGCCTCAATCCCAAACGCTTCCGCCAGCAAAGCCGACTGCCCCAGATGCCCAAACGTCTCGCCGACAACCAGTGCCACATCGCCCGCCATCGGACGCCCCGCGATCAGATCATCCAAAGATGCCAAAATCCCCACCGCGCCAATCGTCGGCGTCGGCAGAATGCCAGAGCCATCCGTCTCATTATACAAAGACACGTTGCCCGACACGATCGGCATATCCAACGCTGCCACAGCCGCGCCAATGCCTTTAATCGCCCCAACCATCTGCCCCATGATTTCGGGCTTTTCCGGGTTGCCGAAATTCAGGTTATCCGTGGTGGCCAATGGCTTGGCCCCCACCGCGATCAGGTTGCGATATGCCTCTGCCACCGCCTGCTTACCACCCTCAAACGGGTTGGCCTTGACATAACGCGGCGTCACATCCGAGGTGAACGCCAGCGCCTTGCCGGTGCCATGCACCCGCACAACCCCAGCACCAGCCCCCGGAGCTACTACCGTGTCAGCCCCGACCATGCTGTCATACTGCTCGTAAACCCAAGCCTTTTGCGCATAATTCGGCGAGCCAATCAAAGCCCGCAGCCCCGCAATCGCGCCAATGCTCGGCACCTCGCCGAGCGGCTCAGCCGCCGGCGTTTCCACCCAAGGCCGATCATATTCTGGCGCAGACGACGACAGCTTCGACAACGGCAGATCGGCTTTCACCTCATTGCCATGCAGGATCAGGAAGCGATCCTCAGGAATCGTCTCGCCGACAATGGCAAAATCAAGATCCCATTTCACGAAAATCGCCCGCGCCACGTCTTCCAGTTCCGGCTTCAGAACCATCAACATCCGCTCTTGGCTCTCGGACAACATCATCTCATAAGCCGTCATATGGGTTTCGCGCTGCGGCACGGCGTCCAGTTGCAGCTTGATCCCCAAACCGCCCTTATCGCCCATCTCAACCGCAGAACAGGTCAGCCCAGCAGCCCCCATATCCTGAATCGAAATCACCGCACCCGAGGCCATCAGCTCCAGACAAGCCTCCAGCAGCCGCTTTTCGGTGAAGGGGTCGCCAACCTGCACGGTGGGGCGCTTTTCCTCAATCGTGTCGTCAAACTCGGCGCTCGCCATCGTAGCGCCTCCGACGCCATCGCGGCCCGTTTTCGCCCCCAGATAAACCACAGGCATCCCCACCCCTGATGCCACCGAGTAGAAAATCTTATCCGCATCCGCCAACCCGGCGGCAAACGCATTCACCAGACAGTTGCCGTTATAGCTTTTGTGAAACCGCACCTCACCCGCAACTGTGGGGACGCCAAACGCATTACCATAAGACCCCACGCCCTCAACCACACCCTTCACCAGATAGCCAGTTTTCGGATGGCTCGGCACGCCAAACGACAGCGAGTTCATCGCCGCAATCGGTCGCGCCCCCATGGTGAACACATCGCGCAAAATTCCGCCCACGCCCGTCGCAGCGCCCTGATGCGGCTCGATATAAGACGGGTGGTTGTGGCTCTCCATCTTGAAGATCACCGCCTGCCCGTCGCCAATATCGACAACCCCGGCATTTTCGCCCGGCCCACAAATCACCTGCGGCCCAGTGGTCGGAAGGGTGCGCAACCAGCGCTTCGATGACTTATACGAGCAATGCTCATTCCACATCGCCGAGAAAATCCCCAGCTCGGTGAACGAAGGCTCCCGCCCGATGATCTCCAGCAGCCGCTGATATTCATCCGGCTTCATGCCATGCTTTGCGATCAGATCAGGCGTGATGGCAGGCTCGGTCATGGCATTCCCCGGATATATGAGAGTTGCGGGCGTCATAGGCCAAGCGGGCCAACAGGGAAAGGGCCGGGGCAAATTTCGCGCAATTATTTCGCGCGCAATGTCGAAATCGACCAAGCCCAAACGTCCTTGTGCTATCGAAACCCAAAGTAGGAGACTGAAATGCAATTCATCGCCCTGATCTATTCCGCCCCCGGCACCGAGCCACCCTATGGCACGCCAGAATTTGACGCCTTCATGGCAGGCTACTTTGCCCTCACTGCCAAGCTGAAAGCCGATGGCGCATATCTCGCGGGCGAGGGCCTGAAGCCCGTGCAAACCGCCACCTCCGTCCGTCTGCGCGGCGGCAAGGTTGAAACCATGGACGGCCCGTTTGCCGAAACCAAGGAACATCTCGGCGGCTTTTATCTGTTCAACGCCGCAACCCTCGACGCCGCCATCGCCTATGCCGCGATGGTGCCTTCGGTGGCTTGGGGAACCGTCGAATTGCGCCCGGTGATGGAATACTGAGGCAACCATGACCGACCCCGCCGCAGCTTTAGCGCACTGCCTGCGGCGGGACCGTGGCCGCATCCTCGCCGCCCTGATCGCCCGGGTGCAAGATTTCCAACTGGCTGAAGACGCGCTGCAAGATGCCTGTGTCTCGGCGCTGATCCATTGGGGCAGGGCAGGGCCGCCGCACCGCCCCGAAGCGTGGCTGATCCGCGCCGCCTTCCGCAAAGCCATCGACCGCCTGCGCGGTGCTGCCCGCGACAGCCGTCAAACCGCAGCGCTGACCCAGCTCGCCCGCGACGAGGCCGCCGATGATCCCGCCAGCATTCCCGACGAACGGCTTCGGCTGATCTTCATCTGCTGCCACCCGGCCCTAGATGAAAAATCCCGCTGTGCGCTGACCCTGCGCACGGTCTGCAGCCTTTCCACGGCCGAAATCGCCGCCGCCTTCCTTGATACCGAACCCACCATGGGCCAACGCATCTCCCGCGCCAAAGCCCGCATCGCAGCTCTCAACCTCCGCTTCGATCTGCCCGACCCCGAAGATTGGCCGGAACGCCTGCGCTCGGTGCTGACAGTGATCTACCTGATCTTCACCACCGGCCACACGCAATCCAACACGACCCTTTGCCAAGAGGCGATCTTCCTCGCCCGCCTGCTGCAAGACCTGCTGCCGCATGATCCCGAAACCCAAGCCTGCCTTGCGCTGATGCTGTTCAGCCACGCCCGCACCACTGCCCGTGCGCCAAACGGCCAAACCATCCCACCTGAGGCGCAAGACCGCAGCCTGTGGAACACCCATGAAATCACCGAAGCCCTCAGCCTGCTGAATGCCGCCATCACCCAAAGCCGCCCCGGCCCGATGCAGCTGAAAGCCGCCATCGCCGCCGCCCATATCCTGCCGCCCACCCCCGATTGGCCGCAGACCGAGGCGCTCTATGCCCGCCTGTTAGAACTCGAACCCACCCCGGTCGTAGCGCTCAATCACGCCGTGGCACTGGCCGAGAACCGACAGCCCGCACAGGCCCTGCACCTGCTTGAACCTCTCGCCGAAGCCCTCGCCAGCTACCAACCCTACCACGCAGCACTTGCGCACATGTTGGCGCTAACGAATCATCCTGCCGCCCACGCCGCCTACACAACCGCCATCGCACTTGCAGCAAATCTCGCAGACGCAGCATTTTTGGCCGAACGCCGCGAAAATCTGCTTGATGCGCAGGCAGTTAACAAAACCACCCCTGAAAGCTAAAAAAAGGCCGAGCTTTCGCTCGGCCAAGTCCAACAGGGAGGTATGAAGCAGCAAGAGCGAACTCGACTGCTGCCTCACAGCGGTGTCTATACCTATGGCTGATTTGCCTCAATAAAGAACAGGCTGCACCCGCGGCAATGCCGCCATGCGTTCCGCGCATACCTTTGACCGAATGGTCAATTTTGAACTCCCAAACGGACTCTCCGTAGCGTTTCTGATCAATCCAGCATTGCGGCTGTATCGTGGCCAACGAGCCAATCGCCGTCATTCGTCTCCCGAGCCACAGTTGCAACTGTACCCATTCGAAAGCTGGCGCTTTCCAGCCAGCCAAGCTCTCCTGATCTGGCAAACTTTCTTGGTCAAACGCAAGTTGTGCTGCTGTGGCCGTAGCTTGGGTAGCTCGCGGTGCAGTTGCTATAAATTTTCCAGAAGAAAGCCTTCCTCTTCTGATACGTAAAACTCGACATTGCTACGGATTTTCTCAAAGACCATCGGCAAGTACTCAATAAGTTGATCCATCGTCAGGGTGTTCCCCTGGAATCCATGATATGTGTTCAGATAGGAAATCACCTGCTGTCGGTCAGCGGCAGGCATCGTAACCACAGGATCAGAGCAGTCGTAGTCCCAAAAGTTTGTTAGATGGATGAATTTCGAGCTATATCCATAAGCAAGGGATACCCATGAATGATTACTAGCTGCTAATGTGTGAAAATCAACATCCTGTATTGACACAGGTTTTCCGCCTCTAGTGGTTTTTTCCCAGCGGATTCCCGATAGGGCGTCCCTACATAATCCATCACGGTCAGAAAGTGGGATGTGGAACGCGAGGTAGTCCACACGCATAAGATTGTCTATTTCTTGTCGGATAAGTCCAGCACATGCGCCATAGAGACGTTGCTCATAAAGCAACTTGAAAGCCACATTGTGCTCGCAGGAGCGCTTATCAACGAGGCGCATATATTTTCTTAGGTTCTCGATCATCATGTCCGTCCCGCATTATGAGGCTTCGTATATCAAATACGCTGGCCCACCAAGGCATAGACCCGGCACGCTCTAAGCCAGCATATTGCGACGGTTTACGTTCAGGAATATACCCTGCCGGAATAGGGCAGGGTTGGCTTCATAGCCTTGCCCTTACCAATCCTTACAACTGCTGCCGCTTGCGAAACGCGAAAATCTCTTCGGTGACGAAATCCCGGAACGCCGACACCCGCTTCGAATGCCGCAACTCCTCCGGGTAGGCCAGAAACACCGGCACTTCCGTGCTTTCCGTCTCTGGCAGCACCCGCACCAGATGCGGGAAATCCTCGGTCAGATAATCCGGCAGCACGCCAATGCCGAGATGGTTCAAAACCCCCTGCAACACCCCGAAATAGTTGTTCACCGTCAGGGTGGAGGGAATGTCATGGCTCATCAGATCAGCCACCAAATTCGCCCCCGCCGCCACCTGCGCCGTCCCCGCGTGCTGACAAATCAAGCGATGCTGCGCGAAGTCATCCATCGTCAGCGGCGTGCCGTGTTCTGCCAAATACTCCGGCGTCGCATAAAGCCGCATCCGAATGTTCATCAGCCGCTTGCGGATCAGATCGGCCTGAGAAGGCTCCTTCATCCGAATAGCCACATCCGCCTCCCGCATCGGCAGATCCAGCACGCGCTCCTCCAGCATCAGATCAATCTTCAGGCTGGGATACTTCTTATACAACGCAGGCAACCGGGGTGCCAACCACAAGGTGCCAAACCCGGTCGTCGTCGTCACCCTGAGCTCGCCAAACACCTCATCCTCAGAATCCCGGATCCGCGCCGCAGTCGCGTCCAGCCGTTTGACCATGGCTTGCGTCGCATCATAGAGCAGTTCGCCCTGTTCGGTCAGGATCAACCCGCGCGCATGGCGGTGGAACAAAGTCACCGACAGGCTCTCCTCCAGCGCCCTGATCTGCCGACTGACGGCGGATTGCGACAGATGCAGAACATCGCCCGCATGGGTGAGGCTGCCCTTTTCGGCAACCGCATGAAAAATGCGCAGCTTGTCCCAGTCCATCGGTCCCTCAAAACTATTTCATGGATGATACCATGAGCCTGCTTATCTATGCACAAATTCCGCCCTGTAAACCGGGTAAATCGGCAAACATTCCCCCTTTTTGTCAGCCTTATCCCTTGGCGGCTGTCATTCCAGCGTCACGCACAGCCATTACCCTGCCGCAAACCCGCCATTCCGTCCGCGCAAAGCCCAAAGGTTCAAATGCTGCAAACCAACATCAGCCGCGACATCTCTTACGCCACCTCAGCGCGCACCAAGCCCGGTCGCGCCCTGATCCGCGTGCTCGAAAATGTCTCCGGTCGTCGCCAGCTGATCGACCGCGCCTCTGGCTACGAACACGAAATCGCCATGGGCCGTTCCTTCTGGCAAGTCATCCCCGAACGCTACGGCCTTAGCCTCGAGCTGATCGCAGGCGCACTCACCAACATCCCCACCACCGGCCCCCTCGTCCTGATCGCCAACCACCCTTACGGCATCCTCGATGGCCTGATGATGGGCCACCTCTTAGACGCGATCCGAGGCGATTTCCGCATCCTCTCCAACGCCGTCTTCCGCCGCGCCGAGGCGCTGAACAAAGTGCTGCTGCCAATTTCCTTCGACGACACCAAAGAAGCCGTCAAACTCAACCTGCAAACCCGCGCCACCGCCCTGAACTACCTAAGCCAAGGCGGCGCCATCGGCATCTTCCCCGGCGGCACCGTCTCCACCTCGCTCAAACCGTTCTCGCGCCCGATGGACCCCAGCTGGCGCAACTTCACCGCCAAGATGATCGCCAAATCCAACGCCACCGTTGTCCCGATCTACTTTGAGGGCCACAACTCCCGCCTGTTCCAACTCGCCTCGCGCGTCCATTCAAACCTGCGCCTCGCCCTCTTGCTCAAAGAGTTCAAATCCCGCACCGACACCCCCGTTCGCCTTGTTATCGGCCAACCCATCCCCGCCCAAACCATCCAAACCCTGAAATCCGACCCGACCGCGATGATGGAAACCCTGCGCCAAGCCACCTACGCCCTTTCACCCGCGCCACTTCCCTCCTATGCTTTGGGCTACGAGTTCGAGGCGAAATACAAATCCCGCTAAACCGCAGCCTCAAGACTGCGAAAGCGGGCAGGGGGGCACCATGGCAGTAGGCGTTTTTGATTCAGGCATCGGCGGGCTGACAGTGCTGGACGCGCTGCAAAAGCGACTGCCCGACACCCCCTTCGTCTATTTCGGCGACAACGCCCATGCGCCCTACGGTGTGCGCACCCACGACGATATCTTCAACCTGACCTGTGCCGCAACCGAACGCCTCTGGGCCGAAGGCTGCGATCTGGTGATCCTCGCCTGCAACACCGCCTCCGCCGCTGCCCTGAAACGCATGCAGGAAACCTGGCTGCCGCCCGAAAAACGCGTCCTCGGTGTTTTCGTCCCGTTGATCGAGGCGCTGACCGAACGCCAATGGGGTGATAACTCCCCGCCGCGCGAAGTCAGCGTCAAACATGTGGCCCTGTTCGCCACCCCCGCCACCGTCGCCTCGCGCGCCTTCCAGCGCGAACTGGCCTTCCGCGCCATCGGCGTCGATGTCGAGGCTCAACCCTGTGGCGGCGTCGTCGATGCCATTGAGCAAGGCGACGAAATCTTGGCCGAAGCCCTCGTGCGCAGCCATGTCGAAGCCCTGAAACGCCGGATGCCCCACCCGCAAGCCGCCGTCTTGGGCTGCACCCACTACCCGCTGATGGAAAAAACCTTCGCCGAAGCCTTGGGACCGGATGTCAAAGTCTATTCCCAAGCCAACCTCGTCGCCGAAAGCCTCGCCGACTACCTACAACGTCGCCCCGAAATGCTGGGGCAGGGGACACAGAGCAAATTCATCACCAGCGGCGACGCAGTTTCCGTCTCCAACAAAGCCACGCAATTCCTGCGCAAAAAGGTCGTGTTCGAGTCCGCGTGACGGGCAAATGTGGGCGTAGCCCCGCGCGCGGGTTCACCCGCCGCGCCTTGTAGGGTGGGGTTCACCCCACCACCCCCTTGATGCATTGCCCCCTCACACTCCCCAGCGATTGCCAAAGGCCAAAACCCTAACATTCACCTTGGCTCAAATATCCCCCGCGGAGCGTTCCGAACCCACAACCAGCGCATCGCATCGCCATCATCCTAGGATGGATGCAAGCCACCCCTAAAATTCCACGTCAAATCCAGAGTTCGGCTCGAAACCTTAACTTCTCCTTAACCGCCACCGCCGTTGTTAGAGGAACCCGCCACCACGCTTGCATTTCCATATTAATGTAGTTACATTAAATGCAGATCGAATATGACCCCGCCAAACGCGACGCGACCCTGCTGCAACGCGGCTTGGACATGGCTGATGCTGTCGAAATCTTCGACTCCGAGATTTTGACCGTCGAAGATGATCGTATCGACTACGGCGAGCCGCGCTTTCTGACGGTCGGCTACCTGCGAGGTCGAATGATGTTTGTGGCATGGACGCCAAGGGGCAACGCCCGCCGCGTCATAAGTGTGAGGAAGGCCAATGACCGCGAAATTGCAAAACTCAGCCCCAATGATTGACCCCGAGTCGGAACCTGACGACGATATCCCCGACCTGACCACCCCCTACTGGTCCGCAAAATTCGCCGCCGCCCGCGTTCAACGTGGCCGCCCGAAATCCACCGCCCCCAAAATCTCCACCACCCTGCGCCTAGACCCCGAAGTGCTGGACGCCTTCAAATCCAGCGGCCCCGGCTGGCAAAGCCGCATGAACGAGGCGCTGCGCAAGGCCGCAGGCCTGTAGGGGTGGGCTGCAGGGTGCGCTTCAGCGCACCATTTTCACATGACAACTAAAGCTCAGGAATAAGTGGCAAGCGTCTTCTCAATTTCCTTGGCGAACTTATAAATCTCGGTTGCATCTACAATCTGATGCCGTGTTTCAACCTTTTGATCGTCAAACAAACCAATGCTTTTCGTGGTTTTACAGTTGAAATAAAGTCTGCACACTGGCTTGCGATTGTTGTCGTCCACAAAAATGCTGCAGTAACTCTTGGAGTCCCGGATGGTAATGCGCTCAACGGGCAGCACTTTAGAGCCAATAGCTTTTACGACAAGAAAGGCAAAAGTCTCCTCTGCCGTTGTCTCGATGTCAGAAGCCTGCGCCTCATCAACAGGTTTTTTCTCAGCCTGTGGTTCGCTTTGGGGCGCATCCTGTCCAAAGGTCACGTTCAGTTTGTCTTGAATGCGATTGCGGATAAGCTCGTCTAAAGCCGACGAAATGGCTGGCCGCAGCTGCTCGATCACCGATTTCGTCAAGGTGCCTTCATAAATTTGCTTGCCAACATAACGCACAAAATCATCATCCGGCGTAGATAACTGTTTTTTCAGGAACGCGGCAGCAGATTTCACGAACTTAAGATTTGATGCTGCTTCCAGTATAGATTCAATAGCAAAGCTGGATTTTTGAAAGCGCGCCAACTCCAGAACCTGATGCTCATCATAGGATTGCAAATCGAATATGAAGAACGGCCGTTTGTCCATCTTGTTCTTCTCATCTATGTCCGAGAAGAACCACACTTCACGCCCGTTCGTCAAAATAGCGAGACGCGCACCTGCAACGCCAAAGTAACGATATAGCTGGCTATACTGTGCGGTTCCGAGCGACATCGAGATAGGTTTCGCTTCAATCAAAATCGCGATCTTTTTGTCGATCTTGATGGCGAAGTCGATTTTCTCACCCTTTTTAATGCCAACATCTGCGATATATTCTGGGGTAACTTCTTCAAGATTGAAAACATCAAATCCCAATGCTTGGATCAGCGGCAACAGCACGGCGGTCTTGGTCGCTTCCTCTGTCAGTGCGTGCAGAGAAGCATGGCGCGAGCGCGCAGATAAGTCTTTGACACGCAGTGAAAAATCCAAAGTATCCTCCAATACTGATTGCACCATAATCTTAGCTTGCGTTAAATGCCTTCATGTTGGCAAGGCTCGTGTTACTTGGTAAAAGATGCGGGTTAGTTAGCTGGGACAGGGCAGGAGACGTTTGTATGCTGCATTCCTTAACAAACCCTTAATCCCTCCACCCCACCCCCTTGAATCCAAACAACAAAAAAAGGTCCCGAGTTGGGACCACCCCCCAAAAGGCCCCAAAATGCTCCCCCTCACCCAACACCGTGCCGCCCGCCTGGAAGCTCTGCAAGCCGAGGACGGCTGGCTCAACCTCACCGACCGGGTCGAGCTAACCCCCGGCCCCCAATCCGCAGGCTCCGCCCCCGACAATCAAATCCAGATCTCAACCGGCCCCGCCCACCTAGGCCTGATCAATCCCAGCGCCCAAACCCTAACCCCCCCCAACGCCGCACCAATCTCCTTCCAACCCGCCCCCGGCGGCTTCCCCCAACTCCGCACTGAAACCCTGCTCCTAGAACTCCACACCGTAGACGGAACCCCCGCCCTCCGCGTCCGCGACCTCACCCTGCCGAGGCAAACAACCCTACACTACTTCCCCACCAACGAAGCCCTGATCGTCCGCGCAAGCTGGCAAGCCCTGCCCACCCCGATCCAACAACCCATCGACCAAAAAGGCGGCGCCCCCACCACCGTCAACCTGACCCACACCGCCCATTTCACCCACGACGGCCACGCCATCACCCTGCTTGCCACCCATTGGAAAGACAACAAACCGATGTTCGTGATCCGCGACCAGACCTCCGGACGCGAAACCTACCCCGCCTCACGCTTCTTGATCGGCGAGGATGCCAACGAGACCGAAATCACCCTCGATTTCAACCGCGCCTTCACACCGCCCTGCGGCTTCACCGATTTCGCGATCTGTCCGCTGCCACCCCGCGAAAATATCCTGCCGTTCCGGGTTGAGGCAGGCGAGCGCCTGACACCATAATTTCACTTGCATCCAGCCCCCCCAAACGCCACATCTGCGCCAACAAACGGAGGCTGACATGACACATCGCATCGCCATTCTGGGGGCTTCGGGCTATACTGGCGCGGAACTGGTACGCCTGATTGCCACCCATCCTTCGATGAAAATCGTCGCTTTGTCCGCTGACCGTAAGGCGGGCATGGAAATGGCCGAGGTGTTTCCCTTCCTGCGCCACCTTGATCTTCCGCGTCTGCAAAAGATTGATGAGATCGACTTCTCAGGCGTCGATCTGTGCTTCTGCGCGCTGCCACATGCAACCACGCAGGTGGTGATATCCGCCCTGCCGCGCGATCTGAAGATCGTTGATCTGTCGGCGGATTTCCGGCTGCGCGACCCTGCGGAATATGAGAAATGGTATGGCCAAGCCCACACCGCGACCGATCTGCAAAAGGAAGCAGTCTACGGACTGACCGAGTTTTACCGCGACGAGATCCGGAATGCTCGCCTTGTCGCAGGCACCGGCTGCAATGCGGCGACCGGGCAATATGCGCTGCGGCCGTTGATTTCGGCGGGGTTGATTAACCTTGATAGCATCCTGATCGACCTCAAGGCCGGGGTTTCCGGGGCGGGTCGCTCGCTTAAAGAAAACCTGCTGCACGCAGAGCTTTCCGGCGGCACCCATACCTATTCGATGGGCGGCAAGCATCGGCATCTGGGTGAGTTTGATCAGGAGTTTTCTAAACTCGCCGGACGGCCTGTTCACATTCAGTTTTCTCCCCACTTGCTGCCAATGAATCGCGGGATTTTGGCGACGACCTATGTGCAGGGCGACGCGAAAGCCATTCATCAGGTTCTGACTGACGCTTATGCCGCCGAGCCGTTCCTGCAGGTGCTACCCTTTGGCGCACTCCCCTCGACGCGCGACATTGCAGGGTCTAATTACTGCCATATCGGCGTAATTGCGGACCGAATTGCGGGCCGCGCCGTGGTGGTGGCTGTGCTGGATAACCTGACGAAAGGTTCGTCGGGGCAGGCGATCCAGAACGCCAATCTGATGCTGGGGATTGAGGAAACAGCGGGGCTGACCTTGGCACCGATGTTCCCGTAAGGGGCTGATATGGCAGGGCTAAAGGGCTTGAAGAAACGCCGCCGCGTGCAGCTGATCTTATTCGCGTTTGTGTTGCTTGCGGTCTCGACGTTGCTTATCGGCTATGCCATGCGCGACGGTATCAACTTTTTCCGCTCCCCCAGCCAAGTTCTGACCGATCCACCCCGCGCGGGCGAAGTGTTTCGCATCGGTGGGCTGGTCGAAAAAGGCACGCTGGTGCGCGGGCAGGGTGAGACGATCAGCTTCAGTGTGACTGATACCAACCATATTGTGCCTGTTAAATTCACCGGAGTTTTGCCCGATCTGTTCGCCGAGGGCGCGGGCATGGTGGGGACTGGCTCGATGCAGGGTGATACTTTTGTTGCCACTGAAATCCTCGCCAAGCATGATGAGAATTACATGCCTAAGGAAGTTATGGATGCCCTGAAAGCGCAGGGCGTCTACGTCGCACCGCAGAAGTAGGCACACGCCTCTAGCGCGCGCTTTGATCGCAGCAGATTAACCCTTTCTTGCCAGCATAATCCCCGACAATCCAAGGGGAGATGCGATGAAATCTGTGCAGGAACTGGCGGCTGAGATTGTCGCCCGCGAGGGTGGGTTTGTGAATGACCCGGATGATCCGGGCGGGGCGACAAATCACGGCGTCACGCTGAACACTCTGCGGCGGTTGGGTATCGACATCACGCGTGATACCCGCATTGACATGGCCGATGTCAGGGCACTGACGACCACTCAGGCCATTGATATTTATGTAGAACATTATTTCCGCCGCACTGGTATTGGGGCTTTGCCAGAAGCCTTGCAGGCGTCAGTGTTTGATATGTATGTCAACGCCGGGGCCAATGCGGTGAAGGTGTTGCAGCGGCTGCTGACCAGCATGGGTTTCCCTGGCGATGCAGATGGCCAGATCGGCCCGCAGACCATCCGGGCGGCGCAGATGGCGGCAGAGGCCGCCCCCAGCCATATCGCCGACGCCTATGCGATTTCCCGGCGCAATTACTACTATAGCTTGGCCGATGCCCGCCCTGCCAGCCGCAAATACGCCCGCAGGCGGGATGGCGGCAAGGGCGGTTGGATCACGCGGGCGGAAGAATTCATGGCGGCGAAATATCGCCTGACCGAAGCGCAACATCAAGCACGGGTGTCAGCATGGGGTTGATTGGCAATGTTTTGAACGCGCCGGGGGCGGTGACGGCTTTGGGTGATGCAGCCAAAGGGCTGGTCGAGGTGTTCACCCCTTCGGCCACCCGACAGATGGAGCTTTCGGCGCAGGCGCAAGCGGCGGCGCTGGAGCAGTTTGGCGACGAGTTCAGCACTGGTTCGGCCAGTTGGTTTGATCGGTTGGTGAATGGGCTGAATCGCCTGCCGCGTCCGTTGTTGGCGTTTGGCACCATTGGGCTGTTCGTCTATGCGATGGTTGACCCCGCTGATTTTGCTTTGCGCATGGTGGGCCTGAACGCGGTGCCAGAGCCGCTTTGGTGGTTGCTGGGGGCAGTGGTGGCGTTTTACTTCGGCGCGCGCGAGACGCATTATTTTCGCAATCGCCCAGTAAGTGTGCCTGCGGGGTTGAACGCTGCAGTGCCTGCTACCGAGGCCAATCCGGCCTTGGATGACTGGCGTTCTGCGCAAAACTAACCGCTGAAACGGCTGCAAAACCGGGGCTGTCCTTGACCTGTCTTGCTGGCTCTGGCATTGCCAGACCAACGAGACAGGAATTGATCAAATGAACCTCTTTGCCGAAATCCGCAGCCTTGTGACCGACAGCCTTGCGGCTTTGGCCGCCGAGGGCGTGCTGCCTGCGGGCCTTGACCTGACCCAAGTTGCGGTCGAGCCGCCGCGCGACCCGTCGCATGGCGATATGGCAACCAATGCCGCGATGGTGCTGGCGAAACCCGCCGCAATGCAGCCGGGCGCGATTGCCGAGGCTTTGGCCGCAAAGCTGTCGGCTGATCCGCGCGTGACGGCGGCAGAGGTGGCCGGGCCGGGATTCTTGAACCTGCGGCTGGCTGCGAATGTCTGGCAGGGCGTGGTGAAAGCGGCGCTGACCGAGGGGCTGGCGTTTGGCAAATCCAGCGCCGGAGCAGGGCGCAAAGTCAACGTTGAGTTCGTCTCGGCCAACCCGACCGGCCCGATGCATGTCGGCCATGTGCGCGGCGCGGTGTTCGGCGATGCGCTGGCGCGGCTGCTGGCGTTCTCGGGCTGGAACGTCACCCGCGAATATTACATCAACGACGCCGGCGCGCAGGTCGATGTGCTGGCGCGCTCGGCCTATGAGCGCTACCGCGAGGCCAATGGGCTGGAGCCGGAAATCCGCGAGGGTTTGTATCCCGGCGATTATCTGATCCCGGTGGGCGAGGCGTTGAAGGCGAAATTCGGCACCTCTTTGCTGGACAAGGGCGAAGACGTTTGGCTGGCGGATATTCGCGAAATCGCTTCCGAGATGATGATGGAAGAAATTCGCGGCGATCTGGCGGCTTTGGGCGTCACGATGGACGTGTATTCTTCGGAAAAGGCGCTTTACGGCACCGGGCAGATTGAGGCCGCGATTCAGGCCCTGCGCGACATGGATCTGATCTATGAAGGCACGCTGGAGCCGCCAAAGGGCAAGCTACTGGAGGACTGGGAACCCCGCGTGCAGACCCTGTTCCGCTCTTCGGCGCATGGCGATGACAGTGATCGGCCGGTGATGAAATCGGACGGCGCCTGGACCTATTTCGCGCCCGACATCGCCTATCACTACAACAAAGTGCAGCGCGGCTTTGACGAGCTGATCGACATTTTCGGCGCGGATCACGGTGGCTATGTCAAGCGGATGAAAGCGGCGGTATCTGCCTTGTCGAATGGCAGAGTTCCGTTGGATATCAAGCTGGTGCAGCTGGTGAAGCTGTATAAAAACGGCGAGCCATTCAAGATGTCGAAGCGCGCGGGCACCTTTGTGACCCTGCGCGACGTGGTTGAGCAGGCGGGTGCCGATGTAACGCGGTTCATGATGCTGACCCGCAAGAACGACGTGACCTTGGATTTCGACTTTGCCAAGGTTTTGGAGCAATCCAAGGACAACCCGGTGTTCTACGTCCAATACGCCAATGCCCGGATCAACTCGGTGCTGCGCAAATCGCGCGAGGCGGGGATTGATTGCTCTGATGCCGCCCTCGCAAATGCCGATCTGGCGATCCTGAGCCACCCTGCCGAGATCGAAATGGCGAAAAAACTCGCCGAATGGCCGCGTTTGGTCGAGATCGCCGCGAAGGGCAACGAGCCGCATCGGATTGCGTTTTACCTCTATGAACTCGCCTCGGAATTCCATTCGCTGTGGAACAAAGGCAACGACGATACCAGCCTGCGCTTTATCCAAGAGGGCAATGCGGCAACATCTTCGGCGAAAATCGCCCTCGCGCGTGCCACGGGCGTTGTGATTTCGGCGGGCCTTGGTATCCTTGGCGTTACTCCGGTTGAGGAAATGCGCTGACGTGCCTAAGTCAAACCAGCCTGACCGGAATGGGCAAAATAACAAGCAGGGGTGGCATGTATCGCCCTTGCACGCGAGGCAAGACATGGCGGACGTGGATTTCGATGAGTTCGACGGCGGTTATGCCGAGCATGAAGCCGCGCCGCAATCGGGTCGCGCGCGCAATATGATCAACATCGCCGGGGCGGTTTGCTCGGTGGCGCTGGTGATCGGGCTGGGCATCTGGGGCTACAAGCTGGCGGTGCGAGATGTCTCTGGCATCCCAGTGGTGCGTGCGCTCGAAGGCCCGTTGCGGATCGCGCCGGACAATCCCGGCGGCGATGTGGCGATGCATCAGGGCCTATCGGTCAATGCCGTCGCCGCCGCCGGAACCGCGTTGCCTTTGCCCGACAAGCTGATCCTTGCGCCGAAAGAGGTGGCTCTAACGGCGGAAGACCAAGCAGGCACGGCTGAATTGGCACAGCTGCCCGTTGCCGACCCATTGGCAAGTGGTGCCGAAGTGCTTGAGGTTGCGCCGCAAGTCCCGGCTAGCCTTGCGCCGATTGAGATTGCTCCGTCCGCCAGTCCCGAAGTTGCGCCCGCTGCCGAGGCGCTGGATGCGACCAGCCTTGCGGTCACAGCGCCGCTGCCCGCGACACAGGAAGATGCTGTTGCTGCCGCCCTCGCCGCCGCTTTGGCGGATGGGGATAGCGCAGAGGGCGGGCTGAGCGAAACCGAAGTCGCCACCGCCGAACCGGTGAAATCGCTGCGCCCGAAATTGCGCCCCAGTACCCGTAGCGCCGCTGCGGTCGCCGCCGTTGAGCCCGTTTCCGCTACTGCTGAAGCTGCGCCAGAGGCTGCTGCCGAGGCGCCCGTCGCAACAACTACCGCCGTGGCCGAGATTGATCCCGCCACCATCCCCGCAGGCACAAGGCTGGTGCAACTCGGGGCCTTCGATGATGAGGCGAGTGCCCGCGCCGCATGGACCAAGCTGCAAAGTGATTTTCCCGATCTGCTGCCGGGCAAAGCCATGGTGGTGCAATCGGCACAAAGTGGCGGGCGCACCTTCTACCGCCTGCGCGCGCATGGTTTCGCTGATGAGGATGTCGCTCGCCAGTTCTGCGCGGCAATGCTGGCGCAAAACGCCTCTTGCATCCCGGTTGCGCAAAAATGATCGGCTCTGGTGCCGCGATCTTCGGCTGTGCTGGGCTGACGCTGACCGCAACCGAGCGGGATTTCTTTCGTGACTATGACCCGTTGGGTTTCATCGTCTTCGCGCGGAATGTTGAGACCCCGGAACAGCTTACCCGGTTAACTGCCGATCTGCGTGACAGCGTTGGCCGTGATGCGCCCATCCTTGTTGATCAAGAGGGCGGTCGCGTCCAACGCCTGCGCGCGCCGTATTGGCGCGAATGGGCCGCGCCGCTTGATACCGTCGAGAAGGCCGGAGCAAACGCCGCACAAGTGATGGCGCTGCGCTCATTGGTGATTGCCGCTGGACTTCGCGCCGTCGGCATTGACGCCAACTGCGCTCCGGTCGCCGATATCGGCGGGCCAGACACTCACCCGTTCCTGCGCAATCGCTGCTACGGTCAAGACGTTGAAACCGTCAGCAAAATCGCCCGCGCCGTGGCGGACGCGCATCTGGAAATGGGCGTGCTTCCGGTGGTCAAGCATATGCCCGGTCATGGCCGTTCGATCAATGACACCCACCACGATCTGCCCACTGTAACGACCGATCGCGCCACCCTGAACGCCACTGATTTCGTCCCGTTCCGCGCGTTGGCTGATCTGCCAATGGCGATGACGGCGCATATCATCTTCGCGGCCTATGATAATCTGCCCGCCACGCAGTCGCCCGCGATGATCAAAGCCATCCGCGAAGAAATTGGCTTTGCGGGCCTACTGATCACCGACGATCTGAACATGCAGGCGCTGACGGGTAGTTTGGGCGAACGCACCGCGCGCTCGATGGCCGCAGGCTGCGATGTAGCGCTGCATTGCAAGGGCGATATGGCCGAAATGCTGGAGGTCGCCGCCGCCGCAGGGGGGATGACCGTGGCCGCCCGCAGCCGCGCCACCGCAGCGCTTGCGCAACGCCGTTCGGCGAAATCCATTGACATCGCCGCGCTGGAGGCTGAGTTTTCGGCTCTGCTGGGCGAAGGTGCGCATGGCTGACACAGATACCGACGATTGGGGCGCCGCAGAGCGCATTCCGGCTGCCGAGAGGCTGGCTTCGGAAGCGCTGATTATTGATGTTGATGGCTTCGAGGGGCCGCTCGACCTGCTGCTGATGTTGTCACGCACGCAAAAGGTTGATCTGCGCAAAATCTCGGTGCTGCAACTGGCTGAGCAGTATCTGATGTTTGTGTCGCGTGCGGCAGCCCTGCGGATTGAACTCGCCGCCGATTATCTGGTGATGGCAGCGTGGTTGGCTTTCCTGAAATCCCGCCTGCTGCTGCCGCCCGAACCCGGTGAGGCGGGGCCATCGGCTGAGGATCTGGCGGCGCATCTGGCCTTCCAGTTGGAGCGCCTGTCGGCGATGCGCGAGGCCGCTGCCCGATTGATGGGCCGCGATCAGTTGGGCCGCGATTTTTTCGCGAGGGGTGTGCCAGAGGATGTCACCCGAAAGGTCAATGTCAGTTATTCTGCCACGTTGCTGGACCTTATGCGCGCCTATGCCCGCATTCGTACCCGCGACGAATTTCGCCCCTATGCCTTTGATCGCAAAGATGTCTACACGATGGAAGACGCGCTGGAGCGGATGCGCAGCCTGCTGGGTTATGCGGGGGAATGGTCGGACCTCACCAGCTTTATGCCCGAAGGCTGGGAAGCCTCGCCCACCCGCCGCAGATCAGCCACCGCCGCGCATTTCGCCGCAATTTTGGAAATGGCCAAGCGTGGTCAGGTGCAGATCAAACAGGGCGAAGTGTTTGCGCCGCTGATGATCCGCAGGCGTGACGCATGACCGATCCGATTGAAAAAAGCCTGTTCGAAGCACCGCCAATGGGCGAGCAGGAACGTATGGTCGAGGCCATCCTGTTCGCCTCTGCCGAGCCTGTAACTCTGGCTGAACTGGTCAAGCGGATGCCGCATGGCTGTGATCCGGCGGAAGCCTTGTTGACCCTACGCCGCCGCTATGACGGGCGAGGGGTGAATATGGTTAAGGTCGGCGATGCCTATGCGTTCCGTACCGCCGCCGATCTTGGGCATTTGATGCAAAAGGAAAGCGCAGAGCAGCGCAAACTGTCGCGCGCGGCGATTGAGACGCTGGCGATTGTGGCCTACCATCAGCCGGTGACGCGGGCCGAGATTGAGGAAATTCGCGGTGTGGCGGTCAGTCGTGGCACGGTGGATCAGCTGTTGGAGTTGGATTGGATCAGGCTGGGGCGTCGGCGGATGACTCCCGGTCGGCCAGTGACATTTGTGGTGACGGATCATTTTCTCGACCACTTCGGGCTTGAATCCGCCCGCGACCTGCCGGGGTTGAAGGAACTGCGAGCAGCTGGCTTGCTGGATAGTCGCCCCTTGCCGGGCGCTTTGATGACCCCATCTGAAGACGAAGAACAGCCCAGCACCGGGCAGAGCGAACTGTTTGAGGACTAAGCCATGGATCGCATCATTCAGATGATCTTGAACAAGCTGTTGGGGCGGCTGGTCAACACCGCCGTCAACAAGGGCGTCGATTATGCCGCGCGGCGGGGTAAAGCCCCGGAGGACATGACGCCCGAAGAACTTCAGCAGGCGCGCGCAGGCAAAGAAATGGCAAAGCGCGCGCGGCAAGCAGCCAAGCTGACCCGCCGCATCCGCTAACGCAAAAGGCCCGCCAATAGCGGGCCTTTTGGTCGTGATCCTAAGTGGTTAGCGCGCGCGACGCCCGCCGCGACGGCCCGAAGTCGCCGCAGTGGCCGCAGCCGAAGCCTCGGCAAAGGTGGCCCCTGCCTCAACAGCTTCCAACACTTTGGCAAACCGGATCCATTCGCCGCCATTGGCGTCGTGGTTCATCAGGAAGTTGGCGGCGCGGATCGCCTCCATCTCTGGCAGGCGCACCGGGTTCATAATGGCGCTGGTCATCCCCGCGCCAATCGCCATCGGCAGGAAGGCCGCGTTGATGCCATGACGGTGCGGCAGACCGAACGAGATGTTCGACGCGCCGCAAGTGGTGTTGACGCCCAGTTCCTCGCGCAGACGCCGCACCAAAGCAAACACTTGCTGACCAGCTGAGCCCATAGCACCGACTGGCATCACCAGCGGATCGACCACAATGTCATGCGCCGGGATGCCGAAATCTGCCGCGCGTTCGACAATCTTTTTCGCCACCGCAAACCGCACATCCGGGTCTTGCGAAATCCCGGTGTCGTCGTTGGAAATAGCCACAACGGGGACGTTGTATTTTTTGACCAGCGGCAGCACCAATTCCAGACGGTCTTCTTCGCCCGTGACCGAGTTCAGCAGCGGACGGCCCTCGCAGGCCTTCAAACCAGCCTCCAACGCGCCAGGAACCGAGCTGTCGATGCACAATGGCACATCGACCACGGCCTGAATCCGCAAGATCATCTCGCGCATCAGCGGCGGCTCGACGAAGTTGTTGTCGGCATAGCGCGGGTCTTCGGCCATTTTGTTGGTGAACACAGCGCCAGAGTTCACGTCCAGCACGGTCGCACCGCAAGCAACCTGCTCTAGCGCGTCTTTCAGAACGGTTTCAAAATTGCCTGCTTCCAACTCGGCGGCCAGCTTTTTGCGCCCCGTCGGGTTGATGCGTTCGCCGATCACACAGAACGGTTCGTCAAAACCGATGATTACGGTTTTCGTTTTGGATTCAATAACGGTACGGGTCATTCTTAAACCTTCTCTTTAAGCGTTTGCGGGAACGCCAGCGGCGCCGCCATTTTCAGTCACCCAAGCCGCATTGGTCTTAATGCCGCCCAGCGGGAAGAAGTGAACATGCTCAATCCCAAAAGCCGGATTGGCCGCTTTGTGCGCGGCGAGGCCAGAAATGAACTCGGTCGGCTCATAGGGCAGCAGCAGTTTCGTCACATCCATCGCGCGCTTTTGCAACACGCGGAGGGATGCACCCACGCCGCAGGAAATCGCGAATTTGATCAGAGTTTGCAGCTTGGCAGGGCCAGCCACACCGATATGGATCGGCAGATGCACGCCAGCCCCGGCCAAGCGGTTGGCCCAAGCAATCACCGGATCAGCCTCAAAGCAGAACTGCGTCGCAATCGCCATTTTCGCATCCGAGCGTTCCGAAAACGCCTGTTTCCACTTCAACGCCTGCATGACGATGGCATCGCCGCCGTCCTTGTCGATGTCCTTGTTGCCCTCGGGGTGGCCCGCGACGTGCAGACGGTCAAAGCCGTCGAACAGCCCGGTTTCGATCAGTTGCATCGAGCTGTCAAAATCGCCCGCAGGGGTGTTCACACCGCCACCGAGCAAAAGCGCCTGCTTGACGCCCGCCTCAGCTTGATAGCGCGTGATCCAATCGGCCAAGGTGGCCTTGTCGTGGATGATGCGGGCCGGGAAATGCGGCATCACGTCAAAGCCCTCGCGCGCGATCCGCTTGGCGGTGGCGACCATATCTTCAATCGGCGTGCCCTCGATATGGGCGATGTAAACCCGCGTGCCTTTCGGCAGCAAGGCGCGGAAATCGTCGACCTTTTCGGCGGTGCGCGGCATCACCTCGATCGAATAGCCTTTCAGAAAGGTCTCATTCGCGTCGGTGTTCGCGGCTGGTTTGGTGTCTTTGCGGAAAAAGCTAAGTGCCACGCGGGCCTCCCTTAGAAACGGTCAGGCTTGCGCCCAGCCCTCGGCGTTGATCAGCGTTTTCAGGCGCTCGGTGTCATATTCAGCGACCAGACGCGCGGCCTCAGCGGCAGCAACTTCGGCGGCTTCACCTTCGACGGGGTAGGGATCAGCCTTGCGCCATTCGCCCAGATAAGCGTCGGCATCTTTGGCACCGATTTTCATAGCACAGCGGTCAATCGCCTGTTCAAACCGTTCGGGCAGTTGCACCTTCGATGCAGACCGTCCTTTACCGACAATCACCTGCGCCGGAATATCGCGCCAAAACACCACTATTACATCCGGCATAGCTGATTCCCCCACTTATTTTGACACCTGTTCTATGCGCCGATACGCGACAAATAGGGTCGGATTTCGACATAGAACATGCTTGTAGCGACCACGGCCGTTGCTATCCGCAAAGCGCTTGCGCCGCCAGCGCCCACGGATGGAGAAATTTTCATCATCTGTATGAACGCACAGATCACGTTTGCTCAAGGCTAGGGCAGGGTGCTTGCCTATGGCCCGCAACGCGACTACCTTTAGGGCAACCACCAATGGAGGGCGATTATGGCGCCCGAGCGTCCCCTGGGGGCGGACGCGATGCAAACAGCGGTCGAGGCACAGAGTGCTTTCCGCGAAACTGACCCGTCGGCCCCCCCCGGCCTGGGTTCCAAGGGGCTTTATGCCGCCGTGGATCTGGGCACAAATGCGTGCCGCATGTTGATTGCCCAACCACGGGGCAGTCAGTTTGTGGTTGTGGACAGTTTCTCAAAAACTGTCCAACTGGGCGCGGGGCTGGAAGCCTCGGGCCGGCTTGGTCGTGCCTCAATGGGGCGGACGATGCAGGCATTGCGGATTTGCCAGAAGAAGATCGAACAGCATGGCGTGACGCGGATGCGGTTTGTGGCGACGGAAGCCTGTCGGCGTGCGCGCAACTCCAAGGAATTCATGCGGCAGGTGAAGCGCGAAACCGGGCTGATTGTAGAAATTATTCCAGCCGAGGAAGAAGCGCGTTTGGCGGTGATTTCTTGCGCGCCTTTGGTCAATCGGTCCACCGAACAGTTGCTGGTGGTCGATATTGGCGGTGGGTCCACCGAATTGGTCTGGATTGATCTGTCGGCGGTGGCACCTGAAGATCGGCCCAAGTCGATCATGCGGCTGCATCGTGGCTTTCAGGTCGAGCCTGCGGGCGCGCGGGTGGTGGATTGGATTTCGGTGCCGTTGGGGGTGGCGACGCTGAAAGATCAGTTTCAGGATGTCGATGATGACGCGGCGCGCTTTGCGCTGATGAGCTGGTTTTTTGAGGAAAACCTCGCCTCGTTCAGCCCCTATGCTTCGGCGCAAAAACGTGAGGGGTTTCAGATTATTGGCACTTCGGGCACCGTGACCACGGTGGCGGCCAGCTATCTGGGGCTGAGGCGCTATGACCGCACCAAGGTCGATGGCTTGCAGATGACCAGCGACCAGATTGATCTGGTGATCCGCGAATATCTGACGCTGGGGCCAGAGGGGCGGCGCAATGATCCGCGGATTGGCCGTGACCGACATACGCTGATCATGTCCGGCGCGGCTATCCTTCAGGCGCTGATGCGGATATGGCCAACCGATCGCCTTTCGGTGGCCGACCGTGGTCTGCGCGAAGGCCTACTATATGCACAGATGAGCGCCGATGGCGTGTTAGAGGACGGGCCGTTTGAATGACTGAAAAGAACACATCAGGCCGGGGCCAGCGCGATCTGCGCGTGCGGGTGAAAACCGCCAAGGGCCGCAAGTTGTCCTCGACGCTGTGGCTAGAGCGGCAGTTGAATGATCCTTATGTGATCCGTGCCAAGAAAGAAGGTTTTCGCGGCAGGGCAGCGTATAAAATTTCCGAACTCGACGACAAATACGGCTTTCTTGTGCCGGGGGCGCGGGTGGTCGATCTTGGCTGTGCGCCGGGCGGCTGGTGTCAGGTTGCGGTAAAGCGGGTGAACGCTTTGGGCGAGAATCCGAAAAAGCCGCTTGGCAGGGTGCTTGGTATTGATTTGCAGGAAATTGACGGCATTGCCGGGGCGCAAATTCATCAACTGGATTTCCTGTCGGATGAAGCGGACGATTTGGTCAAAGGTTGGCTGGGCGGCAAGGCTGATGTGGTGATGTCGGATATGGCGGCCTCGGCCTCGGGGCATAAGGGCACCGACCACTTGCGTATCATCGCGTTGATCGAGGCGGCTTTGGCCTTTGCCTTTGACGTGCTGGAAGAAGGCGGCACCTTTATTGCCAAGGTACTGGCGGGTGGCGCGGAAAATGAGATGCAGGTGCAGTTGAAGAAGTCATTCGACAAGGTGGCGAATGTGAAGCCGCCCGCCAGTCGCGCCGATAGTTCCGAGAAATTCGTGGTCGCCCAAGGCTTCCGGGGCAAATCGACGCTGACCGGATCGTTCGCGCCGCGTTCCGAGGATGAAAATTAATCAAACTGATTGCGCGGGTTGCCGAAACAGTCCCGCATCCTGCCAAAACAAAAGGCGCCCCAGTCGGCGCCTTTTTGCTTAAAGCTTGATCGACCTTGCGCGAAAAGCTGCCTCAGCCGCCCCAAGTGCGGACAGGGCCGCAATCCATGTGGACGAAATTCGAGCCGTAGTAATGCCCGACTCCGCCCGCCGAACAGGCCTCTGCTGCCTTGGCCATTTGGCCCACCGAACGCGACTTCAACCGCAGATCCGCCGCCATACCCTTCATATGCAGCGAGTGCTTGGCGACGCCGCGCGAATGCGAGCGCAACATGGCGTTTGTGGCAGGGCTGCGATAACCCGACAGCAGCATATAGGGCTCGCGCACATCCAGAAGGCGGTGAGCGGCTGCGATGATGTCATAGTTGCGCGGGTCCATCCCAACCACCTCGTCAGAGCGCCAGTCGCGCATGAAGTGATTGATCTCTTTGGTAACTTCCGGAATGTATTCGCCTTCGACCCAATAGATCGTGTCGATGCTTTCCCCGGTGCGACCCGAATACATTCGGATCCGTCGAATATCGCCTGCGCCTTTAAGAAGGCCGAAAGCGTTGGAGTAAGTCGGGGCTGCAATCACGGCAGTTGCCGCAAAAACGCCCAGCAGCCCACGCCGCGAGATCACGTTCGATGTCATATTCGCCATTCTTTGCGCCTGTCCGATCGCTGGTCTTTGACCGCCTGAAGTCGCGGTTCTGTTCGTCACTTCATCCCCAAGTGCTGGGCATCTTATGGCACAGCTTGCGATGAAGCCAAAGAGCAGATTGGCCGCTACGACTCAGTCTGGCAGCAATAGGCAAAAAATTGCTGAATATGAGGGAACCAAGTGGGGATTTCCGTATCTGCCTTATTCGTGGCGAATATGCGACAATCACGGGGTTCGTTGCGACTCATGCGTGGCCGGATGCGTTAACACGAGTTTACAGTTTCACGGATTTGACCCAAGCTTTTCAAAGTAAACCACTATCAGATGCGACTGGGCTTGGCCCGACCAATGGGAATCATCGTGCACATCAGTCTTTCCGCGCGCGCCTGCGGAGTTATCCGCCGCCTGACCGCAACCACTGCTTTGACCGTGGCTTTGGCTTGGAGCTCCCCTGTTCTGGCGCAAAGCGATGCCTTCACTCGATCATTGGCCGAAGCCTCGGCCGCAGATGAGTCGGTTGCCGCGTTCTACCGCACACACAGCTACCAGCCTTTGTGGACCGGGCCAAACGATGCCGTGCGGCGTCATGCGTTGATCATGGCGCTTTCGACGGCGCAGGCGCAGGGCTTGCCGGTGAAACGCTATGATCCGGCTGATTTGATCGCGCTGGCGAAGGCTGCTGTGACCGAAGGCGACCGGGGCCGCTTGGAAATGGCGATGACCACCGCTTATTTGTCTTATGCGCGCGATGTCAGTTCAGGCGCGTTGACGCCGAAAAAGATTGATCCGACCATCCTGCGTGAGATCATCCGGCCTGATCCGGCGGTTTTACTGGCTGGCATGGCGGCCACACCTGCGCCCGACGCTTACCTTAGCGCTTTGCTGCCCACCGCCCCAGAATATGCCCGCCTGGTGAAGGAAAAGCTGCGGCTGGAGCGCGAAGCGCCGTCGCTGATCGGGATTTCGGCGGCGAAATTGGAACCCGGCGACAATGGTGATGCGGTGATTTCGCTGCGCGATCGGCTGATCGAGCTCGGCTACATGGGCCGTTCAGCCACCGCGATCTATGATGGCCAGATGCAGCGCGCGGTGCAGCGCTATCAGTTGGATCAGGGTCTAGCCGCCGATGGTGTGGCGGGGGAATCGACGATCAAGGCGCTGAACACCACGCCAGCCGAGCGGTTGCAATCGGTGACGGTAGCTTTGGAGCGGATGCGTTGGATGGCGCATACCGATCTGGGCAAGCGACATATCTGGGTCAATCAGGCGGATTTCACGGCGGAAATCGTCGATGACGGTCGAGTGACGTTTCAGACACGGGTGGTGGTCGGCAAAGCCTCCCCCGAGATGCGCAGCCCGGAATTTTCGGACGAGATGGAATATATGGTGATCAACCCCAGCTGGGGGGTGCCGCGCTCGATCATCGTTAAGGAATATCTGCCGATGTTGCAGCGCAATCCGAATGCGGTCGGGCATTTGCAGGTGATTGATGGCCGGGGGCGGGTGGTGCCGCGCGGGGCGGTGAATTTCGCGGCCTATTCGGCGTCCAGTTTCCCGTTTGGCCTGCGCCAACCCCCCTCGGATGGCAACGCCTTGGGCAAGGTGAAGTTCATGTTCCCGAACCCCTACAACATCTATCTGCACGACACGCCCGCGAAAGCTTTGTTCGCCAATGAAGTGCGCGCGTTCAGCCACGGCTGCATCCGCTTGGGCGACCCGTTTGATTTCGCCTATACGTTGCTTGCCAAGCAGACCAGCGATCCCAAAGGCCTGTTCCAAGAGCATCTGGATGCCAAGAACGAAAGCTCGGTCTCGTTGGAGGTGCCGGTGCCGGTGCATCTGGTCTACTATACCGCTTGGCCGACCAAAACGGGAATGGCTTACCGGCGCGATGTCTATGGCCGCGACGGCAAGCTGTTTGAGGCGCTGACCGAGGCGGGTGTAGCCTTGCCGGAAGTGCAGGGCTGATTTCCCTTCCGGGAATGCTGGCTTGAAACAATGTGATTTCCTTGCGGGGAAATCCGTCAAGCCGTTGTGAAAATTGTGGTTCAAGCCAACCGTGATCCGCGTTAAACCCTCTGCAAACCGCCGGAGGATAAAATGGCCCATTCGATCCGCGACATTGCGCAGGCTTTAGGGGCTGAGGCTGAGGGCGATCTTGACCTGATTGTCTTGCGCGCTTCTGAACCCGCAAGTGCTGGCCCGCAGGATTTGGCGTTGGCGATGGACCCACGCTACGGCGACGGCATTGCAAAGGGTCAGGCGCAGGCGGCGATGCTGTGGCCGGGAGCGGATTGGCAGGCTTTGGGGCTGAAAGCGGTGATTTTTGCGCCACGCGGGCGGCTGGCGATGGCGGGGCTGTCGGTGCTGCTCGATCCGGGGCCTGCGATTGCTATTGGCGTGCATCCGATGGCGCTTGTGGATGCCTCGGCGCAGATCGGCGAAGGTGCTGCGATTGGCCCGTTTGTGGTGATTGGCGCGGATGTTCGGATCGGCGCGCGGGCGCGGATTGCCAGCCATGTCTCGGTGGCCGAAGGCGCCGTGATTGGGGACGATGCGCTGATCCTGCAAGGTGCGCGGATTGGCGCACGGGTGAAGATTGGGGATCGCTTTATCTGCCAGCCGGGGGCAGTCGTCGGCGCGGACGGGTTTTCCTTCGTGACGCCTGAAAAATCCGGGGTCGAAGAAATCCGCGCAACCTTAGGAAAACGTGATGAGATCCGCGCACAAAGCTGGACGCGGATTCACTCGCTGGGGGCTGTGACCTTGGGTGATGATGTCGAACTCGGCGCGAATGTGGCGATTGATCGTGGCACCATTCGCGATACCGTGATTGGCTCGGGCACCAAACTCGATAACCTCGTGCATATCGGCCATAACGTGCAGGTCGGGCGCGACTGTCTGCTGTGTGGGCAGGTCGGCATTGCGGGCTCGGCCAAAATTGGCGACCGGGTGGTTCTGGGCGGGCAATGCGGGGTCAATGACAATATCTTCGTCGGCGATGATGTGATCGCCGGGGGCGCTACGAAAATCTTCACCAATGCGCCTGCGGGGCGGGTGCTTTTGGGCTATCCTGCGGTGAAGATGGAAACCCATGTCGAGATGCAAAAGGCGCTGCGTCGCTTGCCTCGGCTGGCATCGCGCGTGGCGGAATTGGAGAAAGCCATATCTCTGTTACCTGATGTTGATTAAACAGGCCAAACGGACAGGTTAGGAAACCCGATGAACATGCAAAGCCAAGTGATCAGCGTGCAGGATCAGGTGATCGCGATTATTGCCGAGCAGGCGGTGCTGGATGTGGCCGATGTGACGCCGGGCCAGTCGCTCGACAGTCTTGGCATCGACAGTTTGGGGCTGGTCGAGACGATCTTTGCGATTGAAGAAGCCTTCGACATCTCGGTGCCGTTCAACGCCAATGAGCCATCGAAAAGCGGCTTTGATCTGACCTCGGTGGCCTCGATTGTTGCGGCGGTTGAAGGCCTGATCTCGCAGAAAGCCGCATGAGGCGAGTTGTTATCACCGGGGCGGGCACGGTCAACGCTTTGGCCCGCGATGTGGCGGGGACCTATGCGGCGTTTGCCGAGGGCCGCTGTGGCATTGCCGAGTTGGACATTCGCGACAAGGACCGCCTCAGCATCAAAATCGGCGGGCAGGTGAAGGGTTGGGATGCCGAGGCATTGTTCAGCCGCCAGCAGATCACGCTTTATGATCGGTTTACCCAGTTTACATTGACGGCGGCAGAGCAGGCGATTGCGCAGTCTGGGCTGGTGTTTGACGGTGATCTCGGCGACGAGTCCGGCGTTGTGCTGGGCACTGCAGCGGGTGGCGTCAACACTTGGGATGACAGCTACCGCGCTGTCTATGCCGAAGATAAAAACCGGGTGCATCCGTTCGTGGTCCCCAAACTGATGAACAGCGCCGGGGCCAGCCACGTCGCAATGCAGTTCGGTCTGCGGGGGCCAAGCTTTAGCGTGTCCACCGCCTGCGCCAGTTCTAATCACGCGATGGGTCTGGCGTTTCAGGCAATCCGGGGCGGCAGTGCCTCGGTGATGGTGACGGGCGGGTCGGAATCCATGCTGTGCTTTGGCGGCATCAAGGCGTGGGAGGGGCTGCGGGTGATGTCGCAAACCGCCTGCCGTCCGTTCAGCCTGAACCGCAGCGGCATGGTGCAAGGTGAGGGCGCTGCGATCTTTGTGTTTGAAGATTACGACCACGCGCGCGCGCGCGGGGCGCAGATTTTGGCCGAGGTGATCGGTTTTGCGATGACCTCGGATGCGTCGGACATCGTGATGCCGTCGCAGGAAGGCGCGGCGCGGGCGATCCGGCTGGCTTTGCGCGATGCCAAAGTGGCCCCAGATGCCGTGGGCTATATCAACGCGCATGGCACGGGCACGGCGGCGAATGACAAGACCGAATGCGCGGCGATTGCGCAGGTGTTTGGGGCTGCGGCGGACAAGGTAATGCTGTCCTCGACCAAATCCATGCACGGCCATTTGATTGGTGGCACGGGCGCGGTGGAGTTACTGGCCTGCCTGATGGCGTTGCAGCAGGGCGTGATTGCGCCGACGATTGGCTATGAGCAGGCTGACCCGGACTGTCCGCTCGACGTGGTGCCCAATCAGGCGCGCGAGGTGCCTGTCGATGTGGTGATGTCGAATGCGTTTGCTTTTGGTGGGCTGAACGCGGTGCTGGTGCTGCGCAAAGCGCCATAATTACGGAAAATCCCATGAAAAAGCCCGCCCAAACCGGGACGGGCTTTTCGCAATCTGGGCCGTTGTTACTTCTTCGGCATCGTCGCCGCGACGGCCTCATAGCCTGCCGTGAACCCTTTCAGCTCGACCGCCAGTTCAACCTTTTGATCCGGTGCCGCAGCCGGCACGATGGTGATCGTGGCCTTGGTGCCTTTTTTGAATTGCGCCACTTCATCCGCCGTGAAACCCACGCGCGCGACGCAACCCAGTTGCGCGCAGAAAGTGAACGGGTAGATCTTGGCTTTGCTGCCATCCACCGACACCGCCAGATTGGCGGTCAGCAGGGTTTCCAGCGGCGCGATGATCGTCGCACCTGCAGCGGCTTTGCCACCAGCGGGCAGCGCGAACATGCTGATCTCGGCCACGTTGGTGCCGTCTTTATCTTTCAACAGCTGATACAGCTCACAAGGGTCAGAGCCGTCTTTCATCTTGGTGCAGCGCTGCGACCAAGCATCAAAGGTGGCGAGTTGGTAAATCTGCCCCTCAGTCGCCGCTTCTTGCGTCAAGGGGGCGGGGGGCGTGTTGCTGTCAACGCCCATGTTCAGATCTTCCGGCGCCGGAGCGGTGGTGTCTACCGTTACAGTCGGCGCTGGGGTGGCTTCTTGAGCAAGGGCGGGGAACGTCGCGGCTGCAAAAGCCAGACCGAGCGAAATCGCGAGGGAACGGTGCAAAGTGGTCATCGACATCACTGTCTCTTTCTTGATTGTTTCGCTGGGCAATAGCATGGCAAAGCCGGGAAGTCAGCGGGAAAAAACATCACGTCTTCGCGCGCATGGGCGAAAAACGGCTATTGAGATCACATCTGAAATCATCCGACTAAGCGGGTGTTCCAAAAAGGAAAAAGGGCCGGACAGCCGACCCTTTTTCAACTTTTTTATTCTCCCTGTCGGACTGGCCGACTTATGTGGCAAACGCTACGGCGCTTTCAAATCCACGTCAACAGGAATTGTAACTATTTGTGACGGTCGCGTGATAGAAAAAAGCCGCGCTGTTTGGCCAGCGCGGCAGTCTGACAGGGAGGAAGCACACAGCCCAGACACCGAAGCGTGTTCGGGCAAGATCGAGACTGGCAGAGTTAGGTTAACAATGTATTTTGACCAAGAACGGTTGCCGTCTGGCAGCTTTGGATCGTGCAAAAGGTGGCAGCATGGGTGAGACGATTTTTGTGGGCGGCGGCGGTGAAGCTTATAGCGTGCCGCAAAATCTGCTGCTGAAATACGGCAACCGCCACGGTCTGATCGCGGGTGCTACCGGGACAGGTAAAACCGTCACCTTGCAAGTTTTGGCCGAGGGGTTTTCAGCCGAAGGTGTTCCGGTGTTCATGGCCGATGTGAAGGGCGATCTTGCAGGGCTTGCCGCCGCAGGCTCCACCAGCCAGAAACTGCACGACAGCTTTGTGAAGCGCTCCGCCACCATTGGGCTTGACCTGCAATACCGTGCCTTCCCGGTGACATTTTGGGACATGTTTGGCGAAAAAGGCCATCCGATCCGCGCCACTGTGGCCGAGATGGGCCCGCTGCTGCTGTCGCGCTTGCTGGAATTGACCGAACCGCAAGAGGGCGTTTTGAACGTCGCCTTCCGGCTGGCGGATGAGGAAAAGCTGCCGTTGCTTGATCTGAAAGACTTGCAGGCGTTGCTTGCCTTTGTCGCAGAACACGCAACCGAGATTTCGGGGCGGTTCGGTCTGGTCTCGCCGACTTCGGTGGGGGCGATCCAGCGGCGTTTGCTGGTATTGGAGAATCAAGGTGCGAGCGAGATGTTTGGCGAACCCGCGCTTGATCTCGCGGATTTGATGCGCTGCGATGCCAATGGTGCCGGAATGATCAACATTCTGGCGGCGGAAAAGCTGATGAACGCGCCCCGGCTTTACGCCACCTTCCTGTTGTGGCTGCTGTCGGAACTGTTTGAAAACCTGCCCGAAGTCGGCGACCCGGATAAGCCGAAACTGGTGTTTTTCTTTGACGAGGCGCATCTGTTGTTCACCGACGCGCCGAAAGCTTTGGTCGCCAAGGTTGAACAAGTGGCGCGGCTGATCCGCTCAAAAGGTGTCGGCGTCTATTTCATCACCCAAAACCCCGCCGATGTGCCCGAGATGATTCTGGGCCAGTTGGGCAACCGCGTGCAGCACGCTTTGCGCGCCTTCACCGCCAAGGATCAGAAAGACCTGAAACTGGCCTCTGAGACCTATCGCCCCAATCCGCGCTTCGCCATCGAAGACGCGATCCGCGATGTTGGCACGGGTGAGGCTGTGACCTCGTTTCTGGAGGCCAAAGGCATTCCGGGCGTTGCCGAGCGCACGTTGGTCCGCCCGCCGTCGTCGCAGCTGGGGCCGATTGACCCCGCGCTGCGCGCGCAACTGATCGCGGCCTCGCCGATGGGGGCGAAATATAACACGGTGGTGGACCGCGACAGCGCCTATGAACGCCTGCGCGCGCGGGCCGAACATGCCGCAC
The DNA here is from genome assembly GCA_040387915.1 of Pseudomonadota bacterium. Classification (GTDB taxonomy): domain Bacteria; phylum Pseudomonadota; class Alphaproteobacteria; order Rhodobacterales; family Rhodobacteraceae; genus Cypionkella. The sequence goes on from JAZKCV010000009.1 coordinate 715,139, forward strand.
AAGAGGCCAATGCGGCAGAGCCTGAAAGCCAGCAGCAGGCAGATCAAGCCGAGCCCGAATTCCGCAACGCCCGCCGCTACGATGGCGGCAGCGCCGGGCGAAGCACATCTGCGGCCCCGAAAAAAACCACCTCCAGCCGATCCGATTCGATTGGCGAGACCTTTGCGAAAAGTTTCGCCAGAAGTCTGGGGTCAAAAACCGGGCAAGCGGTGATCCGTGGTGTGTTGGGCTCGCTTTTCCGTAGCCGATGACACAATCCCGTCCTTGCGTTGCCTTATTCAGCCAGCAGTCTGCGCCCGAATGTGATGAATGGGGGAAGCCGCGATGGCTTTGACGGCTGCTGAGCAATATCTGCTGGAACTGATCAATCGGGCCAGACTTGACCCGGCGGGTGAGGCCGCGCGTTATGGTATTGATCTGAACGCGGGCATTGCGGCGGGATCCATCTCGACCGCCTCAAAGCAGGTGTTGGCCTCCAGTGAGCAGCTGGAAAACGCAGCGATTGGTCATTCGCAATGGATGCTGGCGGAGGATGTGTTCTCGCATACCGGCAGAGGTGGCTCGCAACCTTGGGATCGCGCGGCGCAGGCGGGGTATGGCTGGTCGGCCATCGCCGAGAACATCTCGTGGCGCGGTTCTACCGGAGCGTTGGATCTGAACGCCTCAATCGCATCGCACCATCAGGGCCTGTTTCTCAGTACAACGGGCCACCGACAGAATATGCTGAATGCCAGCTACCAAGAGATTGGCATCTCACAAGAATACGGCAGCTTCACCCAAAGCGGGAAGACCTATAACGCGTCAATGCTGACCGAGGATTTTGGGAAACCCTCAGCCGCCAAGGCGTTTCTGACCGGAGTCATTTACAACGACACCGACCGCAATAGTTTCTATTCGATTGGCGAAGGTGTGGCGGGGGCGACCTTTGCCGCGCAAGACAAATCGACAAGTAGTGCGGCGGCTGGCGGCTATGCCATTGCCCTGACGGCTGCAGCCGATGTTAGGGTCACGGGCAAAGTCGACGGGCTGGATTACGCGTTTAGCGTTGGGATGACGAACGGCAACGTGAAAGTTGACATTGTGAACCACAATGTTCTGCTTTCTTCCGGCAATATCGGTCTGAACCTTGGGATCAATAACCTGACCTTGCTTGGCAATGCCAATCTGTTTGCGACGGGTAATGCAAATGCCAACGTGATTACTGGAAATGACGGTGCCAATCGGTTCGATGGCGGTGCCGGTGATGATGTGCTGATGGGCAGGAACGGTGCGGACAATCTGACGGGCGGTCTGGGCAGTGATAAGCTTCTCGGTGGCAACGGCACGGACCGGCTGGCTGGCGGCGGCGGTGCGGATCAGCTTGATGGCGGCGGCGGCAACGATGTGCTGGTCGGCAATCTTGGCAGCGATGCATTTGTGTTTGCCAATGACTTTGGCCGCGACGTGGTGGTGGATTTTTTACGGGCAGACAAGGACAGACTGGTGTTCGATGACTTGATCTGGGGCGGCACTGCGCTTAGCGCCCAACAGGTGGTTTCGCAGTTTGCGCATGTGGTGTCGGGCAATGTAGTGTTTGAATTCAGTGCCAACGAGGTCATCACCCTGAACGGCGTCACCTCAACAACTGGCCTCGCCGAGGCGCTGACAATCGTCTAGCTGAGCTTTGAAACCGGGCGCAGTTTAAGCTTGGTGATGCGATTTTCGCGGCGCTGTGCCACTTCGATGCGGAAGCCGTGGAAGTGGAACACTTGGCCCTCCGCCGGGATCATCTGCGCTTCGTGGATCACCAATCCCGCGATGGTGTTGGCCTCGGCATCGGGAAGTTGCCAGTCGGTGGCGCGGTTCAGATCGCGGATGGTCATCGCCCCGTCGATCAGATAATCTCCATTGCCGTCGCGCTTCAGGCCAGAATCGCGGGCCACAACGTCGAATTCATCGGTGATATCGCCGACGATTTCTTCAAGGATATCCTCAAGCGTGATCAACCCTTGCAACGCGCCATATTCATCCACCACCAAGGCGAAATGCGTGCGCCGTTTGAGAAATTCGCGCATTTGTTCGTCAAGGCTGGTGGTGTTGGGGATGAAGTAAGGCTTCTTGGCGACCTTCAGAATATCAAGGCTGTCCAACCCTTCCGGGGCGTCGCCGCGCAGCACGCGGTCAAGCTCGCGCAACAGATCCTTGGTGTGGACAAGGCCTAGGATATTCTCGGTCTCATCGCGGTAAACCGGCAGGCGGGAATGCGGCGAGGCCAGCATTTGGCTGACGATCTCGCTGGGCGGATCATCGGCGTTGATCATCTCAATCTGGCGGCGGTGGCGCATGATTTCTTCAACCGAGCGATCCGACAGGTCCAACGCCCCCAAGAGACGGTCGCGGTCTTCCTTTTGCATCGCCCCGCCTGAATGGCCCAAAGCGATGGCCCCGGCGATGTCATCGCGCAAAGCATCGTGCTGTTCAGACAGATCGAAGGTCAGCCCGAAGCCACGCAAGGCGGCTTGTTTCAGGATTTGCATCATGGTGGCGAGCGGCGCGAAGACCCATGCGGCGATCAAGCCGAACAGGCTAAGGCGGCCAAGCGTGGCCTCTGGCACAGCGGTGCCGATGGCCGAGGGGATGATGCGGCCCAACAACGCCAAAGCGATGCCTGCCGCGAAGGTCAGCCAGGCGAAATCAAACCCGGTCCAATCGCGGGCTTGCCACAGCAGGCCGGAAAGCGCTGCAAGTGCGGTCAGGCTATGAGCAAGCCGTAGCGCCATCAGACCCATCTCGCCGCGAGCGATCAGCTTGGCGGAGGCGGCATTTGGGGCTGAGTTACGGCCATGCGGTAGGTTTTGCAGGGCGGCGATCACGGTGGCCAGAAACGCTGCTGCGGCAAGCGTGGCAAGGATCAGCGCGTAAATCCAAAGGTTGTGCATCATTTGCCCGGTTTGCCAGATTTACTCGGTTTGCCAGTGGCGAGGGGGTGATGCGTCAGCACCAAACTGCGCAGATCATCTTCCAGCACGTGGGTATAAATCTCGGTCGTGGCCACATCGGCGTGACCCAGCAGGGCTTGGATCACCATCAGATCGGCACCGCCCGCCAAAAGATGCGTGGCAAAGGCGTGGCGCAAGGTGTGCGGTGTCACGGTGCTGGGATCAACGCCGCCTTGCACGGCTATATCCTTGATCAGCAGGTAGAAATGTTGCCGGGTCAGATGGCCATCCACGCCGGGGCCGGGAAACAGCTGCTTTGAGGCGGGCTTACCCAATTTGCGGCCCGCGTCTTCCTGTGCGTCGCGCTCGGCCAGCCATTCCTGCACCGCCACGCGGGCGGGGGGTGACAGCGGCACCATGCGCTCTTTGTCGCCCTTGCCCTTCACCAGAATCATCTTCGGATCACCGCGCACCGCCGCGACCGGAAGGCCAACTAGTTCCGACACCCGCATGCCGGTGGCATAGAGCAGTTCGACCAAGGCACAGTTGCGCAAGCGTTCCGGCTCGGATCGACCCTTGCGCCGGGCAGCATCCAGCAGACGCTCTACCTCGGGCAAAGACAGCGTTCCCGGCAAGCGCTGGCTGGCACCGGGGCCTTTGATGCGCAGAGCAGGGTGGTCGTCGCGCCAGCCTTCCTCATGCGCAAAGCGGTAAAGCTGGCGGATTGCCGACAACCTGCGCGCGCGCGTGGCTTTCGACAGGCCCTGCGCGTCACAAAACACCAGATAAGCCTCGACCTGATCGCGGCCCGCTGCGGCAAAGCTGCTGGCATGGCGCGCCAGCCAATCGGCGAAATCCTTCAGATCGCGCCCGTAAGCGAGTTGGGTGTTTTTTGCAGCGCCAAGATCAGCGGCCTGTGCCGCAAGAAAGCTGGAAATCCAACTGTCAGGATGGGTCGGGGCGGTGCTGGCAGGAGCTGGCATTTATCCGCGCCGCTCCAACAGCATCAACTGCAAGGCGGTGCGCCGGGCGATATCCTCCAGCCCCAGCTTGCGTAGCACGGAAAGGCCCTCTGTGACCTTCACCAACTCGCCGCGCAGACCGGATTCGATGCGGATCATCGCTTGCAGCATCGCCTCGCCGACGCGTTTTTGCGCGATCAGTTCGGCAATATCTGCGGGCAGTTGCGGGTCGGTAAAGGCGGGGGCAATGGCGCGGGCCATGCTGTCGGGCGCTATTAGGCCTTTGACAGAGCCAGCCGCGAGGCCCGCCAGAAACACATTGCGCGCGTCGGTCCCTGCATCGGGGGATTTGGCGAGGCGTTCATATTCCGGCGAAAGCAGGCCCAATTCATAGCTGATTCGCGCCGCATCGCCCGTCAAATGCAGGGTCGCAAGCGGCCCCGCGAACAAAGTGGCGAAGGGCACTTCAACCTCGACATCCTTCATCCGCGCATAGGCCAGCGGCAGACGCTGTTCCACCGCCGCCGCGTCGTGCTTGGTCAGCGCCGCATCAAAGCGCTGGAACGCATCGGCGCGGTCCCAAACGCCACCAGAAGCCGCAGGCGCGCGGTCGGTATAGAGGCCTAGCAAGACGTTCGGCGTGATCGCACCCGCGCGCGACAACCGCTCGGCAGCCTCAATCTGCGATTTCCATCCGGCATGATCGGACAGATCCGCATGAGCAAAGGCCGGGGGCAGGGTGGCGGTGGGCAAGGGTTCGCCCAACGCGTCATAGATGCGCCAGACGAGGGGGGTGATCGGCTTGGGCGCGGGCGGCATCGGCTCGCCGTCGAACTGTTCGGGGTCAAGGAAGCGCGACAACAGCGCATCATCCTCGGCGCTGATATTACCCAAAGCTTGCGCCGTGCGCAGGGTCAAAGCGGCGGCGTTCCAGTCGCCCGCGCGAGCGAGGCAGAACACACGGGTGGTCAGTGTCGGCGCAAGTCCGGGGGCAGATTTCAACACCTCGCAGGCGCTGTCTTCTTCGCCCGTCAGCAGGGCCACGTCAAAACTGCGGCGGAACAATTCGGGCGAACTGGCAGCCCCCGCCGCCGTGATCAGCGCTTGCGCCTGATCCAACGCCCCCATCGTCAACAGCTTGTCGATCCGCGCGATCAGCAGATCACCCGAACCTGCCGAATCCGCAGGGGCCTCTGCCTCGGCCAGCAAAAGCGTCATCAGCAAGGATTGCAGTGCCGGCACATCGCCTTGACCAGCTTCGGCAATATCGGCGGCAATCTCGGCGCTGTGGCCGATGCCCCACAGATCATGCGGAAATCCGGTCACTTGCGGCGGCAGCAACCCGACTGCGTCCAGCGACGTGCCGCCCAACACGGTGGTCGCCACCTGGTCGGGCAAAGCGTCAGTGGTGACTTTCGGCTCGTTCGCGACGGGTGGCAGATTGGCCTGCGAGCCATTTTTCACTGCTGCACTGACAGGCTCTGCCGAGGCCTGCGGTGCCACGCTGCCCTTCGGCATTGGCGTTTTCACAGATTGCGACAGCCAGTCGATTGCGGACAAGGGTTTTCTTTCGGCAGCAGCGGCTGTCGGCAAGGCCAGTGCTAACGCCAGACACAGGCCGAAGGTGTTAGTCGACATTCAGGGTCACCGGCAGCTTCACCTCTGATGCGGTCGGAGAAAGATCCGCGAGATAAGCGTAACCCGTAAGCCCAATGAAGCCAAGCACCGCCAAAACCACCAGAACCTTGATCAGACGCCCCATGCCCATTTCGCCCTTACTGCTGCCGCAGGTTTACCCCGCGCGATTGTTGTTGTCCTACGCTGCATCGCAGCACTATGCAGATTATATATGGCATTTGCGCCGAGTTCACGCCATTCAGGGAACAAAGATTTGACTTGGGCGGCGATGCGCCATTTGCACGCCGGAAATCAAGCCAGACAGGGAAAACACAGTGCCGCTGAAGAAAACCGTGGTGATGGTCGGGATGATGGGGGCGGGCAAAACCGCCGTTGGCACGGCGCTTGCGCGGCTGCTGGGCGTGCCCTTCGTTGATTCGGACGAGGAGATTGTGCGCGCGGCGGATCGCTCCATCGCCGAGATTTTCGCGCGCGACGGCGAGGCATTCTTTCGCGCCCGCGAGACCGAGGTGATCGCCCGCCTGCTGCGCGGCGCGCCGTGCATTCTGTCGACCGGGGGCGGGGCTTATCTGGCAGAAGCCAATCGCGCGCTGATCCATGGCGCAGGCGTCTCGGTCTGGTTGCGCGCCGATCTGGAGCTTCTCTGGCAACGTGTGCGCCACAAGTCGACGCGGCCTTTGCTGCGCACCGCAAATCCGCGCGAAACCCTGCGCGGGCTTTACGACGCCCGGCTTCCCTTCTACCAGATGGCCGATCTGGTGGTCGATTCCTCTGCGGAGTTGTCGGTTGAGGATATGGCGCAGCGGGTGGTCGAGGCGCTAAGCACCCGCGCGGACGTGCTGGAAAGGACCTGAAATGAGCCTGAATGTGGTCAACGTCGATCTGGGATCGCGCAGCTACGAGGTGCGCATCGGTCAAGGCTTGATCGGGCGGGCAGGGCGGCAGATCGCCCCACTGTTGCACCGCAAGAAAGTCGCGGTGATCACAGATGATACGGTGGCCGCCCAACATTTGATGGATCTTGCCAAGGCGTTTGAGAACGAAGGCATCACGATGACCGCCCTTACCATCCCGCCGGGCGAGGGCTCCAAGGGTTGGGAGCAATTCGCGCGCTGCGTCGAATGGCTGCTGGAGCAGAAGATAGAGCGCCGCGATGTCGTGGTGGCGTTTGGCGGCGGTGTGGTCGGCGATCTGGTCGGGTTCGCCTCGGCTGTGCTGCGGCGCGGGGTGCGGTTCGTGCAGATACCGACGACCTTGCTGGCGCAGGTTGACAGCTCCGTCGGCGGCAAGACCGGGATCAACACGCCACAGGGCAAGAATCTGGTCGGCGCGTTTCATCAGCCGAGTCTGGTGCTGGCCGATATCGACGTTCTGGGCACGCTTGCACCGCGTGATTTCCTCGCAGGCTATGGCGAGGTGGTGAAATACGGCCTGCTGGGCGATGCGAAATTCTACGACTGGCTTGAGGCGAATGCGCCAGCGATGGCGCAGGGCGATGTCGGCTTGCGGCAATATGCGGTGAACCGATCGGTTGAAATGAAGGCGGGGATTGTCAGCCGCGATGAGACCGAAGAAGGCGAGCGCGCCTTGCTGAATTTGGGGCATACCTTCTGTCATGCGCTTGAAAAGGCGACTGGATTTTCGGATCGGCTGCTGCACGGCGAGGGCGTGGCGATTGGCTGCGCCTTGGCGTTTGAACTTTCCCAGCGGCTTGGCCTGTGCGCGCAAGAAGCTCCCAGCCGGGTGCGCGCGCATCTGAAAACCATGGGGATGAAGACCGATCTGAGCGATATCCAAGGCGATCTGCCTGGGGCCGAGGCGCTGTTGGCGCTGATGGGGCAGGACAAAAAGGTAATCGATGGCAAGCTGCGCTTCATCCTTGCGCGTGGCATTGGTGAGGCCTTTGTCGCCGAAGACGTGCCGCCTGATTTGGTGCGTGGTCTGCTCGCCGATGCCCTAGCGTCACGGCGCTAAGGCACAATCTGCGCTGAATTAAACCGCATCCGCCCGATTTTTCCGCGCTTACGGACGGATTTCTGGGCTACCGGAACACAAAGGCTGAATTATTCGCTTGCACAATTCCGGGGCGGCGCATTTGATAGCTGAAATCATAACGGCTGGAAACACATGCCGATTCAGGGAACTACGGCTGAAAAGCCCATCGCAATCCGTGTGGCTGGTCTGCACAAATCCTTTGGCACCCACGAGGTGTTGAAAGGCGTGTCGCTTACGGCCTGCGAAGGCGATGTGGTGGCGATCATCGGCGGCTCGGGTTCGGGCAAATCGACGATGCTGCGCTGTATCAACTTTCTGGAAACCCCATCATCAGGCACGATTGAAATCGGCGGTGAGGCGGTTGCGATGCGCGCCGATGGCAGCCCATCGGATCGTCGCCAGCTGGAACGCTTGCGGCAAAGCCTTGGCATGGTGTTTCAGAACTTTAACCTCTGGACCCATAAGACCGTGCTGGAAAACCTGATCGAGGTGCCGGTGCATGTGCTGAAACTGCCAAAAGCCGAGGCAGAGGCGCGGGCGCGCAAATTGCTGGCACGGGTGGGTTTGGCCGAGAAAGAGGGCGCTTATCCGGCCTACATGTCGGGCGGTCAGCAACAGCGCGCGGCGATTGCACGGGCCTTGTGCATGGAACCCCGCGCGATGCTGTTTGACGAGCCGACCTCGGCTTTAGACCCCGAACTGGTCGGCGAGGTGTTGCAGGTGATCAAAGGTTTGGCCGATGAAGGCCGCACCATGGTGCTTGTCACGCATGAGATGAAATTCGCCCGCGAGGTCGCAAGCCATGTGATCTATCTGCACAATGGTCTGGTCGAAGAAGAAGGCCCGCCTGCCGAGGTGTTTGGTGCGCCGAAATCGGAAAGACTGAAACAGTTCCTGAAAACCGTGGGTTAGCCCGGATACTTAAACCAACTTGTGAGGATTAACTATGAAGAAACTCGCCATCGCGGCTGCACTTTCGGTGCTGTTTAGCACCGCTGCAATCGCCGCCCCGCTGAAAATTGGCGTCGCAGCCGAGCCCTATCCGCCGTTCACCTCACCCGATGCCAGCGGCAACTGGGTTGGCTGGGAAATTGATTTTCTGGGTGCCGTTTGCAAAAAAGCAGCCCTTGAGTGCGTAATCACCCCGACTGCTTGGGATGGCATCATTCCCGCGCTGACCGCTGGGCAGATCGACGTGATCATGTCGTCGATGTCGATCAATGAAGAACGCGAAAAGAGCATTGATTTCACTGACAAATATTACAACACTCCGACCGCTGTGATGGCGACCAAAGGCTCGGGCATCCTGCCGACGCCAGAAGGTCTGAACGGCAAAATCATCGGCGTGCAGGTTTCGACCATCCAAGAGGCCTATGTGCAGGCGCATTTCCCGGATTCAGAGCTGAAAAGCTATCAGACCTCCGACGAATCCTATCAGGATCTGGCGGCTGGCCGGATTGATGCGGTTGTCGCTGATTCCATCGTGGTGGCCGATTTCCTGAAAACCGAACCGGGTGCCTGCTGTGAAAATGTCGGCAATGTCGCCGATGATCCGACGATTTTGGGACGTGGCGTCGGCTTTGGTCTGCGCAAGGGCGATCCGCTGAAAGAAGTGCTGAACAAGGCGATCGCGGATGTGCGCGCTGATGGTGAATATGACGCCATCACCAAGAAGTATTTCACCATCGACATCTACGGCCCCGCAAACTGATGACCTGCCCCCCTCCCGCAGAGCTTTCCAGCCTGACCCTGCTTGGCTTTGGCGATTGCGGCTGGGGGGCAACCCTGCTTTGGGGTTTTGGCAATTCACTGATGATCGCACTTGGCGCCTATGCGATTGGTTTTTGCATTGGCGTTTCTGGTGCGTTCGGCAAACTTTACGGCGGGCCGGTCGCGAAAGACCTGCTTGCCGTTTATACGACGATTGTGCGGGCGGTGCCGGAATTGGTGCTGATCCTCATCCTGTATTACGCGGTGCCTGCGCTGATCAATGAGGTGCTGTTGGGCTTGGGCTATGAGCGCATCAACCTGCCGCAGTTTATCACGGGCGTGGTGGTTTTGGCGGTGGTGCAGGGGGCTTACCAGATTGAAGTGTTGCGGGGCTCAATTTTGGCCGTGCCGCAAGGGCAGATTGAAGCGGCCCGCGCGATGGGGATGTCGCCGGTGATGCTGGCGCGGCGGATCACTTTGCCGCTGATGACCTCGAATGCGATCCCCGGTTTGGGCAATTTGTGGCTGAACGCCACCAAGGATACGGCCTTGCTGGCGGTGATTGGCTTCACCGAACTGACCAAGGCGACGTTCCAGGCTTCGGCCACCACCAAGGCGTTTTTCACGTTTTATGGCGCAGCGATGGCGCTTTACATGGCGATTTCGCTGATCTCCATCCTGCTGTTTGGTCGGCTTGAGAAAATCTCGCGCCGTGGCCAACGCGACGCGAGGGGCTGATGCGCGATTTTCTCAACCTGCGCCGGGTGATTATGATCGCGATTGCCGCAGGACTGGTGACGTGGTGCGTCTATTCGTTGCGTTGGGACTGGCTGGCGAACCCGAAATATCAGTCGATGATGCTGCGCGGTTTGTGGCAGACGATCTGGATGCTGGTGGTGACGATGGTGATCGGTTTCGCGCTGGCGATCCCGATTGGGTTCGTGCAGGCGGCGGGGCCGCGCTGGTTGGCTTGGCCTGCGCGGGTGTTCTGCTCGGTGATCCGGGGCACGCCGTTGTTGATGCAGATCTGGCTGTTGTATTACGGGATTGGGTCGTTGTTTCCGTCGATTCCGTGGATCCGGGACTCGGCGTTCTGGCCGATCTTGCGGCAAGCTTGGCCCTATGCGGTGGTGGCTTTGTCGCTGTCGGTGGCGGGGTATGAGGGCGAGGTGTTGCGGGGCGCGTTCAAATCTGTGCCGCATGGCCAGTTAGAGGCGGCGCGGGCGATGGGGATGCCTCGGTTCACCATTTTCCGCCGCATCTGGTTGCCACAGGCGATCCAGCGGGTGTTGCCGACGATTGGCGGCGAGACGGTATTGCAGCTGAAATCGACTCCGCTGATCTCAACAATAACGATCATGGATATTTATGATGTGGCAGGACGGGTCCGGCGCGACACTTTGGTGGTCTATGAGCCGCTGCTGTTGCTGGCGGTGACCTATATGGCGATCACGGCGCTGATTGTTTTGCTGTTCAAATGGTTTGAAAGTCGGTTCCCGAGCAAGGTGGCGTGATCGTGTCCACGCGTGGACAGGATTTCGGTTATGTGGAATCAATGGCTTACAATATCGAGATTCATGGGTTGTTAACTGTTTGAGATTTCGCGCCGGGTTTTTCGCGGGGCGGTTTGAAGCCTCCGGCGGGAATATTTAGGCCAGTCTGAAAGCAAATTTTAGGTAATTTTTAGTGAGTTTTGTGCAGGGAGCAGATGAATTTCGCCCTTCTTGAAATTCGGTTCGGGGGTGCTCAGTTGCCGCCGAGCCTTAGCCGTGCAAACAACACGCAGCCGTCCAAGCCGTTTTTCACGGCCAATTCATCGCCCCGACGCAGCCAGTCGAGCCAGAGGCCATCCAGCGTTGCCATGATCAGATCGGCGACGGCGGGGATACGCTCGTAGGCGTAGCCTGCGGCCATGCGGTCGAGCAGGCGTTCCAGCGCATCGCGGTGGCTGTCGTAAAGCGCGCGTTCGATTGAGGCGATCTCTGGCTGGGTGAGGGCGGCGGACCACAGATCAATTTTCAGGCGCAGATGCGCGGGGGTCATCAGATCTGTGGTGAAGCCTGCGCGCAGAAAGCGGTCAAGCCGTTCGGACGGCGTGCCGCCGGGTTGGATCAGCGCGCGACGGCCTGCCTCTTGCACCTGATCGGCGGCGAGGCGGAAAGCGGCGGAGAGCACCTCGGCCATGTCTTTGTAGTGATAGGTCAGATGGCCGAGTGACAGGCCCGCCTCGGCAGCCACTTTGCGGGCGGTTAACCCGGCATGGCCGTGGGTCTGCAAGGCGCGCAGGGCGGCTTCGGCGATGTGCTTACGGCGGGTTTCGGCGGTGAGGCGCGTTTGGGCTGTGCGGGGAGGCGTCTCGGACATTTGTACTTTCCACGGGCAGGCTTTGACTTGGGCGCGCATCCCCCTTCACTTTCTGCCCGGATTCCCGCAGAAGGGCAACGCTTACAGGGGTCCAGCATGACAAAATTCGGCTTTGATTTACAGGCGACCGACGGCGCGGCACGTACGGGCGTGATCCGCACGCCGCGCGGCGATATTCGCACGCCTGCTTTCATGCCGGTGGGGACAGCTGCGACGGTGAAGGCGATGCTGCCGGACTCGGTGCGCGCCACCGGGGCCGATATTCTGCTGGGCAATACCTATCATCTGATGCTGCGCCCCACGGCGGAGCGGATTGCGCATTTGGGTGGGTTGCACAAGTTTATGAACTGGGAGCGGCCGATTCTGACGGATTCGGGCGGCTTTCAGGTGATGTCGCTGGCGGCGCTGCGCAAGCTGACGGAAGAAGGCGTGCGGTTTTCCAGCCATATTGATGGGTCCAAGCACATGCTTAGCCCTGAGCGGAGCATGGAGATTCAGAAGCTTTTGGGCTCTGACATCGTGATGTGTTTCGATGAATGCCCAGCACTGCCTGCGACGGATGCCGAAGTGGCGAAGTCGATGGCTTTGTCGATGCGGTGGGCGCAGCGGAGCCGCGATGCGTTTGGCGACCGGCCCGGTCATGCGTTGTTTGGGATTATGCAGGGTGGCGTGACGCGCGATCTGCGCGAGGAATCGGCAAAGGCGCTGACGGCGATTGGCTTTGATGGCTATGCGGTGGGCGGTCTTGCGGTGGGTGAGGGGCAAGAGGCGATGTTTGGCGTTTTGGACTATGCGCCGGGGTTCTTGCCTGCGGACAAACCGCGCTATCTGATGGGGGTCGGCAAGCCCGATGACATCGTGGGCGCGGTCGAGCGCGGCATTGATATGATGGATTGCGTGTTGCCCTCGCGCTCGGGGCGCACTGCGCAGGGCTGGACCCGGCGCGGTCAGGTCAATCTTAAGAACGCCCGGCATATGGATGATCCGCGCCCGTTGGACGAGGCTTGTACTTGCCCGTGCTGTGCAAATTACTCGCGCGCCTATCTGCATCATGTGTTTCGCGCGCAGGAAATCATCGCGTCGATGCTGCTGACCTGGCACAACCTGCACTACTATCAAGAGTTGATGCAGGGTTTGCGCGATGCGATTGCCGCAGGGCGCTTGGCGGCGTTTGTCGCCGATTTCCATGCCTTGCGCGCCGCTGGCGATATCGAGCCTGTCTGATGCGCGGGCTTTGGATTGCGGTTTGGTTGGGTTGCGCGGGACTGGCTGCGGCTGATCCCTATTGCAAGCCCACTGCGGCAGAGCTTGCGGCTTTGCCGGGGTTGCTTGCGGGCGATTGGCAGGGCCAGATCATGCAGGGCGTGGCCGTGCAGGGCGGCAAGCCGAGCCTGTTGCCCGAAGGGGGACAGCCTACCCCCGCGATCTTGGCCGCAGCGGGCGGGGCAATCAGTTTTAGTGATGCCACCACGCCCACGCCTGTGCTGTTGGATGCGTCCACAGCGGCGACGGATTTTGCTTTGCCGGGGGAATCGCCGCTGGCACCCGATGAATTACTGGGGCCGCTGCTGGCTGAAAATGGTTGTGCAGTGGGTGATCTGCCACAATTTGCAGGGTCTGCGGCGATGGCGCAGGGTATGGCTGTGCGGTTCCGCGCCTATGTGGTGGCACAGGACCAGTTGCTGATGGTGATGCAGGTCGACCAGTTTGGCCCGGTTGCCAAGCCCAGCGGCACCGGGGTGCGGGTGGTGGTGCGCTATGGCAGGTAGCTTGCTGGCAGGTTAAAGTTGGGGCGCGAATGTGAACTATTCTGCGCTTGCTCCTGCCGGATCACGGGCGCATGATTACACCAGATGCGGTGGTTGACAGGCGCGCTTGGCACCACCAAATACATAATCCGAAGGGGATGGCCAAACGTGCTGCCGATGATCGGGGCCACGGCTTTCCTGCCAGAGAAGGAACGCGATATGACTGATACTCTCGCCACGAGCTACCCGGTTCTGCCGCTGCGTGACATCGTGGTTTTCCCGCATATGATCGTGCCGCTGTTTGTTGGGCGCGAAAAATCGGTGCGGGCGCTGGAAGAAGTGATGGCGGATGACAAGCAGATTTTGCTGTCGAGCCAGATCGACCCTTCCGTTGATGATCCGGCGACCGATGGCATTTACCAGATTGGCGTTCTTGCCAATGTGTTGCAGCTGTTGAAGCTGCCCGATGGCACCGTGAAGGTGCTGGTTGAGGGTAAGGCGCGGGTGAAAATCACCGAATTCGTTGAAAACCCCAGCTTCTTTGAAGCGCGGGCGGTGCGGCTTGACGAACTGCCCGGCGATAAGGAAGCCGCCGAAGCCATGGTGCGGATGGTTGCCGAGGAATTTGAGCGTTACGCCAAGATCAAGAAGAACATCCCCGAGGAAGCTTTGTCGGCTGTTTCCGAAACCCGTGAGCCTGCGCGCTTGGCGGATTTGGTTGCCGGACACTTGGGCGTCGATGTTGGTCTGAAGCAGGATCTGCTGGAAACCTTGGACGTGGCCGAGCGGCTGGAGAAGGTTTACGGCCAGATGCAGGGCGAAATGTCGGTTCTGCAGGTTGAGAAGAAGATCAAGACCCGCGTGAAGTCTCAGATGGAGCGCACCCAGCGCGAGTATTATTTGAATGAGCAGATGAAGGCCATTCAGAAGGAACTTGGCGACGGTGAGGACGGCCAGAACGAAATGGCCGAACTTGAGGCGCGGATCAAGGCCACCAAATTCTCGAAAGAGGCCCGTGATAAGGCTGAGGGCGAGCTGAAAAAGCTGAAGAATATGTCGCCGATGTCTGCGGAAGCGACCGTTGTGCGCAACTATCTCGATTGGCTTTTGGCCGTGCCGTGGGGTGTGTCTTCGCGGGTTAAAAAGGATCTGGGTGCGGCGCAAAAGGTGCTGGATGCCGATCACTACGGGCTGGAAAAGGTCAAGGAACGTATCGTTGAATATCTGGCGGTGCAGGCGCGGTCGACCAAGCTGAAGGGGCCGATCCTGTGCCTTGTTGGTCCTCCGGGTGTGGGTAAAACCTCGTTGGGGCGGTCTGTGGCGAAGGCGACGGGGCGTGAGTTCATTCGGATTTCTCTGGGTGGCGTGCGTGACGAGTCTGAAATTCGCGGTCATCGGCGGACCTATATCGGCTCTATGCCCGGTAAGATCATTCAGGCGCTGAAAAAGGCGAAAACCACCAACCCGTTGATCTTGCTCGATGAAATAGACAAGATGGGGCAGGATTTCCGTGGCGATCCGGCCTCGGCAATGTTGGAGGTTCTGGACCCGGAACAAAACTCCACCTTCGTCGATCACTATATGGAGGTCGAATACGACCTGTCGAACGTGATGTTCATCACCACGGCCAACAGCTACAACATGCCGGGGCCGTTGCTCGACCGGATGGAGATCATTCCGCTGTCGGGCTACACCGAGGATGAAAAGCGCGAGATCGCCAAGGGCCATTTGGTTGCCAAGCAAATCGCTGGGCATGCCTTGAAGAAAGGTGAATTCAGCGTGACCGATGGCGCGTTGACCGAGATTATCCGCACTTATACGCGGGAAGCCGGGGTGCGGAATCTGGAGCGGGAAATCGCTAAACTGGCGCGGAAAGCCGTGACCGAGATCGTCAAGAAAACCGCGAAAGTGGTGGAAGTGACTGAGGATAAGCTGGAAGGCTATCTGGGCGTCAAACGCTATCACTATGGTCTAGCCGAGCAAACCGATCAGGTCGGCGTGGTGACGGGCCTGGCTTGGACATCTGTGGGCGGCGATCTGTTGCAGATCGAGGCGTTGCGGTTGCCCGGTAAGGGCCGGATGAAAACCACCGGCAAGCTGGGCGATGTGATGAAGGAGTCCATCGAAGCGGCAGCCTCTTTCGTGCGGTCGATCAGCCCGGAACTTGGGGTGAAGCCGCCGAAGTTTGAGACGATGGACATTCACGTCCACGTCCCGGAAGGGGCGACGCCGAAAGACGGGCCCTCTGCGGGTCTGGCGATGGTAACTTCGATCGTGTCGGTGATCACCGGCATTCCGGTGCGCAAGGATATTGCGATGACGGGCGAAGTCACTTTGCGCGGCAATGCTTTGCCGATTGGCGGGCTGAAGGAAAAACTGCTCGCGGCGCTGCGCGGTGGGATCAAGACGGTGTTCATTCCGGCTGAGAATGAAAAAGACCTGATTGAGATCCCCGATAACGTGAAGCAAGGCTTGCAGATCATTCCTGTTACCAATGTGCGCGAAGTGCTGAAACAGGCTTTGGTGCGTCAGCCAGAGCCTGTGGAATGGGACGAAGCCGCTGAGGAAGCAGCAGCCGCTGCGCGGGCTTTGTCGGCGGGCGGCGCGCAGGCATCTTTGGCCCATTAAGCGCGTTCAAAAGTTAAGCAAAGGCGCGGGGGAAACCTCGCGCTTTTGTGCATTTTTACCGCGCGGGCCTTGGTTTTGCGAAGATTTGGCAGGTATTGGTTTCCCGTTCAGAAATTATCTTCTATGGTCGTTTCAAAATAAGAACCAATGGGAGCGCATAAATGCCCACGAAAACCGCAGCGGCAAAAACCAGCAAAGCTGCGCCAAAAACCACGGCCAAATCGGCAGCCGCAAAGCCTGCGATCGCCAGAAAAACCGCTGCGAAACCGAAGATCGCCGTTGTGGAGGCCAAGCCCCAAGTTAAAGAGGAAAGCATGAACGAAGTTGTCGAAATCAATGCAGCCGGCGCAAAAGTCGTGGCGATGATGAAGGTGAAAGACCTGATCGACCGGGTGGCTACGGCCTCGGATCAGAACAAAAAAGACGTGCGCGCGATTGTTGAGGCGACTTTGGCCGAACTTGGCAAGGCTTTGGAAGCGGGCGAAACCCTGATCCTGCCGCCGCTGGGTCGTGTGCGGATTGCCAATCAGAAGTCGGATGCCACTGGGCAAATGATGACGCTGAAACTGCGTCGCGGCGGCGAAAAGAAGCCCGGCAAAAATGCCGCCGAGGCTCTTGCAGCGGCCGATGAAGCCAGCTAATACCCCGCCTACGGGAGATTAGCTCAGTGGTAGAGCGCGTCGTTCACATCGACGATGTCAGGGGTTCAAATCCCTTATCTCCCACCATGATACAGAAAACGCGGCCTTCGGGTCGCGTTTTTTGTTGTCTGGCGGGGCCCGATTTGGGGGTTGTGCTGCGCAAAGTCCTTGGCTATGAGAGCGGCGTGGGTTGTTAGCTCAGTTGGTAGAGCGTCTCGTTTACACCGAGAATGTCGGCGGTTCGAGCCCGTCACGACCCACCATTTTTAATAGATTAGCAGATCAGTCGCCCCCGATGATTGCCATTCCACTTGGGCGTATTGCCAATCGCGTTCCGCTTGATCAGCAGATTTTTGCAGATCGGCAGGGCGAATGCGCATCAGTGTTGGCGCGGTAACGCTTTCTCCATACAGTTGCACAATATTGGATCAGCGCGCTTGTGGCAGCAGGGGATATCATGACGGTTTACGCGGGCAGCAACGCGCCGGACACTTTGTTTGACGGTGCGGGTGATGATATTTTGCGCGGCTGGCTGGCGGGCAATGCGACCGGTGATTTTGGCCCGACTTGGGATGCTGATCTGTTGGTGGCCGATCTGGGGCAGGATACTTTGTTGGGCGGGGCTGGCAATGACACGCTGTATGGCGGGGCCGAGAATGACACACTGTACAGCGGCACCGGAGAGGACATGTTGTACGGCGGCTTGGGCAATGATCTGATCCAAGCTGGCACCGACAATGATTTGATCTTTGTCGGCGCGGGTGAGGGGGCCGACAGCATTGATGGCGGCTCGGGTCTGGATTTTCTGGTGTTTGACCGCAGCGGCTCGGCTTTGGCGCTGAATTTCAGCCTTGCCGAACCGGGAATCGCACAGAGTATCGCGGATGGCAGCTGGTTTTTCGGCATCGAGCGGATGCTGTTTCGCGGTGGCGAGGCGGCGGACCTCGTTGAGGGCGGCGCTTATGCGGATCAGCTGTTCGGCAACGGTGGCCGGGATGTGTTGCGCGGTGGTGGCGGCGTCGATGAGCTTTATGGCGGTGCGGGCGGCGATAAGCTTTATGGCGGCGGCGGCGATGATCTGATGCTGGGGGTGGGCGGCACCGACGCGCTGTATGGGGCTGCGGGCAATGATCAGCTTTATGGAGGTGCTGCGCGTGACATGCTGCATGGCGGGGAAGGGGCCGATGCTTTGACCGGGGGCGCGCAGAACGACAGGTTGTTTGGCGATGGCGGCGCGGATTCTTTGTGGGGCGAAGATGGCGATGATCAGCTTTACAGCGGTTTGGGCGATGATCAGGCGGTGGGCGGTTCGGGCGATGATTTCCTAAGCGGGCAAGGTGGCAATGACAGCCTGTGGGGTGAGGTCGGCAATGATGTGCTGGAGGGCGGCAGCGGCAATGATTATCTCTACGGCGGGACGGGCAATGATGTGGTCTATGGCCGCGATGGCGAAGATTTTCTGTTCTCGGACAGCGGTGAGGGCATTGATCGGCTGAACGGTGGGGCGGGAATAGATTATGCCTATGTCAACCGCAGCCTTGCAACGCAGGCAATCACTTTCAGCCTCGCGGCCACGGTGACATTGTCGGATGGCACCGAACTGACCTCAATCGAACGGGTGTTTTTCACCGCGGGTGCGGGTGATGATCAGTTGATGGGCGGGCGTTATGACGATGTGCTGGTGGGCGGTGCGGGCAATGACACTTTGGTCGGGGGCATGGGGGCGGATACGCTGACCGGGGACAGCGGCACGGATATGTTTGACTTTGTGACGCGGCCGTTGGCGGGCTTGGTGGACAGCATCAGCGATTTCACGGGGGAAGATGATACGATCCGGCTGGATCATCTGGTGTTCACCGGAAGCGCTGCGGGGGCGCTGGGGACGGCGGCTTTTGTCAATGGCAGCGTGGCGTTGGATCACGATGACCGGGTGCTTTACGATGCCACCACCGGGGCGCTGTGGTATGATCGGGACGGCACGGGGGTGGCGGTAGCGGTGCAGTTCGCGCAGGTGACGGCGGGGCTTGGGTTGACGGCGGATGATTTTGTAATCCTCTGAGGTTTGCGCAATCACGCACAGAACCCGCGCGCTGACGGCACTATGGTGCGGGGATGTTTCCACCTATATTTACCCCAACAGATGGAGGCGAATATGAGCTGGAATCCTTTGCTGGATGCGTCAATTCCGATCGGCAATCAGGTGGATGCGATTGAGGCGCTGATCATTCCGCGTGCGCGCGATTTGGGCGGCTTTGAGGTGCGCCGCGCCTTGCCCTCGGCGCAGCGGCAAATGGTGGGGCCGTTCATTTTCTTTGACCAGATGGGGCCTGCCGAGTTTCTGACCGGCAAGGGCGTTGATGTGCGTCCGCACCCGCATATTGGTCTCTCGACCGTGACCTATCTTTTGAAAGGCCGGATGCATCACCGCGATTCTTTGGGCACCGATGCCTGGATCACGCCGGGAGAGGTCAATCTGATGCAGGCGGGGCATGGCATCACCCATTCCGAACGGATGGACGGTGATGTGCCGCAGACCTTGTTTGGTTTGCAGACTTGGCTGGCACTGACGAAACAACAGGAGGATGCACCGCCTGCGTTCCACAATCTGGGTGTCGATGCCCTGCCGTTGTTGGAGGCAGAGGGCAAGCAGGTGCGGTTGATTCTAGGCTCGGCCTGGGGCGCGAAGGTGCCACTGTCCCTGTCGTCTGAGACGTTTTACGCCGATGCAACTTTGGCTGCGGGGGCGTCGCTGCCTTTGCCGGATGAGCATGAGGATCGCGGAGTCTACGTGCTGCAAGGTGAGGTTTCGCAGGGCGGGCAGAGCTATGGCGTGGGCGCAATGCTGGTGTTCCGACCCGGCGACGGCATCTCGGTGAAGGCGGGCGCTGAGGGCGCGCGGATCATGCTGCTGGGGGGGGCTACGATGGATGGGCCGCGCCATATCTGGTGGAATTTTGTCGCCTCGAGCAAGGAGCGGATTGAGGCTGCGAAAGAGGCGTGGCGGGCGGGGGATTGGGCGCATGGGCGCTTCCAACTGCCACCTTCCGACCATGATGAATTCATCCCGGCACCAGATCATTGAAAAACCTGTCGGAACCTGCTTGACGCCGCTTGGCCCCTTGCGTAATACCCCGGCACACCCAAGAGATTGGGTGCCTCGGGCAACCGGGGGCAAGGCGGCGGTGGTAGCTCAGTTGGTTAGAGTACCGGCCTGTCACGCCGGGGGTCGCGGGTTCGAGCCCCGTCCACCGCGCCACTTGCCTAAGTTGCCAGATGTGAAAATGCGCGGTGGTAGCTCAGTTGGTTAGAGTACCGGCCTGTCACGCCGGGGGTCGCGGGTTCGAGCCCCGTCCACCGCGCCATTTCACAAATTTTCTACTGTAATCTACGCGGGACTGTGCGGGCAGCGTTTGCTTGCTTCATTCATGTGCGTGAGGTTTTGCACCTCAAACTCCGCAGGATATTTTCACCAATGTGAAAGCAAATTTTAGCTAAATTTTAGCGGATTTGTTCACAGTTTCAGCCTATAGCGCACATGCCCGTCGCTGGGGGTGAAGCTGTCGTAGAGATGCCGGGCGGTCTGGTTGCCCTCATCCGTGTGCCAATAGAGGCGGTGCCAGCCGTTGGCTTTGGCCAAAGCAGCAAGGTCTTCGATCAGCGCACGACCGACGCCTTTGCCGCGTGCCTCGGCGCTGACGAACAGGTCTTCCAGATAGCAATCTTCGCCGATCACCCAAGTTGAGGGGTGATGCAGATGCACGGCGAAGCCCAGAACCACACCATCTTCCACGGCCAAGCGGATTCGCATCGGGCTTTTCGGATCATGCGCGCGGGCCCAAGTGTTGGCGGTGACTGCGACGGCCAGATCGACCTTGTAGAACGCCAGATATTGCGCTCAAAGCGCACGCCATGCGGCTTCATGCTCCTGGGTGGCACTCAGGATTTGAACAGTCATTTCAGGGCCTTCTGGTTGGGTGATTACGGCGAAATCTCGCAGCTTTCACGCGGCTTCACAAGGCGGTGGCCCCGGATTTCCTTTTGGCTTTGTGGGTGTATAAAGCCCGTGAAGCCGGGATCTGCCGGACGGAACATCTTCCGCCGACGCGACAGACCGAGACGGTTTCTTTCAGTGACCCGAGGGCGCAGCCCCGGTCCAAAATTCGGAGTTACGCAGATGCGTGCTTACATGCTTCCCGCCGCGATCATTCTGTCCATCGGCTCGGCCTCATTGGCGATGGCCGCGCCGACCACCACGGACGGGGTGATCAAATCGCTGGATATGAAAACCCACACCGTCACTTTGGCGGATGGCACCGCCTATATGCTGCCGAAAGGCTTCAAGGATCCGGGGCTGAAGGTGGGGGAGAAGGTCGCGGTGGTTTGGGATCTGAAGGGCAATGTCCACGAGGCGAGTGCGGTGAGCATCGTCAAAAGCTGAACCTGCTTGATGGCGGGGGAACGGGGGCCAGCTGGCCCCCGTTTTTTTATGCCAGTTTGGCGAGGATGCGCGCCCAAGACCTGATGCCTTTGTGGAAACATTCAAGATCGTATTTCTCATTCGGGCTGTGGATCTGGTCATCATCACGGCCAAAGCCGATCAGCATCGCATCCATATCGAGATAGGTTTTGAAATATCCCGCGATCGGGATCGAGCCGCCGCAGCCGATATAGGCGGCGGGTTTGCCCCATTCGGCGCCCAAGGCCAGCCGCGCGGCTTCAAAGGCCGGATCCTCAATCGACATCACGCTGGCACCACCACCGCCATGGCCTTTCCATTCCACGCTGCAATCGGCGGGCAGTTGCGCCTCGACCCAAGCGCGGAAATTATCGCGGATGGCGTCAGCGTCCTGATCGCCGACAAGCCGGAACGAGACTTTGGCATGCGCCTGTGCGGGCAGCACGGTTTTGAAGCCATCGCCGGTATAGCCGCCCCACATACCGTTGATCTCCGCCGTGGGGCGCGACCACAGCATTTCTAACGGTGTGCGATCTTGTTCGCCGATTGGGATGCTTAGCCCCACGTCGCCGAGGAATTTCGCGTGATCGAAGGACAAAGATTGCCACTGGGCGCGGATGTTATCGGGCAGTTCGGAGACGCCATCGTAGAAATGCGGGATGACGATGCGCCCGGTGGCGTCGGTCATGTTACCAAGGATTTTCGCGAGGATTTTGATCGGGTTGGCCGCAGCGCCACCATAGCTGCCAGAGTGGAGGTCTTTGGAGGCGGCATGCACGGTCATCTCTTCGCCCAACAGACCGCGCAGCATGGTGGTGATCGCCGGGGTGTTGTCGTCAAACAGCCCTGTGTCGCAGATCAGCGCGATGTCGGCTTTCAACTCGGCAGCGTTTTCTTGCATGAAGGGGATTAGGCTGGGCGAGCCGGATTCCTCTTCGCCCTCCAGAAAAATCGTGAGCTTGCCGGGCAGGCTGCCGTGGATGGCTTTCCAGGCGCGGCAGGCCTCAAGGAAGGTCATCAACTGGCCTTTGTCATCGGAAGACCCACGCCCGCGGATGACGCGGCCTTTGGCGGTGTCTTGGATTTCGGGATCAAACGGGTCGCGGTCCCACAGGTTCAAAGGATCGACGGGCTGCACGTCGTAATGGCCGTAAAACAGCAGGTGCTTGTCACCCGTTCCACCATGCGCCACCACCATCGGATGGCCGGGGGTGGGGCGCGAGGTGGCGTCAAAGCCCAGTGATTTCAGATCTTCCACCAGCCAATCGGCGGCACTTGCACAATCGGCCTTGTAGGCAGGATCGGTCGAAATCGACGGGATGCGCAGCAATTCCAGCAGGCGGTCGAGCGCCTCTGGCAGATCGGTGTCGATGCGGGACAGGACGGCATCCAGGCTCATCGGGCTCTCCTTGATATATCGGCGATTATTGGCGAGGCGGAGCCTAACACGACGCAGGGGACTGTCCAGTGGCGGCGGGCTGCGCTAGAAAGCCTGAAATTCAGGCAGCCGGAGATGTGGCATGATGAAATATCTAGGCTTAGGCGTGGCTTTGGCCTGCGGGCTGGCAACAGCGGCTGTCGCAGAAGCGGTCAAGACCGAGGTGGCAGAGCTGGGCGGATCGAGCATCATCCTGCATCTGCAACCATTTCTGACCGAGACTGAATTGGCCACGCTGCGGGTGGTGATGACCAACCCGGACGCTTTGGCGATTTTCGTGCCGGATGCCAGCAAGGGCTATGCCGCACTGGCGGTGTCGCCGGATGAAGGCTTCCTGCCAGCGGGGGCTCCGGCGGCATCGGCGCAGGCGATTGCGGGTTTGCCGGATGCCGCCACGGCGGCGAAAGATGCGCTGGCGGCTTGTGATAAGTTGCGCAAAGGTGCAGCCGCTTGCGTGCTGGTGCTGGAGATTGCGCCGAAGGGCTGATCTGCTAATAGGTCGCGGCAAAATGCCGTCTTTCGCCGGAAGCCGAATTGACGCACATCAAGGTATCTTGTGGCCACATGTTTAGAAGGGGCCGCAGGACGATGGAGAAGATGATGAACTACGAAGCCGCCCTTGATACTGCGATCCAGCGCCTGCATGACGAGGGCCGCTACCGCACCTTCATCGACATCGAGCGCCGCAAGGGCGCCTATCCGCACGCGGTCTGGCGCAAGCCGGATGGGAGCGAGGCCGATATCACCGTCTGGTGCGGCAATGATTACCTAGGGATGGGCCAGCATCCAGTGGTTTTGGCCGCGATGCATGAGGCACTGGATGCAACCGGAGCAGGGTCGGGCGGTACGCGGAATATTTCGGGCACCACGGTTTATCATAACGCGCTTGAGGCCGAGTTGGCCGATCTGCATGGCAAAGAGGCCGCTTTGGTGTTCACCAGCGCATACATTGCCAATGACGCCACGCTTAGCACGTTGCCCAAGCTGTTCCCCGGCCTGATCATCTATTCCGATGCGCTGAACCATGCCTCAATGATCGAAGGCGTGCGGCGCAATGGTGGAGCAAAGCGGGTGTTCCGGCACAACGATGTGGCGCATCTGCGGGAACTTTTGGCGGCGGATGATCCGGCCACGCCGAAGCTGATCGCGTTTGAGTCGATCTATTCGATGGATGGCGATTTCGGCCCGATCAAAGCGATCTGCGATCTGGCGGATGAGTTCAACGCGCTGACCTATATCGACGAGGTTCACGCCGTCGGCATGTATGGCCCGCGTGGGGCAGGGGTGGCGGAACGTGATGGGTTGATGGGCCGGATCGACATCATCAACGGCACTTTGGCCAAGGCTTACGGGGTGTTCGGCGGCTATATTGCTGCAACTGCGAAGATGGTCGACGCGGTGCGGTCTTATGCGCCGGGGTTCATTTTCACCACCTCTTTGCCGCCAGCGGTGGCGGCGGGGGCTGCGGCCTCGGTGCGGTATCTTAAGACGGCGCAACACCTGCGCGATGCCCAGCAGACCAATGCCAGCATACTCAAGCTGCGGTTGCGCGGGCTGGGCCTGCCGATCATCGACAATGGCACGCATATTGTGCCCGTGCATGTCGGCAACCCCATCCATTGCAAGATGCTGTCAGACATGCTGCTCGAGCAATTTGGCATTTATGTGCAGCCGATCAACTTCCCGACGGTGCCGCGCGGCACGGAACGGCTGCGGTTTACGCCGTCTCCGGTGCATGATTCGGCGGCTATTGACGCAGTTGTGAAGGCGATGGACGCGCTTTGGGGCCACTGTGCGCTAAATCGTGCCGAAGCTGTGGCGTAAATGTCTTTCTGCACATGCAGAATCGCTTGCCCCGTGCTAGGTTTTGCCCAATAGACAAAATATGAGTCGCCCAAAGGGTGACAGGGTATCGGGGCAGTGATGGGGCTCAGCGCATGATCGGGCGGAGAGTGAAAACTCCGGCAGCCGAAGTGGATAAGCCGAAAGGCTTTGACGATTTTGAGCTGCGCTTGGGGGATCTGATGCGGGGCGAGCGCGCCACGTTGGGCAAATCCCTGTTGGATATTCAGCGTGAGTTGAAGATCAAGGCCACCTATATCGCTGCGATTGAAAATGCCGATGTGTCGGCATTTGAAACCCCCGGCTTTATCGCAGGCAATGTGCGGTCTTACGCGCGCTATCTGGGGATGGACCCGGATTGGGCCTTTGCCAAATTCTGTCGCGAGGCTGGGTTTGAAGTCGCACATGGCATGTCGGCGGCGGCGTCTTCGGTGTCGATGACCGCGCTTCGGGCGCGGCAGGTGGCGAATGAAGGCCGCGAGGGTTTTGGCGATCTGAACACCGCATTTATTCCGCGCAGTGAAGGCCTGTTTGCACGGGTTGAACCCGGTGCCGTTGGCTCACTTGCGGTGCTGGTCGCCTTGATCGGGGCTTTGGGCTATGGCGGCTGGTCGGTGTTGCAGGAAGTGCAGCGCGTGCAGCTTTCCCCGGTCGAACAAGCCCCGGTGGTGGTCGCTGAACTTGACCCTCTCGCAGGCGTCAAGGCCGCGCCAGATGTCGATCAGATGGCAGATGACTCTGCCGACGCGCAGGTTGGCAGTGATCAGCTGGATCGTTTGTATCAACCTCAGGCCCTTGATGCACCCGTTCTGACGGCGCGCGATGGCCCGATTGGTACGATAAATCCGCGGGCGGCAGGTGTGTTGACGGCGGATGCAGGGGTTGCCACCGCGCCGCAGGACAGTTTGCAGCAAGCGATTGACGACACGGTGCAGGTTGTGGCCGAGGCCAAGCCGGGTGTCGAAGTGCTGGCAGTGCGGCCGTCTTGGGTGCGCGTTTCCGCCGCCGATGGCACGGTGTTGTTCGAGAAAATCCTGGATGCAGGTGAGCGCTATGCAGTGCCGCCCTTGCAACAGGCGGCTTTGTTGCGTTCGGGTAATTCCGGCTCGATCTATTTCGTGGTGAACGGCAAGACTTACGGCCCGGCAGCGCCCGGTGCGCAGGTGATCAAGAATGTGGCTTTGTCGGCGGAAGCGCTGACAGCGGGCTATCAAACGGCGGATATTTCGGGCGATGCCGATCTGGCGCAGTTTGTGAATGTGGCGGATGCGGGCGTTCCTGCGGTGGCACCTGTTCCTTCGGAATAGTGGCGCACAAAGTTGATGCGGCAGATGGCCTCGGACGGTTGCTCCGGGGCTTTGGCTTGTCTATCTAGAGGGCAGCTTAAAGGAGCCCGCCATGACGCATAATCCGATCCGGCCTTGGCGTAACATCGAACGGCGGGTGTCACGGCAAATCCGCGTGGGCAAGGTGCTGGTGGGGGGCGATGCGCCGATTTCGGTGCAGACCATGACCAACACGCTGACCACCGATGTGGCGGCGACGATTGAACAGATTCAACGCTGTGCGGTGGCGGGTGCCGATATCGTGCGGGTGTCGACCCCGGATGAGGGCAGCACCTTTGCGCTGCGCGAGATCGTGCGGGAAAGCCCTGTGCCGATCGTCGCGGATATCCATTTCCACTATAAACGCGCCATTGAGGCGGCTGAGGCCGGGGCGGCCTGCCTGCGCATCAACCCCGGCAATATCGGCAATGCGCAAAGGGTGCGCGATGTGGTGCAGGCGGCGAAAGACCACGGCTGTTCTATCCGCATTGGGGTCAATGCCGGATCACTGGAAAAGCATCTGCTTGATAAATATGGCGAACCTTGCCCGGATGCGATGGTCGAGTCCGGCATGGATCATATCCGGTTGCTGTTGGACAATGATTTCCACGAGTTCAAGATTTCTGTAAAAGCATCGGATGTGTTCATGGCGGCGGCGGCCTATCAACAACTCGCCAGCGCCACCGATGCGCCGATCCATTTGGGCATTACCGAGGCCGGGGGGCTGGTGTCCGGCACGGTGAAATCGGCGATTGGGTTGGGCAATCTCTTGTGGTCAGGCATTGGTGACACCATTCGGGTGTCGCTGTCCGCCGATCCGGTGGAGGAGGTCAAGGTTGGTTTTGAGATTCTGAAATCGCTTGGGTTGCGCCATCGCGGCGTGACGATCATCTCTTGCCCAAGCTGCGCGCGGCAGGGGTTTGATGTGATCAAGACCGTTTCGGCGCTGGAGGACCGGCTGGCGCATATCACCACCTCGCTGAGCCTGTCGATTATTGGCTGCGTGGTGAATGGGCCGGGCGAGGCGTTGATGACCGATATTGGCTTTACCGGCGGCGGGGCTGGGTCGGGGATGGTGTATCTCGCGGGCAAGCAGCATCATAAGCTGGGCAACGAGGGTATGGTCGATCACATCGTGGAACTGGTTGAGAAAAAGGCGGCGGAGATTGAGGCTGCCGAGTTGGAGGCAGCGCAGACTGTCTAGGGCTGGGCTTGTGGTCTCTGGCGAACGGGGGTTTCACACCCCCGCGCCGTATTGCTGAAGGAGCAATACGGCTTCCCCTGTGGGATATTTGCGCACAGAGGATGACAATTTTAGATAAGTTTTAGAGGCTTAGCTTTTACGCTCGGACGCTACGATCTGCTGCATCCCGTCGAGCGGCACATAGCCGCGCAGCATTTGGCTGTCGATCACGAAGGTGGGGGTGCCGCTGATCGCCATTTTACGGCCCAATTCCTCATTGGCGGCGATCACAGCGCTGACTTCGGGAGAGGCCATTTTGTCGAGCACGGGTTTGGCGTCAAAGCCCAGATCACTGGCGAGACGGCCCAAGGTTTCGGCATCGGGGGCGCCGCGCAGGGTGATCAGCGCGTCATGGACTTTCTTATAGGCGTCGTTGCCATGCAGTTGCAGCACCGCGATGGCGAAGCGGGCGGAGGTGACGGAATCGTCACCCAGAATCGGGTATTCCTTCAGCACGAGACGGATATTGCCATCGGCTTTCACCAGATCTTCGACCTCTTGATAGGCTTTGCGGCAATAGCCACAGCGGTAATCCATGAATTCAACGACCGTGATGTCGCCATCGGGGTTGCCACCGACCCACGAGGCTTGATCGGCGAACAGATCATTCTTGTGGTCGATCACCAGTTGTTTGTCCGTCGCTTGTTCCGCCTGCGCTTGGCGGTCTTGCAAAACGTTCATCGCCTCGACCAGCACTTCGGGATTCTCGATCAGATAGGCTTTCACCTCGGCGCGGAACGCGGTGCGCTCGGCCTCGGTCATTGACTCGATGCCTCCGGCGAGGCTGGGGGCGGCAAGGCTGCAGGTCAGCAGGGCGGCAAGGATCGGCAGGCGCATCGGGTAACCTCGGAAGGGGCCGGAAGGGTCGGCCGGGGTTGACGAACGCCTTGTAGGCGACACTATTGGCGGCAACAATAGGGGCAGGGCGATGGATAGATCAAGCCGGGGTCAGGTTGATCCCTTCATTGTGATGGATATGGTGGCGGAAGCTGCCAGTCTTGAGGCGGCGGGGCGCAGCATTATCCATATGGAGGTCGGTCAGCCATCGACCCCCGCCCCACAGGGCGCGATTGCGGCACTATCTGCGCGGATGGGCCGCGATGCTTTGGGTTACACCGTGTCGCTGGGGATACCGGAACTGCGGGCGGGAATCGCGGCATTATATCAACGCTGGTATGGGGTTACGCTGAACCCGGAGCGGGTGATTGTCACCGCAGGCTCGTCGGGTGCGTTTCTGCTCGCGTTCACCGCGCTGTTTGAGGCCGGTGATCGTGTGGGCTTGGGGGAGCCGGGGTATCCGTCGTATCGGCAGATATTGAAGGCGCTCAGCCTGCAGCCAGTGGGGATTGCCACGCGGGCAGAGAACCGCTTGCAGCCCGTGCCCGCTGATCTGGACGGCGTTGACATGAAGGGGTTGATCGTGGCCTCGCCGGGTAATCCTTCGGGGACGATGCTGTCGAAAGATGCCCTTCGCGATCTGATCGGATATGCGCATCAGCGCGGCATCAGCTTTGTCTCGGATGAGATTTACCATGGGCTGCATTACGGCGAGCGGGCACATTCGGCGCTGGAAATCAGCGATGATGTCTATGTGATCAACAGCTTTTCCAAGTATTTCAGCATGACCGGCTGGCGGGTGGGCTGGATGGTGGTGCCTGAGGATCACATCCGCACCGTCGAGCGGCTGGCGCAAAACATGTTCATCTGCGCGCCGCATGTGTCGCAGGTGGCGGCTTTGGCGGCGTTGGACTGCGTTGATGAGATGGAAGCCAACCGCGCGGTCTATGCCGAGAACCGTCGGTTGATGCTGGAAGGCCTGCCGCGTGCAGGGTTTGATAAAATCGCACCGCCGGATGGGGCGTTTTATATCTATGCCGATGTCAGCGACTTCACCGATGACAGCTTGGGCTTTGCGCGCGATATTCTGCACAAGGCCGGGGTGGCGGTGACACCGGGGTTGGATTTTGACCCTCTGCGCGGTGGGCAGACCTTGCGGTTTTCCTATGCGCGCGGCACGGCGGATATTGTCGACGGGCTGGAGCGCTTGGCCGGTTACATGGCGCAGATGGGGTTAAAAAGAGCCTCCGGCGGGAGTATTTAGGCCAGTATGAAAGCGCTTTTTAGTCTTGTTTTACTGATCTGCGCGCTGGCCTATGCGGGGCCGGGGCGGGCGCAGCAACTGTCGGGTTTGGCGAAATTCAATCCCGGCGCGTCCGAGATTGTGGATGCGGGATCGGGGCTGCAGATTGATCTTGGCCTGTCGCAAGCGGTGCCGTGGCGGGTGCGGGTGCTGGATGACCCGGCGCGGCTGGTGGTGGATTTCCGCGAGGTGGATTGGACCGGGCTGGCTGATATGCCCTTGGATAGCAAAGCGGTTGTGGCCTTGCGGGCCGGGGTGTTTCGCCCCGGCTGGTCGCGATTGGTGATCGAACTTTCGGGGCCGATGCAGGTGACTTCTGCCGAAATGCGTACTGGCGGCACGGTGGGCGTGCATCTGCGGCTAGAGGCTGCGACTGAGGCCGCCTTTGCCGCGTTGGCGGCTTTGCCTGAGCCTGCCGATTGGACTTTGCCGAAGCCAGTCGATCTACCGGCCCCCCCCACCAAGAAGGATGGCAAGCTGGTGGTGGTGCTGGATCCTGGTCATGGCGGCATTGATCCGGGGGCCGAGAGCGACGGGCAGAATGAGAAAACCCTGGTACTGAAATTTGCGCGGGAGTTGAAGGAAGCACTGCTGCGCGATGGCGGCTTTGATGTGGTGATGACACGGGATCAGGATGTGTTCGTCCCACTGGAAACCCGTATTTCTATCGCGCATCAGGCGGGTGCGGATGTGTTCCTGTCGCTGCACGCCGATGCGATTGCGGAAGGCGATGCGGTGGGGGCGACGATCTACAGCCTGTCTGCGGATGCCAGCGACGAGGCCTCGGCGGCATTGGCCGAACGCCATGACCGCGATGATCTGCTGGCCGGGGTTGATCTTTCGCAGCAGGATGATCTGGTGGCCGAGGTGCTGATGGATATGGCGCGCACCGACACAACGCCGCGTACCGAACGTTTGGCGATGGCGTTGGAGGTGGCGATCAAAGCGCTGGGGCTGAAAATGCACCGCCATCCCCGGCAACAGGCGAGTTTCTCGGTGCTGAAATCGGCGGATATTCCGTCGGTTTTGTTGGAACTGGGGTTTTTATCCTCGTCCAGTGATTTGAAACGGTTGGACGATCCGAAATGGCGGGCGAAGATGGCCGAGGCTTTGGTCTCGGCGCTGAAGGCATGGCGCAAGCAGGATGCGGGCTTGCAGGCTTTGCCGCTGAAGTAGTGGCAGCACTTCGCCCGGTTTGAAAAATCGCAGCGGAGTGTTTTGACCTTTCCGCCCGCCCGCGTGTATAAGCGCGCGTGCGCGGGCAGGGTGCCTGTCGCGATTGCGGGAATGACAAGCGTGCTCAGGTTTATCGGCTCTTTCTTCGGGGGCATTTTCACGACGATCACGCTTGGTCTGTTGTTCGGCGCTTTGACGCTCGGCGCGGTGTTCTGGATGTATTCAGCGGACCTGCCGAGCCACGACAGCCTTGCGCAATATTCGCCGCCGACGATCAGCCGGATCTATTCCGGCGAGGGCCGGATTATCGACGAATTCGCCAAGGAACGCCGTCTATTCGTGCCGATCGAGGATATTCCGGTGCTGGTGCGCGATGCGTTCATCTCGGCGGAAGACAAGCATTTCTACACCCATAAGGGCTATGACGTGCAGGGCATGATCTCGGCGGCGTGGGATGCGATCAAATCGGGCGGCAAGAATGCGCGTGGTGCATCAACGATCACCCAACAGGTGATGAAGAACTTCCTGCTCGACGGGTCGCGCTCGGTCGAGCGTAAGGTCAAGGAATTGATTCTGGCCTCACGGTTGGAGCAGACTTTGTCGAAGGATAAGATCCTTGAGCTGTATATGAACGAGATTTTCCTTGGCCAGAACTCCTACGGTGTGGCGGCTGCCGCGCAGACCTATTTCAACAAATCGCTGGATCAACTGTCGCCCGCCGAGGCCGCGACTTTGGCTTCGATGCCGAAAGCGCCGTCTGATTACAACCCGGTGACGCAGAAAGAACGCCTGACTGCGCGGCGGAATTATGTGCTGAACGAGATGTTCCAGAACGGCTATATCGACGAGGCCGCCTATAAAGCCGCCCGCGAAGAACCGCTGAAATCCGTGCAAAACGGTGATTACCCGGCGTTCCGCGAGGCTTTGCCGCCGCGTGATTATTTCACCGATGAAATTCGCCGTCAGTTGTCGGGCACCTTTGGCGAGGAAGAATTCTTCGGCGGCGGGTTGTCGATACGTGCCACTGCGGACCCTGAATTGCAGGAAATCGCCGCCGTAGCCTTGCGTCGGGGCCTAGAGAAATATGACCGCAATCAGGGCGTCTGGCGCGGCACGGGCAAAGTGCTGCCGACCGAGGTTCTAGGCGACGAGGCCGCTTGGCGCAAATCTTTGTCCGAGGTCAAGGACATGCCACGCGATGTGACCGGCTGGCATGTTGCCGTGGTGCTGTCGTTGGGCGAAAAAACTGCCGAGGTGGGAATTGAGGGCGTCGATGGCACGCAAGAAATCCCCGCCAATGACGTGACTTGGGCGAGGAAACGGCTGGAGGGCGGCAAGCTGGGCAAGAAAGCCCGTGTGCCTGCCGATCTGGTGTCTGTCGGTGATGTCGTGATGGTGCGGCAAGTCACTGATGATAAAACCGGCGATTTCGTGCGCTGGTCATTGCGGCAAGTGCCGGAAGTGCAGGGCGGTTTCATGGCGATGGACGTGAACACTGGCCGCGTCATGGCGATGCAGGGCGGCTTCAGCTATCAATCTTCGGTGTTCAACCGCGCGACACAAGCCACCCGTCAGCCGGGCTCCAGCTTCAAACCCTTCGTCTATGCCGCCGCCTTGGATTCGGGCTTCACCCCCGCCACGATCATCGTCGATGCGCCGATTGAGGTGGAAACGCCGCAAGGGCTGTGGACGCCGAAGAACTCCACCAACAAATTCTACGGACCCACCCCGATGCGTACGGGCATCGAGCAATCGCGTAACCTGATGACGGTGCGGATCGCGCAGGAAATCGGTATGCCGCTGGTCGCCAGCTATGCCGAGAAATTCGGCGTCTACAAACCGATGCAGCCGTTCCTTGCCAATGCTTTGGGCGCGCAAGAAACCACGCTGTATAAGATGGTCGCGGCCTATGCGATGTTCGCCAATGGCGGTGAGCGGGTGGAGCCGACGCTGGTTGACCGCGTGCAGGACCGCTATGGCAAGACAATCTACCGTCACGACCAGCGCAAATGCGAGGATTGCAACTCGCCGCGCCTGCCCAAGGGTGACGGCGTGACCATCGACAGCAACCGTGAGCGCGTGATGGATGCAATCACCGCCTATCAGCTGACCTCGATGATGGAGGGGGTTATTCAACGCGGCTCTGGCACAGGGGTCAAGCTGCCGGTGCCAGTGGCGGGCAAGACCGGGACGACGAATGACGCAAAAGACGTGTGGTTTATTGGCTATACTTCGAACACCGTCGCGGGCTGCTACATGGGTTTTGATCAGCCGCGGTCCTTGGGGCCGGGGGCGTTTGGTGGCACATTGTGCGTGCCGATCTTTCAGGAATTCATGAAAGAAGTGGTCAAGCGCCGGGGTGGCACCAAATTCAAAGTGCCGCCGGGGGGCTATTTCCAGAACATCGACCGTTTCAGCGGCGCTTTGCTGGGGCCGGATGCCTCTGGCGCCAATGTGGTTGCCGAGTATTTCCGTGAGGGCGAAGAACCGCTTTATGCCTTGGGCGAGATCATCGACGGTGGCTTTGCGATGGGTTCCAACCTGCCACTGTTTGCCAATGGCGAAAGCGATGCGGGTGGCAGCGACACCGTGACCACCTCGGATGGCCAGCAGAAATCGGTGCCGAAGAAGGCGAATTTCGGCACGCTTTCCTCGGGCGGGCTGTATTAGCGCGGCCCTTGCCGCCTAAGCCGCTCCGCGCTATCACCCCGTCAAAGTTACGAAGGAACGCCCGCTCATGCGCACCGAGACGCAATACAATGTCGATGCCATCACCAAATCTCTGCGCCTTTTGGGCCAGCGGATGGATTGGGAGACGGCAGCGCATCGGTTGGAAGAATTCGACGCGATGATCGAGGCCCCCGATCTGTGGAACGACCCTGCCAAGGCGCAAAAACTGATGCGCGAACGGCAAGGTCTGATCGAGCAAATCTCGACCTACCGCCTGATTGAGTCCGGTCTGCGCGACAATGTCGAGTTGATTGAATTGGGCGAATCCGAGGGTGATGAGGAAATCATCACCGAAGCCGAAGAGGCGCTGAAGGGTTTGGTCGACCTGGCCGGTGCCAAGGAACTCGAAGCCCTGCTGAACGGCGAGGCGGATGGCAATGATACCTTCCTTGAGATCAACGCGGGCGCGGGCGGCACGGAAAGCTGTGATTGGGCGTCGATGCTGGCGCGGATGTATGTGCGGTGGGCCGAGAAAAAGGGCTACAAGGTTGAACTGCAGGCGGAATCGGCGGGCGATGAAACCGGCATCAAATCAGCGGGTTACAAGATTTCTGGCCTGAATGCCTATGGCTGGCTGAAATCGGAATCCGGCGTGCATCGCCTTGTGCGGATCAGCCCCTATGGCTCGGCTGATAAACGCCAAACCTCTTTTGCGTCCGTGTGGGTCTACCCCGTCGTTGATGATAACATCGAGATCGACATCCCCGACCGCGACATCCGCATCGACACCTATCGCTCGTCCGGCGCAGGCGGGCAGCACGTCAACACCACCGACTCGGCGGTGCGGATCACCCACTTGCCGACAAATATCGTGGTGACAAGCTCGATGAAATCGCAGCACCAGAACCGTGAGGCCTGCATGAACGCTTTGCGCTCGCGGCTGTATCAGGTGGAACTCGATCGCCGCAACGCCAGCATCAACGCACAGCACGATGCCAAGGGCGATGCGGGCTGGGGCAACCAGATCCGGTCCTACGTCTTGCAGCCCTATCAGATGGTGAAAGACCTGCGCACCGGGCATGAAACCAGCGACACTGGCGGCGTGCTGGATGGCGATCTGGATAAGTTCATGGCAGCGACCTTGGCGATGGATGTGGCGGGCAAAAGTCGTGCCGAGGCGAACGCCGAGGATTGATCGCTAGCGCGGCTGCCTGAGCCCCCAAGCCGACACCAAAGCCGAAGCGAGCGAGGCTACAGCCGCCAAAGCCGCAATATGCGCAAATCCCAAGCTTGTGGCATGGATATGCGCGGCCCCACTGTCGATCACGCCAAACCCCGGAGTCTCTGTGCCAATCGCGCCATAGCCCGCCGCCGCCATCCGCCCCATCAGCGCAATCGCCAGCAGGCTCGCCGCCCGCGCCACCGCGTTGTTGATCCCCGAGGCAGCACCCTGATCGGCATCGCTGGCCGAAGTCATCACCACCGTCGTCAGCGGTGCCACCAACAGCGCCATCCCAAACCCCGACAGCCACATCAGCGGCACGGCGCGGGTCCAATACAGCGCCTCATGCGCTGTTAGGGCCAACCCCGCCTGCGCCATCGCAACCAACACCGCGCCCCAAACCAAAAACCGCGCCGGGCCAAGCCGATCCGCCAGCTTGCCCATTCGCGTGGACAGCAAGGCGATCATCAAAGCCCCCGGCAAAAATGCCGCCACCATCGCCAATGCATCCGCGCCCCAAGCCGATACGGCGGTCATCGGCAGGTAAAAGCCAATCCCCGTCACCGCGAAATACAAAAGAAACGTCGCAAGGTTGATGGTGGAGAACCTGCGCACCCGGAACATGCTTAGCCGGATCATCGGGGCAGGGCAGCGGGCTTCCCAAGCCAGAAACCCGACCAAAACGGCAAAGCCCAAGCCCATCAGCGAAAGCGATTCCCCCGTCTCGGCGCTTAACCCATAGGCCACCAGCCCAAAGCCCAACGTCGCCAGACCCGCCCCAACATAATCAATCGGCACACCGGGACGGCCCGTGTCGGCATAGGCAAACCGCGCCAGCAACCACAGCGAAATCCCACCCAGCGGCAAGTTCAACGCAAAAATCCAGCGCCAGCCTGCAACCGGATCGACCATCAAACACAGCCCCGCCAAAATCGGCCCTGCAGAAGCGGTGGCGATCGACGCCGCCGCCCACAGCCCCAAAGCTGCGCCACGTTCTTCACGCGGGAAGGCCCGACCGATGATCGCCATCGACCCCGGCACCATCAGCGCCGCCGCCACGCCTTGCAAACCCCGCGCCACGATCATCCCCGTTGGGCTCACCGCCAAAGCGCAGCCTAACGAGCTGACAACGAACAGAATAATCCCCAAGCCAAAGCCGCGCGCGGTGCCAAAGCGATCGCCCAAGGCACCGCCGACCAAGATCAGCGAGGTCAGCGCCAGCAAATAAATCCCGCTAAACCACTGCGCCTGCGTCAAAGAAGCCCCCAAAGACGCCCGCATCGCAGGCAAAGCGTTGGCTGTCACCGAGGAATCAATAAACCCCATCGACGAGGCTAAAATCGCCGCCCACAGGATCGCCCGCCGATGTTCCGGCGCACAAATGGCAACGGGCACCAAGGTTTCCCCCGATGCCCGCGCTGTGATTTCCACGTTAGACACTTGTGCGAGTCTTAGGATTCTTCGCTGGAGGCCGGAGCCTGCACGATGCGGCTGGTTGGCGGGGCAACCCGGCCCGTCGACAGCGGATCATCCTGACGCTGCACCGAGCCTTCAAAATGCGCGCCGCTCTCAATCGCGATGGTCTTGTGGATAATGTCACCTTCGACCTTGGCGGTCGAGGTCAGGCGTACTTTCAGCCCACGCACCCGGCCAATCACCCGGCCATTAACGACGATATCGTCAGCGACAATCTCACCCCGGATGGTGGCGGTTTCGCCCACGGTTAGCAGATGCGCGCGGATATCGCCCTCAACCGTGCCTTCGACCTGAATATCGCCGGTGGTGCGCAGATTGCCCACCACGGTCAGATCGGCGGACAGCACCGAAGCCGCCACTTTGCCCTTCGGCGCCGAGGGGCTGAATTCCATGGATGGTTTGGTCACAGGTGCCTCCGGCGCTTTGGGCTTGTCAGTCTCGCCCGCTTTGGGGCCCGGTTCGTTGATGCGGCTTTTAGAAAACATTGTTCGCTGCCTTTATGAAGGTCATCGGATTTATCGCGGATCCGCCGATACGGATCTCGTAGTGAAGATGTGTGCCTGTCGAGCGGCCCGAGTTGCCCATATCACCGATACGGTCGCCGCGCGATACCTTTTGACCAACTTCCACCCTGATCTGCGAAAGATGGCCATAGCGGGTCTCAATCCCGAAAGCGTGCTTGATCTTGATAAGACGACCATAGCCGTTTTCCCAGCCCGCGTAGGTCACTTCCCCGTCAGCGGTGGCGTAGATCGGAGCGCCGTAATCGCCCGCCATATCCTGACCCTCATGGCGGCGATAACCGCGCCCCATCGGGTCGTCGCGGCCACCAAAGCCTGAGGTGTAGCGCACCGCGGTTCTCACCGGCATTCCGAACGGCGCTTTGAAGGCGGCGATGCGGTACATGTTCATGTTATCAAGGCTTTTCAGAATCGCATTGGCGCGGATTTCATCCATCGAGGCGGCTTGCCCCGAGGTCGACAGCGAAATCGGCGTCAGCGGCCCACCTTGGCCGCTATAGCCCTTGCGCACCGCGGCCAGCAGATCATCTGGTGACAGGTTTGCAGCACGGAACATCTTGTCATAAGGCTCGACAACTCCGGTCAAAGCACTTTCTAACTGGGTGAATATCGCAGCGTTGCGGGTTTCAAGCTGTTGTTTTTCCTGAGTAACCTTCGCCGTGCGTGCATCGGCTTTCTCGGCCTTCACCTGCAGGGAGTCACGGTCCTGCGCGGTTTCGCCCAAGCTGGCGGTCATCATCTCCAGCGTGGCATCGGCATCGGCCAGCCGTTCGGCCTCGGTCCGGCCCGCAGTGGGGGCGGTGGACAGCGAGGCCACCTGATCGCGCGCAGCATCGCGTTCCTTGATCACGCCGCGCAGGGTGTTCTGGATCACGTCGATGCCGGTTTCCAACTCTCGCCGGCGATCTTCCGAGGCGAGCAGACGCGCCTGCATCTGGGACACTTGTGCAAGAGCGAGGTTGAACCGCCCTTGCGCCGAGGCCGCTTCATCGGCGCGCAGATCGCGGTCGGCGGAAAGATCATTCAGGCGTTGTTCGTAAAGCGCCTGTTGCCGCGCGATTTGCTGCCGCGACGTACCTGCCGAAATCGAATCGAGCAGCAGGATCGCAGTCGCCAGAATCGTCCACGCCAAGGCCAGCGAGCCGAACACCAAGGCAATCGCTTGCGTGCTGGGCCGCAGCCGGATGAAGCGCGTCTCGGTGTCGGATTTCAGGAACAGACGTTGTTCCGGCAGATACCGCTCCAACGTGGTGTGAATCCGATAGGTGAGGCGTGTCAGCACAGCGGCATGTTCCGGTTCTTTAGGCACAAAGGGCGGTGAGGTGCCCATTTGTCGGGCTCTTGCCTGATTAGCCAGCGCTTGGCACAGTCGCAACAAATTTGACCAAAGCACGGGGAACCGGGGCGGAAACTCGCCAGTCTCGGCAAGATTCCGCCGATAGATCTTAGGCCTGATCGACCAAGGGCCAGTAGAAATCGGGTGGCAATCCGGCCTCGGCGCGCTTTTCATCGTTGAACGGCGGCTTTAGATTGCCGTGGAAATATTGGCGCACAAGGCTGTGGAACACCTCTTTCGGATCATCTCCCGCGCGCCCGCACAGCCAGTTGAACCATTTCGAGCCGTAAGCCACGTGGGCGACTTCCTCGGCGTAGATCGTATTCAGCGCCGCGATGGCTTGGGTTTCTTTGGCTTGGGTGAACAAAGCGATCATCCCCGGCGTCACATCCAAGCCGCGCGCCTCCAGCACCATCGGCACCACCGCCAGACGCCCCAGCAGATCAGCGGCGGTATCCTCGGCGGCTTGCCACATGAAGGCATGGGCGGGCATCGCGCCATAGAAGCTGCCCATTGCTTCAAGGCAGTCGCACAGCAAGTTGAAATGCTTGGATTCGTCATCCGCCGCCTGCACCCAGTCGTCGTAGAACCCCAAGGGCATCGGGGTGTCGGTGAAGCGCGCGATGATGTCCCAATGCAGATCGACGGCGTTTAACTCGATATGCGCCACGGCGTGCAGCAAAGCGATGCGGCCCAAGGGCGAGCCGGGGCGGCGGCGCGGCACCTCGCGCGGATCCAAAAGGTCAGGCTTTTCCGGGCGGGCGGGGCGCTGCGGTGGGGCGGCTTGCCCAATGGCCAAAGGCGTGCCCGCCGCCCGTGCCGCCCGCCAGCTTGCGGCGTGTTGGTGCGACAAGGCGGTTTTCGCGCGGCCATCGGCGGTGGTCAGCACCGCGACCGCCATTTCGGCCAAGCTCATCAAAGCGCCTGCACCGCTGCCAGAACCTCGGCGGCATGGCCTTTGACGCGGTCGACCTTCCAGACGCGAGCAAGGGTGCCATCCGCCTCAATCAGAAAGGTCGAGCGCAGCACCCCCTGCACCAGTTTGCCAAAGAACAGCTTTTCGCCAAAAGCACCCCAATCCTCCATCACTTGGCCCCCCGCATCCGACGCGAGCGGCAAGGTAATGCCCATTTTGGCGATGAATTTGTCGTGCTTGGCCGCCGTATCCTTCGACAACCCCAACACCACGCAGCCCGCTTTGGCAAAATCCGCCTGCAAGGCGTTGAAATCCATCACCTCATTGGTGCAGGTCGGGGTGCCATCGCCGCCATAGGTGAACAGCACCACACGTTGCGGGCGCAGGGCGGACAATGTCACGCTGCCGCCGCCATCGCGGGGCAGGGTGAAATCGGGGGCGGTTTGGCCAATCTCGATC
Organism: Pseudomonadota bacterium; assembly: GCA_040387915.1. Classification (GTDB taxonomy): domain Bacteria; phylum Pseudomonadota; class Alphaproteobacteria; order Rhodobacterales; family Rhodobacteraceae; genus Cypionkella. The sequence continues at coordinate 753,963 of JAZKCV010000009.1, forward strand.
ATGCGCGGCTCCTTGCCTTTTCTGGGATCAACCCTTTGCGATCTAGTTGCCTTTGGGCAAAGATAAAGGCAAGCCCTGAAGGATAGGCGGCACCGGTGGCAAACGCCGGGCATTTGGAAAGGCTAAGGCAGAGATGGCAAGCGATCCGCAGAACGAGGCAGGGGCCGATCCGGTCGCCGTCCCCGTTGAGTCGGTTGCTGCTGATACCCCGGCCAAAAAACCCAAAAAACGCCACCGCACCGGGCTTGGTGGGCGGCTGTTCTGTCTGGCGCTGATCTTCGGCATCATTTTTGGCATCCTAGGCCTGTCCGGCAAACCCATCCCGATGCCGACTTGGGTGGTGGCCGAGATCGAACAGCGCGCCAACACAGCCATCGCCAAGGCCCTGCCGGAAGCCGCCATCGCCATTGGCGGGGTTGAGATCACGGTTGAGGATTGGGTGCCCCGCCTGCGCCTAGACGATCTGCGCGTGCTGAAAGCCAACAACCAAGCCCTGCTGATCCTGCCGGATCTGCGCGTCACACTGGACCCCGGCGCTTTGCTGCACGGCCAATTCCGCGCCCGCAGCTTGAAAATTGTCGGCGCACACCTGCAAGTCACCCGCGACCGCGACGGCAATTTTGACCTCTCGCTGGGCGGCACCGAGATGCAGCCGAAAATCCGCAGCCTGCCGGAATTGTTTGACGCGGTAGACCGCGCCTTTGCCAGCCCTGCCGCCGCGCATCTGACCACGATTGAAGCCGAGGCGCTGACCCTGACGCTGCAAGACCAAGGCTCTGGCCGCCAGTTTGATCTGGGCGATGGCCGCCTGCAGCTGGAAAACCGCGCCTCGGAGGTAGCAGCCGAGGTCAGCCTGTCGCTGATCAGCAGTGCCACCCCGGCGCGCGCCGTGCTGACCATCGTGTCGCAGAAAACCGACGATCAAGCCCGGATTTCGGCACAGATTGAGGGGGTGGCGGCCAAAGATGTTGCCACCCTCGCCGCCCCCTTCGCTTTTGCCGGGGTGCTGGATGCGCCGATTTCCGGCGAGATTCACACCACCCTGCGCGCCGAAGGCGTGGCGGCCCTAGAGGCGAGCCTCAGCTTCGGCAAGGGCGCGTTGCAGCCCAGCCCAGAGGCCCGCCCGATTGCCTTTGACAGTGCCAGCATGGCGATGCGCTATGTGCCCGACCAAGGCCGGATGGATCTGACAGCACTTTCGGTGCAAAGCCCAACATTGCGGGTGAAAGCCACCGGCCACAGCTATCTGGTGCGCGCCGATGGCAGCCGCATCCTTGGCCCCTTGGCGCGTGAGGTGCCCGACGCCTACCTTACCCAGCTTGAGTTCAGCCAAGTGATGATTGACCCCGAGGGTCTGTTCCAAGAGCCTGTCGAGTTTAGCCATGGCGCGCTGGACACAAGGATGCGCTTGCAGCCGTTCTCGGTCGAGATCGGCCAGTTGGCGCTGACCGAGGCCGGGCGGCGGCTGACGGCTTCGGGCCAGTTTGGCGCTGACCGCATGGGCTGGCGCGCGGCGATTGATTTGGCGTTGAATGAAATTCAGCATGATCGGCTGGTGGCGCTGTGGCCGGTGACATTGCTGCCGAATACCCGGCTTTGGGTCGATAAAAACGTGCTCAGCGGCTCACTGACCGATGTGCGCGCGGCGCTGCGGATTGAACCCGGCGCTGCACCGCGCCTGCATCTGGGCTATAATTTCAACGACGCCGATGTGCGGTTTCTGGCGACTTTGCCGCCGATCAAGGCGGGTGATGGCTATGCATCGGTCGATGGCCAAGTCTACACCATGGTGCTGTCCAGCGGCACCGTCACCCCGCCGGAAGGTGGCGAGATCAATGTCGCAGGCTCGGTGTTCGCGATCCCTGACGTGACGCAAAAGCCCGCCACTGCCGAGATTACCCTGAAAACCCAATCCAGCCTGACTGCGGCTTTGTCGCTGCTCGATCAGCCGCCGTTTCACTTCATGTCAAAGGCCGATCAGCCGGTGACTTTGGGGCAGGGCACGGCGCAGATTGAGACGCATCTGCGGATGCCGCTGCAAAAGAAAATCGCGCTGAAAGATGTGCAGTATCAGGTGGCGGGCACGGTTTTGGGCTTCTCATCCGACACCGTGGTGCCGGGGCGCAAGATCACCGCTGACAGTTTGGCTGTGTCTGCCGACACCACGGGGCTGACCATCGCAGGTGCGGGGTTGATCGGCGCAGTGCCGTTCGATGTGACCTATCGTCAGGGCTTCGCGCTGGATCAAAAGGGCAAAGCGCGGATCGAAGGCGCTGTCACCCTGTCGCAGAAAACCGCCTCCGAGTTTGGGCTGGGTCTGCCCGATGGCATGGTGTCGGGGCAGGGGCGTGGGCAGGTCAAGATTGACCTCGTGCGCGGTCAGCCGGGGCATCTGTCGCTGGTGTCTGACCTCAGCAGTATCGGGCTGACCATTCCCGAAGTGGGCTGGTCGAAGCCGAAAGCCAGCAAGGGGACGCTTACCGCCGAAGTCCGCTTGGGCAAGCCGCCGTTGGTGGAAAGTATTAGCCTGAAAGCGTCTGGCTTGGATGCGACGGGGTCCGTGACTATGAAACCTGGTGGCGGCTTGGATCTGGCAAAGTTTAACCGGGTGCGTCTGGGCGATTGGCTGGATGCGCCGTTGGAAATTCGTGGACGCGGGCAGGGCAAAGCGGTGGGCCTCGCACTGACCGGGGGCACGGTTGACATGCGCCGGATGCCCTCTGCGTCCGAGCGTAAATCCAGCGGAAAATCCGGCGGCAGCCCGCTCAGCTTGCGGTTGGACAGTTTGCAGGTGTCGCAGAGCATCGCTTTGACCAATTTTCGCGGCGATTTCTCACTGACAGGCGGGTTGAACGGCAATTTCATCGCGGGCGTCAACGGCAAAGCGCAAGTGAAAGGCACCGTCGTGCCCGCCCGCAATGGCACGGCGGTGCGGCTGTTGTCGGATGATGCGGGTGCCGTGATGGCGGCTGCGGGCATTTTCGCCTCGACACGCGGCGGGTCGTTGGATGTGACCCTGCAACCCCGCCCGGAAGCGGGCAGTTATGACGGCGTGGTGACGATGGGCGCTTTGCGGGTGCGCAACACCAATGTGCTGGCGGAACTGTTGAACGCCATCTCGGTGGTCGGCATCCTTGAGCAGCTGAACGGCGAGGGGCTGCTCTTCAACAATGTCGAGGCCGCCTTCTTGCTGACTCCCAATGCGATACAGGTGCATCATGGCTCTGCCATCGGGGCCTCTTTGGGCGTCTCAATGGCCGGAGTCTACAAAAGCGCCAGCGCCGAGTTGTTCATGCAGGGCACGATCTCACCGATCTATATGCTGAACGGTATTGGATCTGTGCTGACACGACGCGGCGAGGGACTGTTTGGCTTCAACTACGCGCTCAGCGGCACGGCGGCCGATCCGCAGGTCAGTGTGAACCCACTCTCGATCTTGACGCCGGGGATGTTCCGCGAGATTTTCCGCAGCCCCGCCCCGGTGATCGGCACCAAAGGCACAGAAGGAAGTGGCGGATGAACCTATCGGATTTCGATTTCGATCTGCCCGAGGCGTTGATCGCCACCCGCCCCGCGCGACCCCGCACCGCCGCGCGCTTGCTGTTGGCCGAGGCGGACAGCATCACGGATCTGCATGTCTCTGATCTGATCGAGATTTTCCGCCCCGGTGATCGCTTGGTGTTAAACAACACCCGCGTCATTCCTGCGCGTCTGTTCGGCCAAAGGCAGCGTGGCGACGCCGTGGCAAAGGTTGAAATCACCTTGCTGGAGCCGCAAGCGCAGGGCTGGCGCGCGCTTGCCAAACCCTTGCGCAAGGTCAACATGGGCGAGGTGATCCGGTTCTCCGATCAGCTTTCCGCCACCGTAAGCGCAAAATCCGAAACCGATCTACGGCTGGAATTTAACCTTGTGGGCGACGATTTTGACGCCGCGCTGAATGCGGCAGGGGCGATGCCGCTGCCGCCCTATATCGCCGCCAAACGCCCCGCTGATGCGCAGGATAACACCGATTACCAAACCGTATTCGCCCGTCATGCCGGGGCCGTCGCCGCCCCTACCGCCAGCTTGCATTTCGACGCCGAATTGCTGGCAGCCTTGGCCGCTAAAGGCGTGGAGTTCACCGAGGTCACCCTGCATGTCGGCGCGGGCACCTTCCTGCCCGTCAAAGTTGAAGACGTCACCACCCATAAAATGCACGCCGAATGGGGCCAAGTCAGCCCGCAGGCCGCCGCCGAGATCAACGCCACCAAAGCCGCCGGGGGCCGGGTGATCCCGGTCGGCACCACCGCGCTGCGCCTTATCGAATCAGCGGCAATGACGGGCAGGGTAGAGGCGTGGGAGGGCACCACCGACATCTTCATCTACCCCGGCTACCAATTCCGCGTCACCAATGCTTTGATGACCAACTTTCATCTGCCAAAATCCACCCTGCTGATGCTGGTGTCAGCGCTGATGGGCAAGGCGCGGATGGACCGGATTTATGCCCATGCGGTCAGCAAAAGCTACCGCTTCTTTTCCTATGGCGATGCCTCGCTGCTGATCCCCTAGCCAGCGGTGGGTTTCACCCACTCTACGCCGACCACCCCGTCGTAAATAAATCACGCGGTAAGGTTTACCATGTTACCTTGCCGCCGAAACCGGAGCCTCTGAATGCTGAAAGTCCTCGCCCAATCCTGGCCCTTGCTGCTGGGCGTCATGCTGCTGATGGTCGGCAATGGCGTGCAAGGCTCGCTTTTGGGCATCCGAGGCGCGCTGGAGGGTTTCAGCACCTTTGAGCTTTCCATCGTGATGTCGGCCTATTTTCTGGGCTTCCTTGGCGGCTCGCGTATGGCCCCGGAAATGATCCGCCGTGTTGGTCATGTGCGGGTGTTCTCGGCGCTTGGCTCGATGATTTCCGCCGTGTTGGTGCTGTATCCGTTGATGCTGGATTGGCAGGCTTGGGCGGTGATGCGGGTGCTGATCGGCTTTTGCTTTTCCGGCATCTATGTCACCGCCGAAAGCTGGCTGAACAACACCGCCAGCAATGAAACCCGTGGTCAGGCTTTATCGGCCTATATGATCGTGCAGATGCTGGGCATCATCGCGTCGCAGGGGCTTTTGGCGATGGGCGATCCCAGCGGATTTGGGCTGTTCATCATCCCCTCGGTGCTGGTGTCGCTGGCCTTCATGCCGATCCTCTTGGCCGACACCCCCGCGCCCACCTTCGCCACCATCAAGCGGATGAGCTTTGCAAAACTGTTCCGCACCTCGCCGCTTGGTTGCGCCGGGATGCTGCTGACCGGGGGCGTGTTCGCCGCGATGTTCGGCATGGCCTCGGTTTACGGTGCGATGTCGGCGATGACCATCGGCCAGATCGCGATCTTCGTCGCCGCCATGTATGTCGGCGGCCTTGTGCTGCAATACCCGGTCGGCTGGCTGTCCGACCGCGCCGACCGCCGCGTGCTGATTCTGTGGATGTCGGCAGCCGGGGCCGTGGTGATGGCCGTCGCCGCCGCTGTGCCGCTGCCCTTCGCGCTGGAGGTGCTGGTGGCGGCGCTGCTGGGCGGCATCATCAACCCTTTGTATTCGCTACTGATTGCCCATACCAACGACTATCTGTCCAAAGAAGACATGCCTGGCGCCTCGGCTGGTCTGATCTTTCTGAACGGCTTCGGCGCAATCTTTGGCCCGCTGCTGGCAGGCTGGTTGATGAGCGCAATCGGCCCGAAAGGTTATTTCCTGATCATCGGTGGCTTCTTTGCAGCCCTCGCGGGCTATGCCGCCTACCGGATGACCAAACGTACAGCCCCAGTGCAAACCAACACCTACGCAGGCTTGACGCCGACCGCTTCGGCGCTGGCCGTCGATGCGGTGCTGCAAGAAGAACCGCGCCGCTGACACTTTCCAAAGCGGTTGCGGCAGCGTCTGGAACCTGCCACCTTGCCGCAAAGAGGTGCGCCTATGTCTGATCCGATTGAGATTCTCGATTTCTGGCTGGGCGAGATCGGCCCGGATGGCTGGTATGCTGGTGGTGATGAAATTGATGACCTCATCCGCGACCGCTTCGCTGAAATCTGGCAGGCGGCGTTTGATGGCGGGTTAGAGCACTGGGTCGAAGGCACCGTCGGAACCCTAGCCTATCTGATCCTGTGCGACCAATTTTCTCGCAACATGCACCGCGACACCGCCCGCGCTTTCGCCACCGACCCTCAGGCTTTGGCTGCGGCGAAATTGGCAGTAACCGAGGGTTGGGATCTGAATGCCCCCGAACCCGAACGGCAATTCTTCTACATGCCGTTCGAACATTCCGAAGACATCGCCGACCAAGACCGCGCAGTAGGATTGCTGACCGAACGCATGGCCTCCGATCCTGAAATGGCGCTGCACGCCCGCGCGCATCGCGAAATCATCATCCGTTTTGGCCGCTTTCCGACCCGCAACGCCGCTTTGGGGCGCGTGTCCACCCCCGAGGAGGCCGAGTTTATCGCCGCTGGCGGCTATATGGCCGTGATCAATGCGTTGAAAGCCAGCCATGCAACCGACGCATAGGCCCGCAGCGCTGCCAGCGTTGCTTGAGTTTTGAAACTAGTTTAATGGCAAACTACTTTTCTAAGGGAGGGAAAGATGGCTGCTCAGAATTTTGACGTGATCGTAATCGGCGCAGGTCCGGGGGGCTATGTCGCCGCCATCAGGGCCAGCCAGCTTGGCGTGAAAGTGGCGATTGTCGAGCGTGAAAACCTCGGCGGCATTTGCCTGAACTGGGGTTGCATCCCGACCAAGGCGCTGTTGCGCTCGGCGGAAGTGTTTCACCTGATGCACCGCGCCAAAGAATTTGGCCTGTCGGTCACAGGTGCTGATTTCGACCTAAGCGCCGTCGTCGCCCGCTCGCGTGGTGTCGCCAAACAACTGTCGGGCGGCATCGGCCATCTGATGAAGAAAAACAAAGTCACCGTGTTCATGGGGGCTGCCACCCTGCCGAAAGCCGGAACGGTCACGGTGAAAACCGACAAGGGCACAGATGAGCTGATCGCCAAATCCATCATTCTCGCCACCGGCGCCCGCGCCCGCGAACTTCCCGGTTTGGAAGCCGACGGCGATCTGGTCTGGACCTATCGCCACGCCTTGCAGCCAAAACGGATGCCAAAGAAACTGCTTGTGATTGGTTCCGGTGCCATCGGCATCGAATTCGCCAGCTTCTTCAACACCTTGGGCGCGGATACCACCGTCGTCGAAGTGATGGACCGCGTGTTGCCTGTCGAGGATGCCGAGGTTTCGGCCTTTGCGAAAAAGGCCTTCGTCAAGCAGGGCATGAAGATTCTGGAAAAAACCACGGTCAAAAAACTTGATCGCTCGCCCGGCAAGGTGGTGGCGCATCTGGAAGCCGATGGCAAAACCACGACCCAGGAATTTGACACTGTGATTTCTGCCGTTGGCATCATCGGCAACATCGAAAACCTTGGGCTTGAGGCCTTGGGCGTCAAAATCGACCGCACTCATGTCGTCACAGACGAATTCTGCCGCACCGGCATCGACGGGCTCTATGCCATCGGCGACATCGCAGGCGCGCCGTGGCTTGCCCACAAAGCCAGCCATGAAGGCGTCATGGTCGCCGAGTTGATCGCGGGCAAGCATCCGCATCCAATCAAGCCGAACTCCATCGCTGGCTGCACCTATTGCCACCCGCAAGTGGCCTCCGTTGGCCTGACCGAAGCGAAAGCCAAAGAAGCGGGCTATGACATCAAAGTCGGCCGCTTCCCCTTTATCGGCAACGGCAAAGCGATTGCCTTGGGCGAGGCTGAGGGTTTCATCAAAACCATTTTCGACGCCAAAACCGGCGAGATGCTGGGCGCCCACATGATCGGTGCCGAAGTGACCGAGCTGATCCAGGGCTATGTCGTGGCGCGGGGCCTAGAATCGACCGAGGAAGACCTGATGAACACCGTCTTCCCGCATCCAACCCTGTCGGAAATGATGCACGAATCGGTGCTCGACGCCTACGGTCGCGCGCTGCATATGTGATGCGCGCCGCGTTGCGACAAAAGGTATTGGCGGTTTGTGATGCCAAAATTGCGCAAAAGGGCGACAGCGTCGGGCTGTCGTTCTACGCGTTTTTCGCCAATAAAAACGACGATCCCGAAGCCTTGATGGAGGCTGCGACTTGGTGGATACAGACCCATAAGCTGGACCATTTTGAAAAAGCCAGACGGATCAAGGCGATGATTCTGGCGGGGCTATGATGTTTAGCCGAAAGGATAACCGATGCGCGCCGTTTTAACCGTTCTGGCTTTATGGGCGGCGGGCTTAGGGGCGGCAGCGCAGTTCGGTAAAATGTCCGTTCTGTATCAAACGCTTCAGTCCACCTACGCTTCACATGCGGGGGCCGGTATTGGCCTGATGGTCTCCATCGTCGGCATCGTTGGTCTGATCTTCGGCACCACGGCGGGGCTTTTGGTGGCCAAAATTGGCCCTCGCCGCGCCATCCTGTCTGCCTTAGCTTTGGGCGCTGTGGTCAGTCTGATCCAATCGACGTTCCCCAGCTATCCGCTGATGATGCTGACCCGCGTGCTGGAAGGCGTGTCGCATTTGACCATCGTCGTCGTCGGCCCCACTGCGATTGCCGGGGTGACTTCCGCGCGGCATCAGGGCTTGGCGATGACGTTGTGGTCGTCGTTTTTCGGCGTCACCTATGCCGTACTGGCCTATTTCGCGCCCAGTTTGATCGCATTGCATGGCCCCGGCGCGCTGTTCCAGCTTCACGGTATTTGGATGCTGCTGTGCCTTGCCGCGCTGTTTGCGTTGCTGCCGCCCGATCCTATGCATCGTCCCAGCACGGGCCAAGGCAATCTGCTGGCCCAGCATGTCGCGATCTATACCTCGCCCTATCTTGCGGCGCCTGCGATGGGTTTCGTATGCTATACAGTGACTTACGTCGCGGTGCTGACCCTGTTGCCAGCCGCCGTCACGCCTGGTTGGGCCCCGTTCGTCGGCGTGTTCATGCCCTTGGTGTCTATCACCGTCTCGCTGACTCTCGGCGTCTGGCTGCTGTCGAAAATCCCCGCCTTTCGCTTGGTGCAAGCGGGCTTTGCTGTCGCCATCCTTGCCAGCCTTGGCCTGTGGGCAACATGGGGGCAAGGCGCACCAGAGGCCGGATTTGCGCTGTTGATGGCCGCCGCCTTGGGCGTGGTGCAAGGCGCGAGTTTCGCCAGTCTTGCGCAGATCAACCCCTCTGCCGAGGATCGGGCGCGTGGCGCGGGGGCGATTGCGCAACTGGGCAATCTCGGCACCACCACCGGCACGCCGTTGCTGGCGTTGATTTTGGCGCAAGCGGGGGCCAGCGGGTTCGCGATTTTCCTGATCGGCTTTTCGGCTTTGGGCATCGCGATCCATACGTGGCAGGCACGTCGCAGGCAGCGTCAGGCGCGTTAACCGCATAAAATATGCTGCACCCCATCGATTGTTCACACTTCGTTCACATTTTGCAGTTGGAGACTCGCTGCATTCACCCTATCTATACGGCGTCGAATGGGGTGGGTCATGGCCGAACATAAGTTCATCGAAGTGCGCGGCGCGCGCGAGCATAACCTGAAAAATGTTGACGTGGACATTCCGCGCGATCAGTTCGTGGTGATCACCGGGCTGTCGGGGTCGGGTAAATCCAGTCTGGCGTTTGATACGATCTATGCCGAGGGCCAGCGCCGCTATGTCGAAAGCCTGTCGGCCTATGCGCGGCAATTCCTTGATATGGCAGGGAAACCTGATGTGGATCACATCAGCGGCCTAAGTCCTGCGATTTCCATCGAGCAGAAAACCACATCAAAAAACCCGCGCTCCACCGTGGGCACAGTGACCGAGATTTACGATTACCTCCGCCTGCTGTTCGCCCGCGTCGGCACGCCGTTCAGCCCCGCCACGGGTCTGCCGATCACCGCGATGCAGGTGCAGGATATGGTCGATGCGGTGATGGCGATGCCGGAGGGCAGCCGCGCTTATCTGCTGGCCCCGATCATCCGCGACCGAAAAGGCGAATATAAGAAAGAGTTTATCGACCTGCGCAAGCAAGGCTTCCAGCGCATTAAGGTAAACGGCGAATTTTATGAATTGGAAGAACCACCCGTTCTGGACAAAAAATTCCGCCACAATATCGACGTTGTGGTCGACCGCATCGTGGTGCGCGAAGGCTTGGAAACCCGCCTTGCCGACAGTTTCCGCACTGCTTTGAACCTTGCCGATGGCATCGCCGTGATCGAAACTGCGCCCGCCGAGGGTGAAGGCGATCCGCAGCGTATCACCTATTCCGAGAAATTCGCCTGTCCGGTGTCGGGCTTCACCATCGCCGAAATTGAACCGCGCTTGTTCTCGTTCAACGCGCCCTATGGTGCTTGCCCGGTCTGTGATGGCTTGGGGATGGAGCTGTTTTTCGACGAACGGCTTGTGGTGCCGGACCAGTCGCTAACCCTGCTGGGCGGTGCCATAGCACCATGGTCGAAATCGAAAAGCCCGTATTTCACCCAGACGATTGAGGCGATTTCAAAGCACTATGGCTTTGATAAGAAAGCCAAATGGAAAGATCTGCCCGAGAATGTCAAACAGGTGTTTCTGCGTGGCTCGGGTGGCCAAGAGATTCCATTCCGCTATGATGAAGGTGGCCGGATTTACCAAGTTTCCCGCGTGTTCGAAGGCGTGATCCCCAATATGGAACGCCGCTACCGCGAGACGGACAGCTCTTGGAGCCGCGAGGAAATGGAGCGTTTCCAGAACAACCGCCCCTGCGGCGCTTGCGGCGGCTACCGTTTGAAACCTGAAGCCTTGGCGGTGAAAATCGGCGGACTTCATGCGGGGCAGGTGGTGCAGATGTCGATCTCGGAAGCGCATGATTGGATCAGCGCTGCCCCCGAACACTTGACCAAGCAAAAGAATGAAATTGCCAAGGCGATCCTGAAGGAAATCCGCGAACGTCTGGGTTTCTTGGTAAACGTTGGCCTGAACTACTTAACGCTTTCCCGCAACGCGGGCACGCTTTCGGGCGGTGAATCCCAGCGCATCCGTCTCGCCAGCCAGATCGGTTCCGGCCTCACAGGAGTGCTTTATGTGCTCGACGAACCCAGCATCGGTCTGCACCAACGCGACAATGACCGCCTGCTGACCACGCTGAAAAACCTGCGCGATGCGGGCAATACTGTGTTGGTGGTGGAGCATGACGAAGATGCCATCCGCGAGGCGGATTACGTTTTCGACATGGGGCCGGGCGCGGGCGTGCATGGCGGTTTTGTCGTCAGCCACGGCACCCCTGCGCAGGTCGCAGCTGATCCAAACAGCGTGACGGGGCAGTATCTTTCCGGCACGCGCGAAATCAAGGTGCCGAAATCCCGTCGCAAGGGCAGTGGCAAGAAACTGACGGTGGTAGGGGCCACCGGCAACAACCTGAAAAACGTCACCGCTGATTTTCCGCTGGGCATGTTCGTGTGTGTGACAGGGGTTTCGGGCGGTGGTAAGTCTACGCTAACCATTGAAACTCTGTTCAAGACCGCAGCCACAAGGCTGAACGGCGCGCATGAAACGCCTGCGCCCTGTGAGACGATCAAGGGGTTTGAGCACCTCGATAAAGTCATTGACATCGACCAGCGCGCGATCGGCCGCACGCCGCGGTCCAACCCCGCGACCTACACGGGCGCGTTTACCCCGATCCGCGATTGGTTCGCGGGCCTGCCCGAAGCCAAAGCGCGCGGCTATCTGCCGGGGCGGTTCAGCTTTAACGTTAAGGGCGGGCGATGTGAGGCTTGCCAGGGCGACGGTGTGTTGAAGATCGAGATGAACTTCCTACCGGATGTTTACGTCACCTGTGAGACCTGTAAGGGCCATCGCTATAACCGCGAAACCTTGGAAGTTAAGTTCAAAAACAAGAGCATCGCCGATGTTCTTGATATGACCTGTGAAGATGCGCAGGTGTTTTTCCAAGCCGTGCCGAGCATCCGCGAGAAGATGGATGCGCTCTGCCAAGTTGGCCTTGGATATATCAAGGTCGGCCAGCAAGCGACGACGCTTTCGGGTGGTGAGGCGCAGCGCGTTAAGCTTTCTAAGGAACTTTCCCGCCGTGCCACAGGCCGCACGTTGTATATTCTGGATGAGCCGACCACGGGATTGCACTTTGAAGATGTGCGCAAGCTGCTGGAAGTGCTGCATGAATTGGTCGATCAGGGCAACACCGTGGTGGTGATTGAACATAACCTAGACGTGGTAAAAACCGCCGATTGGGTGATCGACATTGGCCCGGAAGGCGGCGATGGCGGTGGGCAGATCGTCGCTGTTGGCACGCCAGAAACGATCGCCAAGGCGGACCACAGCCACACCGGCCATTACTTGAAAGACCTGCTTACCCCGCGCCGCGCGGCGGCGGAGTAAGCGGGCGCCAATCTTCGTGACCACGCCTTAGTTATTGGCCAAAACCTGCAAGATCGTCAGGATCGCGCGGGTCTCTGGATCAATCCGCATCAGCCGGTCTTCGGACCGACAATAGGTGCCAGCGGGCAGTGACTTGTAGCGCGCATAGGGCACAACCCTGCAATCATCGCGCACCACATCCCCGACGCGGTAGTAGATCACATGGTCGTTGTGATCATCATCGCCGTCGTGCCCGCTCTTCTTCGCTTGCCCCGGTGGGATGCAGGCGGGCGATTTCTTCGCCAGACCGGGCGGGCAAAACTGCGTGGCATGATGCGCTTTCGGCTTTTTTCCATGGCCCTTATCGCCATGGCCTTTGCCGTCTGCCAGGGCCGCGCCTGTAGACAGCGCGAGGACGGTGAGCGGGACGCAAAGCAGTCTGATGATGTTCATGGCGAAATCCTAGATATGTGTTTGGAACACTTCATGAGTATAACGCCGATCCCTGCGTTTCGTTCCTGCAAAATCGCGCTGCCAGCGGGTTGCCGCCCATCTGCTTGCGATGCAATGCCGCCCAAAGCCGTTTTATTTTCGCTCAAAATCAGGGCAATTACGCGGTATAAGGCGAAACATTTTCAATATTTCCCGAAAGGTCCATTCCGGATTAAGCCGATTGTGCGAAAGCGCGATCAGGCGCAACTTGCGCCTGGGATTTGACCCAAAGAAGGTCAGACCCGCGACCGAAAGCCAACAGCCATTCGGTAAACCAACACAGGGCCAAATGGCCATCACGGTTTCGCAGGTTACGCGCGGCGCTTTGGCGTCGATAAATGTGTATCTGCGCCATAGGATAGGGACAGCACGATGCAACTTACCAACCCGTCACCCTCGCTGCACAACGAGGATCTGGCGCCCGCGATCGAGCGAAAATGGGGCGCGTTTTCGATTTTCAACGTCTGGACTTCCGACGTTCACAGCCTGTGGGGCTATTATCTGGCCGCCAGCCTGTTTCTGCTCTGCGGCAGTTTTATCAATTTCGTGATCGCCATCGGGGCAGGGTCACTGGTGATCTTCGTGCTGATGAGCATGGTTGGCAACGCAGGCGTGCGCACCGGCGTGCCGTTTCCGGTGCTGGCGCGGGCCTCGTTCGGCACGTTTGGGGCCAATGCACCCGCGCTGGTGCGGGCCATCGTCGCTTGCTTCTGGTATGGCGCGCAAACCTCGGCGGCCTCTGGTGCCATCGTCGCGCTGCTGATCCGCAGCCCCGGCATGTTGGAGTTTCACACCAATTCCCACATGCTGGGTCATTCGACGCTTGAAGTGATTTGCTTCTTTGTCGTCTGGTGCCTGCAACTGCTGATCATCCAAAGCGGCATGGAAACCGTCCGCAAGTTTCAGGATTGGGCAGGCCCGGCGGTCTGGATCGCCATGCTGATGCTGGCGGTCTATCTTGTGATCAAGGCGGGCACCTTCTCGTTTGGTGCAGAAATCCCGCAAGATGTTTTGCTGAAAGCCACCGCTGATGCAGGTGTCCCCGGCGTTCCCGGCTCTGCTGCCGCTTTGGCCGCTGTTGCTGCGACGTGGATCACCTATTTCGCAGCCCTCTACCTCAACTTCTGCGACTTCTCGCGCTATGCCACCTCGGAAGCCGCCCTGCGCAAGGGCAACCTCTGGGGCCTGCCAATCAACCTGCTGGCCTTCTGTCTGGTTGCAGGCATCACCACCACCGCCGCCTTCACCGTCTACGGCGAAGTCCTGCTGCACCCCGAGCAAATCAGCGCTAAATTCGACAGCTGGTTCCTCGCGGCCCTCGCAGCGCTCACCTTTGCCGTTGCCACTTTGGGCATCAACGTGGTGGCGAACTTCGTATCCCCCGCTTTTGATTTCGCCAACGTTTTCCCCCGCCACATCAGCTTCAAACGCGGCGGCTACATCGCCGCAGGCATCGCGCTGGTGCTCTATCCGTGGGCACCGTGGGAGACGGGTGCTGCGCATTTCGTCAACTTCATCGGATCGACCATGGGCCCGATCTTTGGCATCATGATGGTCGATTACTACCTGATCCGCCAAGGCAAGATCGATGTGAACGCGCTCTACCAAGAAAACGGTGAGTTCCGGTTTGAGGGTGGCTGGCACGTCAAAGCCTTTGTCGCTTTGGCCATCGGCATGGTGTTCTCGTCAATCCTGCCGACCTTCACCACTATTTTGCCAAGCTGGTGGGGCACTTACGGCTGGTTCTTTGGCGTCGGCATCGGTGGGGCGGTCTATTACGTCCTGCGGATGGGCGCGAAGTAATGAAAATGGGGGCAGGCCAAAACCTTCCCCCATACTCTGTGTGAAAATATCCTGGGGGTCCGGAGGCTTGCCCCCGGTCCTCTCAGATCACTCCATCTGCTTGAAGTTGAACTCGCCACCCTCTTTGATCCCCGACGGCCAGCGCGCGGTGATCGTCTTGGTGCGGGTGTAGAACCGGAAGCTGTCCGGCCCGTGCTGGTTCAAGTCACCAAACGACGATTTTTTCCAGCCGCCAAAGGTGTGATACGCCAACGGAACCGGGATCGGCACGTTGATCCCGATCATTCCCACATTGATCCGCGCCGCAAAATCGCGCGCAGTGTCGCCGTCACGGGTGTAGATCGCGGTGCCGTTGCCGTACTCATGGTCCATCGCCATGCCAAGGGCTTCCTCATAAGTCTTGGCGCGCACAACTGACAGCACCGGGCCAAAGATTTCCTTGCGGTAAATCTCCATATCCGTGGTCACTTTGTCGAACAGATGCGGGCCGACGAAGAAGCCGTCCTCATAGCCCTGCAATTTGAAATCGCGGCCATCGACCACCAGATCAGCACCCTGCGCCACGCCAGATTCGATCAGCTTCAGGATGTTGGCCTTTGCCGCCCCAGTCACAACCGGGCCGTAATCGACATCATTGCCCGCCGTATATGGCCCAACTTTCAGCTTCTCAATGCGCGGGATCAGCTTGGCGACCAAAGCATCGGCGGTCTTTTCCCCAACCGGTACCGCCACCG
This sequence comes from Pseudomonadota bacterium, assembly GCA_040387915.1. Classification (GTDB taxonomy): domain Bacteria; phylum Pseudomonadota; class Alphaproteobacteria; order Rhodobacterales; family Rhodobacteraceae; genus Cypionkella. The sequence continues at coordinate 769,349 of JAZKCV010000009.1, forward strand.
AAATCGCCATGCAACGCTCGCCCGCCGCACCGTAACCCGCGCCCACCAAAGCATCCGCCGCCTGATCCAGATCAGCATCCGGCATGATGATCATGTGGTTTTTCGCACCGCCAAAGCACTGCACCCGCTTGCCGTTCGCGGTGCCGCGCGCATAGATATATTGCGCAATCGGGGTCGAGCCGACAAAGCCGACGCCGGAAATCGTCTCGTTATCCAAGATAGCGTCGACCGATTCCTTGTCGCCGTTGATCACCTGCATCACGCCATCGGGCAGACCAGCCTCTTTCATCAAGGCCGCCAGCATCAACGGCACCGTCGGCGCGCGCTCGGACGGTTTCAGGATAAACGCGTTGCCACAGGCCAAGGCCGGGCCCATTTTCCACATCGGGATCATCGCCGGGAAGTTGAACGGGGTAATTCCCGCCGCGACGCCAATCGGCTGGCGCATCGAATACATATCAATGCCGGGGCCAGCAGAATCGGTAAACTCGCCCTTCAGCAGATGCGGCGCGCCGATGCAGAATTCAATCACTTCGAGGCCGCGCTGAATGTCGCCTTTGGCATCCGGGATGGTCTTGCCATGCTCGGACGAAAGCGCCTCGGCCAGCTTCTCCATATCGCGGTTGAGCAAGCCAACCATCGCCATCATCACCCGCGCGCGGCGCTGCGGGTTTGTGGCACCCCATTTGACCTGCGCTTTAGCAGCATCAGCGGTGGCCTGATCCAGCTCGGCCTTGGAGGCCAAAGCCACCCGCGCCTGCACTTCGCCCGTCGCCGGGTTGAACACATCGGCAAATTTGCCCGAAGTGCCCGCAACCAGCTTGCCGTTAATCCAGTGACCGATCTCTTTCATCATATCTCTCCCATGAGTTGCCACCATAATAGCCTTGCGAAATCGCTAAGAGTAGTGGTAAGATTTCAAATAGGTTTTGCATTTTTGCAAAGATAATCCGAGATTATCCTTTAGTTTTGTTAAATCCTTCCCCGCGGGGAAGAAACAACCCGAAAGGCCAAAGTGATGGATTGGGATGACCTGCGGGTATTTCTGGCCGTGGCGCGATCAGAAAGTCTGTCCGGGGCAGGGCGGCGGTTAAAGATCGACCCCGCCACCGTGGGCCGTCGCATAGCGCGTCTCGAAGAAGCCATGGACGCGCGGCTGTTCGCCAAAACGCCGCAGGGCTACAGTCTGACCGAACAGGGCACCCGGCTTTTGACCCATGCCGAGCGCACCGAGGCCGCGATTGACGGCGCATCCGAGGCGCTTTCCGGCCCCGAAGGCCTGACAGGCCAGATCCGCATCGGTGCGCCCGACGGCTGCGCCAACTACCTTTTGCCGCAGGTCATCGCCCGCATCTGCGACGCCAATCCGGGGCTGGAGGTGCAGATCGTGGCCCTGCCGCGCGTGTTTAACCTCTCAAAACGCGAGGCCGATATGGCCATCGCAGTCTCCCGCCCCGAGGCGGGCAGGCTCACCGTGCAAAAGTTGACCGACTATCACCTGCACCTTGCAGCCTCCCGCGATTATCTTGCCAGCCATCCGCCGATCCACAAACGGTTCCAACTGCACGCCCACCGCCTCGTCGGCTATATTCCCGATATGATCTTCGATAAGGAGCTCGATTACCTCACTGAAATCGGCGCCTCCGCCCCACCCTTGGCCTCCAATTCCGTCTCGGTGCAGCTGAACTTCCTGCGTCACGGCGCAGGTATTGGCATCGTGCATGACTTCGCTTTGCCAGCAGCCCCGGAACTGGTCCGCATCATCCCCGATCAAATCCACTTGACCCGCGCCTTCTGGCTGATACGCCACGCCGATGATGGCCGGGTCGAACGGCTCAATCGCTTTGCCGCACAACTTATGCTTGAGGTGAAGAAAGAAATGCAAAGACTTGAAGCATTTCCTTGACAGAATCTTACCCAAGCCCAACGCTAGGTCTGACAGATAGGGAGGATTCTTCATGCTTGTCAGCCAAATCCTGAAATCGAAATCCGATGACGGGGTCGTTACTCTGCCACCCGGCACCATCATCAGCCGCGTTGCCGAAGTGCTGTCGGCCCGTCGCATCGGCGCGGTGGTGATCTCACCCGATGGCAAAAAACTCGCCGGAATCGTCTCGGAACGTGACATCGTGCGCGAAATCGGTCGGCGCGGCGCGTCTTGCCTGAATGAGAATGTCGACACCATCATGACGGCCAAGGTCATCGCCTGCGCGCGTTCTGACAATGCCAATGACGTGCTGCAAAAGATGACCGATGGCCGTTTTCGACATATTCCCGTGGTCGAAGGCGATGAATTGATCGGCCTGATTTCCATCGGCGACGTAGTGAAAGCCCGGCTATCCGAGCTGCATATGGAAAAAGATGCGCTGGAAGGCATGATCAAGGGGTTCTAGAATTCCGCTTGCATCCCGACACGCAATATCGTTGCGTGTCGGGGACTTACGCGAGGAGCCTTCATGCGCATCGGCCTTTATCCCGGCACGTTTGACCCGATCACACTGGGCCATGTCGACATCATCCAACGCGCGATGGCGCTGGTGGATCGTTTGGTGATCGGCGTTGCGATCAACGATGGCAAAGGTCCGGCTTTCACGCTGGAGGAACGCGTGAAGATGGTGAAAGACGAATGCGCGGGCATCGTCGCCAAAACTGGTGGCGAGATCGTGGTGCATCCGTTTGAAAACCTGCTGATCGATTGCGCCCGCGATGTCGGGGCCAACGTGATCATCCGCGGCCTGCGCGCAGTCGCCGACTTTGAGTATGAATTCCAGATGGTTGGCATGAACCGCGCGATGGATGCTTCTGTGGAAACCGTGTTCCTGATGGCCGATGCGCGCCGCCAAGCCATTGCCTCCAAGCTGGTGAAAGAAATCGCGCGTTTGGGTGGCGACATCTCGAAATTCGTCACCCCTCCGGTGGCCGAGGCTTTGGCCCGTCGCTATCCCAAACCGCTGAAATAACGGTTGGAATGTTTGTTCCACACCGCTAGCCTGCGATGAACGCCCCAAAACAATGATCGCAGCATATGACCGCCATTGACGCCGACCTGACGCCCCCCGCAACCATCGAGGAATTCCGCGAGCGTTTGGCGCTGATTTCCGAGGGCCTGCCGCGCCGCCTGCGCCAGTGCGCCGATCACATCGCCGCCAACATCGACCGTATAGCGGTCTCGACGGTTGCCGAACTGGCCACCGGAGCAGATGTTCCACCCTCGGCGCTGATGCGGTTTTGCCAAATCCTCGGCTATTCCGGCTTCTCCGAAATGCAAAAGCTGTTCCGTGACGCTTATTCGCCCGGTTTTCCGGATTATTCCACCCGGTTGCAAAATCTGAAACAGGCGGGCACGGGCACGCCCTCTGCGCTGCTCGGCGAGTTCATCGAAGCGGGGCGTTTGTCGCTGGAGGCGCTGGCGAAATCCGCCGATGAGGCAGCACTTGCCCAAGCGGTGAACCTGCTCGCCGCCGCCGATACTGTGCATGTGATTGGCTTGCGCCGCGCTTTCCCGGTGGCGTCATACCTCGCCTATGTGTTTGATAAAATGGCAGTTCCCGCCATGCTGCACGAAGGCACTGGCAAGCTTGATCACCGCCATGCCCTGCGTCCCGGTGATGCGGTGCTGGCGATCACCTTCGCGCCCTATTCTGAAGAAACTATCAGCCTAGCCACCGATGCCCGGGCCCGTGGCCTGCCCGTTGTGGCGTTGACCGACCGCATCACCAGCCCGCTTGCCCGCGTCGGCGATGCGATTTTGACGGTGCCAGAGGTCGATTTCGGCGCGTTCCGCTCGCTGTCGGCCACGCTTGCGCTGGCGATTGCGCTGGCTGTCGCCGTGGGTACTGCGCGCGGCTGAATGGCCAAAGAAATCGCTTCCTGTTTGCGCCAAAATGGAATATTTGTTCCAAAACGCTACGGCGAGGTGAGTCTCGCCAATCCTCGGGAGGGGCCTATGAAAACGCTCGACACGATCACCATTGGCCGCTCGTCGGTCGATCTTTACGGCGCGCAAATCGGCGGTCGGCTGGAAGATATGGCCAGTTTCCAGAAATATATTGGCGGTTCGCCGACCAATATCGCCGCTGGCACCGCGCGTCTGGGCCTGAAATCGGCGCTGATCACCCGCGTTGGCGACGAACATATGGGCCGCTTTATCCGTGAGGAACTGGCGCGCGAAGGCGTCGATGTGCGCGGCGTCAAAACCGACCCGTCGCGGCTGACCGCGCTCGTGATCCTTGGCATCCGCGATGAGACGCAATTCCCGCTGATTTTCTACCGCGAAAACTGTGCCGATATGGCGCTTTGTGAAGATGATATCGACGAGGATTTCATCGCCGAAACCCGTTCGATCATCGTCACCGGCACGCATTTGTCGCATTCCAACACCGAAGCCGCCGTGCTGAAAGCGCTGAAACTCGCCCGTAAGCACGGTGCGAAAACCGCTTTGGACATCGACTATCGCCCCAACCTTTGGGGATTGGCAGGGCATGGCGATGGAGAATCCCGCTTCATAGAATCCGCAGCTGTCACCGCTAAGCTTCAGGCATCTTTGCATTATTTCGACCTGATCGTTGGCACCGAAGAAGAATTCCACATCGCAGGTGGCTCGACCAACACCATCGAAGCCCTGCGCGCAGTGCGTAAAGTCTCCAACGCCACGCTAGTTTGCAAACGCGGCGCGGCTGGCGCTGCCGCCTTTGAAGGCGCGATCCCCGACAGCCTTGATCAGGGCCAAACCGGCCCCGGCTTCCCCATCGAAGTCTTCAACGTTCTGGGCGCGGGCGACGGCTTTATGTCGGGCCTGACCAAAGGCTGGCTGGATGGCGAAAGCTGGCCGACAGCGCTGAAATACGCCAATGCCTGCGGGGCTTTCGCCGTCTCGCGCCATGGCTGCACCCCGGCCTATCCGTCGTTGGAGGAGTTGAATTTCTTCCTAAATCGCGGCGTGAAAACCCCGGCCCTACGCAAAGACGCGGAACTTGAGCAAATTCACTGGTCCACCAACCGCCGCAAGCAATGGACGGAAGTGCGCGCCTTTGCCTATGACCACCGCTCGCAACTGGAAGAAATCCCCGGTGCCAATCCAGAAAATATTAGCCGTTTCAAAGAGTTGTGTCTGGAAGCTACAGTGGCGGTTTCACAGGGGCGCGAGGGCTACGGCCTGCTCTGCGACAACCGCCTTGGCAAATCCGCGCTGCACAAAGCCTCGGGCCAAGGCCTGTGGATCGGTCGCCCCGTCGAATGGCCCGGCTCGCGTCCGCTGACGCTAGAACCCGAAATCGGCCCCGATTTTGGGGGGCTTTCCGAATGGGCCTTGGAAGATGTGGTCAAGGTTCTGTGCTTCTGCCACCCCGATGACAGCGCCGAAATGCAGGCCGAGCAAGAGGCGGTCGTGACCCGTTTGTTCCACGCTTGCCGTCGTAACCGCTTGGAAATGCTGCTGGAAATCATCCCCTCAAAGGTCGGCCCCGTCGATGATTTCACCAACGCCAAACTGATCAGCCGCTTCTACGACATCGGCATCTACCCCGATTGGTGGAAACTGGAGCCGATGCAAACGCGCGAGGCATGGGCCGCGACCTGCGACGCCATCAACAGCCGCGACGCGCATACCCAAGGCATCGTGATCTTGGGGCTAGGGCAGTCTGAGGCGGAACTGGCCTCATCTTTCAAACTCGCCGCCGATTTCCCGCTGGTTAAGGGGTTCGCGGTAGGCCGCACCATTCACGCCGATGTGGGTCGCGAGTGGATCGCGGGCAAGATTGACGATGCCACTGCCGTGGCCACCATGGCCGAAAACTTCCGCCGCCTTTGCGGCATCTGGGATGCAGCCCGCGCAGGAGCAAAAGCATGAAAACCATCCGTTTGACCGCCGCCCAAGCCATGGTGCGCTGGCTTTCCGTGCAGATGACCGACGAGGGCGCGCGTTTTATCGAAGGCATCTGGGCGATTTTTGGTCACGGCAACGTGGCCGGAATTGGTGAGGCCTTGCACGGTGCGCGCGACACGTTCCCGACATGGCGCGGCCACAACGAGCAAACCATGGCGCATTCGGCCATCGCTTTTGCCAAAGCCCACAAGCGCCGTCGTGCGATGGCTGTGACGACCTCAATCGGGCCGGGGGCGTTGAATGTGGTGACGGCGGCGGGGGTGGCTTTCGCCAACCGCTTGCCATTGTTGATTATTCCCGGCGATGTCTTTGCCAACCGCGCGCCCGATCCGGTGTTGCAGCAGTTGGAAGATTTCAACGACGGCACCATTTCCGCCAATGATTGCTTCCGCCCGGTGACGCGTTATTTCGACCGGATTTCCCGCCCCGAACATATCCTGACCGCATTGCCGCGCGCCTTCCGGGTGATGACAGACCCCGCCGATTGTGGCCCGGTGTGTCTGGCGTTCTGTCAGGATGTGCAGGCCGAAGCCTTTGACTATCCTGAGTCTTTCTTCACGCCGAAAGTGTGGAACATCCGCCGTCCCGAAGCCGATGCCGATGAATTGGCTGAGGCGATAGCCGCGATCAAGGGCGCGAAAGCCCCGGTGATCGTCGCGGGCGGTGGGGTGATTTATTCGGGTGCCGAGGCGGCTTTGGCGGTTTTCGCGAACGCCCACAATATCCCCGTGGTCGAAACGCAGGCTGGAAAATCCAGTCTCGATTTTGATCACGCCCTGAACTTCGGCCCGGTTGGCGTGACGGGCGCTGCCTCCGCCAATACCGTCTGCGAAAATGCCGATCTGGTGATTGGCCTTGGCACGCGGTTTCAGGATTTCACCACGGGAAGCTGGTCGTTGTTCAAGAACCCCAATCGCCGGATTCTGTCGATCAACGTCGCGGCCTACGATTCCTACAAACACGGCGCGATCAACTTAACATCGGATGCGAAGATCGCTTTGCAAGCCCTTGGCAAAGCTTTGGGATCGCAGAAGTGGCCCAGCATTCCCGGCCTGCAAGCCGATTGGGCAGCGGCCACCACAGCGGTGAAAGCTGCCCCCACCACCAACGCTTTGCCCACCGATATGCAGGTCATTGGCGCTGTGCAGCGCACGGCGTTGAAATCGACGGTCGTGATGTCTGCCGCAGGCACCATGCCGGGCGAGTTGCACAAGATCTGGGATGCGCCCACGGGCGGCTACCATATGGAGTATGGCTTTTCCTGTATGGGTTATGAAGTTGCGGGCGCTATCGGCATCAAAATGGCGCGGCCCGATGCGGATGTGATCTGCATGGTGGGCGACGGCAGCTATATGATGGCGAACTCGGAACTTGCCACCGCAGTGATGATGGCGGTGCCGTTCACCTTGGTTTTGACCGACAATCGCGGCTATGGCTGCATCAACCGGCTGCAAAAAGGCACCGGCGGGGCAGGGTTTAACAACCTTCTTGACGACAGCTATCACGTCAACCCCAGCCATATCGACTTTACCGCCCATGCCGCCGCGATGGGGGCCAATGCGGTGAAGGTCGCGACGATTGCGGAACTTGAGGTAGCTTTGGCTGCCGCCAAGGGGGCGAAAATTCCGCAGGTGATCGTGATTGACACCGATCCCTGGCCCGGAACCGATGCAGGCGGCACCTGGTGGGATGTGGGTGTGCCAGCGGTTTCGACCCGTGCCGAGGTCAACGCCGCCCATGCCACTTATAAAGCAAAGCAAAAAAATCAACGGCTTGTGGACTGACGTTCCAGCGCTGATTAAAATTTGAGGGATACCATGATCCAATACGGCACCAATCCAATCGCTTGGACCAATGACGACGACCGCAGCTTGGGCGCGCATATTTCGCTAGAGCAATGCTTGGATGAAACCGCCGCAATCGGCTTTGATGGCATTGAAAAGGGCCATAAAATGCCGCTGACCGTGGATGGGCTGAACGCATTGTTCCAACCGCGCGGGCTGAAATACATCTCTGGCTGGCATTCGACCAACCTGCTGATCAACAGCATCGAAGATGAAAAGGCCGCGATGCAGCCCTATCTTGACTTGCTGAAAGGCATGGGCTGCAAGGTGATCATCGTCTGTGAAACCTCGAACGCCATCCATGGCGCCGATGATAAAGCGGTGAATGACCGCCCGCATCTGCCCGATGCGGACTGGAAGAAGTTCGGTCAAGGCATTGAAGCGCTCGCAGAATTCAGCGCCGCGCAAGGCGTCAAGCTGGTCTATCATCACCACATGGGCACCATTGTGGAAGCCGAGTGGGAGATCGACCGTCTGATGGCAGAAACCGGGCCACACACGCATTTGTTGCTCGACACTGGCCATTGCTATTACGGCGGCGGCGATCCGGTGCGGGTGGCGAAAAAGCACATGAGCCGCGTTGGCCATATCCACGCCAAGAACGTCCGGCCCGACATCGCAGCGCAAGTGCGCGCGCAGGGGCTGTCCTTCCTGGAAGGCGTGCGCCGTGGCAGCTTTACCGTGCCGGGCGATGCCGAGGGCGCGGTGGATTTCTTCGGCGTGCTGGAAGTCGCCGCCCAGCACAATTATTCCGGCTGGCTGGTGATCGAGGCTGAACAGGATCCATCCGTGCGGGTGCCGATGGACTATCAGTCGTTGGGGTTGCGCAGCCTTAAGGGCTTTGCCAAGCGGGCTGGCCTCGACAAATAAAGGCTGGGGGGCACGCCCCCCAGACCCCGTATCTGGGAGATGAACATGGCCGACTTGCTAAGAAAACCCAATGGCACCACGGGGAAGGTGCATGACATCACCCCCGAAAACGCCGGGTGGGGTTATGTCGGCTTTGGCCTTTACCGTCTGCAACCAGGCGAAACCGCCGCCGAAATCACTGGCGACCGTGAGGTGATCTTGGTGCTTGTCGAAGGCAAAGCCCAGATCAGCGCGGCAGGCCAAGACTGGGGCATTCTCGGCGACCGCATGGATGTGTTTGAGAAAACCCCGCCGCACTGCCTTTATATCCCCAACGACAGCGATTGGTCCGCCGTAGCCACCACCGCCTGCACCTTGGCGATCTGCACCGCCCCCGGCAAATCCGGCCACAAAGCCGCACAAATCGGCCCTGCAGGCATCACCCTGACCCAGCGCGGCACCGGGGCGAACACGCGCTTCATCAACAACATTGCGATGGAAGCGCTTGATGTCGCCGACAGCCTGCTGGTGACCGAAGTGTTCACTCCGCAAGGCAACTGGTCATCCTATCCCAGCCATCGACATGACGAAGACGATTTCCCCCGCATGACCTATCTGGAGGAAAGCTATTACATGCGCCTGAACCCCGCGCAGGGCTTCGGCATCCAGCGCGTCTATACCGAAGATGGCAGCCTTGACGAAACCATGGCGGTGAAAAACCACGATGTCACGCTGGTGCCAAAAGGCCATCATCCCTGCGGCGCGCCTTACGGCTATGAGATGTATTATTTGAACGTTATGGCCGGACCGCGCCGCAACTGGCGGTTTCAGAACGACCCAGATCATGACTGGATTTATCAGCGCGATAACGCGCCGATCTGACCGCTATTCCAGCGGCGCATCCGAAGTCAAAAGCTGCACCTGCATCGCACCTTGAGAGGCGCGCAATTCTGCCTCGATCAGATGCGGCTTCGGCAGCCGCGGCGCCAGCACCAGACAGCGGCCAGCGTAGCCCAATTCGTTCAGCCGGGTCAGCACCACGATCGCATCCAATGTGGCGCTGAACAGCGGAAACACCACCAGATCGGGGGCGATGCGGGCCAGTTCGGCCGGGCAAAGCTGCGCGAAGGGCAGCGAGAAGATCATCGCATCCTGCGACACCGGGGCAGCCTCGCCCCCCGCCAGATACAGGATTCGGCGGCTTGGCGGGTTTTCGTCTTGCAACGACCCCAACTGCGGTGGCATGTTCGCCTCCCACTCACCCTACTGCGCGCTGTGGGGATGCGGAGCGTCGAAATTCTCCGCGTCTACAGCCAAAACGCGAATTTCCGTTACGACACTCTCCCTATGTTAGCGCAGTCACGCGCGCGTGAGCAAGCCCGAACTGGCATGATCAGTTGCGGCGCGCTAGAGAGGGGCAAAGCCGAAGGGGGCATAGGATGGATCACGAGGCCACAAAAGCTTTGCTGGGCGGGCTGCCGCTGCCGGTGATCTTGATCGCGGCGGATGAGCGAATCGTTCAGGCGAATGCCCCGGCGGTGGCGCTGTTTGGCGCGGCGATTCTAGACCGTCACCATGCGCTCAGCTTTCGGCAACCAGAGTTTTTGCGCGCCATAACCCACGCCATGCAGCAGGCCAAGGCAGGCAGGGTGCGCCTGATTCTTGCCGGGGCCGCGCAAGACACCATCTATGAAGTCTCGGTCAGCCCGGTGCCGCAGGGCGTGCTGTGTGCGTTTGAGGATCGCTCGGCATGGGAGCAGATGGACCAGATGCGCCGCGATTTCGTCGCCAATGTCAGCCATGAGCTGCGCACGCCGCTGACCGCTTTGCTGGGCTTTATCGAAACCCTGCGCGGCCCCGCCCGCAATGACGCGCCTGCGCGCGAGCGGTTTTTGGCGATCATGGCGTCCGAGGCGGAACGGATGAACCGCCTTGTGCGCGATCTGCTGCATCTCAGCCGGGTCGAGGCCGAAGAACGCGTGCTGCCGGGGGATGAGGTTGATATTGCAGGGCTTTTGCGCGCCTCGGTCGCCAGCCTGCGCCCGGTCGCCGAAACCGCTCGCGTCACCATCAAGATTGATGGCGCCGATCAACCGCTGATCATCCGCGCCGATGCCGATCAGATGACGCAAGTGCTGACCAATCTTGTCGAGAACGCGGTGAAATACGGCAGCCCCGCTGGGGCAGAGGTGCGCGTTGCCCTAACCCTTGAAAAAGGCCCGCGCGGCCAACAACTGCGCCTGTCGGTCGCCGACCAAGGCGAGGGCATTGACCCGTTCCACATTCCCCGCCTGACCGAACGCTTCTACCGCGTCGATGGCCACCGCTCGCGTGAAAAGGGCGGCACCGGCTTGGGCCTTGCCATCGTCAAACACATCGTCAACCGCCACCGGGGTCGGCTGATCATCGAAAGCGCCAAAGGCAAAGGCAGCCGATTCTCTGTTCTGCTGCCCTATGAGGCGCGCTGAGCAAGTTGCGCAGCTTCATCTGCTAAAACTGCCTGACCAACCCGATCCGAGACAAAGACCAATGACAGAACACAATCACGCCCCCCGTCGGCAGGCTCCGCTGCAGCCCTATCATATCACGACATCCTCCGAGGATTGCGAAAGCTGGCCTTGGTATCGGGATTTTCTCGCCATGCTTGACGCGCTAAGGCAGAACAACTGGAAGGATAACGCGCGCGTGCCGAAGCGTGATCCTTTGCCCGTCAGCATTGGCAGAGCCTACTGCGCTTGGATTATGACCACGCCGGAAATGCGCGATGTTTTGTATCGTCGCTTCATTCAGCGGGACTTTGACAACGATCTTGAAAAGAGATTGCTGAAGTCTTCAGCGATGTATTTCGTGATGATACAGGGGTATAGTGGAGAATATTCAACCTTTCTCTCAAGCTGTTGGCATATTGTAACGCGCGTGATGCTGGGAGAGGTGTCATCCCTCGATGCGGATCAAATCAATAAACGGTTGCTCATCGACGTGTATCTATGGAGGGCCGACTAAGCCTCTCAATTTTTCCACAGCAATTATTATTGGTGGCCGTTGCCCGCAAATTGCGCCGCAGTCGCGCGCCTCGCGCTACACGACCAAAGGCAGCCGATTCTCGGTGCTGCTGCCGTTTGATCCCCGCTAGCAAAGATCGCGCGATAAAGGCTTTCATACTGGCCCAAATATCCCCGCCGGAGGCTCCCACACCTCCGCACGAACCCCATATCAGCCCATTTCCCCCACCACACCCATCCCGTCATATAACTGTTACAAAACTGTCGCAAAATCATAGGATAACCCGCCTAGACGGGGCGGCGAAGGGCAAGCCATCCGGGCAGCCCTCGGGAATTAACTGGAGAGCACAATGTCTCTGATCAAACTGATCCCTTCTGCCGTGGCGATCCTTGCCGCTTCGACCGTCATCGCCTCTGCGCGTGACCAGCTGCAAATCGCGGGTTCGTCCACCGTGCTGCCCTATGCCACCATCGTGGCCGAAGCTTTCGGCGAAAATGGCGATTTCAAGACTCCGGTCGTTGAAGGCGGCGGTTCGGGCGCTGGCCGTAAGAA
>JAZKCV010000009.1:781490-824771 GCA_040387915.1 Pseudomonadota bacterium
GAAGCTCTGCGAAGGCGTGGGCGAGAGCACCATCGACATCGCGAACTCCTCCTCGCGCATCAGCCAGTCCGACATCGACCTGTGCAAAACCAATGGCGTCACCGACATCATGGAAGTGCGCATCGGCTATGATGGCATCGTGTTTGCTTCCGACATCAACGGTCCGGATTTCGTGCTGACCCCGGTTGACGTGTTCAACGCCATCGGTGCCAAAGTTGCCAAAGACGGTGCGCTGGTCGACAACACCGCCAAAACCTGGGCCGACGCCACCGCTGGCCTGCCCGCACAAGACATTCTCGCCTTCATCCCCGGCACCAAGCACGGCACGCGCGAAGTGTTCGACACCAAGGTGCTGCTGGAAGGTTGCAAAACCAACGGCGCTTACGATCTGTTCTTGGCCGCTTCGACGGCAGCCGAAGAAGGCGACAAGAAGAAAGACGCTGAAAAGCAGTGCTTCACCACCCGTTCGGATGGCACCTCGGTTGATATCGACGGCGACTACACCGAAACTCTGAGCCGCATCGACGCCAACAAGAACGCTGTCGGTGTGTTCGGCCTGTCGTTCTACGAGAACAACACCGACAAGCTGAAAGTCGCTACCGTCAACGGTATCGTCCCCTCGGTTGAGACGATCTCGAAAGGCGAATACCCGGTGTCGCGTCCGCTCTACTTCTACGTCAAGAAAGCCCATATCGGCGTGATCCCCGGCCTGAAAGAGTTCATCGCGTTCTTCGTATCGGATGACATGGCTGGCCCGGATGGCAAATTGGCCGAATACGGTCTGGTGCCCGACCCGGAACTGGCAGCAACCCAAGCGGCTGTTGAGGCCGAAACCGTGATGGGCCCGTTGCAGTAAGACTTAAATAGGCGGCGCGGGAACCACTCGCGCCGCTTGTCTATTCCGCGCCTGTCCCTCTCATTGGTAGGATCCCCATGAGCATCGGCCTTCTCTCCATTATCATTCTCGTTCTCGCCGTCGCGGGCTATGTGATTGGCCGCCGCAAGGCAGTCTCACAAGTCGAAGGCGACATTCGCAAATTGCATTCTCTGCCGCCGTTTTATGGCCGCATCACTGCTTTGCTCACCGCCGTGCCTGCGTTCTTTCTGATCGCCGCATGGCTTTTGGCGCAGCCGTTGTTTCTGGAAAACAAGGCGCTCAGCTTGATCAACCCGGCTGAACTGCCCGCAGGCAAATCCGCCGAGCTGGTGATGGCCGATGTGCGCCGGGTGGCGAATGGTCTGAACATGCTGGAAGCACGCGGCGATGATGTCGGCCCCTTGTTGGCCAGTCCCACCGCTTTGAAGTCCGCGCTCAATGACGCAGGTGTGGTGCTGGAAACCGAACCGACGCCGTCCACTTTGGCCGCAACCGCAGCGTTGCGTGATGCAGGCGAAACCTCGCGCCTTGCGATGACCGGGGCGGCCTTGCTGCTGGCGCTGGCAGGTCTGGCTTTCGGTCTTTCCCGCATCAACCCCGAATACCGCGCCCGCAACGCAACCGAGCGTTTTGCGATGTGGCTGCTGATGGCCTCGTCCTTGGTCGCCGTGCTGACAACCGTGGGCATCGTCGCCTCGCTGCTGTTCGAATCGATCCACTTCTTCCGGCTTTACCCCGCATCCGAGTTCTTCTTCTCCACCGTCTGGAAACCGCAATTCGGCGGCGGCTCCAGCCTTGGCATCCTGCCGCTGTTGTGGGGCACGCTCTATGTCTCGGTGATCGCCCTTGTCGTAGCCGTGCCAATCGGCCTGATGTCGGCGATCTACCTTGCCGAATACGCTTCGCGCTCCACCCGCGCTTGGGTGAAACCCGCGATTGAGATCCTCGCAGGCATCCCAACCATCGTCTACGGCCTGTTCGCGCTGGTGACGGTCGGTCCGCTTTTGCGCGATTACTTTGCCTCGCCCTTGGGCCTTGGCAACTCGTCGTCCTCGGTGATGACGGCGGGCCTTGTGATGGGCATCATGGTGATCCCCTTCGTGTCTTCTTTGTCCGACGACATCATCAACGCCGTGCCGCAATCTTTGCGTGATGGCTCGCTCGGTCTTGGCGCCACCCCTTCGGAAACCATCAAGCAAGTGGTGATCCCCGCAGCGCTTCCCGGTATCGTCGGCGCGGTTTTGCTGGCCGCTTCTCGCGCGATTGGTGAGACGATGATCGTTGTGATGGGGGCAGGGGCCGCCGCCAAACTCTCGCTTGACCCGTTTGAGGCGATGACGACGGTGACGGTGAAAATCGTCAGCCAGTTGACCGGCGATACCGAATTCGCCAGCCCAGAAACCTTGGTCGCCTTCGCTTTGGGTCTGACATTGTTCTGCCTGACCTTGGCCTTGAACATCGTCGCCTTGGTGATTGTGCGTAAATACCGGGAGCAATACGAATGACCGCCCGCCCATTGAACCCTCGCGCGAGCCACGACACCCGCGATTCCCTGCTGGTGCAAGACCCGCGCACCAAAGCCCGCAACGCCACCGAAAAACGCTTCCGCTTCTATGGAGCATCGGCCATCGTCGTGGCGCTCTTAGCCCTCGTCTGGCTGCTGATCTCGATCTTCGGCAACGGCCTGCCAGCGTTTAAACAGACCTTTATCACGCTTCCCGTCACATTGGACGCAGCAGTGCTGGATAAAGGTGGCAAACGTGATCCGGCTGATCTCGCCAAAGCCACCACCGTTACCTATGGCAAACTGCTGGCCAGCTCTTTGGAAGCCGAAATCGCCGCCAAGGGCCTGAGCCTTGGCGATATGAAGCCCAAAGACCTCGCCAAAATGATCTCCGAGGAATCCCCCGCCACCTTGCGCAATCAGGTCTTGGCCAACCCCGCGCTGATCGGCACCACCATCACCGTCAACATCCTCGCCTCTGGCCGCATCGACGGCTACTACAAAGGCCGGGTGACGATGGAATCCGCCGCTTTGGATAAAAACACCTCGCCCGCACAACTGGCCCTCGCAGATCAGCTGAAAACCGCAGGCGTGCTGTCGACCCAAATCAACCCCGGCTTCCTCACGATGCCAGATGCCTCCGACAAGCGCCCCGAAGCCGCAGGCCTAGGCGTCGCCATTGTAGGCTCGCTTTACATGATGTTCGTGGTGCTGATCCTAGCCCTGCCCATCGGCGTCGCCACCTCGGTCTATCTCGAAGAATTTGCGCCGAAAAACAAATTCACCGACCTGATCGAGGTGAACATCGCCAACCTCGCCGCCGTGCCTTCCATCGTCTACGGCATCCTTGGTCTGTCGATCTTCATCAACTTCGCAGGGTTGCCGCAGTCCGCTCCCATCGTCGGCGGCCTTGTGCTGACCCTGATGACCCTGCCGCGGATCATCATCCCAACACGCGCCGCGCTGAAAGCAGTGCCCCCAAGCATCCGCGACGCAGCCTTGGGCATTGGTGCATCCCGTTTGCAAACCATCACCCACCATGTGCTGCCCTTGGCGATGCCCGGTATCCTGACCGGCACCATCATCGGCCTCGCACAGGCTCTGGGTGAAACTGCCCCGCTGCTGCTGATCGGCATGGTCGCTTTCGTGCGCGACTTCCCCGGCGCACCGCCAGAAGGCCTGTTCGACCCAGCCTCGGCGTTGCCCGTGCAAATCTACAACTGGACCCAACGCGGCGACCCCGGCTTTGTCGAGCGCGCTTCCGGGGCCATCATCGTGTTGCTGGTTTTCCTGATCGCAATGAACGCCGTGGCGATCTACTTCCGCCGCAAATTTGAACGCCGCTGGTAAGGGGAAATCACATGAAAGACCAACGATTGGAGACCCGCGTGGACACCCAGACCATCAAGATTGAGGCCCGCAAGGCGCAGGTCTATTACGGCACCAACCATGCCATCAAAGATGTCGATGTCGACATCATGGATAAAACGGTAACGGCTTTCATCGGCCCGTCGGGTTGTGGCAAATCCACCTTCCTGCGCTGCTTGAACCGGATGAACGACACCATCCCGTCCTGCCGGGTAGAAGGTTCGATGACGCTGGAAGGCGAAAGCATCTATGACCCCCGCGTCGATCCGGTGCAACTGCGCGCCCGCATCGGCATGGTGTTCCAAAAGCCAAACCCGTTCCCGAAGTCGATCTACGACAACGTCGCCTATGGCCCGAAAATCCACGGCCTGACCCGCAACAAGGCCGAACTCGACGCCATCGTCGAATCCTGCCTGCGCAAAGCCGCCCTGTGGAACGAGGTGAAAGACCGCCTCAACGCCCCCGGCACTGGCCTTTCCGGCGGTCAGCAACAGCGCCTCTGCATCGCCCGCGCCATCGCCACCTCGCCAGAAGTCTTGCTGATGGACGAACCCTGCTCGGCGCTTGACCCGATTGCCACCGCACAGGTCGAGGAACTGATTGACGAACTCCGCAGCCAGTTCTCGGTGGTGATCGTCACCCACTCGATGCAGCAGGCCGCGCGCGTGTCGCAGCGTACCGCCTTCTTCCACCTCGGCAATCTGGTGGAATTCGGCGAAACCGGGCAGATCTTTACCAATCCGAAAGATCCGCGCACGGAATCCTATATCTCTGGCCGGATCGGTTAAGGAAACACAAACATGTTGAATGATCCCCATATCGCCCGCGTTTTCGACCGTGATCTTGAAGCGGTGCAAGCCATGATCATGAAAATGGGCGGGCTGGTTGAAGCGGCCCTCTCTGATGCCGCCAAAGCACTGGACACCCAAGATGAAAGCCTCGCCGATCAGGTCCGCCAAGGCGACAAGGCGATTGATCAGCTGGAAGAAATGATCAACACCGAATGCGCCCGGCTGATCGCCTTGCGCGCGCCCATCGCCACCGATCTGCGCACCGTGCTGACCGTGATGAAAATCGCCTCCAGCCTGGAGCGTTGCGGTGATTACGCCAAAAACCTCGCCAAACGCGCGCTGGTTCTGAACGCCATGTCGCCAATCCCCGGTGCGGCTGGTTCGATTCGCCGGATGGCACGCCAAGTCGGCCTGCAGTTGAAGGACGCGCTTGATGCCTTCGTGTCGCGTGACGCTGGCCTCGCCGCCGAAGTGCGGCTGCGCGATGAAGAAGTCGATCAGATGTATAACGCGCTGTTCCGCGAATTCCTCACCCATATGATGGAAGACACCCGCAACATTTCCGCCTGTATGCACCTGCATTTCATCGCCAAAAACATTGAACGTGTGGGCGACCATGCCACCACGATTGCCGAGCAGGTGATCTACCTGACCACAGGCGCTTTGCCGGATGAGGCCCGCCCGAAAGCCGAACTCGCTGGGGGGGATGCCTGATGGCACCCCGTCCATCCGTTCTGCTGGTCGAGGATGAACCAGCACAACGCGCCGTGCTGTCCTATAACCTCGAGGCCGAAGGCTTCGAGGTCCGCACCGCCGACAACGGCGAAGACGCGCTTGCGCTGATCGGCGAGGAGGCTCCCGATCTGATCCTGCTCGACTGGATGATGCCGCATGTCTCCGGCATCGAAGTCTGCCGCCGCCTGAAAGCCCGCCCAGAAACCCGTGGCATTCCGATCATCATGCTCTCGGCGCGCTCGGAAGAAGTCGATAAAGTGCGCGGCTTGGAAACCGGGGCCGATGATTACGTCATCAAACCCTATTCCGTGGTCGAACTGATGGCCCGCCTGCGCGCGCAACTGCGCCGCGTCCGCCCCGCCACCGCTGGCCTCTTGCTGGAATGGGGCGATATCCGGCTTGATACCGAAACCCACCGCGTCTACCGCGCCGATAAGGTGCTGAAACTCGGCCCCACCGAATTCCGCCTGCTGGCGACCTTCATGGAAAAACCGGGCCGGGTGTTCTCACGCGAAAGCCTGCTGGACCGCGTCTGGGGCCGCGACATCTACGTCGACACCCGCACGGTGGATGTTCACATCGGCCGTTTGCGCAAATCGCTCTGCACCTTCGGCGGCGACGATCCCCTGCGCACCGTGCGCGGGGCAGGCTATGCGTTAGGGTAAGACGCGCCCGTAAAACCCTCCAGTCGAAGGTTTTCAGCGTCGAACGCCCTCGCACGCCTGCGAGGGCAGGGTGGCAATCTGGCATAGCGCGAGGGCAGCACCTAAGCGCCTGGACGCCGGGCAAGTTACAGTTCTGGAAGGACCGGATGTGGTGCAGAAGTGCAAATCGCTCGTTTCATTCTCTGCTGGTAACTGCCTTCAAAAGCTGTCCGGTGGGCCAGCAATCGGAAACCCCATCGGATCATCCTCAAAATGCTCGACCACATCTTCCTGACCGTCAGTGATCTCACCAGATCCATTGCCTTTTACGAAGCCGTCCTGCCGACAATCGGCATTACCATCCGGCACGACTATGACACGCCAGCCAATCTCCCCCAGCACCCCGCCCTGAAAGGCTTTGGTGCAAAGGGCCGCATCTTCTTCTGGCTGCGTCAGGGCACGCCCAGTCCAAGCGCTCTGCACATCGGCTTCGTCGCCCATTCTCAGGCCGAAGTAGATGCCGCGCACCAAGCCGCCCTCAAGGCAGGTGCGACCGAAATCCACCCACCTGGCCCGCAACTGCACTACGATCCGCGCTATTACGCCGCTCAGTTGCGCGACCCCGATGGCTACAGCTTTGAGATCGTCTACAAAAGCTGGCAGCACCCCTCCTGATACCCCACGCCGCCCCGAACTTGATCCGGGGCCTCTGAGGATAAGGTGAGGCCCCGGATCAAGTCCGGGGCGGCGTGGCTAAGTGAGGCGGTGAGGGCGCAAACCTTAACAATCTCTGAACGCTGCCCGATATCCCTTTGATTTCGTTTACCCCGAAAACGGTCCCAACTCGGGACCGTCCGAAAATCACAACCGAGCCAACCTCTCCGTCAGCAAATCAAAGAACCCCTGCGCGTCCACATTCCCGACAAACAGCGCGTTCTTGGGCCTGTCCGTCACCCCCCACCAATCCGCCACCGTCATCCCCAAAGTCAGCTCTGACTGGGTTTCAATCTCGACATTGATCAGCCGCCCCGAAAACAACTCCGGCTTGATCAGATACGCCACCACGGTCGGATCATGCAGCGGCCCGCCTTCCGAGCCATATTTCGCCACATCAAACCGCTCAAAGAAATCCGCCCATTCCGCCGAAACCCGGCCCACCTCAGTCCCCATATCCCGAAACGCCTGCACCCGTGCTTTGGTGGTCAGCACCTTATGGGTCACATCCAGCGGCATCACCACCAACGGCACGCCAGACTTAAAGACGATATCAGCCGCCTCTGGGTCCACATAAATATTGAACTCCGCCGCCGGAGTTATATTGCCGCCCTCAAAATACCCCCCGCCCATCAGCACGATTTCCTGCACGCGGCCCACCACATCGGGGGCCTGCAAGATCGCTTGGGCTATATTGGTCAGCGGCCCCAGTGGACATAAAGTCACCGTCCCCGCAGGCTCGCGCCGCAAAGTATCAATGATGAACTCCACACCGTTCTGATCCTGCAAAGGCATCACCGGGTCGGGCAAAATCGGGCCATCCAAGCCCGTTTTGCCATGCACATGCTCCGCCGTCACCAGCTTGCGCTTCAATGGCCGATCACAGCCCGCGAACACCTTTATATCCGACCGACCCGCCAACTCACAGATCATCCGGGCGTTTTTATGCGTCAAAGCCAACGGCACGTTGCCCGCAACGGCCACGATGCCCAGCACCTCGATATCCTCAGGGCTGCCCAAGGCCAGCATGATCGCAAAAGCGTCGTCTTGGCCGGGATCGGTGTCAATGATGATCTTGCGCGGGTTTTTTGGCATGGTCTGCTCCTTTTTACGCGCAGAGAACGCCATTCCCTCCAATTTGTCCACATGGTCAAAATAGAAAAAGGGCGCAACCGCGCCCTTTGGTAACTGTTATGGTGATCAATGGTTCCGATCAGTTGTCGAAATCGACTTCCTCGATCAGCTTCAACGCCGCCGGACGCTGTGCCGCGACATCGGCCAAGGACAGGTTATCGGGCGTGAACTCACCCCAGCTTTTCACCAAAGCCGAGCGTTCCACACCGGGTTCCACGGGGAATTCATAGTTGGTTTCGGCGTAGATTTTCTGCGCCTCATCCGACGACAGCCATTCCATCAGCTTCAACGCCGCATCATGGTTCGGTGCCGCTTTGGTCATCGCCACGCCCGAGATGTTCATATGCGTGCCGCCGCCTTCAAACACCGGGAAGATGATACGCACCGCATCAGCCCAGTCTTTCTGTTCCGGGTCGGCCAGCATCTGGCCCAAGTAATAGGTGTTGCCGATGGCAATATCGCATTCTTTCGCCCAGATCGCCTTGACTTGATCGCGGTCAGCGCCATTCGGTTTACGCGCCAGATTGGCCTTCAACCCCTCCAGCCAAGTCTTGGTAAACGCCGCGTCGTGGTGCGCCAGCATCGCACCCGTAAGCGCCACGTTATAATCATTGGTGCCCGACCGCATACAGATCCGGCCCTTCCATTTCGGATTGGCCAGATCTTCATAGGTGGTGACTTCGCCATCCTGCACCCGGTCTTTCGCGGCATAAACGATGCGCGAGCGGGCGGTCAGGCCGAACCATTGCTTGCCCGGATCGCGGAATTCTGCCGGAATGTTTTTCTCCAGCACGGCCGAGTCAACCGGCTGTGTCACGCCTGCATTGACCACTTCCATCAGGCGCGCAATGTCGACGGTCAGGATCAGATCGGCGGGCGAGCGATCACCTTCTGCCACCAAACGCTCGGCCATACCCTTGTCGACAAAGGCAATATTCACCGTGATGCCGGTTTCTTTGCTGAAGGCGTCGATCAATGGCTGGATCAGTTCGGGCTGGCGGTGGGAATAGATATTCACTTCTTCGGCCAAGGCCGGAACAGCGGTGCTGGCAAGCGCCAGAGCGAAAAGGCCGGAACGCAGTTTCATGGTTGAGTCCTTTTGTCAGAAATATGTGCCGCTTAAAGCGCGTTCGGGCAGGGCGGTCAATATCTGACTAAAAGGCTTGGTCGGCGTAAGCGGCGCGATGCCTGCGCCGCCTCACCGCAATTTCGCGGCCTTTTCCTCAGCCTTGGCGCGGTTCCACAAAGCATCCATTTCCGCCAGATCGCTGTCTGCCGGAGCTTTTCCGGCCTCTGCCAGCCAATCCTCAATCCGGCCAAATCGGCGGCTGAATTTGGCATTGGCGGCGCGTAGGGCGGCTTCCGGGTCCACATCAAGATGCCGGGCCAGATTGGCCATCACGAACAGCAAATCTCCAAATTCTTCAGTGACTTCGGCGTGGCTCAACGTATCGCGTGCTTCGACCAATTCGGCGGCTTCCTCGGCGATTTTGGCCACCACCTCATCGGTTGACGGCCAGTCAAACCCCACCCGCGCGGCGCGTTTTTGCAACTTCACCGCCCGCGTCAGCCCCGGCAGCCCCAGCGCCACACCGTCGAGCACGCGGGCATTCTGCGCACCGCGTTCAGCCGCCTTGATCTTCTCCCAATCCAGCGTCTGCTGCTGGGCGGTTTTGTCGCGGGACTCGTCGCCAAACACATGCGGATGACGGGCAATCATCTTATCAGAAATCGCCCGCACCACGTCCTGAAAACCGAACATCCCGGCATCACGCGCCATCTGCGCGTGAAACACCACCTGCAACAAAAGATCGCCCAACTCACCGGGCAACTCCTCCCAAGCCTGCCGCGCGATGGCATCGGCAACCTCATGCGCCTCCTCGATCGTATAGGGCACGATGCTGGCGAAATCCTGTTCGATATCCCACGGGCAGCCCGCAACCGGGTCGCGCAACCGCCGCATGATTTCCAGCAATCTGTCGATGCCGCCCGAAGTATCACGCACAAGTTGATCAGAGTGGTCGTCAGAATGGGGCAGGGGCATTGCCGATCCCTTCCAGATAAGATTTGATCAAAGGCCAAGCCAAATCAGGAGATCGCCATGCCCGTCCTCAACCGTATCGCCGCTTATGCCGAGGAAATGAAGGGCTGGCGCAGGCATTTGCACGCGAATCCCGAACTGTCTTTCGATTGCTTTAACACGGCGGGCTATATCGTAGAGCGTTTGAAAGAAATCGGCGTCGATGAAATTCATCCCGGAATCGCCAAAACTGGCATCGTCGCCATTATCAACGGCCAAGGCGATGGCCCGACCATCGGCCTGCGCGCAGATATGGATGCGCTGCCGATCCAGGAAATCACTGGGGCCGAACACGCCTCGACCATTCCCGGCAAGATGCACGCCTGCGGCCATGACGGCCATGTGACGATGCTGCTGGGGGCCGCGAAATATCTGGCGGAAACCCGCCGCTTCAAGGGTCGGGTTGCGCTGATCTTCCAACCCGCCGAGGAAGATGGGGCAGGGGGCCGTGAGATGGTGAACGAGGGCGTGATGGACCGTTTCGCGGTGGATCAGGTCTACGGCATCCACAACGCCCCCAACGTGCCGTTCGGCCATTTCCTGACCACCCCCGGCGCGCTTATGGCCTCGGTCGATACGGCTTATGTCTATCTGACCGGCAAAGGCGGCCACGGTGCCACCCCGCATGATTGCGTTGATCCGATTGTGGCTTTGGTGGGGATGATTTCCGCCATCCAAACTATCATCCCGCGCAATGTCTATGCGCTGGACGAGGCGGTATTGTCGGTCACTATGGTAAAATCCGGCACCGCGTCGAACATCATCCCGGAAGAAGCGATGTTTGCGGCCACCATCCGCTGCTTTAAGCCCGAAGTCCGCGCTCTGCTGAAAAAGCGCTTTTATGAGATCGTCGAGGGCCATGCCGTCGCCTACGGCGTCCAAGCCCGTATCGACTACGATTGGGGCTATCCCGCCACCATCAACCATGCCGATCAAGCCGCCTTTGCCGTTGAAGTTGCTGGCGAAATCGTCGGCGACACGGCGGTCGATGGCAATTCGGTGCGCGAGATGGGGTCGGAAGATTTCTCTTACATGCTAGAGGCCCGCAAAGGCGCTTACCTGTTCATGGGCATCGGTCCCGGCGCGGGGCTGCACCACGCGGCTTACGATTTCAACGACGAAGCCGCCCCGATTGGCGCGTCATTCTTCGCCCGTCTGGTCGAGCGCGCGCAGCCCCTCGTCTGATCGCCATAACGGATCACAACGCCCTAGCGCGGCCCCCCTCGGCTGCGCTAGGCTGGCTCATTCGATTTGAATAGGAGCCATTATGATCCGCCTGACCTTTGCACTTACCTTACTGGCCACCCCAGCGCTGGCCGATGATTACCTCGCCTTCCATTCACCCTCGGGCAACATCCAATGCGGCATGTCGACCGGCGAATACGCGCAAGTGCGCTGCGATATGGGCAGCCTGACCCCCACCTACCGCAAAGCCCCGCCGGACTGCGAATTCGACTGGGGCAGCAGTTTTGCCGTCGATGCGGGTGGGCCGGGCTATCTGGCCTGCGTCTCTGATGCCGTCGCCGATCCGGGTGGGGTGGAACTCGGCTATGGCAAGTCGATCTCGCTTGGCCCCTTCACCTGCACCTCCGAGAAGTCCGGCATGGAATGCACCAATCTTGGCGGCCACGGTTTCAAGCTGTCAAAAGCCAAGCAAAGCTTGTTCTAAGATTTGATCAAATACCCTCTGGTGTTTTTATGCGCTTTGGCTATCTTGGCCAAATCATATTGACTGGAGATTCAAAATGAACGCGCCCGCAAGCCTGCCCAACACCTCTGCGTTTGAGATGGACCGCGCCCATGTCCTGCACCCTTGGGCGAACTTCGGACCGTTCGAGAAAGCGGGTTCCTTGGTGATCGCACGCGGGCAGGGGGCAAAGCTGTGGGATGAACAGGGCCGCGAATATTTCGACGCGGTGGGCGGCATGTGGTGTACCAACATCGGTTTGGGTCGTCGCGAGATGGCCGATGCGATTGCCGAACAGGCCGAGCGTCTCGCCTTCGCCAACCATTTCGTTGATATGACCAACGATCCCGCCGCCCGTCTGGCCGCCAAACTGGCCGAACTTGCGCCCGGCGATCTGAACCGGGTGCATTTCACCACAGGCGGCTCAACGGCGGTCGACACTGCCGTGCGGGTGGTCAGCTATTACCACCATGCGCGCGGCAACCCGGACAAGACCGACATCGTGGCGCGGGAAAACTCTTACCACGGCTCGACTTACCTCACCCAATCGGTCGGCAAAAGGAACGGCGACCGCATTGAAGAATTCCGCTACAAGACCGAAGGCATCCACCACCTCAGCTGCCCGAACCCCTACCGCCGCCCCGACCATCAGACCGAGGCGCAGTTCTGCGATGATCTGATCGCCGAATTTGAAGCGCTGATTGCCAAAGTCGGCGCTGACCGTATCGGCGGCTTTATCGCCGAACCGATCCAAGCCTCTGGTGGCATCATTGTGCCGCCGCAGGGCTATCTCAAACGCATGTGGGACATCTGCCAACGCCACGACATCCTGTTCATCGCCGATGAGGTCGTCACCGCCTTTGGCCGCATCGGCCATTGGTTCGCCTCGGAAGATGCTTTCAGCGTGCAACCCGACATGATCACCACGGCCAAGGGCCTGACCTCTGGCTACCTGCCGCTCGGTGCGCTTATCCTGTCAGACCGCATCTGGGCCGCGATGGCGGAAGGTGGCCACCGCTGGTTTACCACGGGTCTGACCTATTCCGGCCATCCGGTCAGCTGCGCCTGTGCGTTGAAAAACATCGAAATTCTTGAGCGCGAGGGCCTGCTCGCCAATGCCGCAAAGGTCGGTGCCTATTTCAACACCCGGCTGAGCGGCTTGGAAGCCCTGCCGCTGGTCGGCAATGTGCGGGGCCAAGGCCTGATGCTCTGTGTGGAAAACGTCGCCAACAAGTCCACCAAAGAATTGCTGCCCGACGAGGTCAATGAAAGCAAACGCATCTCGGATGTCTGCGAATCCCTTGGCCTGCTGGTGCGCCCGATCGGCCATCTGAACGTGATGTCACCGCCCTTGATTATCACAGAATCCGAGGTCGATTTCGTGGTTGATACGCTTGAGATCGCGATCCGCCGCGTCAGCGATGATCTGGTGCGCGAAGGCCATCGCTTGGGGTAAGTGGCCCGCCTCAAAACGCCTCCGGCGGGAGTATTTAAGAAAGAGCAATTTCATCTGTCCTTAAATATCCCCGCCGGAGGCTTCGACATCCCACCAAGCGCAAGCTTGACAATCAAAGCCCCGCAGCCTCATCTGCACCATCCGGATCCGCGCGTCTCCGGCCCGGTTTTCGCCGAGGACAAAGACGCAAGCGCCGTTATCTCTGAGAGAATCATGGCCCTAGAAGACGCTAAAACCGAAATCGACACCGCTTTCACCCGCACCACCCAGCGCGGTTATGCCTTTGAGAATGCGTTCTCAGGTGCGACCTCATTCCTGCGCCGCACCTACACCAAAGACCTCACCGGGGTGGACCTTGCCATCACCGGCGTGGCGTTTGACCAAGCCGTCACCCACCGCACCGGCACCCGCTTTGGTCCTCGCGCGATCCGTGAGGCGTCAAGCTTGCAGCCCTATGATCCGCCCTACGGCTGGCCGACCAATCCGCTGGAAGAGATGAACATCATCGACTATGGCGATTGTGCCTTCGACTATGCCAAGACCGCCGACTTCCCCGAAACCCTCACCGCGCATATCCGCAAAATCCTGACCGCAGGCGCAGGCACGATCACCCTTGGCGGCGATCACTACATCACTCTGCCGATCCTGCGCGCCTATGCCGAGAAATTCGGCCCCCTCAGTGTGATCCATTTCGACGCCCATTCTGACCTCTGGCCAGATGACGACATGACCCGGATCGACCACGGCACCATGATGTATAAGGCGGTCAAACAGGGTTATGTTGACCCCAAACGCTCGGTTCAGATCGGCATCCGCACCACCACCGAGGATTATCTTGGCTTCAACGTCATCGACGCCCGCTGGGTGCATGAGAATGGCACGGCGGCGGTGGTGGCGAAGATCAAAGACATCGTTGGCGATCACCAGACCTACCTGACGTTTGACATCGACGCACTCGACCCCTCGGTCGCCCCCGGCACCGGCACCCCAGTCTGGGGAGGGCTGCACAGCTGGCAGGCGGCGGCTGTTCTGCGCGACCTTGCGGGCATCAACATGGTTGGCGGCGATATTGTCGAAGTCTCGCCGCCCTATGACACCACCGGGGCCACCGCGATTGCGGGCGCGCATGTCGGATATGAGTTGATCTGTCTCTATCACTGGGCGAAAACACAAAGATGAGCAAACGCATGACCCTCGCCGTTTTGATCCTGATCCTCGCGGCGGGGGCCATGGCGTTTATCCGCCTCGCTCCGACCAATCCAGATGCGTGGCATGTGCCGCTCGATCCGCGCCCACAGGATATGGCGGCCCCCAGCCCTGACAAGGTCACGCCGCTGCCAAACGGGGCCTATACCGATCTGACAGCCGCACCCGATCAGACCCAAGCACTGCTGGCCAAACTGGATGGCATCGCCCTCGCAAGCCCGCGTACCCAACGCATCGCGGGCAGTGCGGAAACCGGGCGGATCACTTGGGTCACGCGTTCGGCGTTCTGGGGGTTCCCCGATTTCACCACCGCCGAATCTACCCCGACAGGCGTGACGCTTTATGCGCGCCAGCGCTTTGGAAAAGGCGATTGGGGCGTCAATGCTGCCCGCCTTACGGCGTGGATCAGCGCGCTTAACGCCTGAAACCGCGTTTGGTTCCCCGAAATCGTCAACTCTTCGCCGATTGGTCCGAATCCGGCGGCGGATTCTCGCCCAGAGATATTTCAGTTTGTTGAACTTTGTCACCGATCAGTGAATGTCTGCCGCAACGCAGCAATGAACTTGGGCTAACCAAGACGTTGCGCAGCGCACAGAACATAAAAAGACTTGGGACATTCACATGGCTGTAACCTTCCGTAATTTGCCGCGCTTGGCTGCTGTTTTTGGGCTTTTGATCCTGACCGCTGCCTGTGTGCCACAAAATACGCAAGTGACGATGCTGTCGGCGCATCCTGATCTGATCGAACCCGGTCTGAACCCGAATTTCGTCGCCAAAGCGGTCGGAAATGCCAAAGCAAAGCGCGCCAAGGGCCAAAAGGTCTGGTGCGTCCCCTTCGCCCGCGATGCGAGTGGCGTTGAGATCAAGGGCAATGCGGGCACTTGGTGGAACCAAGCCAAGGGCAAATTCGCGCGTGGCCACGAGCCGGTTGTCGGTGCGGTGATGGCGTTTTCGTCCACGCGCAAACTGCCGAAGGGCCATGTCGCCGTGGTGTCGAAAGTGGTGTCCGATCGTGAGATCCTGATTGATCACGCCAACTGGAAGCCCAGCCAGATTTCCTTGGGCATGACCGTGGTGGATGTCTCGACCAAGAACGATTGGTCGGTGGTCAAGGTGGCCAGCGCGGGCGACACTTTGGGCCGCCCTTACCAGATCGATGGCTTTATCTGGCAAGCTGCGGCTAAGAACTAACCCTGTCGGGGTTGACTGGCCCTTGACCGCAGCGCCCGGATTGGCCAAACCGCTGCCATGGTTCCGTTAGAAAAACTCGCCCAAATCACCCAGCGTTTCGAGTTTCTCGAAGCCAAGTTGAACGCAGGCGCCTCGCCCGCCGAGATTGCGACCTTGTCACGCGAATACTCCGATCTGAAGCCCGTGGCCGATGAAATCTTGGCCTACCGCCGCGCCTTGGATGATCTGGCCGAGGCCGAGATCATGTTGGCCGATCCAGAAATGAAGGCATTGGCGGAAGATGAGATGCCGGTGTTGAAAGCCCGCATCCCCGAGATGGAAGCCCGCCTACAAATCGCCTTGCTGCCAAAGGATGCCGCTGACGCCCGCCCGGCAATTCTGGAAATCCGCCCCGGTACGGGGGGGGATGAAGCTGCCTTGTTCGCTGCGGACCTACTGCGGATGTATCAGCGCTATGCCGAAAAGATGGGTTGGACGTTTGAAATTCTCGAACAGCAGGATTCAGAACTTGGCGGCATTAGGGATGTGCAGGTGCATATCACGGGCGAGGGCGTGTTTGCCAAGCTGAAATTCGAATCCGGCGTCCACCGCGTGCAGCGCGTGCCGGAAACCGAGGCGCAGGGCAGGGTGCATACCTCTGCCGCGACGGTCGCCGTGTTGCCAGAGGCTGAAGAAGTCGATCTGGTGATCCCGGCAAGCGATATCCGCATCGACACCATGCGGGCGTCCGGGGCAGGCGGTCAGCACGTCAACACCACCGACTCAGCTGTGCGAATCACCCATATTCCCACCGGCATGATCGTCGTCTCGGCCCAAAAATCGCAGCACCGCAACAAAGAGATTGCGATGCAGGTTTTGCGCGCCCGCCTGTTCGACCTAGAGCGCGCCCGCGTCGATGACGCCCGCGCTGCGGAACGCAAATCGCAGGTGGGCAGCGGTGATCGCTCCGAACGCATCCGTACCTACAACTTCCCGCAAGGCCGGATGACCGACCACCGCATCAACCTCACGCTTTATTCGCTGGGCCAGATCATGCAGGGCGATCTGGGCGAAGTGGTGGATGCTTTGGTGGCACACGATCAAGCCAGCAAACTGGCCGAGATGGAGGGATGACAGGAAACGAGTCATTGCGGCGGGCTATTCTGCGTCTGCGTGCGGCAGGTGTTGAAGATGCGCCGCGCGATGGGCGGGTGTTGCTAGCCCATGCCATGGGGGTGGCAGCAGACAGGTTGACACTGCATCTGCCCGAGACTCTGACCGAGCCGCAGGAACGCGCATATGAAAGAGCCCTAGTCGCCCGTATCGCGCGGCAGCCTGTTTCGCAGATTATCGGTGTGCGGGAGTTCTGGGGCATGACCTTTCGCGTCACCAAAGATACACTAGATCCCCGTCCCGACACCGAGGCGCTGGTGGCCGAGGTGCTGAAAGCGCCGTTTTGGTCGATGCTAGACCTGGGCACCGGGACAGGGTGCATTTTGCTGTCTTGCTTGCGGCATATGCCCATGGCGCGGGGGCTGGGGGTGGATATCTCCGCTGCAGCCCTTGAGGTGGCCCAGTTTAATTCGCGGCTTCACGCACTCGACAGCCGAGCGCTTTTTCGGGCGTCGGATTGGTTTTCCAAAGTAACCGGGGTTTACGATCTGATCACCTCGAACCCGCCCTACATCGCCGCTGACGAGATGCCAAACCTCAGTCCCGATGTGCTGCAATGGGAACCCCACGCAGCCCTCACCCCCGGCGGCGACGGCCTCGACGCCTACCGCAAAATTGCCACCCAAGCCCCCGCCCGCCTGATGCCGCAAGGCCGCCTGCTGCTGGAGATCGGCCCCACCCAAAGCGCCGCCGTAACCGCTTTGTTGGCCGCCCAAGGCCTGATCAACATCCGCACGCTACAAGACCTCGATGGCCGCGATCGGGTGATTTGCGCTGAAAAGCCGCAAGACGCCAGCATTTGCGGCTGACTCTCGCCATTCTGCCAAGAATCCACTTGTCAGAACTCCGCCCCTGTGATTATTCGTATCCACGCGACATTCGGTGCAATTCGGCACTGGCCCGCGCAAACCCGGTCATTGCTGCCATGCCCCACGGGGCTGACGATCCCAAAAAGGATCAGGCGCATTCCCCCGGATCATCTGGATCAAAGGACAAGATGCGCTCTTCCAAGTCCCGTTCGCGTTCAAAGACGAACCGCCCGCGCACCCTCGGCAATATCATCAACCGCGTCTTCGACAGCTCTGGCCCCGAAGGCAAAGTGCGCGGCACGCCGCAACAGATCATCGAGAAATATCAAATGCTGGCGGGTGACGCCCAGCGGTCGAACGACCGTGTTGCGGCTGAAAACTTCAGCCAGCACGCCGAGCATTACACCCGCATGTTGGCCGAAGCCACGCGCGAGATGGCCGCCGAACAAGAAACCCGCCAGCAATATCAAGGCGGGCAGAACAATCAAAACGGCCAGAACAATCAGAATGGCCAGAACAACCAAAACAATCAAAACGCCCAGAACGGTGGCCAAAACGGCAACCGCGATCGGCAAGACTACCGCAATGAGCGCGGCGATTACCGCCCCGAGCGCAATGATTCGAATGAATCTGAGCAGCCCTACACGGGTGGTTTCAGCGTGGTGGATGAAGACGAGCACACCCTCGTCGATCTGCCCGAAGCCAACCGCGTGCAGCCACGCCAAGACAATTACCGCCGCGACAACCAGCAGCGCGAGTATCAGCCGCGCGACGGCAACCAGCGCGACGGCAACCAGCAGAATACCCAACAGCGTGACAACAATCAGCCGCGTGACAGCCAACAGAACAACCAGCCGCGCGACAACAACCAACAGCGTGACAACAATCAGCCACGCCGTCAGGATAACAACCGCCAAGACAACCGGCCCCGTGATGACAAAAACCGCGAGCAGCGCCTTCCACGCAATGACCAGCCACGCAATGATCAGCCGCGCGCCGAGCAACCGCGCAACGATGCGCCCCGCACGGAACAGCCGCGTGCTGAGGCTCCACGTTTCGTAACAACCCGCGAAGAAACCGCAGTGGAAGCGCCTCGTGTAGAGACCCCGCGTGTTGCAACACCCCGCGTGGAAACCCCGCGTGTTGAAGCGCCGCGCGCCGAGGCCCCGCGCTTTGAATCCCCGGCAGCACTCGTGGCGCAAGTCGAAGCCGCAGCAGCCGCTCCGGTGAAAACCCGCGCACCGCGTACGCCCAAACCAACCGCCGAGACTTTGCCCGGATTGGAAGCCGCACCGAAACCCACCCGCGCCCCTCGGCAGAAAAAGCCCGCCGCTGTGGTCGACGGTGCGCCGGATAAAACCGAATCCGCCGAATAAGTTACGGCTCATATGCCCAACAAAAAGCCCGCGCACTGCGGGCTTTTTGCTATAAAAATGTCCAGATCAGACCGTCAGCCCGCCGCCACAATCCGCGCCAAAGCACAAAACCGCTCCAATTCAATCTCCTCGGCCCGCGCCGTGGGCGGTATCTCCGCCGCCTCCAACTGCGCCTCAATGCCCGGCCCCATTCCCTTCAAACTTGACCGCAGCATCTTGCGGCGCTGCCCGAAGGCCATCGTGGTGATGCGGTTCAACACCGCCTCATTGGCCTCAAACCGCGGCGTTTCCAGCCGCGTCAGATGCACCACCGCCGAATGCACTTTCGGTGCAGGGGTAAAGGCCTCTGGCGGCAAATGCATGACGATCTTGGCATCGCAGCGCCAGCCCACCAACAGCGCCAATCGGCCATAGTGATCACTGCGAGGTTTCGCTACAATCCGCTCGGCCACTTCTTTTTGAAACATTAAAGTCAGGCTCTGCCAGAACGGCGGCCAAATCTTCGGCGTCAGCCAGCGGATCAACAATTCGGTGCCGACATTGTACGGCAAGTTCGCCACCACCCGCACCGGCGCATTCAGATGCCCCAGCACGTCGATCTCCATCGCATCGGCGTTGATAATTTCCAACCGTCCCGGATAGGCCGCCCCGATCTCTTCCAACGCAGGCACGCAGCGCGGGTCTTTCTCCACCGCCAACACCCGCCGCGCGCCTTCCACCAACAGCCCGCGCGTCAGACCTCCGGGGCCGGGGCCGACCTCCAGCACATCACAAGCCGACAAATCCCCCGCCAGCCGCGCGATCTTCGCAGTCAGGTTCAGATCGAGCAGAAAGTTCTGCCCCAACTGCTTTTTCGCCACCAGATCATGCGCCTTGATCACCTCACGCAGAGGCGGCAACCCGTCAATCGTGCCCATAACTCATCCTCTGTGCTCAAATATCCCGGGGTAGTTTATTGGTATCGCCATTGGTTCAAGATACCAATGGACTCGGGGGCTGGCCCCAGCGATTTACCCCAATCGCGCCGCTGCCATCTGATGTGCCATCCGCAGCGCCGCAATCAAACTATCCGGCCGTGCCAAACCCTTGCCCGCGATGTCATAAGCCGTGCCGTGATCCGGCGAGGTCCGCACGAACGGCAGACCCAGCGTTACATTCACCCCGCCATCGAAATCCAGCGTCTTGATCGGGATCAGCGCCTGATCATGATACATGCAGATCGCCGCATCATAGGCTTCGCGCGCGCGCGGATGGAACATCGTATCGGCGGAACTCGGCCCGCGCAGATCAAAGCCCTCGGCCCGCAACCGTTGCAGCACCGGGGTGATCAGGGTGCTTTCCTCAGACCCCATCGCCCCGCCTTCGCCGGCATGCGGGTTCAAGCCCGCCACAGCCAGTCGAGGCCGTAAAAGCCCGAAATCCCGCCGCAAGCCCGCGTCGGTGATCCGAATGGTGTCTTCCAGCAACTCCGCCGTTAAAGTCCCAGGTACATCCGAAATCGCGATATGGATCGTCACCGGCACCACCCGCAGCAGCGGCGAGGCCAGCATCATCACCACGCGGTCCACCCCCGCCAGATGCGCCAGAAACTCGGTATGGCCGGGAAACGCAAAGCCCGCGCCATCCTTCAGCGCTTTTTTATGGATCGGTGCGGTGCAGACCGCCGAGGCTTGCCCGGCTTGCACCAAAGTCACCGCCCGCTCAATCACCGCGATCACGCCACTTGCGTTTTCCAGCGTAGGTTGGCCGGGCAGGGCAGGCTTGGCAAAGCGGTGCGGCAGCACCGGCAGCAGATGCGCAGGCACAAAAGCCGCCTCAGCGGGCATGGCAATTTCTTGAAACGCGTCCGATCCCAAATGCCGCGGATCGCCGATCCAGAACAGCGGCAGCTCCGCCCCCAAAACCGCGCGCGCCGCCAATGCCAATTCCGGGCCGACCCCAGAGGGATCGCCACAGGTCAGCGCAATCGGTAGAGTCATGGCGTGCGGATCATCGCTTCGGAGCGCAATTCTTCCAGATAAATATCCGCCTGCGCGCCCAAAACCTGATTGGTCAGTTGCAACCGAACTTCATCCCGGCTGGGCATTTCATTTTCCGCAGGCCCGCGACGGCACAGCATCAGAAACACCCGCCAGCCGCCCCGCGTGACGGCGGTCGAAGATTCGCCCGCATCCAAGGTCGACAGTGCCCCGGCGATATCGCGCGGCAGCTGGCCTTGCGGCAGGGTCTGCCGGATCAGCCGATCCGCCGGAAGCCCCTTGGCCAGCGCGTAGAGATCATTGCAGGTGTCCACCTTGGCCCGCACCTTGGCGACGGATGCGCCATCATCCGGCAGCAAAAACGCGGCGTAATCCACCACGATGCCACCCGAGGGCTTCACCATCTCCTGCTTTTGTTCCTGCAACTGATAGATCACCACCGTATCATCCAGCACAACAGGTGCCGAAATCTGACCCGGAGCCAGACTGCGCACCGCTTTCGCCGCATCCGGTTTCAATTCGGTCAGCAGCATCCAATCCAACGCCCCACCGCGCCCTGCCGAGGCTGCACTGGAATTCTGCCGCGCCAAGGTGGCAAAATCCTCACCGCCGCGCAGCAACAGCCGCAGATGATCGGCCTTCTGCAACGCTGCCGTGCGACCAGCACCCACGGCCGGGATCACGATCTCGGACAGTTTCAGCTGCAATGCCGCCATGGGACGGCCATTCGCCAAAGCCCGGTCGATCTGAGTTTCCGAAATCGACACTGTCGGCGCGAATTTGCCGCGAATGATTTCCCGCCACACCAGCCCGGATTCGACAAAATCGCGGAAGGTCTCCGGCTGCACGCCCGCTTGCCCAATGATCTCGACGAATTTATCCGCCGTCAGATTGGCCCGTGCCGCGAATTCTTCCATCCCGGCTTTCAACTGCTCAGGCGACATCTTGACGCCAAACTGCTTTGCCGCCGACATCCGCAGACGGTCATCGACCAACGACGACATCGCCGCCTTTTCCAGATCGCCCGGCTGGCGCAACAGCTGCATGAACAGCACGCGCTGCTCCAGCTCAAACTGGGTGATCACCTGATCATTGACGATCTTGATCGGGGTGAACGGTCCGGCCCCAAGCGAAGCCGAAAACCCAACCAGCGCCATCAGCGCCAAAACCATCGTTATCCCTGCGGGTCGCACCATGATCACCTGCCGTCGTCCGTTTCTAATCTTAGCGCCGACACTGACGCGCGGGCCCCGGCGCAGAGCTGCCGCCAAAGCCCAAAAGTTCCACCGAAAGCCCGAAATCCGTGGTCGGTTTCACACTAGTCGAGGACGTGAACCGACGCGAGAGAGAAAGATCGACCAGCAAACATTCGTTGCGGAAGGTCAGCCCCAACCCAGCCTTCGCCGCCCGCTCGGCCTCAAAATCATAGCGGCTGGCAACCCGGCCCGTCCAGTTGTCGGTCAACTGATAGCTGGTGGCCAAAGTCAGCTCGGATATCGGGGTCAGCCGATTTTCCGTCGCATCCGCCTCGGTATGCACATAGCCCGTCGCCAGCGAGAACCGCTCGCCGGTAAAGGCTGCCTGCAATTCGGCTTTGGTCATGGTGAAATTGTCATCAAACAACAACCGATTGGCCAGATTAAACCCGGCCATATCCAACTGCCACGACGCCATCCAATCCGAACTGGTGCCACTCAACCCCGACCCATCGCTGAACTGCTCCAGATCTTCCGTCCGCAGCACCCGGCCCAATGTCACGCCCAAGGTCCAGCCATTCGGGTCAAGTCGCAGGTAACTGATGCCCAAATTCGCCCTTGTGCCATTTTCCACCGCATCCGCGCCGGGAAAGCGGCTGAGATCGAACAGATTGGCCTCGTCAAATTCCACAAGGGTCGAATCCTCGTTCGGGATCGAACTGCCCGTACGCGAGGCCAGCACGATCTGCATCACAGGCTCGATCACCTGAGACACGCCATTGGCCTGCGATTTCACCCATGGCCAGCGCAATTCAGCCCCAACCGCCGCATGGGATCGGGTCTTGCTGCCGTCATAATCCGCATCTTGGCCGATCATGTAGAAATCCGCCGCAGCCTCGCCCAGCACCGCTGCTTCCATGCCGTTATCCAGCAGGAAATTGCGCCGCCAATCGGCGCGCAACGACACCCGTTGCATATCGCGGCCATCGGCAATGCCATCATCGTTCACGTCATTCAGCGCATCATTCGAGGTGCGCTCATGGCCATGCGCCTGCAACTCAAAGCCGCCTTCGCCGCCCCAAGTCCCCAAGGTAAAGCGGCGGTGATAGGTCAAATCCGCCATGCGGGAGGGCAGGGTGGCGTTGTCTTCGCCGTCCCGGATCGAGTGAAACGCGATCAATCGGCCAGAGATATATTCATTGCGCCGGGTGCGGCTGACCTCGGCGCGGCTCTCAAGCCTGTCCACCGTTGGATAATCATAATCCAGGATATAGGCCGGGTCGCTGACCGCCTCGACGCGCAAATCCAACTTAAAGCCACGCGGCAAGGCAAATTCGCCGGTGCCCAGCACGTAGCCACGCGTCTCACTGGGCAGCAGATCATCGCGCGACACCCCGCCGGAAATCTCAATCCCGCCGGTCGCGAACGCCTGCCGATAGCGCAGATTGATGGTGCGAGAGCCGCCTGTGGTGAAAAACGGCGTCACCGTCAAATCGCGGCTGTCGCCCATTTTGATGAAATACGGCAACATCAGCCCGGTGCCGAAGTTGGAATTATTTCTCAGCGACGGCAGCAAAAAACCCGAAGCGCGCTTTAAGGTCGGATCGGGCATCCGCAGGCGCGGAATATACATCACTGGCACGCCGCCAAGCCGAAACTGCGCATGATCAAAGTAAAGCTGTTGGGCCACCTGATCATGCACCACACGGCGGGCGCGGATTTCCCACAGCGGGGTAGAGCTTCCCGCACAAATCTTACAACTGGAGGCCACCACCCGCTGCATCGCGGTATAACGCCCATCCACCCGCTGAATTTCTGCCGCTGCCAGTTGCAACTGTTGTTGCAGCACCAGCCGCGCCGAGGTCAAAAGCCCTTGGGTGAAATCAGCGCTCATCTCGGCCTGATTGGCCAAAATCACCGCGCCCTTGCCATCGCTTAGCACCATCGGGCCTTCGATCAGCAACCGATCATTGGCCTGATCATAGGTGACACTTTGCGCGGTCAGCTTCTGGCCCTGATAGAAAACTTCAACATGACCGCGCGCGATCAAGGTCGAGTTGTCTTGAATTTGCAGCGCATCGGCGACCAAAGTTGCTTTATCCTGCGCCATAGCGGGCAGGGCAAACAGCAGGGCCGTGATCAGGCTGATAAGACGCAACATCAGCCATCCTCCAGATGCAACAACAGCCCCAGCGCCAGAAACGCCGCAGCAATCGGCGGGCTCCAAGCCGCCAACAAGATCGGAATCTGACCGTTTTGCCCCAGAACCTGCGCGAAGTTGCGCAGGAAAAAGATCAAAAACCCGCCAAGCAGCGCCAGCAGCACCATCTGCCCGGTCTTACCAAACCGCGCATGGCGCATGGTAAAGCCCGCCGCAATCAGCACCATCGCCGCCAGCAAGACCGGAAGCGCCAGCTCCATCTGCATCCACACCTTATAACTGCGCGCCGAGAACCCGGCCCGCTCCAAGGCTTTGATATACGAGGGCAGCGCCCAAAACGCTACAGCCGAGGGCGCACCGAAGCCATCGCGCAACCGATCCTGTGTCAGATCGGTTGGCAGCCGGATATCCACCGCCGTCGCAAGGGCGGTCTGTTCCGGGTTGGCATCGGTCAATGACCAGCGCTTGGCACCATGCAGCAGCCATTCCCCCGGCATCAGTTGCGCCGAAACCGCCTCAATCCGCTGCGTCGGCGTGCCTTCCGGGCTAAAGGTGATCACCGTCACGCCCTGCAACGTCGTGCCATCGGGATCGCTGCGTAAAGCCTTGATCACCGATTGTCCCGCCGCATTGCCTTGCCGCATCCACAAGCCGTCTTCCGACAGTGACAAAACCGAACCCGCTTGCCCCTGCCGCGCCGAGGCCCGGTCATAGGCCTTCGAGGTCGCCGCGACGAGCGGATTGAACACCGCCACCGCCACCGCCCCAATCAGCAAAGCCATCACCACGGGTGCTGCCAGAAACTGCAACCCCGACCGCCCAGATGCGCGCACCACCACCAATTCAGACGACCGTGCCAACCCCAAAAACAGCGCAATCGCCGTCAAAATCATGATCAACGGCAATATCTGATACAGGCTTTCCGGCACATTCAGCAGCGACAGATACAAGGCCCCACTCAGGCTAACCCCGACCTTGCGCAACTGATCAATCACATCGATCAGCAGCAAAATCGCCGCAAACACGCCAAACACCAGCCCGAACATCTTCAAAAACCGCCGCGCGATATAAAATGTCAGCGTCATGTTGCCACCGCCAGCTTCGGCACACGCCGCGGCCGCTGCGTCAACCACAACTCAAACACCCCAATCGCAATGCCGACCACGGGCGCTGCATAGGCCAGCATCCAGCCACCCGGCACATCCTCGCCCACACTCGTCGCCACCGTCGCAATCGCCTGCACCACCAACAGTAGCAGCACCGCCACCCCAACCTGCCGCCACAGTCCAAACCGACTGAACGCCCCCAGCAGCAGTGACGAAAACCCAATCAACCCCGCCGCCAGCGCCATAAACGGCTGCGCAATCCGGTCATGGCCCTCAAACAGCAGACTGGCCTCGGTCTGCTTCACCTCTGCCATCACCGCTGGGGTCGGCGCCAGCAATTCCACCGTCGACAACTCCGCCATATTGCGCGTCCGCAGCGCAGGCACCGCCATCAACCCCGCCATATCATAGGTGAAATCGGCAAACCGTGTCACCGACAACTGCCCCTTCGCACCCAAAAACTGCACCATGCCATCGACCATCAGCAGCTTCGGCCCGCTATCCGTGCGCGCGAAAAACGCCTTCTTCGCGGTATACAAAGCGCGCTGATCCGCCACACGATCATCCGCCAGAAACAAATCCAGCAACTCCCCCGTCGGCGCAATCTCGCGGATATAGAGGGTAATGCCGTCCGAGGGATGAATGAACTGCCCATCCTTCAAAAACCGCGCGGAGACATTCTGCGAGATCGCCTCTGATCGTTCCGCCAAAGCGCTGCGGCTGGCGGGCACCAGCACATGCATCAGCACCAGCATCATCCCTGTGACGATCAGCCCGAAATACCACACCGGACGCGCCAGCCGAAACGCCGAAAATCCGGTCGCCTGCATCACCACCAGCTCCGATTCCGACATCAGCCGATTGGCGACATAGACCGCCCCGATAAACGCCGAAATCGGCAGCACCAGCCGGATCACATTCGGCAGCGTCAACAGCGAAAACTGCAAGAAAACCACCGCCGACTGGCCATCGCCGATCAACTGATCAAACAGACCCACCGCCCGGTTCACCCAATAGACTGCCACAAGCACTAGCGAGAAAAACCCGAACAGCGCTAGCAGTTGCGATAGCAGATAGCGGTCGAATCTCGCCACAAAAGCCCCAAGCCCGAAAAACCATTGCTGTGAACCTAGCGGAAAACCCCGGCGGGGAAAACTGCTATCTGGCCTTCCCATGCCCCCTTCGTTAGCTTGCGGCAAAGCTGCGCCATCAAGCCCCCATGCCCCCGACATTGCCCCGGAGAATCCCGTTGTCCCATCCCATCGCCATCCAATTCCAAGCCCTCAGCCTTGAGAGCCTGCAAAAGCAAACTGGCCGCATCGCCTTGCTGTTTGATGCCGATCGCCCGACCAGTCCGGCGGCGCGCAGGCTGAACGTCTTGACCAAGGGCGCTTTGGTCCGCGCGATGGCGTCTGAGGCCGCCACCAAGCTGAAACCCGGTGACAGCCTTGATCTGGCCTTTCCCGCAGGCCTTGCCGCCGATGCGCTGCAGCTGATCCGCCTGCCGCGCCGTGCGGCGATAGCCGAGGCGCGCAAAGCTGGCGCTGCCGTGGCCCGCAGCCTGACCCCCGCAGGCGCTTTGCTGATTGCCGAGGCACATCCACAAGCGGCGGAACTCTCTTTCGGCCTCGCCCTGCGCGCCTATGATTTCAGCCCACATAAATCCAGCCAGCCGCCCAAACCAGGCCCGGTGGTGATCGCCGTGACCGAACCTGAACTGGTGGCCGCGAAAGCAGCCCCGATGGCCGCCGTCGCCGAAGGCGTGTTTTTCACCCGCGATCTGGTCAATGAGCCTGCCAATATCCTGACCA
Organism: Pseudomonadota bacterium; assembly: GCA_040387915.1. Taxonomy (GTDB): domain Bacteria; phylum Pseudomonadota; class Alphaproteobacteria; order Rhodobacterales; family Rhodobacteraceae; genus Cypionkella. The sequence continues at coordinate 808,468 of JAZKCV010000009.1, forward strand.
CCGATGATTTCGCCGCCCGCCTTGCCGCGATGCAGGAATTGGGGCTAGAGGTGGAAATCCTCGAAGAAGATCAACTCGCCAAGCTGGGTATGAACGCTTTGCTCGGCGTCGGCCAAGGCTCGGAAAGCCCGTCAAAAGTCGTGGTGATGCAGTGGAATGGCGGCCCGAAAGACCAGCCGCCCTTCGCGCTGGTCGGCAAGGGCGTGGTGTTTGACACCGGCGGCATCTCGATCAAGCCCGCGGGCGGGATGGAGGATATGACGATGGACATGGGGGGCGCTGCCACCGTTGCGGGCGTGATGCGCAGCCTTGCTTTGCGCGGCGCCAAAGCCAATGTCGTCGGCCTTGTCGGTATCGTCGAGAATATGCCGGATGGCCGCGCCCAACGCCCCGGCGATGTGGTGAAATCCATGAAGGGCGTGACGATTGAGGTGATCAACACCGACGCCGAAGGCCGCCTCGTGCTGGCCGATGTGCTGTGGTACGCGCAGGAACGCTTCAAGCCCTCCGGCATGATCAACCTCGCCACCCTGACCGGGGCGATTATCGTCGCTTTGGGCCATGAAAATACCGGCGTGTTCTCCAACGACGACGCCCTCTGCAACGCTTTCCTGAAAGCCGCAGGCGCGGAAGGTGAGGGCGCTTGGCGGATGCCAATGGGCCAAGCCTATGATGAAAAACTGAAATCCCGCGTGGCGGATATCGTCAACTCCTGCGGCCGCGATGGTGGTTCAATCACTGCAGCACAGTTCCTGCGCCGTTTCGTCAAGGATGAAACCCCATGGTGCCATCTGGATATCGCAGGCACAGCGCTGCTGAAAACCGACAGCACCTTGGCCCCCAAAGGTGCCACAGGCTGGGGTGTCATGGCGCTCAACCGCCTGATCCGCGATAAATACGAAGAAAAATGACCCCGCGCCCCAATTTGCTCTTTGCTAAATACTCACCTTCCTTAGCAAGGCTCACCCAACCATGAGCCTTGCAATGTTCTACCACCTGACCCGGTCTACGCCGCAGGAAACCATGGCGACCATCCTGCCGCGCGCGCGCGCCGCAGGATGGAACGTCATGCTGCGCGGTACTGATGAGTCGGCGCTGACGGCACTGGATACCGAGCTGTGGTTGAACCCCGACGACAGTTTCCTGCCGCACGGTCTGGCAGGCGGTCCACATGATGCCGACCAGCCGATCCTGCTGGGGCAGGGTGCGATTGCCAATGCAGCCCAAGGCCTGATGCTGATCGACGGTGCCGAAACCACCCCGGTTGAGGCCGAGGGGTTAGAGCGGGTCTGGGTGCTGTTTGACGGCGCGGATGAAGCAGCCCTGAACGGTGCCCGCCGCCTGTGGTCCAGCCTGACCGCTGCGGGTCTGGCTGCACAATACTGGTCAGAAGAAAGCGGTCGATGGGAGAAAAAGACCGAGAAACTGGCCAAAGCGTAGGGTGGGTGCAACCCACCACAATGTGGTTAACCAATCCTGAATTCGACTTCGTAACCCATTGAATTATTATAAAATGACCCCGTGTCCACGCGTGGACACACGAAAATTACCGGGTCAAAATCATCCGATCCCCAGAAATCTGAATCGAAAACCGCCCCAAATAATCCATCCCCAACAGCGAGCCCTGCATCGCCGCCTCATTCACAAAAGCCGTAACGCCGCGATCCTCAAACGGCCCGAAAACCACCTTATCCAAAGAAACTCGCGCCGTCCGAACCACCCCGTTCGCCGTCTCAGCCTGCCCAAGATAATTCAAACCACCCAGATCAATCCCGACCGAGGCCGCATCCTCGGGCGACAACACAATCCCGGTCGCCCCGGTGTCAGCCATGAATTCCATCTCATGCCCATCCACTTCCAGCCGCAGATAATAATGCCCGTCAGCCGCGCGCGGAATCTCCACCCGATCCGCCTGCACCACCTGATCCGACCGAATATCGCGCCGCAGATCGGCCCACAGCCCATACCCCGCCATCAACCCGACAAAGATCAACCCCCAAGCCAGCCCCACCCGCAACGCCTGACCCAACCGCTGCCGATATTCCACGATCACCCAGCCACCCACGGCTGCCAGAAGCAGCCCCAGATACGCCAGCCGCCCGAAATCGTCGCCGTTCATCCGATCAATCCAGTACCACGCACGCCATCAATCACGAACTGCACCGACAAAGCCGCCAGCAGCATCCCCAGCAGCCGGGTGATCACGATGGTTCCGGTGCGGCCCAGCAGGCGTTCCAGATAAGGAGAGGCCAGCAAAAACAGATAAGTTGCCACGATCATGACCGCCAGCAACCCCAACACGGCGATGGTCCCAAACCAACCATCGCCGGATTTCCCCACCAGCAGGATCATCGTCGCAATCGCGCCCGGCCCGGCGATCAGCGGCGTGGCAAGCGGGAACACCGACGGATCGTGGTCAGGATCAGCCTGCTGCCCCTCGCGCCGCTGGGTGCGGCGTTCGAACAGCATGTCTAGGGCGGTGAGGAACAGCAGGATGCCCCCGGCGATGCGGAACGCGGGCATCGAGATGCCGATGAAGCCCAGCAAAGCCTCACCCAACAGGCCGAACAGAGTCAGCAGCACGAAAGCGATAATACAAGCCCGCCGGGCCATATTCCGGCGGTTTTCCGCGGTCATGCCTTGAGTTAGGGCGATGAACAACGGCACGATGCCCGGCGGGTCGATCACCACGAACAGCGTGGCGAAGGCGGTGATCAGAAAAGCGCTATCCATGCGTCAGGTTAGGGGCAGGTGCGGGAGGAGGGCAAGCGGATTTGTAGGATGCGCGGGCGGCCAAAGAGGAGTGGGTTGTTCAAGTCGGTGACGATTGATTTCCACTGAGCCATGTTGGCAGTCGCCATCACCGCTCTCTCGCACCGCAAATGTTATCGAAAATCATGCTGCGACTTTGCAAGGAACCAGATGAAAATACCGCTTCATCTTGGCCGCTGTAAGCGCCTGAACCAGACGATCGCTCAAGAAGAAGACGTGTCGGACTTTCGGATCCGCCCAGATGTCGGGGCCTTCAAGCACTACCTGCCGCGCCACATAATTCGCCGTCGGATCATCTAAGGTTCTGTATTTGTCACCCCTATTATAAGGTCTCTCCAGTCCTGGTGACTGCTCGACGATCAGCGTGTCTTTTGCATTGCGATGTTCAGGATAAAGATATCGTCCCGGATCAAGGTGGTCTTGTCGTATTCATAAAGTTTCATAGGATAAAGCGCCCCACGGCCCATACTCTGCTGCCGGAAAATCTCTGCCGCGTCACCTCTCAGGCAAAGGTAATTTGGGCGAAGAACGGGTGGGACAGATTTCGCATACTTCTGCGGTCGCAAATGAAACAGCGCTTCCGGAAAACGGCTGCGCGGCAGCGGTTCGCCCTTCAAGTTGCTGTCATTTGTTGCAATCACCTCGGTAATGGAAAATCCTGCCGGACGCGGCTCATGTTCCAACGCAGAATTGAAAGAACGGAACGCTTCCGTCTTCCTGATCACCGTGCTCATCCCACCTTGTCGTTCATTCGACCACTCCTTCCGTCACATCCGTTCCACGCGCTGGTCCGACCGATACGACCAAACCCGCGACTGCCATGATGAAATTGGGGTTTCACTAACGCGACGATTATCCTCGCTTCGGGGGCATCCGCTATTTGCCACCTTTGCTAATCCAGCAACGCCGCGACTTTGGGGTCAAGCGCAGATTACCGCCCATAGCCATGGCCCCGAAATTCGCAATCACCGGGCTGCGCGCGGTTTGGGACGCGCCGCAGCGATCAACCCGTCGCCGTCTCCAGCTTTTCCTGTGCCGTCACCCACATCGCCTCGGCGCGGTCCAAAGCTTCCATCACCTCGCCGTATTTCTTGTTCCAGGTGTCCAACTCGCCCCGACGGCTGTCTTCATACAGCGCCGGATCGGCCAGCTTTTTCGCCAGCTTGTCGCGCATGTCATTGATTTTCGCCAGACGTTCTTCCGATTTCTTCACTTCGATCCGCAGCACCTTGACCTCATCTTGGCTGGCGCGTTTGACTTTTTCCACCACTTTGACCGGCTTGGCTTCTTCGTCACCCGCCAAGAGCTGACGACGATAGGCCTCAAGATCTTCGGTGTAAGGCGTCACAGCGCCACCCTTGACCAACCACAACCGATCCGCGACCAGACCCAGAAGGTGCATATCGTGGCTGACCAGAACCACGGCGCCAGAGTATTCAGTGAGAGCTTCCACCAAAGCCTCGCGGCTTTCCATGTCGAGGTGGTTGGTCGGCTCGTCGAGGATCAGCAGGTGCGGGGCGTCGATGGTGGCGAGCAGCAAGGACAGGCGGGCTTTTTGGCCACCCGACAGACGGCCAACCGCGGTTTCGGCTTGGTCGGCCATCAGGCCAAAGCCAGCGAGACGGGCGCGCAGGCGGGGCTGGCCCTCGGCGGGGCGCAGGCGCATGACGTGTTGCAAGGGGGTTTCGTCGATCATCAGTTCATCGACCTGGTGCTGGGCGAAATAACCGATGCGCAACTTGGACGATTGTACCATTTTGCCTTCACAGGCGGCCAGCTTGCCTGCGAGCAGCTTGGAAAGTGTGGATTTTCCTTCACCGTTGCGGCCCAGCAAAGCGATGCGATCGTCTTGGTCGATGCGCAAGGACAGCTTTTTCAGGATCGGCGGGCCGCCGTAGCCCACTGCTACGCCTTCCATATTGATGATCGGCGGTGAGAGTTCTTCCGGCACCGGGAAGGTGAACACCACCTTTTTGGCATCCTCGGGTGCGGTGATCGTCTCCATCTTTTCCAGCATTTTCACGCGGGACTGGGCTTGGGCGGCTTTTGACGCCTTGGCCTTGAAGCGATCGACGAAGGCTTGCAGATGCGCGCGTTTGTCGGCTTGTTTGCGGGCCTCGGCCTGCAAAACCGCGCGGCGTTCGGCGACTTGGCGGGCGAATTGGTCGTAGGGGCCGGACCAATAGGTCAGCTTTTTGTTATCGAGATGCAGGATACCTGTGACCGAGCGGTTCAGAAGGCCGCGGTCGTGGCTGATGATGAGCACGGTGTGGGGGTATTTTTGCAAGTAGCTTTCCAGCCACAACGCGCCTTCAAGGTCGAGGTAGTTTGTGGGCTCGTCGAGCAGAAGGTAGTCGGGCTGGGCGAACAACACGCCTGCGAGCGCCACACGCATCCGCCAGCCGCCGGAGAAATCCGAGCAGGGGCGTTGCTGGGCCTCGGTATCAAAGCCCAAGCCTTTGAGGATGTTGGCGGCGCGGCCCTCGGCGGACCACGCGTCAATGTCGTTCAGACGGTGCTGAATTTCGGCGATGCGGTGCGGGTCGTGGGCGGTTTCCGACTCCAGCAGCAAAGCGGCGCGTTCGGTATCGGCGGCCAGCACCGTGTCGATCAGGCTGGTCGAGGACGACGGCACTTCTTGCGCGACACCACCGATGCGGGCGCGCGACGGCATGGAAATATCGCCGCTTTCCAGCGCGAGTTCCTTTTTGATCAGCCGGAACAGCGTGGTTTTGCCCGCGCCATTGCGGCCGACAAGACCAACCTTGTGGCCGGTGGGAATGGTTGCAGAAGCGCCCTCAAACAGCGGGCGGCCTTCGACGGAATAGGTGATGTCTTCGATTTTAAGCATGGGGCGGGGATTGCCTTAAGCGGCGGGCGGCGTCAACCGGGGAAGGGAATTTGGCGCGCTTTATCCGGGCCTGCGGGCGTTGTTGACGCCTTTTCAAGCAAGCGGACCCGTGATAGCAGGCGGTTCATGAATTTCGGGGCGATTTTGCCCCTTGTTATGGAGAGCCAAATGGCCGTCGAACGCACCCTGTCGATCATCAAACCCGATGCAACCAAGCGCAACCTGACCGGCAAAATCGTTGCCAAGTTTGAAGATGCGGGCCTGCGCGTTGTTGCATCCAAGCGCATTCATTTGTCGCCCGCACAGGCTGGCGCGTTCTATGCCGAGCATTCGGCACGCGGCTTCTACGGTGAGCTGTGCGAATTCATGGCATCCGAGCCGGTTGTGGTTCAGGTTCTGGAAGGCGAATCCGCGATTGCGAAAAACCGCGAAGTGATGGGGGCTACCAACCCGGCGAATGCCGACGCAGGCACCATCCGCAAGGAATTCGCTTTGTCGATGGGCGAGAATTCGGTGCATGGTTCGGATTCGGAAGCTTCGGCTGCGCGCGAAATCTCGTTCTTCTTCTCGGGTCTTGAACTGGTCGGCTGAGGCGGAATTTTAGAAATTCCGGCACGATTTCTGAAGTCAGAAATCGATTAAGTCCGGGGCTTCTCGATCACCCCAAAGAATTGCAGGGCCGCTTCCAATTCGGAGCGGCCTTGTGCTTTTGAGCCGACGCGCTCGGCCTTGATCGCATCGAAGCGGGCGCGCAGGGCTTTCTTTTCCGCGCCTTGGCAATCGTTCCACGGGCGGCCCTGCAATCCCATATGCAGCACGTAATAACCGATGAAATGGGCTTGTGTGCCCGCGTCGAGCAGGCGGCGGTAGGCCTCATCCGCGCCAAGCTCGCGGACTTCTTCCGCAGTACTTATACCGGCTTTGGCAAAAGCCGCTTCCGAGGCGGGGCCTAGGTTGGGGATCGACGAAATCGGGTTGGACATGATGACCTGCAAATGACTAAGGCCAGCCTAATGGCTGGCCTTATGGTCGTGAAAGCGAATTATTCAGATCGAAGCCCAGTCGCGGAACACGGTGCCGCTTTGTTGCTGCGGGGAAGTGCCCTGTTGACCCTGCTGTTGCGGGGCCGGGGCTTGCGCGCCACCTTGCTGAGGTTGGGCGGGCTTGGGGGTAGACATTGGACTGCTCCGGTCGTTGTTTGGCGTTCTGCCATTGGGGTAGATTGCTCCGGCCTTGCGGCCATGATGCGACCGGATAAAGGAAGGATTGCGGCCAATTATACCTCAGCCGCGACGCCCGCAATAGAATTTTCCTTGTACAGCAGGTGTTTGGTTTCACTTTGTTGCGATTATGTGTGCCGGAAAACCGATTTCCAACAGGGCGACCAAAAGCGATTCTGGGTTGGGGGTGCCCTCGACCTCAACTTGACGTGTGGTCAAATCAACGGTGATGGCGCGGGTGCCGGGCAGGGCGGTGAGGGCTTCGGTCACAGAGGCTTTGCAATGGCCACAGTTCATGTCGGGAACGGAGAGTAGGGTCATGGTGGGCTCCTTTTCTGCTGTAAAGATGGGGGTTCCGGTGGGGGGAAGGTCAAGGGGGGCGATTAATTTTTTGCAGGGCTTGACCTTCCCGTCACTGGAACCCCCATATCGGCTGTCGAAGGAGAATTCCGATGGACAAGCTGGCCGTGAAAATTGACCTGAGCGTCGAGGGCATGACCTGTGCCGCCTGCACCGGACGGGTGGAGCGGGTGTTGAAGGCGCAAGCGGGCGTGTTGGATGCGGTGGCCAATCTTGTGACGCGGCGGGCCGAGGTGACGGTGTCGCGAGCGGTCGATCCGGGGGTGTTGGCGGCGGCTGTGAGCAAGGCGGGCTATGCTGCGACGCCGCTTGCGCAGGCGGTGGTGCATGATCCGGTGGTCGAGCAGCGCGCGTTGTGGCGGGCTACGGCGATTGCTGGGTTGCTGACCCTGCCGGTGTTTGTGGTCGAGATGGGCGGGCATTTCATCCCCGGATTTCATATGGCTTTGCACGGGCTGATTGCGCTGCAAAGCCTGTGGCTGGCCGAGTTTGTGCTGGTGACTCTGGTGCTGCTTGGACCGGGGCGGCGGTTTTTTAGCAAGGGCCTGCCTGCCTTGCTACGTGGCGGCCCGGATATGAACAGCCTTGTCGCGGTCGGCAGTGGGGCGGCTTGGGTCTATTCTACAGTGGTGATCTTCGCGCCGGGGTTGATCCCGCCAGCCTCGCGCTCGGTGTATTTCGAGGCGGCGGCGGTGATTGTCACCTTGATTTTGCTGGGCCGTAGTCTTGAGGCACGGGCACGGGGCCGGGCGGGGGCTGCGATTGCGCGGCTGGTGAAGCTGGCACCGAAAACCGCGCGCAAGTTGGTGGATGGAGCGGTGCAAGAGGTTGAGGTGGCGTCGTTGCTGCCGGGCGATCATGTGCAAATCCGGCCCGGAGAGCGGATACCTGCGGATGGATTGGTGGTGTCAGGCCATTCGACGGTCGACGAGTCAATGCTGACGGGCGAGCCTTTGGGGCAGGAAAAACTGGCAGGCGCACGGCTGACGGGCGGTACGGTGAATGGCACTGGGGCTATGGTGATGCAGATCACCGAGGTTGGGGCCGCCACGGTGCTGGCGCGAATCATCGCGATGGTCGAGGCGGCGCAGGGCGGCAAGCTGCCAGTGCAGGCATTGGTGGACCGCATTACTTTGTGGTTTGTTCCTGTGGTTATGGCGGTGGCTGGGCTGACGGTGCTGGTCTGGTTGATCTTCGGGCCGGGTCTGGCCGAGGCACTGGTTGCGGGCGTCTCGGTACTGATCATCGCTTGCCCCTGCGCGATGGGGCTGGCGGTGCCGGTCTCTATTCTGGTCGGCACCGGGCGGGCGGCGGAACTCGGAATTCTGTTCCGCAAAGGTGAGGCTTTGCAACGGCTTGAGACGATGCGGCTGGTGGCGTTTGACAAGACCGGTACGCTGACGATGGGGCGGCCCGTGGTGCAAGCGGTGGTTGGTGGTGCCGGGGTTCTGGAGATCGCAGCGGCTGTGGAGGCGACATCAGAGCATCCACTGGCGGCTGCGGTTGCGGCAGAGGCAGTGCGGTTGGGGCTGAAAGTGGCGGTGGTTGAGGGGTTTGAAGCGGTGCCGGGTCAGGGTGCGCGGGCCCTGTTGGACGGCGTGGCGGTCAGCGTAGGTTCCGCCCGGATGTTCGCGGATTTGGATGCGGGGCTGGCTGCGCAAGCGGCTGAGGCGCAGACGAAGGGTCAGGGTGTGCTGTTTGTGGGGCGGGAGGGCTGTGCGATTGGCATGATCACGGTGGCCGATCCGATCAAGCCCTCTGCGCAGGCGGCGGTGGCGGCACTGCAGGCTGCGGGCGTTGAGGTGGCGATGATCACTGGCGATGCCGAGGCCACGGCGCGAGCGGTGGCGGCGATGCTTGGCATTGCTGAGGTTCATGCCGGGGTGCTGCCGGAGGGCAAGGCTGCGGTGATCGCGGGCCTTGGCGCGGGCGTGGCTTTTGTGGGCGACGGGATCAACGATGCCCCGGCGCTGGCGGCGGCAGAGGTGGGCTTTGCGATGGGTACCGGCACCGATGTGGCGATTGAAGCGGGCGATGTGGTGCTGATGACGGGTGATCCCTTGGGGGTGGTGCGGGCGCTGGAGCTTTCCCGCGCAACCATGCGCAATATCAGGGAAAACCTGACATGGGCTTTTGGCTATAATGCCGCCCTGATCCCGGTGTCAGCTGGAGTGTTGGTGCCCTTCGGCGGCCCGCAACTGTCACCGATGTTGGCCGCAGGCGCGATGGCTTTGTCATCGGTTTTCGTTCTGTTCAACGCGCTGCGCTTGCGGCGATTCAAGGGGGCACGCGCATGAATATCGCCGAAGTGGCCAAAGCGGCGGGACTGCCCGCCAAGACCATCCGCTATTATGAGGAGATCGGCCTGATCCAGCCCAAGCGCAGCGAGAACGGCTACCGCGCCTTTGCCGAAGCCGATCTGCACAAACTGGCTTTTGTAGGTCGGGCGCGATCTTTGGGGTTCTCGATTGTCGAATGTCGGGCCTTGCTGGCACTGTATGAAGATCGCGCGCGGGCGAGTGGCGATGTCAAAGCGCTGGCGGTGACGCATCTGGCGCAAATTCGCGCCAAGATTGTGGAGTTGCGCTCGATGGAGGCGACTTTGGCTGATCTGGTGCAGGCTTGTAACGGCGATCATCGGCCGGATTGCCCGATTCTGCGCGGTTTGTCGGCGCCGGGCTCAGGCGATGCGTAGTCGCCGTTCGAGACCGGTATTGTCCTAGACGAGATCGTGCAGGCTGACCGCATCAAGGAGTTTGCCAAAGCCCTCAAGGGCGCTGCTCAGTACGATTGGTCTTTCCGATCCTGCAAGAAATGATGCAGTTTTATGCAGTTTTTTGCGGGTTGCCTTGATTAAGGTCAGATACAACGGTGCGCCCCACAGCAGGGCTTTGGTGGAGCTTCGGCCAAGACGATGGTGTTTTGGCTGTTGTCAAAGCGCTTTGATAGGGGGAACCTATCTAATAAAAAGAAAAACATGATGAAATCTCAAATTGTTTGCGGTAACAAGAAAGCGGTTTGAAGGATTTGTGCCGAAAGCGGGTTTGGGGTGAGAAGGCGCTGTGCTGGTTGGGGCGTGGTGCTTGCTTGACCCCAGACGGCAGAGAGATAGGCTCAAAGCCAACCGAAATGGAAAGATGTGGAACGCGCCTTGAAGGATATGGATCTGACCCCCGCTTTGCTGAAAACCGACGTGCTGCGGCACCTGACCTTCACGATTGGCAAAGACCCGGCGAATGCCAGCGGTTACGATTGGCGGATGGCGCTGTCTTTTGCCATTCGCGACCGGATTATGGAGCCGTGGTTTGCCTCGACCCGCCGGACTTGGGCGGAAGATCGCAAGCGGGTGTATTACCTGTCGATGGAGTTTCTGATCGGGCGGCTGTTGGAAGATGCCACGGTCAACCTTGGTCTGCGCGATATCGCTGAAGAAGTGATGCAAGATTTCGGCCAAGATTTCCACGCCCTTGTCGAAGGTGAGCCGGATGCGGCGCTTGGCAATGGTGGTTTGGGGCGGTTGGCGGCCTGTTTCATGGAAAGCATGGCGACGGTGGGCTGTCCGGCTTACGGCTATGGCATCCGCTATGAACACGGGTTGTTCCGGCAAAGTTTTGAGCGTGGTCAACAGGTTGAGATGCCGGAAGATTGGCTGTCACAATCCAACCCTTGGGAGTTTGCGCGGCCAGAAAGCGCCTATGTGATCCCGTTCAAAGGCACGGTTGAGGTCAAGGACGGCAAAGAGATTTGGGTTCCTGCCGAGACGGTTTTGGCCAGCGCCTATGACACCCCGGTGATCGGCTGGCAGGGCAAATGGGCGAATACCCTGCGGCTGTGGTCCGCCAAACCGACCAAGCAGTTTGATCTGGAGCGGTTCAATCGCGGTGATTACGCGGCTGCCGCCGAGCCAGAGGCTTTGGCGCGCACCCTCAGCCGCGTGCTCTATCCCGATGACACCACCTATCAGGGCAAAGAATTGCGCTTGAAGCAGGAATTCTTCCTGACCTCGGCCGCGCTGCAAGACATCCTGCGCCGCTTCAAGGCCAGCCATTCCGATCTGCGCAACCTGCCGAAACATGTGGCGATCCAGATGAACGACACCCATCCGGCGATTGCTGGGCCGGAGTTGATCCGCTTGCTGGTCGACAAAAACGGCATGGGCTTTGAAGATGCCCTCGATACCGCGCGCGATTGCTTGGGCTACACCAACCACACTCTGCTGCCCGAAGCTTTGGAGCGGTGGGCGACCTTCACCTTCGGCAACACGCTGCCGCGCCATATGCAAATCGTCGAACGCATCGACAGCTGGCACCGCCGCACCTTCAACCCGCCGCATTACATCGGCATCGTCAAGCACCAAGAGGTGCGGATGGGTGAACTGGCGTTCGTGATGGCGCATAAGGTCAATGGCGTCTCGGCTTTGCATTCTGATCTGGTGAAGAAAAACCTGTTCCCGGAACTGGACGCTTTGCATCCGGGGCGGATTATTAATGAAACCAATGGGGTAACGCCGCGCCGTTGGTTGAAAATGTCAAACCGCCCGCTGTCGACGCTGATCACTGATGCGATTGGTGAGGGATGGGAGGATGATCTGGATCGGCTGAAAGGGCTGGAGCCTTTGGTCGAGGATTCTGCTTTCCGCGCCAAATTCGATGCCGCCAAGCGCGCCAATAAGGTGGCTTTGGAGGGTTGGATCGCGCAGGAATGTGGTGTTCAAGTTAACCCTGATGCTCTGTTTGATGTTCAGGTCAAGCGTATCCATGAATACAAACGTCAGCTTTTGAATATCCTGCAAACCGTGGCGCACTATCAGCGGATCAAGGCCAATCCGAAGGCAGCTTGGGTGCCTCGCGTGAAGATCTTCGGTGGGAAATCTGCGCCGGGCTATGCGGTGGCAAAGGAAATCATCCATCTTATCAATGATGTGGCGACGGTTATTAATGCGGATACCGAAGTGGGTGATCTGCTGAAAGTGGTCTATCCAGCCAATTATAACGTCAGCATGGCCGAACGTCTGGTTCCTGCGGCGGATCTGTCAGAGCAGATTTCGACGGCGGGCAAGGAAGCCTCCGGCACTGGCAATATGAAGTTCATGATGAATGGTGCGCCGACGATTGGCACGCTCGACGGTGCGAATGTTGAGATTCTGCAAGAGGTTGGCGCGGATAACTTCTTCCTGTTCGGCCTGACCACCGACGAGGCGATGAAGCGGCGTGAAGACCCCGATCAATCACGCAAGGCGATTGATGCCAGCGTCGCGTTGCAAAACGTGTTGCAGGCTGTCGCCGAGGGCCAATTCAGTCCTGATCAGAAAGACCGTTATCATGGTCTGGTGCACCGGGTTTGGCACCACGATTACTTCCTTGTGGCGGCGGATTTCGACTCGTTCGATGCGGCGCAGGACAAGGTTGATACTGCCTATGCGGATCGTCAGGCTTGGATTAAAATGGCGGCACTGAATACGGCGCGTTCGGGCTTTTTCAGCTCGGACCGCACCATTCGCAGCTATATGAAAGACGTTTGGACGATCCCATCTGCGCTTTAATATCAAGAGGTTGCCATGACTGACTTGCTTATAGACCCCGGTGCTGCACAAGCGATTGCCGAGGGGCGGCATGGCGACCCTTTCTCGGTGTTGGGGTTACATAAACGGGGGGGCAAATGGGTGGTGCTGGGGTTTGACCCCGGTGCCGAACATATGTTCGTATTGCCGGGGAAAGCTGGTAAGCCCGTGGCTGCCACGGCGGTGAAAAGTGCTGCTGGCCTGTTTGTCGCCGAGCTTGCGCGCAAATCCGACTATCGTTTGCGCTGGCAGGGTCATGGTGCGGAATGGGAATGTGATGATCCGTTCGCATTTGGCCCGGTGCTGGGCGAGTTGGACGAATATCTGCTGGGTGAAGGCAGCCACAAGCGGCTGTGGCAGGTGCTGGGCGCGCATGTGATCACGCATGAGGGCGTTTCAGGCACGCATTTTGCGGTCTGGGCGCCGAATGCCGAGCGGGTTTCGGTGGTGGGCAACTTTAACCAATGGGATGGCCGCCGTCACCCAATGCGCCGTCGCGGCGGCACAGGTGTCTGGGAGACGTTTTTGCCGGCTTTGGGTGAGGGTGAGGCCTATAAGTATGAAATTCGCGGTCCCGGCGGGGTTTTGCTGCCGTTGAAGGCCGATCCGGTGGGCTTTGGCTCGGAACACGCCCCGAAAAATGCCAGCGTAGTGCGGCAGATTGAAAATCCGACTTGGAACGATGCCGAATGGATGGCCTCGCGCGGCGCAAAGCAAACTATTGATGCGCCGATTTCGGTTTATGAGGTGCATTTGGGGTCGTGGAAGCGCGCTCCGGGGGACCGGATGCTGTCTTATACCGAGCTTGCCGAACAACTGGTCACATATGTCGCCGACATGGGCTTTACCCATATCGAGCTGATGCCGATTTCCGAATATCCGTTCGATGGCTCTTGGGGCTATCAGCCGGTGGGGCTGTTTGCGCCGACAATCCGGCACGGTACGCCCAACGAATTCCGTGCCTTCATGGATGCAGCCCACCAGCGCGGCATTGGCGTCTTGCTGGATTGGGTGCCGGGGCATTTTCCGACCGACGCGCATGGGCTGGGCCGGTTTGACGGCACGGCGCTGTATGAACACCAAGACCCGCGCGAAGGCTTCCATCAGGATTGGAACACGCTGATCTATAACTATGGCCGGATCGAGGTTTCCAACTACCTTGTGTCTAATGCGCTGTATTGGTTGGAAGAATATCACATGGACGGGCTGCGCGTCGATGCTGTGGCCTCGATGCTTTACCGCGATTACAGCCGTGAAGCGGGGCAGTGGGTGCCAAATAAAGACGGCGGGCGCGAGAATTACGAAGCGATTGCCGTGCTGCAAAACATGAATATCACGGCCTACGGCGAGGTCGGCGGCGTGATGACGGTGGCTGAGGAAAGCACGGCTTTTGCGGGCGTGTCGCGGCCAGTGAACCACGGTGGCCTCGGCTTTGGCTTTAAGTGGAACATGGGGTGGATGAACGACACCCTGTCTTACATGCACAAAGACCCGATCTATCGCCGCTTCCATCACCACCAGATGACCTTTGGTTTGCACTACGCTTGGTCGGAAAACTACATCCTGCCGATCAGCCATGACGAGGTTGTGCATGGCAAGGGCAGCATGTTGGAGAAGATGCCGGGCGATGGTGAACAGAAGTTCGCAAACCTGCGGGCCTATTACGGCTTCATGTGGGCGCATCCGGGCAAAAAGCTGTTGTTCATGGGCTGTGAGTTCGCCCAAGGCAAGGAATGGAACCACAACCAAAGCCTCGACTGGCATCAGTTGGAAATTCCGGCGCATCAGGGGATGCAAAATCTTGTCCGCGATCTGAACAAGGTCTACCGCGATGTGCCTGCGCTGCACGTCAATGATACGCGGCCAGAGGGCTTTGAGTGGATCGAAAGCAATGACGCTGAGGCCGGGGTTTATGCTTGGGTCCGTAAGGGTAAAGCGGGCGATCCGATGGTGGTGGCGCTGGTCAATATGACCCCGGTGGATCGCAGCTACCGCGTTGGTCTGCCAATGGGCGGGCATTGGACGGAAATATTGAATACGGATGCTGCGGTTTACGGAGGAGGAAACCGTGGCAATCTGGGTGGTGTGACAGCGGAAGCGATCCCGCATCATGGCCGCCCACACTCGGCTTCGGTCAACCTGCCGCCTTTGTCGGCGGTTTGGCTGAAACAGGGTTGAATTTACAGGATAAAAGCGGGCCCAAGCCTGCGTAAAGGGAGGACTACGATGCAACCAAGACCCAACGCCCGTCTGTCATCGCAGGCTATGGCTTTCGTTCTGGCCGGGGGGCGCGGAAGTCGGCTGAAAGAGCTGACCGATCGGCGTGCCAAGCCTGCGGTGTATTTCGGCGGTAAGACCCGGATCATCGACTTTGCTTTGTCGAATGCGCTGAATTCCGGCATCCGCAAGATGGCGATTGCGACGCAGTACAAGGCGCACAGCTTGATCCGCCACATGCAGCGCGGCTGGGGTTTCTTCCGGGCCGAGCGGAATGAATACTTGGATATTCTGCCAGCGTCCCAGCGGGTGGCTGAGAACAAATGGTACTTGGGAACCGCCGATGCTGTGGCGCAGAACATTGATATCGTTGATTCTTATGGCGTGAAATACATTGTCGTTCTGGCCGGTGATCATATCTATAAGATGGACTACGAGGTGATGCTGCAGCAGCATGTTGACAGCAAAGCCGACGTTACCATCGGCTGTCTGACCGTGCCGCGGATGGAGGCCGTGGCCTTTGGCGTGATGCATGTTGATAAGGATATGCGGATCACCAGCTTCCTTGAAAAGCCCGCCGATCCGCCGTCGATTCCCGGTGATCCTGACAATGCTTTGGCCTCGATGGGGATTTATATTTTCGACTGGGCCTTCCTGCGCGATTTGCTGATCCGCGATATGGCGGATGACAATTCCAGCCATGATTTCGGTAATGATCTGATCCCGGATATCGTGAAAAACGGCAAGGCTGTGGCGCATAAATTCGCCGATTCTTGCGTGAAATCGGGGTTGGAGACCGAACCTTACTGGCGCGATGTGGGGACGATTGATGCGTTCTGGCAGGCCAATATCGACCTGACAGATTTCGTGCCAAAACTGGACATCTACGATCAAAGCTGGCCGATCTGGACCTATTCCGAGATTCTGCCGCCCGCCAAGTTCATCCACGATGAAGAAACTCGTCGTGGGATGGCGGTGTCGTCCTTGGTGTCGGGCGATTGTATCGTCTCGGGGTCCGAGGTGCGCAATTCGCTGCTGTTCACCGGCTGTCGGACGCATTCGTTCAGCACGCTGGATTATGTCGTGGCGCTGCCACAGGTGATTGTTAACCGCAATGCGGAATTGAAAAACTGCGTGATTGATCGCGGCGTGATCATTCCCGAAGGCTTGGTGGTGGGGCAGGATCCAGAGATGGATGCGAAGTGGTTCCGCCGTACGGACAGCGGTATCGTGCTGATCACGCAGGATATGTTGGATGTTCGGGCGCGGGCATTGTCCTGACAGAGTTAATCGGCTGAAAGGGGGGGGGGGGGGGGGGGGGGGG
>JAZKCV010000009.1:824781-898651 GCA_040387915.1 Pseudomonadota bacterium
GGCTGAAAGGCTGGGGAGAGCTGCGGCCCTCCCCAGACCCCTCCCACGGATAGGTAGAGCAGAGGATCATCATGCAAAACGCGGTTGAAATTCGGGGGCGGGTGTTGTCTGTCGCATCGGAATGTGTGCCGCTGATCAAGACCGGAGGGCTGGCTGATGTGGTCGGCGCTTTGCCGGGAGCTTTGGCCAAAGTTGGCTGGGATATGCGGGTTTTAATGCCTGCTTACAGAGGCTTGCGGCCCCGTCTTGAGGAATTGGATGAGGTTTGGTTTGAGCAAAATCTGTTTGGCGGTGATGCGCGGGTGATGGCGGGCGAGATTGACGGCTTGCAGGTGATGCTGCTTGATGCGCCGCATTTGTATGACCGTGAAGGTGGCCCCTACGGTGGTCCTGGGGGTGATTGGTTCGACAACGCGCGCCGCTTTGGGGCGCTGTCATGGGTGGCGGCGCGGATGGCGCGTGATGGTATTGATGGCTGGAAGCCTGACATTCTGCACGCGCACGACTGGCAGGCAGGGTTTGCGCCGGCTTACCTTAGCTATGGCGGCACTGGAGGCGTGGGCTCGGTGATCACCGTGCATAACATTGCGTTTCAGGGCTGGGCACCGGCGCAGGCTTTGGCGGATTTGCGGCTGCCCTATGATCAATTCTACCCCGGCGCGTTGGAATATTACGGCGGGCTGTCCAGCCTGAAGGCCGGGTTGGTCTATGCCGACCGCATCACAACGGTTTCGCCAAACTATGCCGCAGAGTTGATGCGGCCAGAGTTTGGCATGGGGATGGAGGGGGTTCTGGCGCAGCGCGCGGGTGCGGTTTCCGGCATTCTGAACGGCGTCGATACCGGGGTTTGGTCGCCGGAAGCGGAGCCTGTGCCGTATTCGGTGAAGTCGCTGAAGGGCAAAGCCGCCAATCGCGCGGCGTTTTGTGCCGAGATGGGCTTGGATGTGCCGGGGCCCTTGGCGATTTTGGTCAGTCGTCTGACCGATCAGAAGGGCATTGATCTGCTGGAGGCTTGCATCCCCGATTTCATCGCGGGCGGCGGCGGTTTGGCGATTTTGGGGTCTGGCGATCCGCTGTTAGAGGCTGCGATGCGCAGGCTGGAGGCACGTTTTCCGGGGCGGGTTTCGGTGCGGATTGGCTATGATGAGGCTTATAGCCACCGCTTGTTTGCCGCAGGCGATGCAGTGCTGGTGCCAAGCCGGTTCGAACCTTGCGGGCTGACGCAGATGTATGGTCTGGCTTACGGAACGGTGCCGCTGGTGTCCTCGGTCGGCGGTTTGGCTGATACGGTGATCCATGCCAGCCCTGCCGCGATGACGGCCGGGGTGGCGACGGGGATCGTGTTTCATCCGGTGGATGCCACCGGGTTTGGGCAGGCCTTGCGGCAGCTGCTACAGCTTTACGGCAACAAGCCAGCATGGGTGCAGGTGCAGAAGAACGCGATGAAACAGCCCGTGGGATGGGAGGCTTCTGCCGCCGCATATGCCGTACTTTATGCGGATATGCTGGCGTGAGCCTTGCGGGATATGCCACCTCTGCGGGGCGGCCTTGGCCGATGGGGGCAACCCTGACCGATGACGGGGTGAATTTTGCCGTGTTTTCCGCTCATGCCACGGGGATTGAGCTGTGCCTTTATACGCCGGACGGGCGGCGAGAGCAGGCGCGGCTGGAGTTTGGCGACCGCACTGGCGATGTCTGGCATCTGCATGTGGCGGGGCTTGTCGCGGGGCAGCTTTATGGCCTGCGCGCCTCTGGCCCCTATACGCCGGATGAGGGCCAGCGCTTTAACCCGCACAAGCTGCTGATTGACCCTTACGCGCGCGGGCTGGCGGGGCGCTTGCGGTGGTCAGATGCGGTGATGGGCTACAAGATCGGGGCATCACGCGGCGATGGCTCGTTTGATCCGCGCGACAGCGCCTTTGCGGTGCCGAAGTCGGTGGTGGTTGATCCCGGTTTTCACTGGGGCAATGACCGCCCGCCTTTGATCCCAATGGCCGATACGGTGATCTATGAAGCGCATGTCAAAGCGCTGACCATGCGGCATCCCGGCATTCCGCAAGCCCTGCGCGGCACCTATGCGGGCCTTGCCCATCCGGTGATGATTGAGCATTTCAAGCGCTTGGGTATCACCACGGTGGAATTGTTGCCCGTTCAGGCCTATTTCGACGACCGTTTTCTGGTCGCCAAGGGCTTACGTAACCATTGGGGCTATCAGACCATGGGGTTCTTTGCGCCCGAACAGCGCTACGGGGGCGCACAGCCCTTGCGTGAGATGCAGATGATGGTGAAAACCCTGCATGCGGCGGGGTTAGAAGTGGTGATGGACGTGGTTTATAACCACACCGGCGAGGGTGATGCTTGGGGGCCAACGCTGTCCTTCCGTGGCTTGGATAACGTCAGCTATTACCGCCTGATCCAAGGCGGGCGGCACTATGCCAATGATGCGGGCACTGGCAATACGCTGGATCTGACAAACCCCGCCGTGCTGCGTATGGTGATGGATTCACTGCGCTATTGGGTGCAAGAGGTGCATATCGACGGCTTCCGCTTTGATCTGGCCTCGGTGTTGGGGCGCGAGCCTGCGGGGTTTGATCCGCAAGGCGGCTTCTTTGATGCACTGCGGCAAGACCCGGTGTTGCAACATGTCAAACTGATCGCCGAGCCTTGGGATATCGGCCCCGGCGGCTATCAGTTGGGCGCATACCCCGCACCGTTTTCGGAATGGAACGACAAATACCGCGACGGTGTGCGGCGGTTTTGGCGCAATGATGCGGGGCTTGCACCAGAGTTTTCGCGCCGCTTGATGGGGTCGGCGGATAAGTTTGATCATTCACGCAGGCCAGCGACGGCCTCGGTCAACTTCATCACCTCGCATGACGGTTTCACGCTGGAAGATTTGGTCAGCTACACGATCAAGCGCAATCTGGCGAATGGCGAGGACAACCGCGACGGCCATGACGACAACCACGCCGACAATATGGGTGTTGAAGGCCCAAGCCCGGATCCCGCCATCCACGCCGCCCGCGATCTGCGCAAACGCAATCTGCTGGCGACTTTGCTGCTGTCACAAGGCACGCCGATGATCTTGTCGGGGGATGAATTGGGCCACACCCAGGCGGGCAACAACAACGCCTACGCGCAGGATAATGATCTGACGCGGATTGATTGGGCCTCGGCCGATACCGTGCTGATTGATTTTGTGGCGCGGCTGACGGCTTTGCGCAAAGCCCATCCGGTGCTGCGGCAGAATCGTTTTCTGCATTCGCAAAAGCGGCTGTCAGATGGTCTGCCCGATGCGATCTGGCGCAGGGCCGATGCTGCGATCCCCAGCCCAAATGATTGGCATGACCCGGCGTTTCGCTGCATCGGGCTGGAATTGCGCATGGCCGCCGAAGGGCCGGATGCGCCCGACGCTTTGTATGTGGTGTTCAACGGCGGTGGTCCGGTTGCCCTGCGTTTGCCCGAAACTGCGGCGCAGTGGCGGTTGGTGCTGGACAGCACCCGGCCCGATCTTGCGCCAGAACCCCATACCGCGCGGCTGGATATGCCGCCGCAATCCGTTTTTGTCTTTGAACCGCTGCTGACCGGAGGTGTCCTATGACCACGATTTCCACCCAACCCATCGCGGGGCAAAAGCCCGGCACCTCTGGCCTGCGCAAGAAAACTCCGGTCTTCATGACGCCGCATTACCTTGAGAATTTCGTGCAGGCGATTTTCGATGTGGTGGGCGCGGCTGGCAAGACCTTTGTTCTGGGCGGCGACGGGCGCTATTTCAACGACACTGCGGCGCAGGTGATCTTGCGGATGGCGGCGGCGAATGGTGCGGCACGGGTGATCATCGGGCAAGGCGCGATCCTGTCCACCCCTGCCGCCAGCCATCTGATCCGGCTGAACAAGACCGATGGCGGCATTATCATGAGCGCCTCGCACAACCCCGGCGGGCCGAACGAGGATTTCGGCGTCAAGTTCAACATGTCGAACGGCGGGCCTGCACCCGAAGGCGTCACAGAGGCTATGTACAAACGTACAACTGAAATCACCGAATACCACACACTTGAGTCCGCCGATATTGTCCTGTCAAAAATCGGCCGCACCGCTGTCGGGTCGATGATCGTCGATGTGGTTGATCCGGTGACGGACTATGGGACGCTGATGGAAAGCCTGTTCGATTTCCCGGCGATTGCGGCGATGTTCAAGGCCGGATTCCGCATGCGGATGGACAGCATGTGCGCTGTGACTGGCCCCTATGCGATTGAAATACTGGAGAAACGCTTGGGTGCTGCGGCGGGCACTTGTGTCAACGCCACACCGCTGCCGGATTTTGGTGGGATGCACCCTGATCCGAACCCCACTTGGGCCAAAGCGCTGATGGATGAGATGTTCGGTGCCAATGCCCCGGATTTTGGCGCTGCCAGCGATGGCGACGGCGACCGCAATATGGTGGTGGGGGCGGGGGCCTATGTCTCGCCTTCGGATAGCCTTGCGGTGCTGGCCGCCAATGCGCATCTCGCCCCCGGATATAAAGCGGGGCTGAAGGGCATTGCGCGGTCGATGCCAACTTCGGCTGCGGCAGATCGGGTTGCAGCGTCTTTGGGAATCGCAAGTTATGAAACCCCGACCGGCTGGAAATTCTTCGGCAACCTCTTGGATGCAGGTCGTGCCACGATCTGCGGTGAGGAGAGCTTTGGCACGGGTTCCGACCATGTGCGCGAAAAGGACGGGCTTTGGGCGATCTTGCTGTGGCTGAACATCCTCGCCGTGCGCAAGCAATCGGTGGCGGCGATCTTGGCCGAGCATTGGGCGAAGTTTGGCCGCAACTACTACAGCCGCCATGATTTTGAGGCGATTGCATCCGATAAAGCCGATGCGATGATGGCCGCTTTGCGTGGGTCTTTGCCCAGCCTTCCTGGCAAAACGCTCGAAGGTCTGACAGTGCAGGCCGCCGATGATTTCGCCTATACCGACCCGGTCGATGGCTCGATCTCAAAGGCGCAAGGCGTGCGGATTCTGTTCGCGGACGGCAGCCGCATCGTGTTGCGTTTGTCCGGCACTGGCACCGAGGGTGCTACCCTGCGGCTCTATCTGGAACGCTATGCGGCGGGACCGGATGGGCTTGATCTTGATCCGCAAGACGCTTTGGCCCCGGTGATCCGTGCGGCGCATACGTTGGCGGGCATTGAAGGCCACACAGGCCGCGTCACGCCAGACGTGATCACCTGACGCCAAAATGTCGGTTTCCGCTGAGATGCGGCGGAAACTGACCTTCAACCGTCGGAGTTGACTGCGACCCCGCCCCCAATCGGCGCATCCTTGACACAGGTGTCGAGGGAGGTTTCGATGACAGTTCAAGGCGTGCGATCTGGGCGGCAAGCGCGGCAGGTGGAGCGGGCGAAGAAGGGCGGCGGCATCGGGCGGCCCTATATCGTGCGCAATATCCCGACCTATGATGTGCTGTCAGAGGAAAATCTGCTGAAGGTAGAGCACGCCGCCGACCGGATTTTGGCCGAAACTGGTATCGAGTTTCGTGATGATGCCGTGGCGCTGGATCACTGGAAGCGGGCAGGAGCCAAGGTTGATGGTCTGCTGGTGAAATTCGAGCCCGGAATGCTGCGCGAAATCCTGAAATCCGCGCCGCGTGAATTCACCCAACACGCCCGCAACCCGGCCAATTCGGTGCAGATCGGTGGCAAAAACGTGGTGTTCGCGCCGGCCTATGGCTCGCCTTTCGTGATGGATCTGGACCGTGGGCGGCGGTTTGGCACGCTCGATGATTTCCAGAATTTCATCAAACTGGCGCAGTCCAGCCCGAATTTCCACCACTCTGGCGGGACGATCTGTGAGCCGACCGATATTCCGGTGAACAAACGCCACTTGGATATGGTGCTGGCGCATCTGACGCTGTCGGATCGCCCATTCATGGGGTCTGTCACGTCCGAAGAACGCGCTGAGGACAGCATCGACATGGCCCGCATCGCCTTTGGTCGAGAATTTGTGAACGATAATTGTGTTATTCTGGGAAATGTGAACGTCAATTCACCTTTGGTTTGGGACGGCACCATGACCAATGCCCTGCGCGCCTATGCTCGCGCCAATCAGGCGGCGGTGGTGGTGCCGTTTATCCTTGGTGGGGCGATGGGGCCTGTCACCAGCGCGGGGGGCATCGCGCAAAGTCTGGCGGAAACCATGGCGGGCTGCGCGTTGACGCAGTTGGAGCGGAAGGGCGCGCCGGTGATTTTCGGAAATTTCCTGTCGTCAATGAGTTTGCGATCGGGCTCTCCTACGTTCGGGACGCCGGAACCTGCGATAGGCAGCATGGTGATCGGGCAGTTGGCGCGGCGGTTGGGGTTGCCGCTGCGGTGCTCGGGGAATTTTACCACCTCAAAACTGCCCGACGCGCAGGCGATGATGGAGGGGACGATGTCGATGTTGGCCGCCATTCATTGCGGCGCGAATTTCATCCTGCATTCGGCAGGATTTCTGGATGGGCTGCTGAGCATGTCTTATGAGAAATTCATGCTGGATGCGGACCTCTGCGGCAGCCTGCATTCTTATCTGGACGGCGTGAAGATTGATGATGATCAGTTGGCTGTTGACGCCTTTGCCGAGGTCGGGCCGGGCAATCACTTCTTTGGCTGCTCGCACACGATGGCCCATTATGAAACCGCGTTTTGGGACAGCGATTTGTCGGATAATGAGCCGTTTGAAAAGTGGGAGGCGGCGGGGTCGCATGATGCGGCGTATCGGGCCAACAAGCTGTGGAAAAAGCGGCTGGCGGAGTTTGAAGCCCCGGTTTTGGATGCAGGAATCGCGCAGGGATTGGCAGAATTTGTTGAGGCGAAGAAAGCCGCGACGGGGGATGCCTGGTATTGAGGTCCCAACTCGGGACCAAAAAATATATAGCGTTGTCAGATGGTTGATATGGCCGCGTTAAGGGAAAATTAACGATTGGGCGGAGCGGGGGCGATTTCCGTGACGGAAATCGTGCCGGAAAACGACTTCGTTTTCCGCCTTCAACCCCGCAGTCCGGTCTCATCCAAAATACCCATGCGCTTGGCCTCGTAGTAATAGCCCTTGGCATACCACATCATCGCGCGGTCCTCGTTGCCGCGCGACACCAGCCACGCGCCGCGCAGGTATTTGCCCGCATATTTCAGGTTGGTTTCGGCATCGAGCAGACCCGCAGCGGGGCCGTGATAGCCCATGGTGGCGGCGGTTTGCGGATGGATTTGCAACAGGCCATAATAGGGGCCATTCCGCGCCGCCGGGTTATAGCCGCTTTCGCGGCGGATTTGCCGATGCAGCAGGCTTTCCGGCATGTCATAGATCCGCGCCCATTTTTTGATCAGCGCGTGCATCTGGGGCGTATCGCCGGACGCGGGCTCCAATTTCGGCGGTGTGTGCCCACCACAAGCGGCAAGCGTCAGGGCGCTGAGGCTTAAAGACAGCAGGGCGCGGCGCGACAGGGGCATCAGGTTCCTCCGGGTTTTTTGCGTGATAACGGGGCGGGCGGCGTCTGGGAAGGGCCAAGGCCAAACATCGGCGGGGAAATGTCCCGCGGGCTTTGCCGATTGCTCAAAACTTGATCGCAGCGTGCTATCGCCGCTTGTTGTCATTCTGTTGTGATCTGCTTCGGTCAGATTACCGCATATCTTGGGCTTGCGCTTGGCAAAACGCCAGATATGGTTGGGCTTAAGGCGACTGCACCCTGTTGACGACTGTTGAAATACGGAGTCTCTTGCGGAATGGACGGCGATTTTAGGACCCAGTTTGTACGCGACCCTGCGGCGCTGAAGCAATTTCCGGCGCTGGTTCTCAATGCGGATTTCCGCCCCTTAAGCTATTACCCGTTGTCGCTGTGGCCGTGGCAAGAAGCGATCAAGGCGGCGGTGCTGGACCGGGTGCAGATTTTGGCCGAATACGATCATGTCGTGCGAAGCCAGCGACAAGAATTCCGCATACCCTCGGTGGTGGTGCTGAAGGACTATGTAAGACCCCAAAAGCGCGTGGCCTTCACGCGCTTTAATCTTTTTCTGCGTGACGAGTTTTGCTGCCAGTACTGCGCGGCCAAGGGCGATCTGACCTTTGACCATGTGGTGCCGCGATCAAAAGGCGGGGTGACAAGTTGGCAGAATGTGGTGGCGGCCTGCTCGCCGTGCAATCTGCGCAAAGGCTCGCGGACGCTGAAACAGGCGGGACTGCATCTGGCGAAAGTGCCTCGGATGCCGACGGCAGAGGAAATGCAGGCGCATGGTCGCCGCTTTCCGCCGAACCATCTGCACGACAGCTGGATGGATTATCTGTATTGGGATGCGGAACTCGACGCCTGAGCGTCGCCTGCAGCGGCTGATCGGTCGTTAACCTCTTGTCACAGTGGTTAAAACGCTGTCATAAAACTGTTACAAACAAGGCGTGCCCGCGTTAAACAGCCTTCACCCCGCAACCCGAACGCGTTTTGCGAGAGCAACCGCTGCCTCGGATTACGGGGTGAACATCTGATCTGATCGAACGCAACACCCTCTAACAGGAGCCCGCATGGCCATTGCCCTTACCGCCGCCGCTGTGAATATGGCCGTTGCTTTGTCTTGCGGGGCGTTGATCGGCTCGGAACGGCAGGTCAGGCAGCGCATGGCGGGCTTGCGCACCAATGCGCTGGTGGCTTTGGGGGCTGCGGGTTTTGTGGTGTTCAGCCAGATGGTTGAACATGACGCGAGCCCCAGCCGGGTGGCGGCGCAGGTGGTGTCGGGCATTGGCTTCTTAGGCGCAGGCATCATCTACCGCGACGGGCTGAATGTGCAGGGGCTGAACACGGCGGCGACCTTGTGGTGCTCGGCGGGGGTTGGCTTGCTGGCTGGCGTCGGGGCTTGGCCGTTTGCGCTGTTGCTGACCGGCATGGTGGTGTTTGTGAACCTTGGGCTGCGGCCCTTGGTGAAATTCCTCAAGCGCCATACCAAGGCCGGGGTGCCGCTGACGCGATCGTATCGGGTGGTGTTAAGCTGTGCGCCCGATCAAGAGGCAGAGATGCGGGCGTTGTTGCTGCGCTGTCTCAGCTTGGGTGGGCTGCATGTGCATGAAATTTCCGTGCAAGCGCAAGAGCTTGGGATGGAGATTTCGGCGCTGGTTGGCGGCGAAGATGCGCCCGATCATGCGGTGGAACAGGCGGTGCATCGCATGGCGGCAGAGACGGGCGTGGCGCGGGTGCGGTGGATGGTCGCCGACGAGGTTTGAATTGCGGTGCTGCCCTGCAGCAATGGCTTTCAGGCGGGGTGCAAGCAGTGCTAGACTTGTGGCAGTCGCGGCGCTAAAAGGGCGTCGTTAGCGCTAACAGCGCTTCTGATCTGGCCCTAGCTGCGAGGTAAGCCAATGGTTTCGCGTGTCATTCCGGTAGATGCTTTTGATCTGGTGATCTTTGGCGGCACCGGCGATCTGGCCAAGCGCAAGATATTTCCGGGGCTGTATCGCCGCTTTATGGCCGGGCAGATGACCGAAAACAGCCGGATCATTGGGGCTGCGCGCGCCGATCTGAACGATGAGTCGTTCCGGGCTTTGGTGGCGGAAGCGATTGCCGAGTTTGTTCCCAAAGATCGGCAGGACGCGAAGATGGTCGCGCAATTCCTTGAAAAGATTGCCTATGTCTCGATTGATGCAACGGGCGAGGGCGGTTGGGCCAACCTGCAAGGCTTGATGCGCGAAGGTGTCGTGCGGGCGTTTTATTTCTCGGTGGCGCCGTCGTTGTTTGGCGCGATTGCTGAACGTCTGCACACGAATAAAATCGCCGATGCGCAAAGCCGGATCGTGGTGGAAAAGCCGTTTGGACGCGATTTGGCCTCGGCCAAGGCTTTGAACGCGGTGCTGGCCAAGCACTTTACCGAAGCCCAGATATACCGGATTGACCATTACCTCGGCAAAGAAACCGTGCAGAATCTGATGGCGGTGCGCTTTGCCAACATCCTGTTCGAGCCTTTGTGGAAAGCCGAATACGTCGATCATGTGCAGATCACCGTGGCGGAAACCGTCAGCGTCGATGGCCGTGGGGCCTATTACGACAAGTCGGGGGCGATGCGCGATATGGTGCAAAACCATATGATGCAACTGCTGTGCCTGATTGCGATGGAGCCGCCGTATCACTTTGACCCCGATGCGGTGCGCGATGAAAAGCTGAAGGTTATCCGTGCGTTAGATCCGGTAAAGCCTGAACATATCGTGCGCGGGCAGTATCTCGCGGGCGGTGGTGAGGGCAGCTATGTTGAGCATTCGGAAGACCCGACGAGCAAGACCGAAAGCTATATCGCGCTGAAGGTGAAGGTGTCGAACTGGCGCTGGCAGGGCACGCCGTTTTATCTGCGGACGGGTAAACGACTGCGGGCGCGGGCATCGGAAATCGCGATCACCTTCAAAGAACCGCCGCATTCGATTTTTGACGATGCGTCTGGCTGGCGGGAAAATGTGCTGGTGATCCGTCTGCAACCGAATGAGGGTATGGAGTTGCAGGTGATGATCAAAGAACCGGGGCCGGGGGGGATGCGCCTGATGCAGGTGCCGCTGGATATGAGTTTTGCTGCAGCTTTGGGGACGGATGCCGAGGATGTGCCGGATGCCTATGAGCGGCTGATCATGGATGTGATCCGGGGCAACCAAACCCTGTTCATGCGCGGTGATGAGGTCGAAGCTGCTTGGGCCTGGACCGATCCGCTGATCCAGGGATGGGAGGCGCGGGGCGACAAGCCGCAGGGTTATGATCCGGGATCAAGCGGGCCAGAGGATGCTTTGATGTTGATGCACCGCGATGGGCGGCGTTGGCGCGAGATTAAGGGATGAATTTTATTTCATACCCCGATCGTGAGTTTATGATGCTGGATGTGGCGGGCAAGATCGCCGCACAACTGTCGGAAGAACTTAGCATGTATGGCCGCGCCTCGCTTTCTGTCCCCGGCGGGACAACTCCGGGGCCGATTTTTGACATTCTGTCGGGGGTGAACCTCGACTGGGCGAATGTTGCGGTGATGTTGAATGATGAGCGTTGGGTGGGCGAAGACAGCCCGCGCTCCAACACCCGGTTGTTGAAGGAACGTCTGTTGGTCAACAAGGCTGCCGCTGCACAGCTTATTCCTTTATATGCAGAGGCTTCCGAGCCAGAGTTGATGTTGGCTACCCTGTCAGAAGGCATCGCGCCGCATCTGCCTCTGACGGTGCTGCTGCTCGGAATGGGCATGGATATGCACACCGCCAGCCTGTTTCCCGGCGCTGATTTGCTGGCCGAAGCTTTGGCCCCCAACGCGCCGATCCTGCTTGCGATGCGGGCGGAAGCTGCAGGAGAGCCGCGCATCACGCTGACCGCCCCGGTTTTGACCGAGGCGAAGAATATCCATATCCTGATCACTGGCGCCGAGAAACGCGCGGCGATTGAGGCTGCGGCAAACCTGCCTGCGCTGGAGGCTCCGGTGCGGGTGGTGCTGGATAATGCAACTGTTCACTG
This sequence comes from Pseudomonadota bacterium, assembly GCA_040387915.1. GTDB lineage: Bacteria > Pseudomonadota > Alphaproteobacteria > Rhodobacterales > Rhodobacteraceae > Cypionkella. The sequence goes on from JAZKCV010000009.1 coordinate 836,255, forward strand.
GGCGGAGTAGGTCATGTCGGAAAAATGGCAAGCACTGAGAGATCACGCGCTGAGCGTGGCGCGGCGGCCGATCCTGTCACTGTTCGAGGCACAGGGCCGCGCGCAGGCGTTCAGCGTCGATGCTGGTGATGCGCGGTTGGATTACTCAAAGACCAATATCGACGAGCAGGCCAAGGCGATGCTTCTGACACTAGCCGAAGTGTCTGGCGTGGCGGAAAAGCGCAGCGCGATGTTTGGCGGTGAGAAGATCAACGTCACCGAAGGCCGCGCGGTTTTGCACACCGCCTTGCGGGGTGGGATTGAAGATAAGGTGATGTGTGACGGCATTGATGTGATGCCGGAAATTCGCAAGACCAAGGCGCGGATGGCGATTTTCACCCGCGAAGTGCGGACTGGGAAATACACCGGGCAGGGCGGCAAGATCACTGATGTGGTGAATATTGGTATTGGCGGGTCTGATCTGGGCCCGGCGATGGTGACTTTGGCGCTGGCACCCTATCACGATGGGCCACGGCTGCATTACGTCAGCAACGTTGATGGCGCGCATATCGCCGATGTGCTGAAGGGGCTGAACCCGGAAACCACTTTGGTGATCGTGGCCTCAAAGACGTTTACCACGATTGAGACGATGACCAACGCCGAAACCGCGCGGGCTTGGATGGCGACCAAGGTGAAAATACCGGCGGCGCAGTTCGCGGCGGTGTCTACAGCGGCGGATAAAACCGCAGCCTTTGGCATTGATAGCGCGCGGGTGTTTGGCTTTGAAGATTGGGTCGGCGGGCGTTATTCGGTCTGGGGGCCGATTGGTCTGGCGGTGATGCTGGCGGTGGGGCCTGAGGCGTTTGAGGACTTCCTCGCCGGGGCCCGCGCGATGGATCAGCATTTTGTATCGCAGCCTTTCGCGCAGAATATGCCAGTGCTGCTGGCTTTGGTCGGCATCTGGCACAACCAGATTTGTGGCCATGCGTCCCGCGCGGTTCTGCCCTATGATCAACGGCTTAGTCGCTTACCCGCTTACCTTCAGCAGTTGGAAATGGAAAGCAACGGCAAGTCGGTGGCGATGGATGGCAGTGATCTGGCGACGCATTCCGGCCCGGTGGTCTGGGGTGAACCCGGCACCAACGGCCAGCACGCGTTTTATCAGTTGATCCACCAAGGCACCCGCGTTGTGCCGTGCGAATTTATGGTCGCCAAGCAGGGTCACGAGCCTGATCTCGCCCATCAGCACCTGCTGCTGGTGTCAAACTGCCTTGCGCAATCCGAAGCCCTGATGCGGGGGCGTTCATTGAACGAGGCCCGCGCGATCATGGAGAAGAAAGGCGCGGTCGGCGACGAGTTGGAACGCCAAGCCCGCCACCGTGTATTCCCCGGCAATCGGCCTTCGACCACTTTGGTCTATCCGAAACTGACGCCCTTTGTGCTGGGCCAGATCATCGCACTTTATGAACACCGGGTGTTTGTCGAAGGCGTGATTTTGGGGCTGAACTCGTTTGACCAATGGGGGGTTGAGTTGGGCAAGGAACTCGCGCTGGCGTTGCAACCGATCCTTGAGGGCGGCGATGCCAGTGGCAAGGATGGCTCGACGCAGGCTTTGGTGGACTATCTGCGCGGGTGACGCATCCTGTGCGCAGAAATATCCTCCGGGGGTGAGCCCCTAAGGGCGAGGGGGGCAGACAGCCCCCCTTACTTTTTAGGTCAATGCAGCGGTGACGATAACTTCCACCAGATAGTCAGGCGTCGCCAGTTTCGCTTCGCCGGTGGCGCGGGCCGGGGTGTTGCCTGCGGGAACCCAAGCGTCCCAAACCGCGTTCATTTCGCCAAAGGTCGCGATATCGGCCAGCCATATCTGCACCGACAGGATGCGGGTTTTATCGGTGCCCGCTTCGGCGAGGATGCGGTCAACCTCGGCCAAGCAATCTTTGGTCTGCTGCGCAACACTCGCGCCGGGGGTGCCAACCTGGCCCGCCAGCCAGACGATGCCGTTATAGGCCACAGCCTCGGACATCCGCGCGCCTACGCCGATACGTTTGATCTCGCTCATATGGTTTCCTTTCCTGAAAGCTGCTGATTGCTAGCGCAGAGTGTGGGGAAGGGGAAGGGTTGCTATATGCTGCGGTGCAGCGCGCGCTGTGGTCAGCAGATGACAAGGAATTGCTGGTGTTTTGAAAGCACCGCCCCTTGTGGGCTTTCCGCTACGGAGATTCTGATGCGCAATGATTTTTCCTCGCACGCCCCTTCCGCCACCATGGCCGCGACGGGCAGTTTTGTGGTGGTGCCAAGTGCCACACCGTTTGCCGCAGGCTCGATCCGGGCGGTGACGATTTCGGGGGCGGGGACGATTGCGTGGTTGGACGGTTTGGGCGTGCAGCAGGACACTTCAGTGTTGCCTGCGGGCACCTATACGATGACGGCGAAGGCGATTTTGGCGGCGGGCACCACCGCCACCGGGATCACGGGGTGGTTTTGAGATGCTAGGGCTGGGGGCCGCGCTGCCTCTGCCTCGGTTGGCTTCAAAGCCGCTGAAGCTGATGCAGCCGGGGCTTTTCACCGAAGATCGGGCGAAGCTGTATGATGCGGGGCATGTGTCGGGCGTGGTGAATGCGCCGGTCTATTCCGGCGTGGCTGGCAGTTATGAGATGGGCTCGCTGGCGCAGGTGTCATTCGGCGTGCCTGCGCTTTCGGGGCAGGTTTGGGTCTATGCCACGCTGAACAAGGCGGATGAGGAGACGGGAATCGGCTGGCGGGTGCGCGGGTTGTCGCCGAGTTACGATCCGCTGGCGTCACGGGTGCGTTCGGGGCAGCAGGTGTTCAAATTGCCTGCCAATATCGGCAGCACGGTGCTGAATGTGGTGGTCGGCATGGGATTTGCGGGCAGCTTGCAGGCGGTGCAGGTTGTGGCGATGGATGCGATATTGGCGCAACCGTTTGATTTGTATATCTGCATGGGGCAAAGTCAGATGGCGGCGACCACCAATGCTTTGGGGGTGGCGGCAGAGTTGGATTATTGTGCGGATCCGACATTGCTGTATTTTCCGGGCGCGACCTATGCCGGCCATGCGACGGTGATCGGGCAGGTCGAGGCCTTGCGGGCGCCATTGCAGGCCAATGCCGAGAGCCTTGGCGGTGGCACAGTGACGGTGGGGATGCGCTCGAATGGGGTATCTCCGGCGATTGCTTTTGCCAAGCGGGTGCGGCAATCGACGGCGGCGGGCCGCAATGTGGTGATGGTGCAGGCGGCAGTATCTTCGACCAGTTTGGTGGGGAATGGCGGGGCGTGGAATCCTGCGGGCAGCAATCCGTTTGCCTATAATCATGCGGTATCGGTGATTGCGGCGGCAATGGCGGCCGCGCCTGCCGGATCGAAGATCAGGGGCGTGCTCTGGGCGCAGGGGGAAAGCGATCTGGCGTCACTGGCAGCCTATCCGGCAGCTTGGGCGGCGATGCGGGCGGCGTTTGAGGCGACGTGGACAAGCAATGCCTGGGTGAGCGCGCCGGTGCCTTGGCTGATCGGCACCACGCCGCCGGATGCGGTCCATGCCAGCATTCCGGCGTTTATTGATATGCAAAGCAAGATGGATGCTCTCAGCGGTCATGCCTATGCCCAGCCGCGCTGCCGGGTGGTCAACCGCTTGCCGGGGGTAGAGGCGGATGGGGTGCATGCGACGGCGCAAAGCAACCGCTGGCTGGGCCATGCTATGGCCGAGCGGTTTTTGGCGGCGCAGTAGCGACACCATGGCGTTACGGTGGCATCGCGGCAGCGCGTGCAAATCGCAGTGATCTGTGGCGGGGTGCGTTGCGTGGGGGCAAAGGATGGCTTAGGACGGCGCAAGCCGGATGTTCCGCCCCACTGAAAGGAAAGCCCATGTCCTTGCGCGCCCTTGGCCTGATTGCAGTTCTCGCCCTGACCGCCTGCGGCTCTAGCAGCGATATGCAGCTTTATCCCACCGCTGGACCTTTGGCATCGCAATCGCCACCACCGGTGATCCATGCAAAGGCTGAGACCACCGAGGAAACATCGGGCGCGTTGAGTTTTAGGTTGCCCGATCGCACCAAATGCAGCGGCACATGGTCAGCCCTTGCGCCGAAAGTGGTGTCCCATTCGCGCGGCCTTTCGCTGACCCTGCGCGGCCCCGGTGGTAATATGGGCAACAAAGTGGAAACCGTCGGCGGCATCAACCCCGGCGAGCTTTACGCCGTATGTAAAGACGGCACCGTGGTGCAAGGCAAGTTCATGATGGGATCGAGCACCACCAGCGGCACCGGGACGGCCACCGATACGCGCGGGAATACTTATAAGCTGTTGTTCTGAGCGTCTGAAGGGCTTCTAAGAAAATTTCTATGAAATCAACGGAAGTCCTTCGATGATGCCCTTGAAGCCAGTCGGGTATCTTTGCATCGTTAATGCAATATTTCTCTGATAGTTAACGGTAGCATGTTCTGTCTCTACCCAGTGGCGAAATCCCTGTATCACTTCCTGACAAAACCACGGCAGATCAATCGTAAGATGGCCCTGTTCCCTGTGGTAATGAACACGATGGGACGTAAAATTAGGTTCGATAAAGACGACCCTCGAAAAGTGAGATTTTGTGTGGGTAGATCGCGCCTGATGTAACATCCCGCAACGGTAATAATAGCAGGATTCGCCATCAAACGGATTTTCAATATTTGTGGGCGGACTATGGCCTGCTTTAATCCAATCAGCCGCTAAGTTGAGCGCGAATTTTGGCCTGACCCACTTTTCATACCAACTGATGTACTTCGTCCCGCGAGCTTCCCCATTCTCCGATGAAATCGCGGCGGCAATATCGGGGATGGACAGAGATACGAACAGTGCAAGAAAATACTGTCCGTTCCCCAATGCGTCTTCTATCTGATCAACCAGCGGATTCAGGCTCATTTCAAGTTTTCCGTTCGATGCACATGCTGCGTCGAGAGCGCATAATACTATTCGTCGCACTACTTAGGCAAAATCCAGAACAAACTACGGGGAATCTTCGGGACTCGATGTCCCAATAAATCCCGAAATGGCACTTTGTTTTCAAAACGCGTCATTCGCTAAACCCCGCGAATGGGGCACAAGCTACCAAAATCACTTGTTCATTTATGAGGATTTTGGAGCGGGTGAAGGGAATCGAACCCTCGTATTCAGCTTGGGAAGCTGCTGCTCTGCCATTGAGCTACACCCGCGTCGTGGTTCAGGTATGCCAGCTGCGCGCCCGCGTCAAGATGGTTTGGCGCAGGCGCGCTGTGGGTTTATGGCACATTGATCTCGGTGCGCTCGCCGGGTTTGACGTTGGCGGGGGTTTCGGCCTCGGTGCCGTCTTTGGTGGTGACGATGGTGTAATCACCGCCGGGCAGGGTGGTTTGGTCTTCGGCATTGAAGTTGTGGAACACCGACTTGCGGTTGCCGTTGATGTCTTTCTTGGCAGAGAAAATCTGCACTTCGGTAGCACCGGGGGCGGTGTAGGCCAGAACACCTGCGTCCAGGATCACCGCGACATCGGTGCGCTCGCCTGCTTTGATGCTGAACGGCACTTCGGCAGAGGCAGCCCCCAGTTCGACATAGGCGATGTAATCCCCCGGCGAAAGTTTGGTCTGGTTGCCAGTACCATAGGAGGTGTTCAGATTCTCGCGGCTGCCGTCGATGCTTTTCTTGGCCGCGCGGATGCTGACCTGATGTGCATTGCCTTCGATCAACATGCCTTCGACATAATAGCCCTCAATCGCAGTAAGGCCGACTTGGATGATTTCGTCCTTTTCCAGCAACTGGCCGGGGGTCAGGGTGAGGGTTTCGCTTTGGCTGGCAAGTCCCAAGCCTGCGGTCAGCGTCACCTCGCCTGCGGGCAGATAGACGCGGGTGTCGCCGTAGAAGGTGGTGTTGACGCCGGAGGTGGTGGTGAATTTCAGGCTGGCGTCGGGCTCAATCTCACCACCCACGGTGCCTTTCGGATGTAGGATGACGCGGGCGGTGTTGACCACGACTTCGGGGGCACTGAGGGTGTCGGCGGTGATTGTCAGGTCGTTGGTTGCCTGCGCCGAATCGAGGCTGGTGATCAGGCGGTAGCTGCCGGGCTCGATATAGCCTTTGAAATCATTGTATTCTGTCGTCACGCGGTCGCCGGTGGTGCCATCGGGGTTGATCGCGTAAATCTCCCAATTCACCTGCGAATTGTCATCGGGTTTTGGGATGCCGGGGGCGAGGAACGCTTTCGGCGCAAAGTTGATTTCCAGCTGCGCGGGTTTGGCGGGCTCCGGCACCGGGACGGGTTCTGGCGCAGGGGCCGGTTCCGGCGCGGAAATCACCGTGGCTTGCAGCGCAACTGTCAGGCTGTCGAGATCATCGGCGGTGATGTATTGGCCGCCGGTGTCTTCGGCGAGGCAGGCGACTTGTTTGCCCTCATCCTTGGTCAGACCGAAGCCGACCACATGGGCGGTGAAATCGACGCCAGAGGATTCGAGTTCCTGTGCCAAGGCACAAGGATCGCCTTCGCAGGTCTCAATGCCATCGGTGATCAGCACCACGGTGGCTTTTTCCTCGGTGGAGTGCAGTTCGGCGGCGGCGCGGCGCACCGCCTCGGTCAAGGGCGTCTTGCCCAGAAATTGCATCTTGGCGGCGGCGTCGGAAATCGCCTGTGCTGTGCCTTTGGCCGGGGCGACGATGGTTTCAATGTCGTCGCACGAGCCTTTATCGCGGTGACCATAGGCGATCAGGCCAAGCTCGGTATCGGCGGGAATGGTTTTCAGCACTTCGGCCAAAGCCTCACGTGCAATTTCAAGTTTCGGTTTGCCGTCGATCTGACCCCACATCGAGCCGGAACCGTCCAGCACGATGATGGTGCGGCCATCGGCAAGCGCGAGGTTGGGCAGGAAAAGCAAACACACAGCAATCGAGCGCAGAATATACAAAAATCGCATCACAGAATCCTTGGAAATGACGAAGCGGAATCGCGTCAGACTAGCCAAGCTTGCGGCAAACGCAAAGGGCCTTGCAGATTGCGCTGCAAGACCCTTCCACTGGCCGGACATAAGTGGGGACTCTGGACAGGCCGACCAGTGTTGCATCTCAAACGGCGGTCGTGCAGGAAGCTGACCGCCGTTTAATCCTCGCTGCTTACATCTTCGGCAGCATCACGGTGTCGATGACGTGGATCACGCCGTTCGATTGTTTCACGTCAGCTTGCGTGATGGTGGCGACGTTGCCCATCTCATCGGTCAGCTTGATCATATCGCCGTCATAGCTGGCTTGCAGGATGCAGCCGCCCAAGGTCGGAACCGGGTGCTTGCCGCCATCGTCCTTGATCATGCCTCCCAAAGCATCCGACATCACTTCCTTGCCGACCACGTGGCAGGTCAGGATTTTGACGAGGGTGTCTTTGTTTTCCGGCTTCAGCAAGGTTTCCACGGTGCCTGCGGGCAGTTTCGCGAAAGCCTCATTGGTGGGGGCGAACACGGTGAACGGGCCAGCGCCCGACAGGGTTTCCGCCAGACCAGCGGCGGTCACGGCCGCGACGAGGGTGGTGTGGTCTTTCGAGTTCACTGCGTTTTCAACGATATTTTTCTCGGGGAACATCTCGGCACCACCGACCATCGGGTTTTCGGCCAAGGCCATACCAGTGGTGAGCGCCAGGAATGCGGTTGCCATTGCGGCTTTGACCATACGGGAAGCGTTCATCGTGTTACCTCTTGTTGATTGAAGGGCAAGACTGCCTTGCCTCGTGATGAAGTAACGAAAAGGGCGGCTGAAAAGTTTCAGCCGCCAGGATTTATTTTTCGATTATTTTTGCAGCGTAGATTTTTTATCTGAAAAGCCCGCGTTTTCAGGTGTTTTTCAGTGGTCCGGCTGCAAGGATAGGCCCGGTCGGTTTGCCTTCCGGCGCGCCACCTTTCGGTTCCAACGTGATCGCCAGCAGGTAGCCCTCGGCAGCAGTGGGGGCTCGGATGGTGACAGAAGCCTCGGTCAGCACACCCAAAGACACCGGAGCCTTATCGCCTTCGATGATCCACAGCTCGTAATCCTTGCCCGTCTCGGCGTCGCTGCCAGCGGTGCGGGTCAGCGTCAGTTGATCGCCCGCGATGGCGGCGGCATAGCGCAAAGGCGAGGCCTCGGCGGATAGTTCGGCTGTCATGGTCGGGGCCGGTGGTGCGGGTGGCGGCAGCATGACAAAGGCGGCAACGGCAATCGCCCCTGCAGCGAGTGCGCCAGTGATCCAACCAAACCAGCGGCGGGGTTTGGCGGTTTGCGGGAACAGACGCGCTTCGATCTGTGGCAGCAGGTTGGGCGCTTCGGCTTCGGCGTAGTCGTCGTTAAGATCGGACAGGCGGTTTTGCCAATCATTAACCAAGGCGGCGAAAGACGGATCGCGCTTTAGGCGGGCTTCAGCGGCCGTGCGCTCGGGCAGATCCAGCACCCCCAACACATATTCGGCGGCGAGGGCTTCGTCTTCGGGCAGATCGAGGGGAGTGCTGGTCATTGCTCCATGCACTCCTTCAGTTTCAGCAGGCTGCGGCGCAGCCAAGTGCGCATGGTGTTCAAGGGCACGTTAAACTGTGCGGCAAGGTCAAGATACGAGGTGCCCGTCAGATAGGCCCCACGCAGGGCGGCGGCTTTGTCAGCCTCCAGCGTCTCAAAGCATTGATTGATGCGCTTGGCTTCCCCCACCGCGATCAGCCGGGTTTCGGCGCGTGGCGTGGTGTCGATCACCGCGTTCATCGCGTCTTCATCGGCGGATTGCACCTCACGGCGCGACCGCAGCCGATCAATCGCGTGGTTGCGCGCCAAGGCGATCAGCCAGGTCATGCCACGGCCTTTATCGGCTTCATACCGATTTGCCCGCAACCATACCCTTGTGAACACCTCTTGCAACGCATCCTCCGCTTCTGCCCGGTTTCCCAAGATACGCAAGAGCACGCCCATAAGTTTCGCGGAGGCACTTGAATAGATTTGTTGGAATGCTACGCGATCTTGCGCGGCAATTCGGGAGAGTAAGTTTGCAATCGGATCATCCATAGATTGCCAATTTAGGGACGCCTGCGGATAGGTCAAGTGCGCCTGCGCCGTCCGCCTGCACCGCCCGAGCCGGAGGTGTTGAAACTGACATGCGGCAGGGTGACGATTTTCGACAGTTCCGGGAAAGTATCAACCGCGTTCGGGATCGCGCTGGCATTGACGAAGTGCTCCTGAAAGCGCGGCTCAATGGCGGTTTCGACCTTGTGGATTTGATGCACGGTGGTCTCGATATAATCGCGGGCAGCAACGTTGCAGAGCGCGATGCGCGCGCCTGTGCCGGCGGCGTTGCCTGCAGAGATCACCTTATCCAGTGGAACGTCCGGGATCATGCCCAGCACCATGGCGTGTTTCGGGCTGATATGCGCGCCGAACGCGCCCGCCAGCACGACCTTTTCGACGGTCTCAATGCCCATTTCATCCATCAGCAGCTTTGCCCCGGCGTATAGCGCGGCTTTCGCCAGTTGGATGGCGCGGATATCACCTTGGGTGACGGTGATCAGCGGGCCGCCTGTGGCGGTGCCGTCGTGCAGCACATAGGAATGGGTGCGGCCTTCGGGGATACAGCGCGCGGTTCCGGTTTGATCGGCGCCACCGACAAGACCGCCCTGATCGACCAGACCCGCCATGCGCATTTCAGCCACAGCTTCGATGATGCCTGAGCCGCAGATGCCGGTGATGCCGGTGCCAGCGGTTGCGGCAGTAAAGCCGGGGTCGGTTGACCACAGATCAGAGCCGATGACGCGGAAACGCGGTTCCTTGGTGACGGGGTCGATTTCCACCCGCTCAATAGCACCCGGCGCGGCGCGCTGACCGGAGGAGATTTGTGCGCCTTCAAAGGCTGGGCCGGTGGGTGAGGAACAGGCGAGCACGCGGGTTTCATTGCCGAGAAGCAGTTCGGCATTGGTGCCAACATCGACGATCAGCACCATTTCTTTCGACTTGTTCGGTTCTTCCGACAAGGCGACAGCGGCACAATCGGCCCCGACATGGCCCGCGATGCAGGGCAGGATATAGACCCGTGCTGCCGAGTTCACCGCTTTGATGTCCAGATCGGTGGCATCCAGCACCAGCGAGCCCGAGGTCGCCAGAGCGAAGGGAGCTTGGCCGAGTTCAACCGGATCAATTCCCAGCAGCAAATGGTGCATCACTGGGTTGCAGACGAAGGTGATCTCGTAAATCGAGGTCGGCACGATCTTCGCCTCGGTCGCAATCGACTGGATCAGCCCGTTCAATGCGGTGCGCACAGCGGCGGTCATCTCGACATCGCCGCCGGGGTTCATCATCGCGTAGGATACCCGGCTCATCAGATCTTCACCGAAGCGGATCTGCGGGTTCATCACGCCTGATGAGGCCAAAACCGAGCCATCGTGCAAGTCGCACAAATGTGCAGCGATGGTGGTGGAGCCTAGGTCGATAGCAAGGCCATAAAGTTTGCCCTCATGAAACCCCGGCCAGATATCCAAGATCCGATGGCGCGCGTCGTGGTTGCCTTTGTGCAGCGCCACGGTGACTTTCCATTCGCCCTTGCGCAAAGCCGGTTGCAAGCGGCGCAGGATCGGCAGTTCAGCGGCAACTTCGCCCACGCCCCATTGCTCTTGCAGGGCCGTGACAAGGCGTTCGAAATCGCCGGTGGGTTCGTGCATATCCGGCTCGGCCACTTCGACGTAAAGCGCGCGGGTGGCAGGGTCCATCACGATATCACGCTGTGACGCCGACTTGCGGATCACCTGCTTATGAACCTGCGATTCCGGCGGCACATCGATCACCACATCGCCCATCACCTTGGCCTGACAGCCCAGACGCCGCCCATCAATCATGCCGCGTTTGGATTTATAGCGTTCCTCAACACTGTTCCATTCGGTCAAAGCATCCGCCTCAACCGTGACGCCATGCTTGGAGAACTCACCATACCCCGGCGTGATCTGGCATTTTGAGCAAATCCCGCGCCCACCGCAGACACTGTCCAGATCAACCCCCAACTGCCGGGCGGCGGTCAGCACGGGTGTGCCATGCGCAAACCGCCCGCGTTTGCCCGAGGGGGTGAAGATCACCAGCGCGTCTGGGGTGGTGGCTTGTGCGGCTTCGGTCATGGCATCCTCACTTCAGGCGAACGTATAGGCGATATCAGGGAAGGTATCGGCGGCGAAAGTATAGAACCAGCGCACCGGCTGATCGGCAGCCAACACTCCATGCACGGCATCGCCGGGAATGAAAAGAGCCACGCCGGGTTTCAGACGGTGAGCGGTGCCGTTGATCTGCACATCGACCTCGCCTTCAAGGCCGAAGTAAAGCTCTGGCTGCGGGTGGGAATGCAGGGCGAAGGTGTCACCGGGGGTCATTAGCGCGATGCCTGCGACGAGGGATGTGCTGTTAGTGACATCGCCGGAAATCAGGGTTTTCCACGCAATGCTGCCGCGCGCAGGGTCAGCCCAAGTCTCAACAGCGCAATCGGTTTGATCGACCAGAACCGGGGCGGACATGCGAACCTCATGCTTTCATTATAGCAACTCTACGCGGCGGGATGGCTGTCACTTGCCTGTTCGCGGCATTACAGCGCTGGTCTGCGCCGTTCCGGCCTAGGGTTGCGCGCAATAGCTGCCGGGCATCACCGTAGCGATCAGCCGTTGCAGGGGCGCGGGCAGGGTGGTGCCCTGCGCCTGATAGCGGCCAGAGGCGAGGCTGCCGTTGAGCTTCGCTCGCCAATCCACCGTCAGATAGGGCGGTTGCAGGCGTGGCAGCGACAGCGGGTTGGCGGAGGGAGTTTCACCTGTCAGAAAGCTCGCAACCCCGTGTAGCAGCGCCTGATCCTCGGCTTGGCTCGCCCACCAATGATAGCTGCGCAGATTTTGAAAGCCGAGGCCCTTGGTGGCAATGGTGTTGATCTGACGATCTTGCAGACGCATCGCGCAGTAGATCACCGCATCCGGGTTGGCGTTGGGCACCAGTTGCACAATGATGCTCTGCGCCGAGCTAGGCGTTGCGAGGGCAAGTGCGATGAGCACGGCCCCGGTGTGCATGGCTAATCGGTTTTGAACTGTTTGGCCAATTTCAACCCCTGTCCTTGGTAGTTCGAGGCGATCTCTCGACCATACAGTGTTTCCGGGCGTTCCGCCATTTTTTCATAGACCAAGCGGCCAACGATCTGGCCGTGTTCCAGCACGAAGGGAGCCTCATGGCAGCGGACTTCCAACACGCCCCGACTGCCAGCACCACCTGCCTCGGCATGGCCAAAGCCCGGATCAAAGAAGCCCGCGTAATGCACTCGGAATTCGCCCACCATGGCCAGAAAAGGGGCCATCTCGGCGGCGTAATCGGGCGGGATCGTGACGGCTTCGCGGCTGACCAGAATATAGAACGCGCCGGGATCGAGGATGATGCGGCCGTTTTGCGAGTGGATTTCCTCCCAGAATTCTGGTGCCGGGTAGTGGCCGATTTTGTCCAGATCGACGACGCCGGTATGCGGTTTGGCGCGGTAGCCGACCAGATCGCCTTTGGCGGGCTTGAGGTCGACCGAGAAACCGAGGCCTTCGGAGATCAGCGCCTCACCCGACACCAGCGGTTCCTGCGCGTGAAGCTGGGTCAATTCCGCATCAGACAGCACGGCTTGGCCTTGGCGGAAGCGGATCTGGTTCAGCCGCTGACCTGCCCGCACCAGCACCGAAAAGCTTTTCGGGCAAACCTCGGCATAAAGCGGGCCGTGGTAGCCCTCGGCGATGCGGTCAAATTCGGTGCCGCCATCGGTGATCAGCCGGGTCAGCAGATCAAGCCTGCCAGTCGAGGATTTGGCATTGGCGACGGCGGTGATGCCTTGGGGTAGGGCGAGGCTTTCCATCAGCGGGATGACGTAGACGCAGCCCTTTTCCAGTACCGCGCCCTTTGTCAGATCAATCTGGTGCATCTCAAATTCGGCGATGCGGTCGGCGGCCTTGCGGCCCTTGCCGATCAGGAACGAGGCACGCACGCGGTAGGCCACCGTGCCAAGCCGCAGATCAAGGCTGGCGGGCTGGATTTGTTCGGGGATGATCGCGGGGCTGGCGCTGATGGCACCGCTGGCGATCAGGCCGCGCAGGCTTTGGGCAGGTAGCACGCCGGGTTGGCTCATCATCATATCCTATCAACGAAAACGCCCGCACTGCTGGTTGGCAGGCGGGCGTTTTTCGATTTGGTCGGGCCAGAGAGATTCGAACTCTCGACCTTCCGCCCCCCAGACGGACGCGCTAACCAGGCTGCGCTATGGCCCGACACGCGGTCTTCATACTGATATTCCGGGCAGGAGCAAGCAGGAAAGCGCAAGGCGATCAGTGGTATGTTGCGACGGTGCGCGGCGCAGCCCGCAAACGCGCGCGCAGGGAAATCAGTCGGGCACGCAGAACGTGCAAATCGGTCTGGCGATCCGACAAACTGTGCGCTGGCAGGGCGCGCAGGCGCTGGATCAGCGATGCGTCTTCGGGCCAAAGCGGGACGGATGCTTCTGCTAAGTCTTCAAGGGGTTCTGAGTCGAGCAATGTCTGCATAAACGTCACAACTTCGGCGCTCTCAGGCTCTACTTCAACCAGTTCAACCTCGACCGCATCGCCTGCATCCTCCACCAGATCGGCAAAGTTGAAGCTGGGTTCGGGTTCGGATTTCGGCTCATTCCGGCGCAGCGCGGTTTCCAGCGCCACAATGGTAGCTGTGGTGGCCTTTTCAGGCGGCAGATCGACCTCATCGCGTGTGCCAAAATTCGACGCCAGTGCGGCCTCAAGTGCCGCTTCGGCGTCCATATCAATATCATCTGGCACGGGCTGGCCCGACAGACCTGCGACATGCCTCACACCCTGTTCGCGCAGGATTTTCTGCACGCCGCGAATGGTCAGGCCCTCATCATGCAGCAATCGCTTGATGCCCGTCAGCAAAGCCACATCGGCGGGGCGGTAGTAGCGCCGACCACCCGCGCGTTTGACCGGGCGGATTTGCGGAAAACGACTTTCCCAGAACCGCAGCACATGCGCTGGGGTTTCAAGATCGTCTGCCACCTCGGAAATGGTGCGAAAGGCGTCTGGCGACTTGTCCACCCAGAGCCGTCCTTACTTCTTGCCAGCCGCCACGCGGTCTTTCATCAGATGCGACGGCCGGAAGGTCAGAACGCGGCGCGGCGAGATCGGAACCTCATCGCCGGTTTTCGGATTGCGGCCAACACGCGCCGTCTTGTCGCGCACCGAAAACGTGCCGAAGGACGAGATTTTCACCGTCTCACCCGAGGCCAAAGAATCCGACATGTGCTGCAACACTGCTTCGACCAGTTCGGACGATTCGTTGCGGCTGAGGCCAACCTCATGGAACACCGCCTCGGACAGATCCATACGCGTTAGGGTCTTCTCGCTCATCATATCCCCCCAGGGTTATTTTGAGACACGATGCGTTGTCTGGAATTGCGAGTCAATAACAGTGACTTGGCAGGCGTTCTTAAAAGCGCATTTCAGCGACTTACCAGCGCAGAACGACTGATCCCCACGCCAAACCGCCGCCGATTGCCTCTGTAACCAGCAGATCACCGGGCTTGATCTGGCCGCGCGCCTTGCCAACCGACAAAGCGAGGGGAATCGAGGCTGCAGAGGTATTGCCGTGATCCTGCACCGTGACGACCACATGATCCATGCCAAGATGCATCCGTTTGGCGGTGGCCTCGATGATACGGATATTGGCCTGATGCGGCACCAGCCAATCGACATCATCGCCGCTCAGACCGATTTTCGCCAGCGAGGCATGGGCGGTTTCGGCCAGCTTTTCGACGGCGTGGCGGAAGACCTCTTTGCCCTCCATCCGCAGATGGCCCGTCGTCCCGGTGGAACTGCCGCCATCGACATAGAGAAGATTGCCATAGCGGCCATCGGAATTCAGATCGGTGGCGAGGATGCCGCGATCGGTGTTGTCGCCGTTGCCCTCTGCGGCCTCCAGCACCAAGGCACCCGCGCCATCGCCAAACAAAACACAGGTGGCGCGGTCTTTCCAATCCATCAGACGGCTGAAAGTTTCCGCGCCGATTACCAGCACGCGTTTCGCTTGGCCTGTCAGGATCAGCGCATTGGCGTTGGTCAAGGCAAACACGAACCCCGCGCAGACGGCTTGTACGTCAAAGGCAAAGCCACGCGTCATGCCCAGATTGCCTTGGATCATCGTGGCACAAGAGGGAAAAGTGAAATCGGCGGTCGAGGTGGCGACGATAATCGCATCAATATCCGTGGCTTGCAGGCCCGCATCGGCCAAGGCTGCCAAAGCCGCTCGGGTGCCCAGATCAGCGGTGGTCTGGCCTTCGGCGGCGTAATGGCGGCGTTCAATCCCCGAACGGGTGCGGATCCATTCGTCGGTGGTTTCAACCAAAGCCTCAAGGTCTGCGTTCGGCACGATCCGGTCGGGCAGGTAGTGCCCAACGCCTTTTACAACGGCGCGTATTGTCATTCGTTGGACTTTGCCTCCGCCCCATCTGCGCCGATCTCAGCTGCGGCATCCTGCCCCGCGCGCCCGGTCGATGCAACCCGTGCCGCAAGCCGTTCCAGAAAGCCCGCGCTGGAGAGCTGATAAGCGAGGGTAATCGCGGCGGCCACGCCAGTTTCATCGGCAGAGCCATGCGATTTGATCACGGTGCCGTTCAGCCCCAGAAAAATACCTCCATTGACCCGGCGCGGGTCCATCCGGCGTTGCAGGCGTTTCAGCGAATTCAGCGCCAGCAGCGCTGCGAATTTCGACAGGATGCCGGCGTTGAACGCCTCTTTCATGAAATCCGAGATCAGCTTGGCGGTGCCTTCGGCGGTTTTCAGGGCGATATTGCCAGTAAAACCATCGGTGACGATCACATCGACCCGGTCAGACGGCAGATCGCCGCCTTCGACAAAGCCGATATATTCATAGCCGCCAGCCTCAGCCGCGATAGCCAACTGATCATTGGCCTCTTTCAGCTCGGCGCGGCCCTTGTGTTCTTCGGTGCCAACATTCAGCAAACCAACGCGTGGGCGCGTCAGCTTCATGCCGTTGCGGGCATAAGATGCGCCCATCGCGGCATATTGCAGCAGATCGGCAGCCTCGGCCTTAATATCCGCACCGACATCCAACATCACATTAAAGCCGCCGGGATTGCGCGAGGGCCACATGCAGGCAATCGCCGGACGGTTGACGCCGGGCAGCTTGCGCAGGCGGATCATCGACACCGCCATCAGCGCGCCCGTGTTGCCGCAGGACACCGCCACCGTCGCCTCGCCATCCTTGACCGCATCAATGCACGACCACATCGACGTGCCTTGGCCACTGCGCATCACCTGAGACGGCTTATCGCTCATCGACACCACGCGCGGGGCGTGGCGCAACGTGACGCGCGTGGTTAATTCCGGGTGCTTTGCCAGCAAGGGCGCGACTATGGCAGAATCACCATGCAGTAGGAACTTGGCATCCGGCAGTTGCGCCGCAGACAAGACAAGACCGGCGACAACAGCCCCCGGTCCGCGATCTGATCCCATCGCATCAACAGAAATGACGATGCCACTTGCACCAAGCTTAGACGGAGTTTCGGTTCCGGTTTCCACAGGGCGCAAGCAGGGCTAAGGGCGGCTTACGCCGCGTCCTCGTCTACTTCGACAGCTTTGGTTGCGACAACTTCGCGCGCATCGTAGTGACCGCAGGACGGGCAAACGTGGTGCGGGCGCTTCAATTCGCCGCAGTTGGTGCAATCTTGCGGGTTGCCTGCAACCAATGCGTCATGCGAGCGACGCATGTTGCGCTTGGAGCTGGTGGTGCGGTTCTGCGGGACAGCCATGTCACGACCTCGGATAGTGGGGGACAGGCCCCGGATTTTAGTTTGATTTCAGAGCCTTACTACACATACAACGACCGCGCAACAAAGCTCTCAATGAGGCGCGGAACATAGTCAGATTCCCGCCACGCGCAACCCCCTTTCTGCAAAAGAGGGCCTAACGAGCTAAACCTCTGGCTCGTCAGGCTTTTTCAACTTGTCAGCCAAAGCCGCCAATCCGGCAAAAGGCTTCAGATCCGCTGATTGCAAAGGTGCCACGCCGGGTGCTGCAAAGACCGCTTCTGTAAACTCAGCGCCGCGCGCACGCGGATACAAGGGCAGGGCCAGCGCCAATGCTTCAATCGCGACCGCAGCGATATCGATGATCTCTGGCAAAGCCTCGACATCATCTTCGGGAATTTCCAGCTCATCGGCATCGGGCTGGGCGTAGTCATAGGCATAGCGCCGCTCGGTTACATCGGCCAGACGGCTGCGCACCGGGGCGAGGGTGACGGAGCAGGGCTGGATCACCAGCGCGGAGAGATCAGCCCGCAGCATCACATCGGCACGGCCCAACGGGGTCAATTCGCCCTTAAAGCTGAACTCTGGCAGATCAATCAGATCGAGTGCTGCGGCAATCTGGTGGCGGGCGGCCTCGTCTGGCGCGAAGCTGAACCGCAGGGTTTTGCGCCCCGATACCAGAGCAGAGCGGTAGGGTTGCGTGGGCAAACCTGGGTTGGCGGCACTTGCATCGGTCATCGAGAGTTTCCCTATCGTGGTATTTCTCGGCCTATCTCGCGCTGTCATGCGGGATAATCCGGTGTTTTCGGTCGCATCCGCGTTCCATTCTTGAACAGAGCCGCGTCCTTCTGTAAGCCAAAAGCAACGGGCCTTGGCAACCGTTGCCTTTTCCCTGCGATACTGGCCCAAACAGGCTGGCGCAAGAGTGGCTGGGGCATAGGGGCGGGCAAGACCACGAGGATGAGGGCAGGAATGGCGCAGCTTTTCGGTAAATCGGCTCGGATCGCTTCTGGCGGCCGCTTTCGCGCATGGGTGATCGGCCTGACCATGGTGCTGATCGCCGCCTGTTCGCCGATCACCCGCGATCACGGCTATGTTCCGACCGATGAAGAATTGGCGCTGATCACGGTGGCGAAAGACACCCGCGAATCTGTGGCGACCAAGATCGGACGACCCTCGGCCTCTGGCCTGTTGAACGATGTCGGCTGGTATTATGTCGAAAGCCGCTTTGTCACCAAGGGTGCATTGCAACCGAAAGAGGTCAACCGCGAGGTGGTGGCGATCAGCTTTACCGAAGCCGGCGTGGTCGAGAATATCGAACGCTTCGGGCTTGAGAAAGGCCAGATCGTGCCGCTGTCGCGCCGGGTCACCACCGACAACGTCAAGGGCGCAACCATCCTGCAACAGCTGTTCGGCAATGTCGGCGGCCTGACCACGGATCAACTGCTGAAATAAGCGAGTGCTCACCCCTGCTGTTGCCGCTTTGCGAGAGGTCCGTGATGCTTCCGCTGGTCAGAGGTAAATACCAAGCCCGCTTGGGCGACGCTGGGGCCGATCTGATCCGCGCGCAACGCCTACGCCATCGCAGTTTTCTGGGGCGTCGCGGCATTATTTTGGATGCAGGGGGCTTGGACGCCGGGCGCGATGCCGATGGTTTTGACGCCTTGTGTCAGCACGTTCTGGTGGAAGAAGTGGCAAGCGGGCAACTGGTGTGCTGCTATCGGCTGATGTCGTTTGCGGCGGGCACCTCGATTGCCGGCAGCTATTCCGCGCAAGTCTATGGTCTGTCGGTGCTTGACGGCTTACCGGGGGCCAAGTTGGAACTGGGCCGCTTCTGTCTTGATCCCGATTGGCACGACCCGGATATTCTGCGGCTGGCTTGGGGCGCAATGGCGCGAATCGTCGATGCCGGGCGGGTCAGCCTGCTGTTTGGCTGCTCGTCGTTTGAAGGCGCGGATTGGCAGCCCCATGCCAAGGCTTTGGCGCTGCTGCGCGGCCATATGGCGCCACACGCGTGGATGCCCGTGCAAAAAGCCCCCGAGGTGTTCGGCTTTGCCGCAGCGCTGCAGGAGCTGCCGTTCGATCTGCGCGACGCCCTGCAATGCCTGCCGCCTTTGCTGCGCACTTATCTCGCGATGGGCGGTTGGGTTAGCGACCATGCGGTGATCGACCGCCAGTTGGACACGCTGCATGTCTTTACCGCCGTCGAGATCGCGAAAATTCCGCCCACCCGCGCGCGGGCTTTGCGCGCCATCGCCGATTGACGCCGCCCGAAAGGTGCCCTAGCAGGCGGGCATGGCACGCGCACCCCTCCTCCAGCTTTCTGGCATCTCGCTGACTTTCGGCGGCAATCCCGTTTTTGACGAGCTTGATCTTGTCGTTCAACCCGGTGACCGGGTGGCGCTGGTTGGCCGCAATGGCTCTGGCAAATCCACCTTGATGAAGGTGATGGCGGGGCTGGTCGAACCTGACCGTGGCATCCGCGTGGTGCCGCCCGGCGTCCATGTCGGATATATGGAGCAAGACCCGGATCTGTCGGGGTTTGAGACTTTGGGCGATTACGCGGCCTCGATGCTGCCAGAGGGCGAAGAATATAAAGTGGCGATGGTGGCCGAGGGGCTGAAGTTCAACCCCGAAACGCTTGTAAGCATCGCATCTGGTGGCGAGCGTCGCCGTGCCGCCCTCGCCAAGCTGATGGCCGAAGCGCCGGAATTGATGTTGCTGGATGAGCCGACCAACCACCTCGACATCCAAGCCATTGAATGGCTTGAAGAAGAACTCAAAGGCAACCGCACAGCTTTCGTTTTGATTTCTCACGACAGGGCGTTTTTGCGCGCCTTGACGCGGGCGACATTGTGGATTGATCGCGGCCAGATCAAACGCCGCGAGGCTGGCTTTGACGGCTTTGAAGAATGGCGCGAAACCGTCTGGGCCGAAGAAGACGAGGCCCGCCACAAGCTGGATCGCAAGATCAAGGCCGAGGCGAAATGGGCGGTCGAAGGTATCTCTGCACGACGCAAACGCAACCAAGGCCGGGTGCGCGCGCTGGCGGCATTGCGTGATGAACGCAGTTCGCAGATTCGTCGCCAAGGCACGGCTCAGCTGGAATTGGATTCGGGCCAGCAGTCGGGCAAACGGGTGATCGAGGCCAAGGGCATCTCGAAAATCTTTGGCGACAAAACCATCGTCAACGGCTTTGATCTGCGCGTGTTGCGCGGCGACCGGGTGGCGTTTGTCGGCCCGAATGGTGTTGGAAAAACCACACTTCTCAAGATGTTGACGGGCGAACTTCAACCAGATTCCGGCACAGTGCAGCTTGGCACCAATCTGGAAATCGCCGTGTTCGACCAAGCCCGTGCGCGGCTTGACCCCAATGCCACCCTGTGGGACAGCCTGACCAATGATCCGCTGATGGCGGTGTCGGGCAGTTCCGATCAGGTCATGGTGCGCGGCAATCCCAAGCATGTTGTGGCGTATCTCAAAGACTTCCTGTTCGATGAGGCGCAAGCCCGCGCCCCCGTCCGCTCGCTTTCGGGTGGCGAAAAGGCGCGGCTTTTGCTGGCCAAGCTGATGGCCTTGCCGTCGAACCTGCTGATCATGGACGAACCGACCAACGATCTTGACGTGGAAACCCTTGATTTGCTTCAGGATATCTTGGGCGACTATGACGGCACCGTGCTGCTGGTCAGCCACGACCGTGATTTCATCGACCGCATCGCGACCTCGACCGTGGCTTTGGAAGGCCGGGGCCGCGCGACGGTTTATCCGGGTGGTTGGACCGATTACCAGAATCAGCGCGTGGTGTCTGGCGGCACATTGACGGCGGATAACTCTGCAAAATCAAACGCCTCAACGACACAGCTAAAGTCTGATGTGAAGAAGACCGAAGGCCTGACCTTCACCGAGCGCAAGCGCCTTGATGCCTTGCCCGCGTTGATCGAAAAGCTGGAAGCCGAGATTGGCAAAGTCTCTGATCTTTTGTCCGACCCGGTGATGTTCACCAAAGAACCGGTGAAATTCCGCAAAGCAGGCGAGGCTTTGTCCGAACGCCAAGCCCAACTTGCCGCTGCCGAAGCCGAATGGCTGGCGCTGGCAGAACGCGCCTAAAAGCAATCGGCGGCGGCGACGGGGTTCATTAGAAACGCCCGATCATCGCCGCTGGTGCCGGAAACGCTCAGAAAATCCTGTGCGCCTTCAAAACTCATGCCCAACGGGTCCACCGTCAATAACAACGCGCCACCTTCGCGCAGCGCAAGGCCAAACGCCCCGGCATCGCCCTCCATGCCGCAAGACAGCCCAACAGCGTCTGGCTCGCAATAGGCGCTTCCAATGTAGCTTTCGGCGACCCCGCGCAGCTTCACCGAAATATCAACGACGAGCGAAGTGCTTACCTCTTGCCCCTCGGCGGGCGTCAGCGCGATATCTGTGATCTGTTGTTGCGGATGTTTGGCCAGATGCGCTGCGTCATAATGGCGTTGAAAACACGACGCCTCAGGCGGAAACATCGCCGTCGCCCCAGTCTGTGCCAGCAACGGCAATGGGAAAAATATAACCATCACAATAAGTTTGCGCATCTATCTCAACCTGTCGTTAAAATGCTTACCACCGCCCTGACGCCCCACCGCCAGAGGAACTTCCGCCGCCAAAGCCGGATGAACCTGATGAGCCGCTGGATTTTTGCGGAATGCTATAGGTGTCATGCTCGGAATAGGCGCAGGAACTGCAAAGCGTGGTCTGGATGCCGTGCCCTGCCTTGGTTTCATCCGCTTCATTCTCAACAACCCGGTTGCGCGACAGCGTTTTTTGGCCGCATCTTGGGCAACGCCGAAAGCGCGTTGCCACATCGCCAATCTGGCGCCGCAGCACCAGACCGCCAAATAGCCCACCAAACAACACATAAGGCAGCATCGACAGCAGGCCAGAATAATCTATTTCAGCCCGGGGTGGATTGTGGCTGGCATAGGGCCGCGCCAGACGGTCAATCACAGCCTGCGCCCCGGCTTGAATGCCATCGGCATAGTGGTTTTCCCGAAAAGCGGGCAGCATGTCACGGTCAATGATCCGCTGTGCAACGCCATCGTAAACCGCGTCATAACCGCGACCAAGCGCGATCCGCATCTCGCGATCGCCTTTTGCCACCAAGATCAGGATGCCATCATCCCGCTTTTTGTCGCCGATGCCCCAAGCATTGAACAGGTTTTTCGCATAGGTTTCAATGCTAAGCCCCGATCCACCGTATTGAGAGCGAAAGTCCATCGTCACCATAACGATCTGCACGCCGGTCTCTTTGCGGGCTTTTTGCAATGACAAGGTAAGTCGAGATTGCTGATCTGGGCTGAGAATGCCTGCAAAATCCGAAACGCTATCTGACAGCGGTTGAGGCAACGTTTGCGCCGAAACAGCCACCGGGAGAAACGCCAGCAGTATCAGAAGCAAAGCGCGAATCATTCATCCTCCGATCAGTTCAGCCACCACCTGCGGGATCATCATGACATCCGCGCGGGTGCAGTCAAACTGGCCGACCTGCACCCGGATCACATAGCGGCCCTCGTGCCGGGTCTGGGTCAGATAAATTCGGCCATCATCATTAATGCGGTTCAGCAAGTTTTCAGTTTTGGTGTCATTCTCAAGCGAAAATGTATAAAGTGACAGAATAGGTTGCGTGACGATCCTCACGTTAGAAATCTCGGCTAATGCCTTTGCCGAATCCCGCGCCCAAGCCACATGATTGCGAATCCGCACGCGCAGCCCGTCCAGCCCATAAGCCCGCAACGTGAACCAGATCTTCAATGCCCGAAACCGCCGCCCCAGAGGCACGGTCCATTCGTTGAAATTGACAATCTCCTCGCGCCCCGCCGTTTCCAGATAGGTCGGACGCAGGCCCAAGGTTTTCACCTGAGCCGTCGGATCACGCAGAAACTGAATGGCGCAATCAAACTGCACCCCCAGCCATTTGTGTGGGTTAAACACAATGGAATCAGCGCCTTCAATGCCTGCCCATAGGCTTCGATACTCCGGGCAGATCATCGCCGACCCCGCCCAAGCCGCATCAACATGCACCGGCAGGCCGTGCGCTTTGGCTACCGTGATGCACTCTGCGATCTTGTCAAACGCCCCAATCGAGGTGCCGCCCGCGCACAAAACCACCCCCGCCGGACGCATCCCCGCCGCTCTATCCGCGCTAATCGCTGTCGCTAACGCGTCGGGTTGCATTGAGAAACTGGCATCGGTCGGAATCTTCACCAGATTGTCCTGGCCGATCCCCGCCACCCGAATGGCCTTATCGACCGAGGAATGCGTCTGCGCCGAGGCATAGAACCGCAGTGGAGCTTGACCGTTCAATCCTTTGACATTGGAAGAAAAATCCGTCGCCTGCTCGCGCATCGTCAGAATTGCCGACAGGGTCGCCGTCGTTGCCGAATCGTGGATCGTGCCGACAAATCCATCGGGCAGTCCCAAAGCATCGCGCATCCAGCCGACCATCACCTGCTCAATTTCCGTCGCGGCAGGCGAGGTCTGCCACAGCATCCCCTGACAGGCCATCGCATTGGCCAACTGCTCGGCCAGCATCGACGCAGGCGAGGCATTGGCGGGAAAATACGCGAAAAACCGCGGGTGCTGCCAGTGCGTCATGCCCGCAGGCACAATGCGTTCAAAATCTGCAAAGATCGCTTCCATCGGTTCCGGCAACTCCGGGGCCACCATTGGCAGCTGCGCCGCAATCGCTCCCGGCGTCAGATCGGCCCGCACCGGACGACCCCGCAGCCCCTTATGATAGTCGGTCGCCCAATCCGCCGCGCGTTTCGACCAATGGTTCAGATCATCATGGTCCATCATAGCCTCCCGGTTTTCACAATCTTAACCTGTGAACTAAATTGCGCAACCAAAACCCCCTTGGCGGCGGGCAAATTCAACGCTATCACGGTGCCATGAACACGATGGGCATCATCATTTGCTGCATGACCTGCTGACTTCAAGTCACGCGGGCCATCACCTCATTCCCTCAACCGGATCAAGCTGATAGACCCGCCGCAGGCAAATGCGAGCGCTAGGGACGAGGGTTGCGATGATCAAACTGCACAACACCAAGACGCGGGCGAAGGAAATCTTCACCCCGATTGATGACCAAAACGTGCGGATGTATGTCTGCGGCCCAACGGTCTATGACCGCGCCCACCTTGGCAACGGTCGCCCGGTGGTGGTGTTTGACGTGCTGTACCGCCTGTTGCGCCATGTCTATGGCCCGGATCACGTCACCTATGTGCGCAATTTCACCGATGTCGACGACAAGATCAACGCCACCGCTTTGGCCCGCCAACAAGCCGGTGATCCGCGCCCTCTGGAGGCTTTGATCCGCGAGCGCACCGAAGAAACCATCCAGTGGTATCACGACGATATGGACGCCTTGGGTGCGCTGCGCCCGAATTTTGAGCCGCGCGCGACGGAATATATCGGGCCAATGGTGGCGATGATCTCTGATCTGATCGCCAAGGGCCATGCCTATGCCATTGAAGGCCATGTGCTTTTCCGCGTGCGATCCTACAAGAACTACGGTGCCCTGTCAGGCCGTTCCATCGACGATATGATCGCAGGCGCGCGGGTTGAGGTCGCACCCTACAAAGAAGACCCGATGGATTTCGTGCTGTGGAAGCCGTCCTCAGGCGATGAGCCCGGCTGGGACAGCCCTTGGGGCCGGGGCCGTCCGGGCTGGCATATCGAATGCTCGGCGATGAGTTATGAACTGCTGGGGGCCAGCTTTGATATCCATGGTGGCGGCCTCGATCTGCAATTCCCCCACCACGAAAACGAAATCGCCCAAAGCTGCTGCGCCCATCCCGAGGCAAGTTTCGCCAATGTCTGGATGCATAATGAGATGCTGCAGGTCGAGGGCAAGAAGATGTCCAAGAGCTTGGGCAATTTCTTTACGGTGCGGGATTTGCTGGATCAGGGCTATCCGGGCGAGGTGATCCGGTTTGTATATTTGGGGACGCATTACGGCAAGCCGATGGATTGGACTAAGGAGAAGGCGGATCAGGCGGAAGCGACGTTAAGGAAATGGCGTGGTTTAACTGTAGGCGCTAAAACAGGAAAAGCAGGACCAGATAAACGAGTTGTTGATTTTTTAGAGGATGATCTGAATACTGCCGCCGCAATTTCAGCGCTTCACAACATAGCGCATATAAATGAAAAATCAGGATTCGATTGGCCTGGGTTTAGGGCGGGTGCCAACTTATTGGGTTTGCTTGAGCAGGGTGAAATGGGCGCATGGTTTGATCCTGTTCGTTATGATGAACAGATTGGAAAAAGATTAGATATCGTTGTACGTGGCTGGGGCAACGCGAGAGCAGAAAAGAACTACGCGCTTGCCGACAAAATCAAGGATGCTCTCAATCTGGCGGCCGTAATAATCGATAGTGGGAAGCGTGAAATCGTACCTATCGATTTTGTGCGTAGTCTTACTGGTGAAGAAAAAGAGCAGCATCAGTTTGATGTAGCTATGTTCCTGTTGAATCCATCCAGCTTTGTGAACAAAATCAATGCCGTGATGTTGGCGCGCCTTAAAAAACTCGAGTCCCTCAAATGACCCGCGAGCGTCTCTACCTGTTCGACACCACCCTGCGCGATGGCCAGCAGACTCAGGGCGTGCAGTTCTCCACCGCTGAAAAACGCCAGATTGCCACGGCGCTTGATGCGTTAGGGGTGGATTACATAGAGGGTGGTTGGCCGGGGGCGAACCCGACCGACTCGGAATTTTTTGCCAATGCGCCGAAGACCCGCGCCACCATGACGGCGTTTGGTATGACCAAAAGGGTCGGGCGCTCGGCAGAGAATGACGACGTACTGGCGGCGGTGCTGGATGCGGGCACGCCTGCGGTCTGTCTAGTGGGAAAAACCCATGAATTTCACGTTACAACTGCTTTGGGTGTTTCCCTAGAGGAAAATCGAGAGGCGATTGCGGCCTCGTTCAAGCATGTGATCGCCAAGGGTCGCGAGGCTTTGTTTGATGCCGAGCATTTCTTCGACGGCTACCGCGCCAACCCCGATTACGCGCTGTCGTGCCTGCGCGCGGCGTATGATGCGGGCGCGCGCTGGATCGTTCTGTGCGACACCAACGGCGGCACTTTGCCCTCGGAAGTCGGCCGCGTGGTGGCCGAAGTGATCGCCGCTGGCATCCCCGGTGATCGCTTGGGCATCCATTGCCACGACGATACCGGCAACGCGGTGGCCAATTCCTTGGCGGCAGTAGAGGCGGGCGCTCGACAAATTCAAGGCACTTTGAACGGGCTGGGCGAGCGCTGTGGCAACGCAAATCTGATCACCCTGATCCCAACCTTGCTGCTGAAAGAACCCTTCGCTAATCAGCTGGAATGTGGCGTCTCAACCGAGGCTCTCGCTGATCTTGTACGTTTGTCCCGTATGCTGGATGACATCCTAAACCGCGTGCCGCACCGCGCAGCCCCCTATGTCGGTGCCAGCGCTTTCGCCCATAAAGCAGGCCTACACGCCAGCGCAATCCTAAAGAACCCAAGCACTTACGAACATATCCCCCCCGAAGTCGTCGGCAACGAACGCATCATCCCAATGTCGAACCAAGCTGGTCAATCCAACCTGCGCGCGCGTCTTGTCTCGGCTGGCATTGAGGTCGCCGCAGGTGATGTACGGCTGGGACGTATCCTTGAGATCATCAAGGAGCGCGAGGATCAGGGCTATGCTTACGACTCGGCGCAGGCCAGTTTCGAACTGGTCGCGCGTAAAGAGTTGGGCCTGCTGCCGCAGTTCTTCGAGGTAAAGCGCTATCGGGTGACGGTGGAGCGGCGCAAGAACAAATACGATCGTATGGTGAGCCTGTCCGAAGCCGTGGTGGTGGTGAAAATCGGCGATCAGAAGATGCTGTCGGTCAGCGAAAGCATGGATGAAACCGGCACCGATCGCGGCCCAGTGAATGCGCTCTCGAAAGCCCTGGCGAAGGATCTTGGCCCCTATCAGGGCGTGATTGATGACCTGCGCTTGGTCGATTTCAAGGTGCGGATCACCCAAGGCGGCACCGAAGCGGTGACACGGGTGATTATTGACAGTGAAGACGTGCAGGGTCGGCGCTGGTCGACCGTTGGCGTCTCGGCCAACATCGTCGACGCCAGTTTTGAGGCGCTTTTGGACGCGATAAACTGGAAACTGATCCGCGATATCGGGGCTCCGGTGTGACCCTGCAAGCCTGCGCCGATCTGGTCGAACGCGGCGATCCGGATCGGTTTGCGGCGGTGATGGCGGCTCCGGCTTCACTCAGGCCGCGGTTGTGGCCACTTTATGCGTTCAATCTGGAAATCGCCCGTGCGCCTTGGGTGACGAAAGAGCCGATGATCGCCGAGATGCGGCTGCAATGGTGGCGCGATGTGGTTGCGGAAACGAAGCCTCGAGCGCATGAGGTGGCGGGGCCGTTGCACGATTTGATCGGTGCGGCGGGGTTGGATGTGGGCGTGCTCGACAGGATGGCGGCGGCGCGGGTTTGGGATGTTTATTCGGAACCGTTTGAGGATCAGGACACGTTTGATAGGTATCTGGAGCAGACTTCTGCGGGGTTGATGTGGCTGGCGGCGCGGGCTTGTGGAGCGGCGGATCAGGCCGAGGAAGCCGTGCGGGCCTATGGCTGGGCTGCGGGATTGGCCAGCTATTTGCGCGCGGTGCCGAGCTTGGAAGATCGCGGGCGCAGGCCTTTGGTGGATGGGCGTCCGGGGGCGGTGCGGGATTTGGCGGCGCGGGGGCTGGAGAAAATTTCGGCGGCGCGGGCGGGCCGGGGATTGCTGGGTAAGGCCGCGCCTGCTTTGCTGGCGGGCTGGCAGGCAGAGGCGCTTTTGAGCCAAGTTGTGGCCGATCCGATGGTGGTCGCCGAGGGCCGGATGGGGCTTTCCGAATTTGGCCGCAGGGGGCGGTTGTTGTGGCAGGGATTTTCGGGTCGCTGGTAAGTGTCCACGCGTGGACAAGCTGTCAGCGACGAAAAATCAAGCACTTAGCTTTGCCTCATTCACAGTTTGTTAAGACTTGTCCGCAAGGTTGAAGGCATAGCGCAAGCCTGAAACCGGGGTTGGATGGAAGCCTTGGGCAAGATAAAACGCCTGTGCAATGGTGTTTCCCGGCAGGGTCGATACGGTGACATAGCTTGCGTTTTGACTGCGGGCGTAGTTCAGGCTTGCGGCCAGTAGCGCCTTGCCAATGCCATCGCCGCGATAATCCGGACAAACGTACAGGTGGTGCAAATCCATACCGCGCTGACCGTATTGCACCCGTGCCAGCTGTGTCAGCGCTGCATAGCCAAGCAGGCCTGACCGCTCGGCATAGACCAAGGCATGTAGCCAAGGTGCAGACCCGAACAGATCGCGGTGCAGGTTTGCAACCGTCGCTGTCGCGGTATCGCCGTGGTAGGCGGCAAGCGCGTGGACCATCTTACACAGCTGCGGCAGATCAGCTTGGGTGGCAGCGCGGATCATCGCTTAGCGCATCTCTTTGGGTCGCATTGCCAGCCAGATCAGTGCACCGCCTGCCAGCACCAGAAACGGCAGCATTGCCATATTCACCGCTTGCCAACCGGCCTGCACCGAACTGCCTGAGCAATTCATCAGACCGCCCGACGAAAAGCTGGCCATGGTGACGCCGCCGAACACGATCAAGTCGTTCATGCCCTGCATCCGGCCACGCTCGGCCGGGGTGATCAGGGTGGTCAGCATGGTGGTGGCACCGATGAAGGCGAAGTTCCAGCCGAAGCCCAACAGCATGAGTGCTGCGAAGAAGTTGAACAGATCGACCCCGGCCATGGCGACCGCTCCGGCAGCGGCGAGGATCATCAGACCAGTTGCCATCACCCGCTGAGTGCCAAAGCGGGCGATGATATGGCCGGTGACGAAGGACGGCGCATACATTGCCAGAACGTGGCCCATCACCACATTGGCGGCGTCGGATTTCAGATAGCCGCAACCGACGACGGCCAAAGGTGACGAGGTCATCACCAGATTCATCAAGGCATAGGACACGGTAGCAACGATCACTGTGACGGCAATCGCCGGGGTGCGGATCAGTTGCGCGCGGCTGCGGCCTTGGTCTGCGCCTACCGTTGCCGTTATCGGTTTTGGGATTTTGAGCAAAGCGAACAGGAAGACGCCGCAGAAATTCAGCGCGATGACGGTCAAGTAGGTGCCAAGGAAGGGTATGACCATTGCATCATTGGTCAGTTTCACCAGCTCCGGCCCGGTGACAGCCGACAGCAAGCCACCTGCCATCACCCAAGAGATCGCCTTGGGGCGGAAGGCATCAGAGGCGGTGTCGGCGGCGGCAAAGCGGTAAAAACCCTGTGCCGACATATAGATACCCGAGAAAAGGCCGCCCAGAACGAACAGCGCAAATGAGCTGTAAATCAGCCCGATGGCGCTGATGGCGGCCCCCAAAGTGCCGCCCAACGTGCCCACGACAAAGCCCGCGCGGCGGCCATAGCGCGCCATGAACGCCGAAATTGGCGTGGCGGTCAGCATCGAGCCGATCACCATGGCGGAAATCGGTAAAGTCGCCCAGCACGGGTTGGGGGCAAGGCTTTGGCCTGCCAGTCCTGCGATGATGAACATCATCGGCAGTTGCGCGCCAAGGATGGCTTGGGATGCAACGAGCACATAGACGTTGCGGCGGGCGAGGCTGTCTTGATCTGTCATCATGTGCCATCGGTAGGCATGGGGTTCGGGCTGGGCAAGGGGGATTCGCTCTGGCCTTATCGAATGCGTGGGCTGGAGGGGTTATGGTCGGGCGGGTCATTGAAAGTTTGGACTGTGTGGCAGAGGGGGCGGCTTGGCTCTCGGCCTCTGATGTGCGGTTTGCAGGAGCTTTGGATGTGGTGGGGGCGCTGCCGTTGCGGCGCCATGCCGATGGCTTCACGGCGCTGCTGGATGCGATTGTCGGGCAGCAGGTCTCTGTGGCTTCGGCCAATGCGATCTGGGCGCGGATGGAGGCGGCGGGGGTGGTCAGCATAGACGGGGTTTTGGCGGCCTCGGATGAGGATTTGCGCGCCGCTGGTCTGTCACGGCAGAAGGCGCGCTATGCACGAGCGCTGGCGGGGTCTGGTATAGATTTCGTGGGTTTGCGCGGCAAAGCTGATGAGGTGGTGATCGCGGAATTGGTGGCGGTTCCGGGGATCGGGCGCTGGACGGCCGAGATTTACGCGATGTTTGCTTTGGGGCGGGCGGATGTGTTTGCGCCGGGGGATTTGGCTTTGCAGGAAGGTGCGAAACTGCTGTTTGGGCTACCTGAGCGGCCGAGCGAGAAAGCGTTGCGGGTGATGGCAGAGGCTTGGTCGCCTTGGCGCAGTGTTGCAGCGCGGGTGCTATGGGCCTATTATCATGTGGTAAAATCGCGGGAAGGCATTCGATGAGAGCGTTGAAATTTGGGCGGGTGGCGGCTGCGTCGGGTGTTGCACGCTCGATGGTGGTGTTTGTGCATGGCTACGGTGCTGATGGTGCGGATTTGTTGGGGCTCTCCAGTTCCTTAGCACCGCATTTGCCGGATACGGTGTTTTATGCGCCCGATGCGCCGGAGGCTTGCGCGGGCAACCCGTTCGGGCGGCAGTGGTTTGGGATTCCGCGGTTTGATGGATCGACCGAGGCCGATGCCAAGGCGGGACTGGCGCGGGCTGCGACAGATTTGAACGGTTTTTTGGATGCGCGGCTGGCTGAGGAAGGTCTGGGGCCAGAGGCGCTGGTTCTGGTCGGGTTTTCGCAGGGCGCGATGATGAGTTTGCATGTGGCGCCGCGGCGGGAAACCGAGATTGCCGGTGTAGTGGCGATTTCAGGAAAGCTGATGTTTCCTGATGATTTGTCTGCAGAAGCTAAGGTAAAGCCTGAAGTTCTGCTTGTGCATGGCGATCAGGATCCGGTGGTGCCGTTTGACGAAATGCATGTCGCGGGCAATGCTTTGGTGGCGGCGGGGTTCGCGACCTATGGCCATGTCATGCAGGGCACAGGGCACGGGATAGCACCCGATGGCTTGCAGGTGGCGCTTAGCTTTATCGCAGATCGGCTGGGCGTTTAGTCACGCCCACCGCTGGCAAGGAAGGCGGCACAGCCGGTGAGGGCCGCGAAATCGTCCTCGACCGCGAAGACGGCAAAGCCTTGCATGAATTCGCTAAAGCGTCCCTTGGTGCGGAAGGCCTGTGCAAGGTTCATCTCGTCCATATAGGGCACCATGGCGCGGGCGACGCCGCCGATCAGGTAAATGCCGCCAAACGGCAGGTGGATCAGCGCGAGGTTGCCAAGTTCTTGCCCCAGCAAGTGCATGTAAAGCTTGGCAGTTTCCCGCGCCAATGGGTCATCTGCTGCCAAAGCTGCCATGATCTCGGCGGCTTTCAGGTCTTGCGGCGTGCCCGCCTCGGTTGAGACGAACAGATGCACATGTTCCAGCCCACGGCCGGCCAGCACGTCTTCAACCCCGGCATAACCATGCGCGGTGCTGACCTTGGTGGCGACAAAGCGCGACAGGCGGAAGTCTTGTTCGGTCTGCACCGGCATCGCGATGTGGCCGCATTCGGATGCCGCAACCAGACGGCCTTTGCTGCCGATATGCACGGGCGCTGCATTCATGCCGGTGCCGACGCCGACCACCAGCATCGCAGCGCCAGCGACTTGCGTGCCGGGGATCAGCGTGCGCAGAAATTCTGGCGCGATATGGCCCAAAGCGTGGCCTTGGGCTTGCAGATCGTTCAGAATCGCGGTTTGGGCAGCCCCGGTGGCGCGGATCAGCAAGGCCGCGTCGATCACCCAAGACAGGTTGGTCATCACCGCAACACCATCGCGCACGGGGCCTGCGGCGGCGACGCAAGCGCCATCGACCGAGCTCAAACCCTCCTCGGTCATATAGCGCTGCAAAACCGGCTCTAGACTGGTGAATTCGGCATTGGCATAGCGGCGGATGCTGGCGGGGCGCACCACTTTGCCATCGGCCAAAGCCACGCGGGTGTTGGTGCCACCGATATCGGCAACGAGGGCGAGGGAGTTGGGCATAAGTGACCTCATTGTCTTAACTTTAGCCCGCAGGCCATTGATATAACGTTATCTGCGCGGGGCAGGGCCTGTCGATTGGCCGATGATCAGATCAGCCTCTAGCAAACGATGCAATGGGCCTTGGGTGGGATCGGCGATCAGCGCTAGCAGCATTTCTGCGGCAATGCGGCCTGCATCGCGCACCGAAGACCGCGTGGCGGTGAAAATCGGCACATCGTCGCCATTGCGCAGATAGCTAAGCTCGTCGTCAAAGATGATCACCGAAACGTCCCGACCCAGTTTCATCCCCTGACCTTCAATCGCGCGACGCACGCCCATGCCGGACAGCATCGAGGCGGCCACGAAGGCGGTCGGGGGATTTTCCAGCGCAAGCATACGCTTAGCAGCGCGGTAGCCGGAAAGTTCGGTCATATCATCGCTGGCCATCAGCGCGGCATCTGGGGCAATTTCACGTCCGGTAAGGGCATCAATATAGCCCGTGCGGCGGCGGATCGCGAAATCCATATCCTCGCGGCCATTGACCAAGGCGATGCGGGCATGGCCCAGATCAAGCAGAAATTCGGTGGCACGCAGGAAGGCGCGGCGGTTGTTGACATCGACCCAAGAGTAGTCGGTTTCAATGCCAGTTGCGCGGCCATGGGTGACAAAGGGCAGGCCGAGTTCAAACAGGCTGGCGATGCGCGGATCATAGGTGCGCACGGCATGAACGATGACGCCATCGACCGCCCCGCGCGATTTCAGATCGCGGTAGGCGGCGGCTTCGGCATCATCGGCGACCACCGACAGCAGCATGTCATAGCCGTTGGCGGCATAAATCTCGCCCGCGCCCGCGATGAAATCGGCGAAGATCGGGTTCATGATTTCGGATTTGGTCGCCACCGGAAACACATGCCCGACTGCCATCGCGCGCCCGGTCGCAAGCCGGATGGCGCGGGTGTTGGGGCGGTAATTGTAGCGTTTGGCGGCGGCAACGATACGCTCGCGCGTCACATCGTTCACCTCGGGGTAGCCGTTCAGCGCGCGGCTGACGGTTGTGGGCGAGAGGTTCAGCTTTTGCGCCAGCTCTTTAAGGTTCATCGGGAATTGGTTGCCCATAGGATCAGGTTGCGCCGGGACATTAGCCGCGCAAGACGGGGTGGTCAAAGTGTTTGAGCCTTGGTTTTTGCAATCGTTACAGATTTTTGCGGGGGGACTGATATTTCAGTGGGTTGCGTGAACTGTTGCTATCTCAAAGCGGTTTCAAATCTTTGCAATCGATTCGCCCCTAAGACTGGTAGGCAAGGCTTGCGGGATCAACTGCGCCAGTTGCTGCGCCGCGGCAGAGGGCGGGTTTTGCGCCAGATGCGCAAGGATCAGCGGCTCGGTTCCCGCATCGGTGATCTGGCGAGTGACAAGGGCTTTGCCATCCGGGCTAAGCCGGGCGGCGGGGTTGGTGTAGGACAGGCCCAGCCCCAGACCATTGGCAGCATAGCTGCGCATCAGATCCATCGTGGCGGTGCGGTGCTGGATTTGCGGGGTCAGGCCAGCTTGGGCAAACAGGCCGCGCATATGGCCAAGCGACAGGCCTTGATCGGTCAGGATAAGGGGTTCGGATGCCAGTTGGGCAAGGGTCAGGCTGGCGTGCTGCGCAAGCGGATGATCGGGGGGAAGGATGGCGTGGGGGGCGATTTGGGCCACGGTTTGGCGGGCAATGTCGCTGTGCAGACCCAGATCCCATGTCAGGGCAAGATCAGCCTTTCCTTTGCGCAGGGCGTCGGACAGGGCTTCAAACTCCATCACATAGGGTGTGATCGTCAGTTGTGGGGCAGCGGTTGCGGCGTGGTTCAGGATCGGGGCCAGGCAACTGGCGGCAAGGTCTTGGAACACCGCAAACCGGATGTCTTCGGCCAAGGCATTGGGATCGCTGAGCCGGGTGAGGGCGGTCAGTTGCGCCTCGGCCAGATCAAGCCAGCCACGGCCAAAGGCGGTGGGGGTCAGGCGGCCCCCGGCGCGGCGCAGGAATAGCGGGCGTTGCAGCAGGGTTTCAAGCTGGGCAAGGGCGACCGATAGGGCGGGTTGGCTGACGTGCAAAGCCTCGGCTGCGGCGGTCATGCCACCATGTTGGGCGACGGCGGTGGCGTATTCGAGTTGGCGCAGGGTAATGGATAGCATGAGGTTATGACCTGCATTGAAAGGTATTATTTGCGGCTATGGTAGGCTTGGGCCATGTTGGGGGAAAGCAAAATCAGGAGGCCGGAATGGTTGTTGTCACCGATGAGATGATTGAGGCGTATCAGCGCGATGGCGTGGTGCTGATCAAGGGGCTTTGGGCGGATTGGGTCGCCGAATTGCAGGCCGGAGTGGCGCGCAATATGGCCGAGCCGGGGCCGTTTGCGGCGGAGAACCTGCGGCCGGGGGATTCCGGGCGGTTCTTTGACGATTACTGCAACTGGCAGCGCATCCCGGAGTTTGAGCGGGTGATCAAGCAATCGGAAGTGGCCGACGTGGCCGCCAAGCTGATGGGATCAAGCCGCGTGCAGATGTTCCATGATCATGTGTTGGTGAAAGAGCCGGGGACCAGCCGCGCGACGCCTTGGCATACCGATGGGCCGTATTACTTTGTCGAGGGGCGGCAGAATGTGTCGTTCTGGTCGCCGCTGGATCCGGTGACTCAGGCGTCTTTGCGCTGCGTGGCTGGATCGCATTTGTGGCCGAAAGAGGTGTTGCCGACGCGGTGGTTGTCGGAAACCTCGTTCTATCCGAACCCGGAATTGTACATGGCCGTCCCGGACCCGGATGCGGAGGGCATGCCGGTGCGGGAGTGGCAGATGGAACCCGGTGATGCGGTGGCGTTCAATTATCGCACCCTGCATGGCGCGCGGGGCAATGAGGCGGGGACGCGGCGGCGGGCGTTTTCGCTGCGGGTGCTGGGCGATGATGCGCGGTATGTCGAGCGTCCGGGGCGGACCTCGCCACCCTATCCGGGGCATGAGATGGTGGCGGGGCAGGTGCTGCGGGAGGATTGGTTTCCCTATTTGAAATAGTTCTGCGTTCATCCTCTCTGCTCAAATATCCCCGCCGGAGGCTCTTAGGCTTTCGGCGGGAACGACGCTGATCGATTGCTCAAATCAGCGCCACCCATGCCCGCGCCATCGCCAGACCGTGGGCGTCGGCGGTGCGGCCTTTGGCTTCGGCCTCGGCACTCAAGGCGGCGATGAAGCCGGGGTTTTGCGCCTCAATCAGATCGGGGAAGCGGCGGGTCCAGTCGGTGACGACGGCGCGGCTGGCCTCGAAATGGAACTGGGTGGCGTAGCCTGCGCGGCCGATTTTATAGGCTTGCACGGCGGCGGCTTTGTTGGTGGCAAGGTGGATGGCACCGGGGGGCAGCGTGAAATGGTCGGAATGCCATTCGAAAATCGGGAAATTGGCGGGAAGCTTGCCCAACACCGGATCGGCGCGGCCTTGATAGGTGAGTTCGATCTGGCACCAGCCGAATTCGGGGTTGGTGCCGATGGTATTCTGAGCGCCTGCACCGCGTGCGAGGGCTTGCGCGCCAAGGCAGATGCCCAGCGTGGCTTTGCCGCTGAGGGCAGTGTCGTAAAGCAAAGCGGCGAGATCGGGCAGGTAGGGGTGGCTGTGATCGGATAAAGCGGTCTGTTCGCCGCCAAACGAGATCAGCGCGTCGAAGCTGTCGGGGTTTGGGAGTTTGCCATCAAGCCACGGTTTATATAGGTCGATCACGGCGGCGGCTTCGTGCAGCGCCACGCCGACTTGGCCGTGATGAGTGACGGCGGTGTTCTCGATGATGGCGACGCGCATGGTTCCCCCCAAGTTTTGCCGCACCATGCCGAAGCGCGATTTTCTGTGCAAGCGGCGTTTCGGCCTTGCCAATCCGCGTCACCCGTGAAAGTGGGACGTGTCAAACGAACACTCCCCTTAGACCCCGTTGGAGGTGAACATGGAGATTCGCGAGGCGCTCACATTTGATGACGTTTTGCTGGTGCCGGCTGCAAGCTCGGTGCTGCCATCCGAGGCTGATACCTCTACTTTTGTCACCCAAAGCATTCGGATGAACATTCCGCTGCTGTCCTCGGCGATGGACACGGTGACAGAAGGCCGGATGGCGATTGCGATGGCGCAGGCGGGCGGGATTGGGGTTATTCACCGCAATCTGGACCTTGAGGCGCAGGCGCGGGAGGTCAGCCGTGTGAAGCGGTTTGAGTCTGGTGTGGTTTATCAACCGATCACTTTGACGCCGGATCAGACCCTTGGCGATGCCAAGCTGTTGATGGAGCGCTATCAGATCACCGGATTCCCGGTGGTGGATAAGGAAGGCCGGGTTTTGGGCATCGTGACCAACCGCGATATGCGGTTTGCGTCGGATGACAAGACCCCAGTTCATGCGATGATGTCGTTTGAAAATCTGGCGCTGCTGCGCGAGCCGATTGACCGCGAAGAGGCGATCAGCCTGATGAAGGCGCGGCGGATTGAGAAGTTGTTGGTGACCGATGGCGCGGGCAAGCTGACCGGGTTGTTGACGCTGAAGGATACTGAGAAATCGGTGCTGAACCCGCAGGCCTGCAAGGATGAGATGGGGCGGCTGCGGGTTGCGGCTGCGTCTACCACCGGTGATGCTGGGTTTGAGCGGTCAATGGCGTTGATCGAGGCTGGCGTCGATATGGTGGTGATTGACACTGCACACGGGCATTCGGCAGGCGTTGCTGTGGCGGTGGAGCGGATCAAGAAAGCCTCGAACAAGGTGCAGGTTGTGGCGGGGAATGTCGCCACGGCTGAGGCCACGCGGGCGCTGATTGGTGCTGGCGCGGATGCGGTGAAGGTGGGGATTGGTCCGGGAAGCATCTGTACGACGCGGATTGTTGCTGGCGTAGGCGTGCCGCAGCTGACGGCGATCATGGATGCGGCGCGGGCGGCTGGCAATGTGCCGATTATTGCCGATGGTGGCATCAAATTCTCGGGCGATTTCGCCAAGGCGATTGCGGCGGGGGCGTCTTGCGCGATGGTAGGCTCTGCGATTGCGGGGACGGACGAGTCGCCGGGTGAGCTGATTTTGTTCAACGGGCGGTCGTATAAATCCTACCGTGGCATGGGGTCTTTGGGGGCTATGGCGCGTGGCTCGGCGGATCGGTATTTCCAGAAGGATGCGGCGTCTGACAAGCTGGTGCCGGAAGGCATCGAAGGTCAGGTGCCGTATAAGGGTACTGCGGCGCAGGTCATTCACCAGATGGTTGGCGGGCTGCGGGCGGCGATGGGTTATACCGGATGTGCGACGGTGGCGGAGATGCGCGCCAATTGTACGTTTGTACGGATCACCGGGGCAGGGCTGAAAGAAAGCCATGTGCATGATGTGCAGATCACCCGCGAAAGCCCGAATTACCGCGTGGGCTGAGGCGATTGAATTGACGCAAATGGCCCCCGCGTGGGGCCATTTTGCATTCAGGCGCGGGTGCTGAACGCCATATAGATCACGGCGCTGATCACCGCCCAATACACCCCGACCAAGACGACCACGGCGGTGACGGCGATCAGGGCGGCGGCGAGGATGAAATAGCCGTCATTGGCCAGAAGGCCGAGGGCGGCGATCAGGATGGCCAAGGCGGGCAGGAAGTTGCCCAAGGGGATCGGCAGCATCACCAATAGGCTGAGCAGGATGCCGATGGCGCCGATGATGTGCTGCGCGTTCTCGCTGGAAAGCGCGGGCAGCCGGGGGTGCAGCACACGCTCGACACGCGCAAGGTAGGGTTCGGCGCGGCTGAGGATTGCCAGCAGGTTGGCGCGCAGCAGCGAGCGGTTGGCGATGAAACCGGGCAGCCAGGCCGGGCGGCCCAGCATCATCTGCAAGGTCAGGTAAACCAAGGGCAGTCCGGTGACAGCCGAGGTGCCGGGCAGGCCGGGCAGCAGGTTCGGGATCGCGAACAGGATCAGCAGGGTGGCGCGGGCGTGGGTTTTGATGCCACTGAGCAGATCGCCAAGGCTGACGCGTTCGCTGTCGCCCGATTGCGCAAGGCGCAGCAGTTGCTGGGAAAGCGGGATGGGGGCTGTCATGTCACCTCGGTTGTTGCGGTGAAGATGGGGCGTCGGGGCGGGAATTGCCAGAGGGCTGGGGTTTGGTTGCGGGATTTCCGCGCGCGCTGTAGGGAAGGTTGATTGGGGCAAAAGGGGCAAGGCATGACACCGCAAGCAAGGCTTTCTGCTGGCATAGAGGTGCTCGACCGGATTTTGGCGGGGGCTGCGGCCGAGCAAGCCTTGACCAACTGGGGGCGCGGCAGCCGCTTTGCAGGCTCGGGCGACCGTGCGGCGGTGCGCGATCTGGTGTTTGATGCGTTACGCTGCAAGCGGTCTTATGCGGCGTTGGGGGGCGGGCTGAGTGGGCGCGGGCTGGTGTTGGGGTCTTTGCGAGATCGGGGTTTGGACCCGGCGGAGTGGTTTACTGGGCTAGGCCATGCGCCGGGGGTTTTGACCGAGGCAGATGCGGGATCTGAGGCTTCGGGCAATGTGGCGTTGGATTGCCCGGAGTGGCTGGCTGAGCCGCTGCAGGCCGCGTTGGGCGATGATTTTGTGGGGGTGATGCAGGCGCTAAGGCGGCGGGCTCCGGTGTATCTGCGGGTGAATTTGGCGAAAGCTACGGTTGCGCAAGCCGTTGCGGCGTTGCAGGCAGAGGGCATCATCTGCAAGTTAAACCAGATTGCGAAGACTGCGTTGGAAGTCACCGAAAATGCGCGGAAAATTCAGAGTTCTGAGACCTATCTCTCCGGCTTGGTGGAATTGCAGGATGCCGCCAGCCAAGCGGTCATTGAGGCTTTGCCTTTGGCGGATGGCCAGCGCGTGCTAGATTATTGCAGCGGCGGCGGCGGTAAGGCTTTGGCGATGGCGACGCAGGCGCAAATCAAACTGGTGGCGCATGATGTCGATCCGCGCCGGATGCGCGATATTCCGACGCGAGCGGCGCGGGCTGGGGTGAAGATCAGCGTGGCGGAAACACAATCGGTTGGAACGGGTTACGATGTGATCCTCACAGATGTTCCGTGTTCTGGCTCCGGCAGTTGGCGGCGTGATCCGCAGGGCAAATGGGCGCTAACCGCGGCGCGGCTGGCGGCGCTTTGCCAGTTGCAAGCCGAGATTTTAGACAAAGTCGCCGGGCTTTTGGCCCCGAAGGGTACGCTGGCCTATGCCACTTGCTCGATGCTGAATGCCGAGAATGAGGATCAAATTGCAGCGTTCCTCGCCCGCCATCCGGGCTGGCGCAACCCGTTGCAGCGGCGTTTTTCACCGCTGCAAGGCGCGGATGGGTTTTTCGTGGCGCTGTTGACGCGCGAAGCTTGAATTTGTACACAACTTAAACGGGATTTTCGCTTTATATCTGAGGCGATTAAGCCTGCATTAACACTTTGCCTGCCAAATGGTGCGAAATCTATCCCGGATCGGAGGGCAGAGTGGCCAGTTCGACGACAAGCTTGGCCAAGGTGTTTGCACCCGGCAAGCATCAGCCCTTGGGGCTATGGCTGTTGATCGCCGCCGCAACTGTATGCGCGGCGGGCATTCTTTTGTCGGTGCAGCTGGTGACGCAGCTGATGTTTCTGGCGGCGGGGCTGACCTTTGCGGCGCTGGCGATGTTGCAACAAAGCGCGGGCTGGTGGGCGGCGCGCGGGCAAAAACTGCTTGAGGCGCGGCTGATCGCGCTGGTCGGCTTGGATGCCGCACCCTGTTTTACCAGCGATGGCCATGGCCAGATCGGCTATCAAAACGCCGCCGCCGTCGCGCGCTTTGGGGCGGCAGCAGGCGGCACGTTGATTTCGGTGCTGAAGGACCATTTCGCGGCCCCTTCGGCGGTGCTGTATCGGCTGCAGACCCGTGCCAGCCACTCGGGTGCTGCGCGCGAAGATGTGGCAACGCGGCGCGGCCATCTGCGGCTGTCGGTGCATCGGCTGACCGAGACGCGCTATCTGTGGCGGTTGGAAGAATTTCAGGATCGCAGCGCGGCGGGGCGGGGTGCCGAAAGCCTCAGCCTGCCGATGCTGACCGCCAATAAGGCGGGCGTGGTGCTGTTTACCAATGACGCGATGCGCAGGCTGCTCGGCGGGCGGCCGAAACGGCTGGACCGGGTGTTCACCTCGCCTGTTCTGCATTCGGGCGA
Organism: Pseudomonadota bacterium; assembly: GCA_040387915.1. GTDB lineage: Bacteria > Pseudomonadota > Alphaproteobacteria > Rhodobacterales > Rhodobacteraceae > Cypionkella. The sequence continues at coordinate 876,205 of JAZKCV010000009.1, forward strand.
AGAGGTTGAGGTTTCGGCGGCCACCGGCCCAGTGCGGGCGATTCTGGCCGAGGTCGAAGGCCTCGGAGAGCGGCGCGAGATTTACCTGCTGCCGGTGGCGCGGCATCCGAATGATGCAAGCATGTCGGCGGATTTTGAACATGTGCCGGTGGCGCTCTTGAAATTTGAGGTCAACGGCGGGTTGCGGCAGGCCAATAAAGCCGCGCGCGAGCTGTTGCATCTGGGCGACGCGCCCGAGATGCTGCACGATCTGTTCGAAGGTCTGGGCCGCCCGGTGTCTGACTGGCTGTCGGATGTGGTGAATGAACGCATCCCCGGCGGTGCCGAGGTGCTCTGCGCGCGGCGTCTGGGCGGTGAAGTGTTCTTGCAGGTGACCCTGCGCCGCATCGTTGATCTCGGCCGCCCCGGCGTGCTCGCGGTGTTACAGGACGCGACCGAGTTGAAAACCCTTGAGGCGCAGTTCGTGCAAAGCCAGAAAATGCAGGCGATTGGCCAGCTTGCGGGTGGGGTTGCGCATGATTTCAACAACTTGCTGACCGCGATTTCAGGTCATTGCGACCTTTTGTTGCTGCGCCACAACAGCACCGATCCCGCCTATGCCGATCTGATCCAGATCCATCAAAACGCCAATCGCGCGGCGGCTTTGGTCGGGCAGTTGCTGGCGTTTTCACGCAAGCAAACCCTGAAACCGGAACGGATTGAGCTGCAGGATGTGCTGTCGGATCTGGCACATCTGCTCAACCGTCTGGTTGGGGAGCGGGTGCGGTTGCGGCTGGGCCATGCGCCGGAATTGGGTGCGATCCGGGCAGATAAGCGGCAGTTGGAACAGGTGATCATGAATCTGGTGGTCAATGCCCGCGATGCGATGCCGGAAGGTGGCACCATTCGAATTGAAACCGAGGCGCTGACCCTGCGCGACGAGATGCGGCGCGATCGGGCCGTGGTGCCTGCGGGCGAATATGCGCTGATCCGGGTCAGCGATTCTGGCGTGGGGATGCCGCCAGAACGGTTGCAGAAGATTTTTGAGCCGTTTTTCACCACCAAACGGGTGGGTGAGGGCACCGGTCTGGGGCTGTCGACGGCCTACGGCATCGTCAAACAATCCGGCGGATTTATTTTCGTTGATTCGACAGAAGGCGAAGGCTCGGTGTTTCAGCTGTATTTCCCGATCTTTGCCGGGGCCGCGCCGGGTGAGGTTGCGCTGCCCGCGCCGAAAAAAATAGTGCTGCGGCAAGGCGAGGGCGTGGTGCTGCTGGTCGAGGATGAAGCCCCAGTGCGCGCCTTTGCCAGCCGGGCGTTACGGATGCGCGGCTACACGGTGCTGGAGGCCGAGAACGCCGAAGACGCGCTGAAACAGCTGGAAGACCCAAAGCTGGAGGTTGATATTTTCGTCACCGACGTGGTGATGCCGGGTATGGACGGCCCAAGCTGGGTGCGCGAGGCCTTGAAAGCCCGCCCGAATGTGAAGGTGATTTTCGTCTCAGGCTATGCTGAAGAGGCTTTGTCGGAAGGTCAGGCGCGGATTCCGAATTCGACCTTCTTGCCGAAACCGTTTTCGCTCAGCGATCTGACCGCGACGGTGCAGGGGCAGCTGCATTGAAGCGGGGCGATTCTTTTGCCGCATCTGAGTGCGGGACGAAAAAAATGTTCTGCCTCCGTTCGCTGGTAACCATTCCTTAATCATGTTGCGAAAAGCTGGGCTTGCGACAATTCGATTGAAATGTTCCCGCTTTACCCCCATAAAGGGTAAACAAACACAGAACATCTTGGGCGATTGCCGCCTGAAGACAACCATGGGATAAGGGCAAAGCAATGGCAGCGGCAAATCTGATCGAGTTGAACGGGAAGCGCGATATGGACAAGGCAAAGGCGCTGGAAAGCGCTCTGGCACAGATTGAACGGCAGTTCGGCAAGGGCTCGATCATGAAGCTCGGCCAGAACAATCCGGTGATGGAGATCGAAGCGACATCGACCGGATCTTTGGGCTTGGATATTGCTTTGGGCATTGGCGGTCTGCCGCAGGGCAGGATTATTGAGATTTACGGGCCGGAAAGCTCGGGCAAGACCACTCTGTCGCTGCATGTGGTGGCTGAGCAGCAGAAAAAGGGCGGCGTTTGCGCCTTTGTCGATGCCGAACATGCGCTGGATCCGCAATATGCCAAGAAGCTGGGCGTCAACCTGGATGAGCTGCTGATCAGCCAACCCGATACCGGCGAGCAAGCCCTGGAGATCGTCGATACCTTGGTGCGCTCGGGTGCGGTCAGCCTGATCGTGGTCGATTCGGTGGCGGCTTTGGTGCCGAAATCCGAGATTGAAGGCGATATGGGTGATATGCAGATGGGCTCTCAGGCCCGCCTGATGTCTCAGGCGATGCGTAAGCTGACTGGCAGCATCGGCAAATCGAATTGCATGGTGATCTTCATCAACCAGATCCGGATGAAAATCGGCGTGATGTTTGGCAGCCCGGAAACCACTACGGGCGGCAATGCGCTGAAATTCTACGCCTCCGTGCGGCTGGATATCCGCCGCACGGGTGCGATCAAGGACCGCGATGAGGTTGTCGGCAACGCGACGCGGGTGAAAGTGGTGAAAAACAAAGTCTCACCGCCATTCAAGGAAGTTGAATTCGACATCATGTATGGTGAGGGGATTTCCAAGGTTGGCGAATTGGTTGATCTGGGGGTTAAGGCGGGCGTGGTTGAGAAATCGGGCAGCTGGTATTCCTACAAGGATGAGCGGATCGGACAGGGGCGTGAGAACGCCAAGACCTTCCTGAAGCAGAACCCGGCGATGGCTTTGGATATTGAAGATAAAATCCGCGCCGCCAATGGTCTGGATTTCTCGGTCAGCCCCGAAGATGGTCCGATGATTGACGACTAAGCTTTGACCAACAGGTTGAAAACGAAGGCCGGAAACACCAAGTTCCCGGCCTTTTTGCATCGGCTGTGGACAGGCCGTGCGGGGGCGGATAAACGGGGCGCAACCAAAGTTTTCTCGCTTTTTGGAGGCCCAAGCCTATGGCTTCGTTGAATGACATCCGCTCGACCTATCTCGATTTTTTCGTGCGCAATGGCCACAAACGGGTGGACAGCTCGCCCTTGGTGCCGCGCAACGACCCGACGCTGATGTTCGCGAATTCCGGCATGGTGCAGTTCAAAAACTGCTTCACCGGGGTGGAGACGCGGGATTACAAACGCGCGACCACGGCGCAGAAATGCGTGCGCGCTGGCGGCAAGCACAATGATCTCGACAATGTCGGTTACACCGCCCGGCACCATACGTTTTTTGAAATGCTGGGAAACTTCAGCTTTGGCGATTATTTCAAAGATCAAGCCATTGCTTTTGCTTGGGAATTGCTGACGAAAGATTTTGGGCTGAACAAAGACAAGCTGTTGGTCACGGTCTATCACACCGATGACGAGGCGGCCTCGATCTGGAAAAAGGTAGCAGGCCTGTCGGATGACAAGATCATCCGCATCCCGACCGATGACAATTTCTGGCGGATGGGACCGACCGGGCCGTGCGGGCCTTGCACCGAGATTTTCTACGATCATGGCGACCATATCTGGGGTGGCCCACCCGGCAGCGCCGAGGAAGATGGTGATCGGTTCATCGAGATTTGGAACAACGTGTTCATGCAGAATGAACAATTCGCCGATGGCACGATGCGGCCGTTGGATATGCAGTCGATTGATACCGGCATGGGGCTGGAGCGGATTGGTGCCTTGCTGCAGGGCAAGCACGACAATTATGACACGGATTTGATGCGCAGTCTGATTGAGGCTTCGGCGCACGCGACCAACACCGACCCGGATGGGCCGGGCAAGACCAGCCACCGGGTGATTGCGGACCATTTGCGCTCGACCTCGTTCCTGATTGCCGATGGGGTGATGCCCAGTAATGAGGGGCGCGGCTATGTTTTGCGCCGGATCATGCGGCGGGCGATGCGGCATTTGCATATGCTCGGCGCGCAAGATCCGGTGATGCACCGTTTGGTGCCGGCGCTGGTGCAGCAGATGGGCGCGGCTTACCCGGAACTTCAGCGGGCGCAAAGCTTGATCGAAGAAACCCAGCTTTTAGAGGAAACCCGGTTCAAAACCACCTTGGATCGCGGCTTGCGGCTGCTGAATGATGAGCTGGATCGTCTGCCGGAAGGTGGCGCTTTGCCGGGGGGCGTGGCGTTCAAGCTTTACGATACCTATGGTTTTCCGCTGGATCTGACGCAAGATGTGCTGCGCGAGCAGGACCGTGTGGTGGATGTGGCGGGGTTTGACGCCGCGATGCAAGAGCAGAAAACCAAGGCGCGGGCGGCTTGGTCGGGCGCGGGCGGCACGGCGGATGCGAAAATCTGGTTTGAGATTGCCGAGGCGCATGGCGTGACGGAATTCCTCGGTTATGATACCGAGACCGCCGAGGGCCAGATTGACGCGTTGGTGCGGGATGGCGCGCTGATTGGCGCGGTTGAGGTTGGCACATCGGTGCAGATCGTGGTGAATCAAACGCCGTTTTATGCCGAAAGTGGCGGGCAGGTCGGCGATACCGGGCTGATCCGCACCCAGACTGGGTTGGCGGAAGTGACCGATACGCGCAAATCGGCAGGGGTGTTTATGCACATCGCCATGGTGCTGGAGGGCACGATTTTGCGCGGCCAACCGGCGAAGCTGGAAGTTTCGCATGCACGACGGGGTGCTATCCGCGCCAACCACTCGGCGACGCACCTGTTGCACGAAGCTTTACGGCGGGCGTTGGGCGATCATGTCGCACAGCGCGGGTCACTGAATGCGGCGGATCGGTTGCGGTTTGACTTTAGCCATTCGCATGCGATGTCCGAGGCGGATCAGGTGAAGGTCGAGGCAGAAGTCAATGAATTCATTCGGCAAAACTCGGTCGTTGATACGCGAATCATGACGCCGGATGACGCGCGGGCTTTGGGTGCGCAGGCGTTGTTTGGCGAGAAATATGGCGAGGAAGTGCGGGTTGTCTCGATGGGCAGCTTGGACGGTTCGGGCAAGGGCGCTGAGGGGCGGACCTATTCGCTGGAGCTTTGTGGCGGCACGCATGTGGGGCGGACGGGCGATATTGGCGCGTTTGTTTTGCTCAGTGATTCCGCCTCGTCTTCGGGCGTGCGGCGGATTGAGGCTTTGACCGGGCAAGCGGCGCTGGACCATCTGCGTGCGCAGGATCAGCGTTTGGCGAGCGTGGCTTTGGCGCTGAAAACCCATCCGGGTGATGTTCTGGACCGAGTGAAAGCCTTGCAGGATGAACGCCGCAGCCTGGCCAATGAAGTGGCGCAGCTGCGTCGGGAATTGGCGATGGGTGGCAAGTCTGGTGGCCCGGAAATCAAGGAAATCAACGGGGTAAAGCTGATTGCGCAGGTGCTTTCTGGGGTTTCGGGCAAGGATCTGCCGGGGTTGATAGACGAGATGAAGGCGCAGATTGGCTCTGGTGCGATTGTTCTGATCGCCGATACCGGGGCGAAACCTGCGGTGGCGGCGGGGGTTACTGCTGACCTGATATCGCGGATTTCGGCGGTGACACTGGCGAAAGCGGCCGTGGAGGCTTTGGGTGGTAAGGGTGGCGGTGGCCGCCCGGATATGGCGCAGGGCGGCGGTGCGGATATTGCGCTGGCAGATGCGGCGATTGCAGCGGTTCATGCCGCGTTGGAGGCTTGAGATGGCGACGGCCCTTTGGATTGCGCATGTTGAGGTGATCGACGCCGAAGCTTATGGGCGTTATGCCGTTTTGGCGGGGCCGATTTTGGCCTCGTTTGGTGGGAAATTTCTTGCCAGATCAGGGCGTTATGTGCAGCTTGAGGGCAATGACCGCGCCCGCAATGTGGTGGCGCGGTTCCCAAGCGTTGAGGCGGCGGTGGAATGTTATCACTCGCCCGCTTATCAAGCAGCACTGACCCATGCCAAGGGCGCGTCGCATCGCGATCTGGTGGTGGTTGAGGAATTGGGCGAATAGTGTTTCGCCTCGCGTAAATTTTACGGAAAAATGTGCTGCAATGATCTCGTTTTATGGTATGTTTTCCTTAAGAGGCCAGTCAGGCCCGGATATGTGAGGGCAGGTTATGTGCCGTTGGGCAGCTTACGCGGGCGCGCCGATCTTTCTGGATGAGATCATCAGCCGTCCGGGGCATTCTTTGATCCACCAAAGCCATGGTGCGACGCAATGCCATTCCACCATCAATGCCGATGGCTTTGGCGTGGCGTGGTATGGTGATCGGGCGGAGCCGGGGCTTTACCGCGATGTTTTGCCCGCGTGGTCTGATCCGAACCTGCGCAGCCTGACGGCGCAGGTGAAATCGGGGTTGTTTTTGGCGCATGTCCGGGCCTCGACCGGCACCGCGACCAGCCGCAACAACTGCCATCCGTTTGTGCATGGGATTTGGTCTTTCATGCACAATGGGCAGGTTGGCGGTTATGAACAGTTTCGCCGCGATGCCGATATGATGATCCCCGATAACCTTTATGCGGCGCGCAAAGGGGCGACGGATTCGGAAGCGCTGTTTTTGGTGGCTTTGGCCGAGGGGCTGGACACCGATCCGCGTGGCGCCTTGGAGCGGGCCTCGGCGCGGTTCATTGCGGTGGCGAAGGCCAAGGGAGCTGCCCCGCATCTGCGGATGACGGCGGCGCTGAGCGATGGCAAACGGCTTTACGCGGTGCGTTATGCCACGGATGATGCCGCCCCCAGCCTGTATTACCGTTGGTCCGAGACGCGCGGCGGCATGGCTGTGGTGTCAGAACCTTTGGAGGCCGAAGAGGGCGGTTGGAACCAGATTGCGTCCAATACCTTCTGCACCTTCGACGGTGGTGCAGTGAAGGTAGAGGCGTTTATGCCGTGTAAATTGGTAGATCAGTTTACTGGGCGCAATGCCGCTTAACTCTGCTGGTTGAGGAGCGCCTCTCGACTTATTTGATCTTGCCGCTTGCGACGAGATCGGCCAGCACATGATCTGGCAGGGTGGCGGCGCTGTCGAACTTTTCAAAATATTCCATTGTCCGCACGCCATCTCTGTCAATTTTACTGGCTGCACCACGGATCATTTTAGCGGTCTGAAAGTATTCGAGACTTTGCACCACGTAATGATTGAGGTGAAACCTCTCATTGTCTGACACTGTGCGTTCTGACCGCGCGCCGTTCAAGACATGCACCCCAATGGTTTGCGCCGATTTTATCACCGAGGTGCGGCACATATATTTTCGGCCGGTATGGAAATGCAGGCGCGGGTTGCGCAGGGTAAAGGCTTGCCGGATGCTGGCGGGGTGTTTCTTTAGCCCGTTGCTGCCAAATACCCGCCAGTTGGCATAAATCACGTCCAGATCGCGATAATCCGCCAACTGATCGGGAATAGGCTCGCCTGTGGGGCAATACCAGAATTCGTCAAGGTCGGCGATAATCAACCATTGGCATCTGCGCGCGATCTTGAACTCATTAAATGCTGTCCAATAGTGACGCCGTTGACGATGCGGCTGGGGATATTCGACAAGTTCGACAACGCCCTTCGCGACCCAAGCTTTGGCTTTGCTGACGGTGTCATCCGTGCTGCCGTTGTCGATCAAAAAGATTTTGCCTGCGCCGACCGAAAGATAATGCTGCACCCATTCATCAATGTTACGCGCCTCATTCTTCATGATACCGAGCACGCCCAAGGTGTACTCATGTGAAGCTTTGGCCGCACGAACGGCGCGCAGCCGCTCGACGCGTTCCCGGTTCCATGAGCGCACTTTGTTGGTCAGATTTACGAGCAACTTCGACATCCCTGTGATCGGTCTTAGGGTGTTTTTATACGCGAACTCACTGCGTACAACAATATTCGGTGGCTTGCCGATCATCCTGTGCGGCATAAAAAAAACCCGCCTTTCGGCGGGTTTTTGTCGTTCAGGCCGAGCGCGACATGCGCTTGCGGTCGTTCGGGTCCAAGTAGCGTTTGCGCATCCGCACCGATTTTGGCGTCACTTCGACCAGCTCATCATCGTCGATATAGGCGATGCACTGCTCAAGGCTGAGTTTGACCGGGGTGGTCAGGCGGACGGCTTCGTCGGTGCCAGAGGCGCGCACGTTGGTCAGCTGTTTGCCCTTCAGCGGGTTCACTTCCAGATCGTTGTCGCGGCTGTGTTCGCCGATGATCATGCCAGTGTAGACCGGTTCCTGCACGCCGATGAAGAAGTGGCCGCGATCTTCCAGTTTCCACATCGCATAGGCGACCGAAATGCCGGATTCCATCGAGATCAGAACGCCTTGGCGACGGCCCTCGATAGCGCCCTTGTGCGGGGCCCAATCGTGGAACACCCGGTTCAGCACGCCGGTGCCGCGGGTGTCGGTCATGAACTGACCGTGATAGCCGATCAGACCGCGCGACGGCACATGCGCGATGATGCGGGTTTTGCCAACGCCTGCGGGCTTCATCTCAACCAGATCGCCCTTGCGGGGGCCGGTCAGTTTTTCGATCACTGCACCAGTGTATTCATCATCCACGTCGATGGTGACTTCTTCGATGGGTTCGGATTTCACGCCGTCGATGTCTTGGAAAATCACGCGGGGACGGCTGATCGAAAGCTCAAAGCCTTCGCGGCGCATGTTTTCGATCAACACGCCCATCTGGAGTTCGCCACGACCCGCGACTTCGAACGCGTCGCCGCCGGGGGTGTCTGTGACTTTGATCGCAACGTTGATCTCGGCCTCTTTCATCAGACGCTCGCGGATGACGCGGGACTGCACCTTAGAGCCTTCTTTGCCAGCAAGCGGGCTGTCATTGATACCGAAGGTGATCGAAATCGTCGGCGGATCAATCGGTTGCGCCGGGATGGCGGTTTCGATTTCCAGCGCGCAGAGCGTGTCGGCAACGGTGGCTTTGGTCATGCCCGCAAGGGTGACGATATCGCCAGCCTCTGCCGCGTCAATCGGGGTCATCACAAGGCCACGGTAAGCGAGGACTTTCGAGACGCGGAATTGTTCCAGCTTTTCGCCATCGCGGCTCAGTGCCTTGATGGTTTCGCCAGCTTTCAGCGTGCCAGCTTCAACGCGCCCGGTCAGGATGCGGCCGATGAACGGGTCAGCGGAAAGCGTGGTCGCGAGCATCTGGAACGGCTCGGCGCGGCGGGCGATTTGTTTGGGTTCAGGGACGTGCTTGATCACCAGATCATAGAGTGCTGTCAGATCCTTGCGCGGGCCGTCGAGTTCAACGTCCGCCCAGCCAGAGCGACCGGATGCATAGAGCACCGGGAAATCGAGTTGGTCATCATCGGCGCCAAGGTTGGCGAACAGATCGAAAACTTCGTTCAGCGCGCGGGAAGGTTCGGCGTCGTGCTTGTCAACTTTGTTCAGCACCACGATCGGGCGCAGGCCCAAGGCGAGGGCTTTCGATGTCACGAATTTGGTTTGCGGCATCGGGCCTTCGGCGGCGTCCACCAGCAGCACCACACCGTCAACCATCGACAGGATACGCTCTACTTCGCCACCAAAGTCGGCGTGGCCGGGGGTGTCGACGATGTTGATGCGCGCGCCGCCCCATTCAAGGCTGGTGCATTTCGCAAGGATGGTGATGCCACGCTCGCGTTCAATGTCGTTGCTGTCCATCGCGCGCTCGGCAACCGCTTGGTTGTCGCGGAACGAACCGGACTGTTTCAGCAGCTCGTCGACGAGGGTGGTCTTGCCATGGTCGACGTGCGCGATAATGGCGATGTTGCGAAGCTCCATCGGGGAGGTCTCTTTCTTTTGTCAGCTTTGGCGCGGCGATAGCCTAGATAGGCCGGAAAGGCCAGAGGAACCTTGTCAGGTTGCGATGTATCGGTCGCGGCGGTGGTTGATTGCGAGGAAAATGTTGAAAACGGCGGCACCGAGGAAGGACCAGCCTAAGATATGCCAATCGAGAAACAGCAATGAGACAGTGAACAGCACGGCGTCGAAAATCAGTTGCGCGTAGCCCGCTTGGAAACCGGTGCGGTCTTGCAGGATCAGCCAGAGGATCGAGATGCCGCCAAAGCTGCCACCGTGGCGGACCACGGCAAGGGCGGCGATGCCGAACAGGATGCCGAACAGCACGGCGGCGAAGGCGGGCTGGATGTGCTGGAATGATAGCCAGCGCGGCAGGATGGCGATGGCGAGCGACAGCAGCGCGACGCAGAGGAAGGTTTTCAGGGTGAATTCCAGCCCCATGCGTTTGTAGCCGAACCACAGGAACGGCAAGGAGATGGTGAAGTAGACCACCGAGAACGGCCAGCCAGTGGCGTAGCTGATCAGGGCCGCGACCCCGGTGGTTTGGCCTGCGATGAAGCCCATATAGGTCAGGATGTGCATCCCGACGGCGGCCATGCAGACGCCAAAGGCGATGCCTTGAGCGTCTTCGATGGCGGAATGGGTATGGGCATCGGTCATGCGGCTTCGTAGCACAGTCGCGGCATCTAAGTCAATAATACTGACCTATAATAGCAATAAGAAAAAGGCCCGGAACCATCGTCCGGGCCTTTATAGCTTAGCCTTGCAGGGCTTTGTTCAGATATTCGTCGACCTTTTCCAGATAGCCCATCGTGGTCAGCCATTTCTGATCGGGGCCGACCAGCAAAGCCAGATCCTTGGTCATCCAGCCATCTTCGACCGCATCAACGGTGACCTTTTCCAGCGTCGAGGCAAAGCGCATCAGTTGCTCGTTGCTATCGAGTTTGGCGCGGTGCTTCAGACCGCCAGTCCATGCGAAGATCGAAGCGATCGAGTTGGTCGAAGTCGCCTTGCCCTTCTGATGCTCGCGGAAGTGGCGGGTGACGGTGCCGTGGGCGGCCTCTGCCTCGACGGTTTTGCCATCGGGGGTCATCAGGATCGAGGTCATCAGACCCAGCGAGCCGAAGCCCTGTGCGACGGTATCGGACTGCACGTCGCCGTCGTAGTTTTTGCAGGCCCAGACATAGCCGCCCGACCATTTCATCGCGCTTGCCACCATATCGTCGATCAGGCGGTGTTCGTAATGGATGCCCAAGGCCTTGAATTGGTCTTCAAATTCTTCGGCATAGACTTTAGCGAAGATGTCTTTGAAGCGGCCATCATAGGCTTTCAGGATGGTGTTCTTGGTCGACAGATACACCGGCCAGCCTTTCAGCAGGCCATAGTTGAACGACGAGCGCGCGAAGTCGTGGATAGAGTCGTCAAGGTTATACATGCCCATATAGACGCCCGAAGACGGCGCGTTATAGACTTCTTTCTCGATCACCGTGCCATCTTCGCCGACGAATTTCATCGTCAGTTTGCCCGCACCGGGGAAGCGGAAATCGGTGGCCTTATACTGATCGCCAAAGGCATGACGGCCCACGACGATGGGCTTGGTCCAGCCGGGGACCAGACGGGGCACGTTGCGGCAGATGATCGGCTCGCGGAAGATCACGCCGCCGAGGATGTTGCGGATGGTGCCGTTCGGCGATTTCCACATTTGCTTGAGGTTGAATTCCTCAACCCGCTGTTCATCCGGGGTGATCGTGGCGCATTTGACGCCGACACCGTATTTCTGGATCGCATGGGCAGAATCGATGGTGATCTGGTCATTGGTGCGATCACGTTCTTCGATGCCCAGATCGTAATATTTCAGATCAATGTCGAGGTAGGGCAGGATCAGCTTTTGCTTGATGAAGTCCCAGATGATCCGGGTCATCTCGTCGCCGTCGAGTTCGACGACGGGATTGGCTACCTTAATCTTGGTCATGTCGGCCCCTTATGGTTGGATGTGCTTGTGCAGGGTTTAGGTGAAAATCATGTGAAAGGGAAGATGGTATGCGACGGTATACCGAATTCTTATCTATGTTTGCCAATGCCCAGATATAGCGCCGCTGCGCTTGCCCAAGCCAACAGACACAGCCCGAGCGCGAGATTCTTGCCGATATACAGTGTCAGAAGAATATCAGCGCAAGTGACGAGGCCCGTAAACATGCCAATGAAGAATGGTAACGACAGATTGCCAAAAATACAGACTTCAATCCAGCTTGGACGCGTCTGCAAACGTATGAGTCTGAACAGAATTAATGGGATTAGCGACACAAACAGTATTGGAAAGAACGTCTCATCACTGCCGGTGCCGTTCATAGAATTGCAAAGGAACACATCGTCGGATTGCCGAAGCGTCGTAGGATGCATGGCTTTCCAGAACGACGGGGCTGCAGTCCCGTAAAACCCATCAGTTGCGTATACAAAGCTGACGCCTGACAAAACCGTGGTTGCAAGGCAGAGAGCAATAGCGATGTTACGGGTGCGCGGACTCATTTTGCAAAGAACACCGAGGTTTGCGCCTTCACCCATTCCCAAAGCCTTGGCGCGCCCTTGGCGATTTTGCTGCCAACGCGGGATTCCAACTGCTCAGCGGTCACGTTGTAGGTGATCCAAGTGCCGCCGCCGGATTGCAGGTTGGCCATCACGGGCTGCACGCGGTCCAGGGATTTGGCGAAGATGGCGTCGGCGGTTTGGGCGGCTTCGAACTCATCCCAGATGGCGCGGAGATCATTGCGCAGGTCGGGGGGGAGAAGGCCGAAGATCCGATCAGCGGCGCGGGATTCGGCGGCTTGGGTGTCGGTAGACGCATGCGCCAAACCATTGGCGGAGTGGATTGGCACGTCGCCGACGTCAATCTCGACCAGATCATGCACCAGCAGCATCTTGATCACGCGCGAGACATCGACGCCGGGGGCGGCTTGATCGGCCAGCACCAGCGCGTAAAGCGCGAGATGCCAGCTATGCTCGCCGGAGTTTTCCCGCCGCGAGCCATCGCACAAGGTGGTGGCGCGCAGCACCGATTTCAGGCGATCTGCCTCATTCAGAAACGCGAATTGCGCTTCCAGACGCGTATCACCGGGCTTGGCGCTCAATGGCCACTCTGCATATGGGGCCCCGTCGGTGGTGCGGTGCCTTCGCGCTTGGCTTTCAGCAAAGCGTCGATGTATTTGCGCCCGCGCTGCTCGGCGACGCGGACGCGGTAGGCGGTCAGAAACGCCTCTTGCATGGTGGGGGAGGCATCGAGCAGCACTTTCGACACCTTATCCGGCAAACGGTGGTCGTCGAGTTCTTCCATCGCGGCGATCACATCGCGGGCGAGTGCGTCGCCCATATCCTCGACGACGCCCATTTAGCGGGTCACTTCCGTCAGACGACGCTTCACATAGCCGGAAACCGTGTCGATCATCGGCTTCATATGGGCTTCTTCATCCTTGAAGAAGTGATCGGCGCCCTCGATCTGGGTGTGGGTGATGGTGATGCCCTTCTGCTCGTGCAGTTTGTTCACGAGGTTGGTGGTATCCTTCGGCGGTGCTACCTTATCGGCGGTGCCGTTGATGATCAGACCAGAGGCCGGGCAGGGGGCGAGGAAGCTGAAATCATAAAGATTTGCCGGGGGTGCCACCGAAATAAAGCCGGTGATTTCCGGGCGGCGCATCAGTAGTTGCATGCCGATCCACGCGCCAAAGCTAAACCCGGCCACCCAGCAATGCTTGGCGTTCTGGTTCATGCTTTGCAGGTAATCGAGGGCGCTTGCCGCATCCGACAGCTCACCAATGCCCATGTCATACTCGCCCTGCGACCGCCCGACGCCGCGGAAGTTGAAGCGCATGACGGTGAAGCCAAGGTTGTAGAACGCGTAATGCAGGTTGTAGACAACCTTGTTGTTCATCGTGCCGCCATACGCCGGATGCGGGTGCAACACGATGGCGATTGGCGCATCACGCTCTTTTTGCGGATGGTAACGGCCTTCGAGGCGGCCTTCTGGGCCGGCGAAAATAACTTCGGGCATGTAAGCTCCGTGCCTGTTTTCTGAACGAATTGTTGACGAATTCGCTCGGATATACTAGAACCATTCTAAAGCGGCGGAACCGCTCATGGACTGGGGTTGAGTTAAGCGGACGCATCCCCAACGTCAATGGAAAGTCACGTGTTTGGGAGTGTGCAGCGCATGAAACTATCGACCAAGGGGCGTTATGCGATGGTGGCGCTGGCCGATCTGGCGCTGGCCGAGGCGAAATCCACCGATGAATTGATGTCGCTGGCGGCGATTGCCAAGCGGCAGGATCTGTCGCTGCCGTATCTGGAGCAGTTGTTCGTCAAGCTACGCCGCGCGGGGCTGGTCGAGGCTGTGCGCGGGCCGGGTGGCGGTTATCGGCTGGCGCGCAGCCCGGATTCCATTCGGATTTCCGAAGTGATGGAGGCGGTTGAGGAAAACGTCGATGCGATGCATTCGGGGGCGGGGGCGTCGGGCGGCGTGTCGGGTTCGCGCGCGCAAAGCCTGACCAATCGGCTGTGGGAGGGGCTTTCGGCGCATGTCTATGTGTTCCTGCACCAGACCCGGCTGTCGGATGTGATCGGCAATGTGATGACGCCATGCCCAGCGGTGCCTGCGCTGTTCCGGGTGGTGGATGTGGTGGACGAATGAGCCGGATCTACCTCGATTGGAACGCAACCACGCCGCTGCGCCCTGAAGCGAGAGCTGCGATGATCGCGGCGATGGAGGTGGTGGGTAACCCGTCTTCGGTGCATGCCGAAGGGCGGGCGGCCAAGGCGTTGATGGAACGCTCGCGGGGAAAGATCGCAGCCGCTTTGGGTGCCGAGGGCGCGGATATTGTGTTCACTTCGGGGGCAACCGAGGCTGCGGCATTGGCCTGTGCGGGGCGGGGTTTGGTCTGTGCGGATGTCGAGCATGAGGCGGTGTCGGCGTGGTGTGACGCGGGGCTTGCGGTGGATTCCGATGGCCGGGTGACGGCTTTAGAACCGGGGCGGACGGCGCTGCAACTGGCCAATTCCGAAACCGGGGTGGTGCAGGATTTGCCTGCTGGTTTGGCGGTTTCTGATTTGACTCAAGGGTTTGGTAAGCTGCCCTTGGCGTTCAACTGGCTGGGTTGCGACATGGGGCTGGTGTCGGCGCACAAGCTGGGCGGGCCGAAGGGCATCGGCGCTTTGGTGCTGCGGCGGGGGCTGGATGTGGCGTCGCAGTTGAAGGGTGGTGGGCAGGAGATGGGGCGGCGCGCAGGCACCGAAAACCTGATCGGAATCGCGGGATTTGCGGCGTCGGCAGAGGCCGCTGCGCGTGATCTGGCGGATGGGGTTTGGGAGCGGGTGGCGGAAATTAGAAATATTCTAGATTCAGCATTGTCCGCCATGGGATTTGAGATTATTTCAGTCGGGAATAGGGCGCGGCGTTTGCCGAACACGCTGAACCTGATTGCGCCCGGCTGGAAGGGTGAGACGCAGGTGATGGCGATGGATTTGGCGGGGTTTGCGGTGTCGGCGGGCTCTGCCTGTTCCAGCGGCAAGGTGCGCGCCAGTCGGGTGCTGAAGGCGATGGGGTTTGCGGATGAGGCGGCGGGTCAGGCGATCCGCATATCGCTGGGGCCGGATGTGACGGAAGGCAATGTGCTGCGCTTCGCGGAAGCTTGGGCACGGGACTACAAAAGGATACGTTCGCGCGTTGCGTGAACTTCAGGCGGCAACGCTTTGGGATATAAGGAATATGACGATGGCCGATCTGGATCTGGAAGTGCGTGACGGCGTGGATCGTGAGACGATTGAAACCGTGCACGCGATGTCTGGCACCTATAAATACGGCTGGTCGACCGAAATTGAGATGGACTACGCGCCAAAAGGCGTGTCGGAAGACATCGTGCGGCTGATTTCGGCGAAGAATGAAGAACCCGAATGGATGCTGGAATGGCGTCTGACCGCCTATCGGCGCTGGCTGCAGATGGAAGAGCCGCATTGGGCGATGCTGAACTATCCCAAGATCGACTATCAAGATCAGTATTACTACGCCAAACCGAAAAGCATGGCGGTGAAACCGAAGTCTTTGGATGATGTCGATCCGAAGATTTTGGCCACTTACAAAAAGCTTGGCATCCCTTTGAAAGAGCAGCTTATTCTGGCTGGCGTCGAAGGCGCTGAAACCATGGGCGAGCGTAAGGTAGCCGTGGATGCGGTGTTTGATTCCGTTTCGGTTGGCACCACATTCAAGGCGGAACTGGCGAAAGCTAGGGTGATTTTCTGCTCGATTTCCGAGGCGATCAAAGATCACCCGGAACTGGTGAAAAAATACATAGGCTCGGTGGTCCCGCAATCGGATAACTTCTTTGCAACGCTGAATTCGGCGGTGTTTTCCGATGGCTCGTTTGTCTATATTCCGCCCGGCACCCGCTGCCCGATGGAGTTGTCTACCTATTTCCGCATCAATGCCGAGAACACCGGGCAGTTTGAGCGCACGCTGATCATTGCCGATAGAGGCAGCTATGTCAGCTACTTGGAAGGCTGCACTGCACCAAAACGCGACACCAATCAGCTGCACGCAGCGGTGGTGGAACTGGTGATTTTGGAAGATGCCGAGGTGAAATACTCGACGGTGCAGAACTGGTATCCGGGCGATGAAAACGGACTTGGTGGCATCTATAATTTCGTCACCAAGCGCGCCGATTGCCGGGGCGACCGGGCGAAAGTGATGTGGACGCAGGTGGAAACCGGCTCGGCGATCACTTGGAAATACCCGTCCTGCATCCTGCGCGGCGACGACAGCCAAGGCGAGTTCTACTCGATTGCGATCGCCAACAATGCCCAGCAAGCCGACACTGGCACCAAGATGGTGCATCTGGGCAAGCGCACGAAATCGCGTATTGTTTCCAAGGGCATATCGGCGGGCAGGGCGCAGAACACCTATCGCGGTCTGGTCTCGATGCACCCGAAAGCCACCGACAGCCGCAACTATACCCAGTGTGACAGCCTGCTGATCGGCGATAAATGCGGCGCACATACCGTGCCGTATATTGAGGTGAAGAACAACTCCAGCCGGGTGGAGCACGAGGCCACCACCAGCAAAGTCGATGAGGATCAGCTGTTCTATTGCCGCTCGCGTGGGATGGATGAGGAAGAAGCGGTGGCGTTGGTGGTAAACGGCTTCTGCAAGGAAGTTCTGCAAGCACTGCCGATGGAATTTGCCATGGAAGCGCAAAGTCTGGTCGCGATCTCACTGGAAGGGTCGGTGGGCTAAGTGGCTGACGGTCAAGCCTTTTCTCGACCTGTGATCACGCTGCCGCCCGAAGCCGAGGCGGCGGTGCGGCATCACTATGGGCGAGCACGGGTGATCTTGGAATATGGCTCGGGCGGCTCCACGGTGATTGCGTCGGAACTACCGGGCAAGCTGATTTTCTCGGTGGAAAGCGATGTGAAATGGCTGGCCGGGATGCAGGGCTATTTCGAAGTTAACCAGACCGCATCGCCCGTGATAATGCATCACGGCAAGGTTGGGCGCACCAAGTCTTGGGGCTTTCCGCAGACCGAGGAACAGTTTCGCAAGTGGCCGGGATATTCGTTATCTATCTGGGACTTGCCTGCGTTTGTTCATCCAGATGTGGTGCTGATTGATGGCCGTTTCCGCCCCGCGTGTTTTCTGTCAGTCCTGTTCAAAATCACCCGTCCCACCACAGTTTTATGGGACGATTACATCGACAGACCCGCCTATCACGAGGTCGAAGCTTTAGCCAAACCGGTTGAAATGATCGGTCGCATGGCGCGGTTTGAGCTGACCCCGACCGCCATTCCAGCCGATCGGCTGCTGTGGATCCTGCAAACCTATTTGCGCGCCAACTGACGCGCGCCTTGCCTGAAGGACAAAAAATGCTGGAAATCAATAACCTGCATGTGAAACTTGAAGAAGAAGACAAGGTGATCCTGCGCGGTGTGAACCTTTCGATTGGCGCGGGCGAAGTCCATGCGATCATGGGGCCGAATGGCTCGGGCAAATCAACGTTGTCTTATGTGCTGTCGGGCCGAGACGGCTATGAGGTGACTGAGGGTTCTGCCAAACTAGATGGCGCGGAGCTGCTCGATATGGAACCGGAAGCGCGCGCGGCGGCGGGGCTGTTTTTGGCGTTCCAATACCCGGTGGAAATCCCCGGCGTCGGCAACATGACCTTCCTGCGCACGGCGGTGAATGCGCAGCGCAAGGCACGCGGTGAGGCGGAAATCTCGGCCGGAGACTTCCTGAAACTGGTGCGGGAAAAGGCCAAAACCCTGAAAATCGACGCCGAAATGCTGAAGCGCCCGGTCAATGTCGGCTTCTCGGGCGGCGAGAAAAAGCGCAACGAAATCCTGCAAATGGCGATGCTGGAACCGAAGATGTGCATCCTGGATGAAACGGATTCGGGGCTTGATGTCGATGCGATGAAGCTGGTGGCGGAAGGCGTGAATGCCTTGCGCGGGGCAGGGCGTTCGTTCCTTGTTATCACGCATTATCAACGGCTTCTGGATCATATTAAACCTGATTTCGTGCATATCATGGCAGCTGGTCGCATCATCAAAACCGGCGGGCCGGAACTGGCGCTGGAGGTCGAAAACAACGGCTACGTCGATCTTTTGGCGGAGGGTGTCTGATGGCGTTTTTGCAATCAAAGCAAGGCGCGTTGCAGGCGCGGATCGCGGGCCTAAGCTTTGCGCCGCAGGGCTGGCTGGGGGCCGCGCGCACCGATGCTTTGGCGCGTCTGACCGCGATGGATCTGCCCGGCAAACGTGATGAATACTGGCGCTACACCGATCCGACCGGACTGAATGCGGTTGAGGCTACCCCGGTGAACCTGTTTGATCCGGGCGACGAGCCTGCACCGTTCAGTGCCGTCGATCGGCTGAAACTGGTGTTTGTCGATGGTGTGTTTGATGCCAGCCAGTCCGACGCATTGGCACTGCAGGGTGTGCAGATTGAACGGCTGGCTGATGCCGCCGCTGTTGATATTCACTGGGCGAGCGGGCTTTATGGCGTGCTGGAAGCGCGCGGGCAAAGCCCGGTGCAGCGGCCTTTTGCGGTGTTGAATTCCGCCTTCGCGACGGATGGTGTGCTGATCCGGGTGACGCAGACTCAAGTCAAACCAATTTCTTTGATTTACCAACATAAATCAATAACTTCTGATGTGATCCTGCATCACTGCATTAAGGTTGAATCTGGCGCGGAAGTCACCATTCTGGAAAACGGGGCCGCTGCCGCGCGGCTCAATCATGTGATGGAGATTGAGGTCGCCGATGGCGCGCGCTTTCACCACATCCGGGCACAGGGGCGGGCGCATACCCGTCAGGCCGTGACGCATCTGTTCGCCCGCATTGGCCGCAATGCCGCGTTCAAATCCTTCACGCTGACCGCCAATGGTCGTCTGACCCGCAATGATGCGGTGCTGGAACTCTTGGGCGCGGATTCGGTGGCGCATGTCGCGGGGGCGGCTTTGGGCGACGGCGATTTCCACCACGACGATACCGTGTTCATCACCCATGCCGCCGAGCGTTGTGAAAGCCGTCAGGTGTTCAAGAAAGTGCTGAAAAACGGCGCGGTTGGGGTGTTTCAGGGCAAAATCTTGGTGAAACAGGGCGCGCAGAAGACCGATGGTTATCAGATCAGTCAGGCGCTGATGCTGGATGGCGACAGCCAGTTTCTCGCCAAGCCCGAGCTGGAAATCTACGCCGATGACGTGAAATGCAGCCACGGCTCGACCTCGGGCGCGATTGACGAGACGGCTTTGTTCTACCTGCGCTCGCGCGGGGTGCCATTGCGGCAGGCGCAATCCTTGCTGGTGCTGGCGTTCTTGGCCGAAGCGATTTCCGAGATCGAGGACGAGGTGATTTCCGAAGATATTCGGGCTCGGCTGCAAAGCTGGCTGGCGCGTCACGAGCATTAAATGTCAGTCACAACCGATATCGTGCAGGCGTGGCGGCGGCCGAAAGCGGTGATGCGGCGACATTTGCAGCGGCCGAAGTCTGAACCCTTTGTTTTCAGCCTGCTTGTGGCGTTTTTGCTGCTGGCTTTCGTGTCACTGTGGCCGTTTTTGTCGCGCCAGACGGTGCAGCAACCGGAAGTGCCGATGGTGCAGCGGCTGGTGGCTTCGGGGCTGGCGCTGCTGGCCTCAATTCCGTTCTGGTATCTGCTGGCAGCTGTAAGCCGTTGGATTGCAATGGCAATAGGCGGGCAGGGCAGTTATTACTCCGCACGGTTGGCTCTGTTTTCGGCGCTGCTCGCGGTGACACCGGGAATGCTGCTGCAAGGGCTGGTCGCCGGGATGATCGGGCCGGGGCTGCAAGCCAATCTGGTGGCGACGCTGGTTGGTTTGGGGTTTTTGTGGATCTGGATGTCGATGTTGCAGGAAGCGGAGCGTGGTGATGCAGGCTGAACTGAGGCATATCATGCAGTTGACCGTGCAAAATCCTCGTGCAGCGGCGCGGCATCTGATGGGCTGGCAGTTGCCGCTTTCGACGGTCTGGCTGGTGATGGCGTTGATGGCGGTGCTGTCAGCCCTGCTGTCCACCGTGTCGTTGCTGTTGGCACCGGATCAGGCAGAACCCAGCATGATCGAGCCTAGTATCTTGGCAATGCTGAACAATCCGCTGCAAGTGGCGTTTCTGCAAGCTGTGGTGATGGTGATCATGGCGATGCTGGCGCAGGGAGTCGGGCGGATTTTCGGCGGGCTGGGGCGTTTTGCCGATGCCCTTGTGCTGATCGCCTGGACCGAGGCGCTGCTGTGTCTGCTGCAACTGGCACAGATCGTGCTGATGGTGGTGTCGCCTTCCTTGGCGGCCGCGTTAGGTTTGTTTGGTATGGTGTTGTTTGTGTGGGTTTTATCCAATTTTATCGCAGAGATGCACAGCTTTGCGTCGGCTGGAAAAGTGCTGTTTGGCATTATCGGCACAGTGCTGGCCGTCTCGGTCTTGCTGGCAATCGCCCTTGTGGGAATGAAGGTCTGATCATGTACGATATCGCGAAAATTCGCAGCGATTTCCCGATCTTGGCGCGGCAGGTCAACGGTAAGCCGCTGGTCTATCTCGACAATGGCGCGTCTGCTCAAAAACCGCAGGTGGTAATTGACGCGGTGAACCAAGCCTATTCAATGGAATATGCCAATGTTCACCGGGGCTTGCACTACCTTTCTAACCTTGCGACCGATAAGTATGAGGCCACACGCGGCAAGATCGCGCGGTTTCTGAATGCGGGCTCTGAGCATGAAATTGTTTTCACCACCGGGGCAACCGAGGGCATCAACCTGATCTCTTACGCTTGGGCGGCGCCGCGGTTTCAGGCGGGCGATGAGATCGTGCTGTCGATCATGGAGCATCACGCCAACATCGTGCCATGGCATTTTCTGCGCGAACGGCTGGGGGTGGTGTTGAAATGGGTCGAAGTTGATGCCACGGGCGATCTGGACCCGCAAGCGGTGCTTGATGCGATAACGCCACGAACCAAGCTGATTGCAATTACCCATATGTCCAATGTGTTAGGCACCGTTGTTGATGTGACTGCGATTTGCCGTGGCGCGCAGGAGCGGGGGGTGCCGGTGCTGGTCGACGGCTCTCAGGCGGCGGTGCATAGCGCAGTGGATGTACAGGCGATCGGTTGCGATTTCTATGCGATCACCGGACATAAGCTATATGGGCCAAGTGGTTCCGGCGCGATCTTCATCAAGGCCGATCGGATGGCAGAGATGCGGCCGTTCCTAGGTGGTGGCGATATGATCCGCGAAGTGACTCGCGATGCGGTGACTTATAACGATGCGCCGATGAAGTTTGAGGCCGGAACACCGGGCATCGTGCAGCAGATCGGGCTGGGTGTGGCCTTGGACTATCTGACAGGTCTTGGCATGGAAAACATTGCCGCCCATGAGCGCGGTTTGCGCGACTATGCCCGCGCGAAATTCGCTGGGTTAAACTGGCTGACGGTGCAGGGCACTTCGGAAACCAAGGGGGCGATATTCTCTTTTACGCTGCAAGGTCAAGCCCATGCGCATGATATCTCAACCATCCTCGACAAGCGCGGTATTGCGGTGCGGGCGGGCACGCATTGCGCGATGCCACTGATGCAGCACTTTGGCGTCGGCGCGACCTGCCGGGCGTCATTCGGGCTGTACAACACGCATGAAGAAGTCGACGCGCTGATCTCGGCTTTGGAACTGTGTCACGAACTTTTCGGCTGATTTCGCGTTGCAGCCCAAGGCGGTAGGCGCTATAGCAGTCGCAGGCACCCATAGCTCAGCTGGATAGAGTGTCGCCCTCCGAAGGCGAAGGTCGCACGTTCGAATCGTGCTGGGTGCACCATTTCCCCTCAATATTGCTCAATCACACAACGATTTCAGTAACTTAACGCCCCACTCGGTCCACATTTGGGTCCACAGGAGGTCCACATTCATGAGTGTTGCGGTGATACTGAAATATCTGAGAGAGCTGGGCGGGGACCGTTGGGAGTATCGGCGGCGGGTTCCAGAGTCATGCAAGGCTGCTGTCGGGAAGACAGAATGGAAGAGCGTATTCATTGCCCGCAATGCTGGTGAGATTGCCCGTGGTCATGCCAAGGTTGACGCGGAGTGAATAGCCCCTGGTTTCCTAGACACCTTGCAGTTTCAGTATCTGCTGCTGTTCGAAGGTGATCGGTGACAGCATGCCATTCCTAGCGTGTTTGCGCTGTGGGTTGTAGAAAAAC
>JAZKCV010000010.1:0-49133 GCA_040387915.1 Pseudomonadota bacterium
CATAGCCCTCATCCTTAGTCAGGTTGAAGGTCTCCGGCAAACCCGGGGCGGTTCAGAAACCCCTCGCGCACCCCCGCAGCTTGGTTCCAAATCGTCCGTATTGGCTTCATGCTACGGTATTCGAGATAGTCAGTGGAGCTGTCACGGCACCTTGCGCATGGACCGGGGCAGGTTCGAGGCCGCCGGTGGAATGGAGCTGCGATCTGCGGAAAGCGACCATTGGGGATCAAAGATAGTCGGCCCTTGGCGATCTGGGTCTTGTGCGATGGTGCGTGGGAAACCTTACGACAAAGACGATATGCGAAAGCGTCCGCGGCGTCACGGAACCGAACATTTCGATCTGGCCAGGTAGGCCGAATGTCAGGGTGATTGAGCGAAGACAGAACGATCTGGGAAAAGCAGCTCTTCTCGCAGCAGCCGTTTTGCCGTTGCCAAGGCGGTTCAAACTGCGCGGTGCATGATCGGTCCATTGAACGCCCAAGGCTATGTCAAAACATATGTATCGAAGATTTTTCATATCCTCGTAACTTGAAAGCCGCGTAAGCGGCCCCGGCGCGGGCAGCGCCGGTCGTGCCTGATTTGGGGCGCTTTTGCCCCAAGTCTGGCGGGACACCCTGAATAGCTCGGCCGCCTTTGGGAAAGCAAAAACCCCGCACAGTGCGCGGCATTATCTGGCGCCAATCGTGGGTTTGGCCTGATCCTATGCTGGATCGGACTCTAGCTTTGGGTGGCTTATTCCGCTGCGTGAAGCGTGGGAATGGCCGATACGTCAACAGCACGCTCCGCCTGCCATGCGTCGAAAGCCCCTTGCATCCGAACCCACGCCAGCGCGCCGCCGCCGAACATCTTGGCAAGTCGAACGGCTACCTCGGGGCCGACGGGCTTGCGCTCGGCCATGATTTCATAAAGATGCTGACGCGAAATCCCCAACATGCGGGCAATCTCGGCCTTCGGCTCTTTCGTGGCCGGGACAATATCCTCACGCAGCAAGGCTCCGGGGTGTGATGGGCAACGGTCTGGGTTGCGGGTCATAGTCATCTCCGAGTGGTATTGCTCAACATTGATCGGATAGGCGTCTTCACAGGGCTTAACTGAATGTTCTGGGTCTAATGGCTATGCGCCGCAGCTTCGACGGCTGCGGGATTTGTCTCGATCACCTTCAACAGCAGGCGCGATGCCAAATCCGGCTTCCTGCGGCCTTGCTCCCAATTATTCAGAGTTGCGGCTGGAATCCCAAATTTCTGCTCAAACTCAGCTGCGGATTTCGCAACGGCTTTGCGGATGCGCTTAATCCGTGCCACGGGCATGGGATCGACGTTGCGCACTTCAAGCGCGATCTCTCCGCGCTTCCACGCCAATGCCTCTTGCAAGCCTTCAATCAGGCCGTCCCCAAAGTTGAAATCGTTGTCGTTCATTTGCCAAACTCCTCCAAGAGAGATAGGATTGCTTTGCGCTGGTGCTGTGTCAGGTCGCTCTGCTCATTCTTCGTGTAAGCCATGATCATAATGGCCAGATCGTCACTCACCATCAGAACATAAATCGCCCGCCCGCCACCACGCTTTCCCTTACCACGCAAGCCAAAGCGGATTTTCCGCACCCCGCGCAGTTCCGAAATAACATCCCCCGCCGTAGGGTCGGCAGCGATGGAAATTTCGACTGCATCTGCCTCGGCTTCCGTAGCACCGATCCGCCGCAAGTCTTTCTGATAGCGTTTGGTGCGAATAAATCTCATATCAACAATATACGTCAATGGCGTAATTCCAGCAAGACTAAACTGCGTCAATGGCGTAAAAATATCACCTTTAAGGGACGGCAGTTGATCCTCACCACGAGGAGTAATGGGGGGCGGATCAGGCTCTGACCGGCAGAGAAAACTACTGTAGCCATGTCGGGTCGTGGCTGTTGCGCAGGACGTGCAAGATCGAATCGGCGGCGGCACCCATCCAAAGATCGGAAAGCTGGGCTTTCTAGGTGCGGCCATGCTGCTCTGCGAAGCGGGCAAGCGCCTCAAGCTGTTCGGTTGTTGGTTCGGGATAGCGCGTCATAGTATATAGCCTCGGGGCAAGCGTGAGGGGCGACCTGCGCCGCCCCTCTGCTTTGGGTTAGAGGCAATCCGGCACCCATTGGGCGATGCGGGCGATCTGCTCCGGGCTGAGCGCGTAAAGCGTTTGGGTTGTGCTATCGCTAAACAACCGCTCCATCGTTGCCGTCTTCTCGGATTTTTTCATCTTGGCAAAGGCCTTCACCCGGTCGTCACCCACCTCGGCGGAAAGCAGATCGGCAAGCAATGCGTCCAGATAGCCACCAGAGACGCGGCCAAAGAAATTCGCGGCGGTCGGGGTCCAGACGGTACGAATTGATGCGCCCGCTTCTTCCTCGATGTGATCAAACAGGTTTGACGGTCTGGAAAAGGTGTTGAAACCATAGTTCAGACCGCGCGCCAAAGCTTCGGTGATTGCCGCATTCCGCGCCTTCTTGCCCTGACCCTGAAACCCGACGAATGCCTCGGCCTGATCCTGCACCATATTGTGCGGCTTGGGGTCGATCAGGCGGGCATCCACCGTAAAGCCGTCCTCAACGCTCGGCGTGTTGGTCGGGTTGCCAAGGCGCATATCAAAGATCGTCGCATAGGCACCGCTGGCCGATGAGAGCGCGAAAGCCATCAGGTCCAACACCAGTTCGGGCTTTGTCAGCAAGGCTTGCTGCACAGCGGCAAGGCGCATGGCGTGAATATCTGCTACCAAAGCCGCAGAGTAGGGGGATTTCGGGGCAGCATCAGCCGGAACAGCGCCCGCGCTGTTATGACGGTCGGCTGCAATCACGCCCGATTCAACAGCCTCGGCGCGATCTGCTGGGCGAACAAAACCCATTTCAAATTGCAGCTCACCATCGCGCCCGACAAAGACAAACCCACCTGCCGCTGCGCGTTGCTCAGGGCTGAACACTGGTGCGCGCTTCGCGTCAAAGGCGTCCAGCTTGGCGTGGCCTTCTTCGTCCAGCGCGTCGGCGTTGGCAAGTTCACACAAGGCATCGTATTCTGCGGCTTCATCCTCCGCCAAATCAGGCTGCTGCAGGTAAATCCGGGTGAGTTTGTCCTTCTCGGACCAGTCCACATAGTGATCAAGACGCGACTCCGCCCATTTCCAACCTTCGCCAATCAAGCCCTGCGCCACTTCTGCCAGTTTGCGCGCGAAAATGTCGGTCAAAAGCCCTGCATCGTCAAACAGCACATCGTTGCTAAACAGGTCGCGGGTGATGCGCCCGCCCTCGGCCCCGTAGGCTTCAACGCCAACAAACTTGGCGCGGCGGTCGGTGTGGCGGATAGAGGCTCCTTGCAGCAAGCGGCGAAGTTCATGCTCGGCCGTATCGCGGCCCTTCACCGTTTCCAGCACTTCAAGCACAAGGTCTTCATCGTTGCAGGTCGTGAAGATCGCGGCATGGCCCAAGGTGATCTGACCCGCCTTCAAGGCGTTCAGCACGGCGGCGGGCAGGGCCGCGAGTTTCAGGCGGCGGCGAACATGCGCCTCGGTGACAGCAAAGGCAGATGCGATGGCGGTGATGCTGGCCCCAGTGGCCTCCATCCGGCCATAGGCGCGGATTTCATCGGCAGGGTGCAGATCTTTGCGGGCGGTGTTTTCCACCAAAGCCCATTCGGCGGCGGTGACTGCATCGGGTGCCAATCTTACCGGGACCATTGCCAGATCGGGACGGGTTTGTGCGGCCAAGCCCAAGGCCATGAAACGGCGGCCTCCGGCAATGACGCCAATACGACCTTCGGCATCGCGCAAGCCCGACAGGTTTTGCAGCAAACCGCAGGCAATGAGACTGCCTGCAAGTTCAATGATTTCTTCATCCGAATGGCTCTGACGCGGGTTCAGCGGCGACAGATAGAGGTCTGCCAACGGAAAGTATTCAATTGCTTCAATGGCAGCGACGGCGGCGGCGGTGGTCATCATGTTCATAATCTTCTCCGATGTGGTGTTGATTGCCCGCTGTTTCGCGGTTAGATTCTTTGGTGTGCCGCCCCCCAAAGGGGAGACACGGGCGGGTCAAATGACTCCGTTTTGCTTCAGGAAGGCGGTCCCGATCTTGGCGGACAGGCCGCCTTTCCTGATCAAAGCCCACGCTTCTGCAATGCGGGCTTGTGTCCATTCACTCATGTTCTCTCACCTCCTTTCCGGCGCGGGTTGCGCCTGTCGGGCTTTGCCCCGTTTGGTGAGGGCCAAGCCGATTTCAGTATTCAGAGGGTAGCAAGAGCGTCATGACGCGGGTGGTCTTGGCCAGATCGCTCGGGGCTTCGGACCCAAATTGCAGATCGTTGTCGTAAAGGTCGATCTTCCAATAAACGCGGATCGGCTTACCTTCGTGGGAGATAGTGACAATTCCAAAATCGCGACAACCGTATGGGTCGTTGTCAGCGGTGAAATCGGAAAACTGCATCACCGCAACCATGAGGCTTTGCAAAAACTCAAAACCCAACGCTGCAACGCCGGGGGTGCCAACGATGCGACCGGGGATTGTGAAGTCAGCGTTCCAAACCGCACGGAACCGATCATTCTGCTCGGCAATCGTCACGGTTTCTTGGCTCGGGAAATCCCGCGCGCCTCCTTTTGCTCCGCAATCCGGGCAAATGCTCGGCTGGCACAAAGCCTCCAGCGGCTTGCCACAAGCCTTGCAGATGTAGGCACGGGGTTGGTCATCAAGCATAGTTTAAACTCCGTCTTCGTGGTGGAGCGGTTCGGGGTCTGTTGCCCTTCATCCGCCGTGGGGCGGCACTTCCTGTTCTGTCTTTCGGGAAATGCACATTTCCCGGAGGACAGAGCAGGGAGGGCAACGCCCTGCCTGCGGCCCTGGCCGCGACTGTCAACGGTCGAAGGCGGGGAGGTGGTGCGGCCCGCAGCCCGTTGGGGCGAGGACACGGCTCCCCGCTGGAGACGACGCGCTTTGCGCGGCGCTTGCCGATTGACCGGCGCGGACAGGGATGTCAGGCGGATCGTGAGAGCAGAAAAGGTCGTCGGCGCAGGGGTGAGCCGTGCTTGCACGGTCGAACTCCGGTGACGGCATTGGAAATCAGGGCTGGGGCGTTTGGCTCTGCCAAATCCCCCGGCCGGACCGCGCCCTCGCGTGGGCTGCGATGTTCCTTCTTGTCTGCCCCAGAGTTTTTCAGCCTGAAGGACCTGCGGACTTTTCATCTGAATGCGCTGATTCACATTGCGAAGATAAGTGAAGAGCCTCGTGGTAAACTCTGGGGCAGGCCGCTTTGCGGTCCCCGGCGCGGGCAGCGCCGCGCCCCGCTGCTGCGGCCTCGTGGGCCGAGGCAGCGGGGCGAACCTTTGCTGAGTGGCGTGGCGAAGGGTCCGGTTCCCGCGCCACGCTTTCCGTCAAACGCCTTGATCTAGCGCCGCAACCAAATCTTCGCGGATTGCGGCAAGTGGATGATTGTCAAAATCGTCACTTCTAAACTCGTCCGGCTCGTCATAGCCGGGGATTTCATCGTGGATCTTGCTGGTCAGAATATCAGCCAAGGCGGGCAGGCTGGTTTCGACGGTGCCAAAATCGGATGCCTGGAACGACACGCTTTTGCCGGTCATGGCGATGATCTGAACTAACGCCGTGCCAGCAGAATGTTCGTCGGTGCCATCGTGGATCAACCTGCATTCCAAACCTGAGCGGCCATAGATCGACCAGATTTCAGCCCCGCAGATCGTGGTCTTTTCCATGTGTTCACCGTAATAATCGTATTCGGTACGCACGGGGCAAAGGGCGAAAGCCTCAAAGTCGGCAAGATGATCTTCGCTGCCCGACAGGCGACTATAGAGCGGAAACGGCGCTGTGGCCTCTCGATGTTTGCGCGCGGTGCGGATCATCAGTATTTTGCACTCCCGGCCCGCAAGAACGCCAAGGCGCGCATATTCATCGCGCGCCACAGCATTCAAAACTTCGGTTGCTTTTGCGGTGGTGATCATCGGTCAGCTCCTGCGCGCGGCTTCAAAGGTCAGGGCGGGTGCGCCATCGGCGCGGCGTGGGGCGGGCGGTAGTGCCGTCCAGTTGACGGCGCGGGCAGCTTCGGTGCCTGTGGCTTTGCAAGCCGCACAATAGCAAACCGCAAAACCTGATGCGGTTTCGGCTATATTGCGGGCGGGTTCGCCGCACTCATGCCCCATGCTGCCGGGTTCGGAATTTGTGCATGACGGCCATTTCTGATCGGTGCCGGACAGATACCGGCTATAATTTGTCGGAAAGCCGTAGGGAAAGCTGGTCATGGCTTCAACCTCACGCGCTTGCCAAGAGGCGGCCAATTTGGCCTGCGACAAGGGGATGATGCCGGATATGGCTCGGTGACATATGTGGCGGAAACAACGTCGCCTCACCATTGTCGGAACATACAAAAATCCAGCCACCTGTGCCGTGGATGCGGCGATAGTCTCGCGCCTCTTGATCATTGTCGAAATGATGGAAGGTAACGCGGCTGCTCCGCACGATCCGGCCATCTGTGATATAAGCTTGCGGGTTGGCTTCAACTCCGCTGCACTCTGTCTCGGTGTGCCCGTGCATCAAAGCCTTGGCCCGCATCCCGGCAAGATTGGCGGGAAGGATCGCGTGACCTTGGGTCAGTGCGACTGCGAAGGTGTAGAGGTGGGTTTCAAAGTGCTTCGTCATTCGGGGGCGCTCCGTCATCGTAGTAGCGCGGGTCGGGGTCTTCTGCCCTTCATCCGCCTTGAGCGGCACTTCCTGTTCTGTCTTTCGGGAAATGCACATTTCCCGG
This sequence comes from Pseudomonadota bacterium, assembly GCA_040387915.1. Classification (GTDB taxonomy): domain Bacteria; phylum Pseudomonadota; class Alphaproteobacteria; order Rhodobacterales; family Rhodobacteraceae; genus Cypionkella. Next base: position 6,767 of record JAZKCV010000010.1, read on the forward strand.
AGGGCAGAGCAGGGAGGGCAACGCCCTGCCTGCGACCCTGGCCGCGACTGTCATCGGTCGGAGGCGGAGAGGTGGTGCGGGCAGGCGCGTAAGCGACAACACGGCTGCCCGCTGGAGACGACGCGCGCTTTGCGCGGCGCTTGCCGATTGACCGGGGCGGACAGGGATGTCAGGCGGATCGTGCGAGCAGAAAAAACCGTCGGCGCGGGGGTGAGCCGGGCTTTGCCCGGTCGATCCCTTGTGACGACCTATGAGATCAGGGCTGGGGCGTTTGGCTTTGCCAAATCCCCCGGCCGGAACGCGCGCCCCCCGCGCGGGCTGCTATGTTCTTTCTTTTCAAGGCTGTTCCTAATTATTCGACCACGGCCAGATCAACCTTCAATAAGGGGCATGTCGTCGAGCGGCGAGACGGCTTGTCTTTCGATCATCCGATGCACCACCGGAGCCTTGTCGCCGCGATGCAGCCTGCGCAGCGAGTCCGTCACCTCGGCATCGGCTTGGGTGTGGCGTTCGTTGTGGCGCATGTATTCGACCCAAGTCGGGACGTGATAGGTTTCCGTCCAGATATCCGGCTTTTCCAGATCGCGCAGCAGAGCCCAGCTTTGCGCCCCGTTACGGATTCGGATCCGGCGGCGCAGGGTCATCGCGGTCAGAAAGGCCGAGACATCCTGTTGGGCGATTTCGTAATCGACCATGATCATGATCGGGCCGCTGCGCTGGCGAATATCGAGTCGCAAGGATGGCTCTTCAAAGCGGTTCAGCGGGTCTAGGTTCAGGTTGGTCAGGTCTGGCAAGGGCGCTGACAGGCCGACGAAAGCGCCAATCACCAGCACGCCCGCTGCGGCCAGCATCGCCCCGTCCGGTCCGACATTTTCGGCAGCGATGCCCCAGATCCAACTGCCCGCCGCCATGCCGCCAAAGACCCCGGTCTGATAGAGCGCCAGCGCGCGGCCAACCACCCAGCGCGGGGTTGAAAGCTGTACCGTAACGTTGAACAGCGACAGCGCGATCACCCAACTCGCCCCCGTCAATAGCAGGGCCATGCCACTGAGGATTTCGTTGCGGCTGATCGACATTATGGCGCAGCCCAGAGCAAAGACCAGAAAGGCGGTGCGGGTGATCGATTCATTCCTGAACCGCAGCCGCAGCCTTGCGTTCAGCAGGGCGCCCCCCACCGCCCCGATGCCAAAGCAGCCCAGAAGCACCCCGTAGGTCAGCGCACTTCCGGCCAAGATCTGCTGCACGATCAGTGGCAGCAGCGCCAGAACGGCCACAGCGGAGAAGCCGAAGATTGTGCCGCGCAGAATCACCTTCATCAGGTTGGGCGACATTGCAACATAGCGCAGGCCAGCCGCGAAGGCGCTGCCCATCGGCTCGCGCGGGAGGCGACGCTTGGGGATGTTGGGGTGCCACATCAGCAGTGCTGCGATGATAGCGATGTAGCTGGCTGCATTGACCCCAAAGGCCGCCCCCGCGCCTGCGACAGCGACAATCACGCCGCCCACCGCTGGCCCGATGCTGCGCATCAGGTTGAACCCCATTGAGTTGAGCGAGACTGCCGCCGAAAGTTCGTCCTTCGTGACGATATCGCCCATCGAGGCCTGCCATGACGGGTTGTGCAGGGCGGTGCCGCAGCCGATCAGAAAGGTGAAGCCCAGCAAGAGCCAAGGCGTCAGCATGCCCTGCATCGCCATGACGGCGAGGCAGATTGAGACGACCAGCATGAAACTTTGCGCGATCAGCATGACCCGCCGCCGGTCGAAGTTATCGGCAAACACACCGGCCAAAAGCGAAAAGATCATGATGGGCAAGGTCACCGAGGCCTGAACCAGTGCCACCATGCTGTGCGACCCCGACAGACTGGTCATCAGCCAGGAAGCCCCGACGCCCTGCACCAAGCCGCCAAAATTCGAGGCGAGGGCCGCGATCCACAACATCCGGAACGTCTGATTGCGAAACAGCGTCAGGGTCGCGGTGCTCTGGGGCATGATGCACTTCCTGCGATAAACTCGGCAAAAGCATTGGATGCCGAGCAACAAGGGTGGATCGTGAGGGTGTAGGCTTCCTCCGAGGCCATGTGAAGACCAAATTGGGCTTGTGTAAACCTGCCATCCTAACGGAGGTCTGCACCAAATTTGGCTTTGAGCGAAGTTTGCGCTACGGCCGGGCTGCGGTGGCTAAGAGCCATCAGGATAGAGGGATGGTCTGGCAAGACAGGACCATGATGCAGACATTGCTAAGTGCATAAGTGTCATGTCGAAGATCGGACTCTAACGTCACTATCAGATCATGCCCAGGTCAATAATATCCGGGGTGAAATGGTCGCAATGTCTGACAAGGCGATGGAAGGTGTTGCTATCGCACTGGCGGCGCAATCCCCTACCCTTCTGCCGGGTGAACAGGGCACAGTGTCGGTGTCAATACGCGGTTACGGCGGTCATGCAGCAGTTGGCTTGGGTGCCGCAATGCGTCTTGGCGACTCGAACACCCAACTGTTCGGCAGCATGGGGGCCACGAAAAGCCACGCAGGCGGCACCGTAGGGCTTCGCTTTAGCTGGTAATCCCGTCGAAAAGATAAACCTATTAACGGCCTCATAAGCATTTTTCTGAGGCCGTTTTTGTCGTCGCGCGCCCATAAGAGAATCAGTGACTTGAAAAAGTCACTGATTCCCGCGTAGTAGCTTGAGAAAAATATACTTCAGCGGATGATTTATGCCCGAGTCACGCGAACAATTAGATGCAATGATCAGCCCGCGCTATGGCGTGCTGCCGGGGATGCGCGAAGGCGCTTTCGTCGAATGCTGCAACAAGCCCGGTGCGATGGTCGAGATCGAAGCCCTCATTCCAGCCTACCTTGCGGGAACAATGTGGTGTGGGGCATGGCGCTTCTATGTTGTCGATCCAGATAACAGCGTCCGTTTCGTGCTGCAAACGACCAGAGCCGACAGGCCGAAGACCGTTAAGACAATCATCGGTGCGATGAACCTGATTTCGCACCTCGGGCCGCACAAACTTTCGTTGCCCACCGGCCCATGGTGAACTTCGGCAGTTTGTCCGAAGCCACGATCATTGCACACGGGTTCGGCTAGCCAATCCGATCAGGCTATGTGCAAGATTGAGGCTGCCCGCCGCATGTCGCTGGGACATAGCGCGCAGCACGCCACCTGGGGATTTTATAGGATGGGTCGGGTGGTTGCGGTTGGCGTCAATCACAAGAACGCAGAGCGCGGCGCGATCATTGCCCATAGAATCCGCAGCAGCTTCCCAAGCAGCAGTGCTGATGCTCAGCTCGGGCACACGCATTATCGCCGCCTTCACGAATTCCCGCATTGTGCTGGGTCCGCGATCTGTCAGCGCTTCGACATAAAAGCGCATCTCTGAGCTGGCCATGGCATAAAGCAGGGTCGGTGTCAGCCAATCCAGATCATAGGTCTTGCATCCTGCCAGATCGGCAGCATCCTGTTGTTCTAAGCCTTTTTCCGCGCCGCAAGGTGCTGCGATGGAAATTGGTTCTGCCCGCTTGCGGGCAGGCAATTCCAGGACGGAGGAGCCGTTACAAGATACAGATACATTTGGATTTGTATTTATAGTAATCGCCGGAACCGTAGATTCCACAGCGCCGGAACTATCTTCAAGCAATTGAATCAAATCCAAGGCCTTATCGGTGATTTCGTCCACAGCTTGTACATGGTGCGCAAGGGCCTCTGCGGTGCGATAGTCGAGGTATCGGCGAGGTAAATTCGCGTAGAAGGCCACGGCATCATTAGTGATCGGGTGATCCGGGGCAATGTTGATCAGGCGATCAATCGCACGGCGCAAATCCCGGCGTGCGGCAGAGGCTTGCAGGCGCAAACTGACGAAACGATTGTTTTCGTCTTGCTGGCGCGCCTGCAACTCGATCATGCGGGGAACAAGGTCGATAAGGGGTGCGAAGCTGATGCCAAGGCGTGTGCCGTCGGGCAGCAGCCTGCCGGATCGCCGGCCGTCGTTGCCAGTGCGCAAGGTGATGATGCCCGCACGCGCAAGTGCGGCCTCATCATTGCGCAATGCCCGGTCAGATTTGCCGAGGGAGCGTGCCAGATCTTGCTGCTGGCGATAGCACACCACGTCTTGCGTAGGGTCATGCCAGGCGGCAGCGGCCGTGGCCTCAATCATCGTCAGCAAAGTGTTGTGCAGGCTGTGGGTGAGGCCGAGTTGGCGCATGGATTTGTGCAGCAACTCTTTGACCTGCCCCAGCGAAACGCCGGCTGGGAGGATCGCGTGAGATATCGTTTTGTCGTTGGATCGCGTCGCTCGAAGGGCCGTCATTTGTATCGTTTCTGATATAGCCGCGGGCAATAGAAAGCTGTTCGCAGAAACTGCGGTTTTGCCTTGATCGAATATGCGGGAGAGGATACAAAGAGGGCAGAGTTTGAGCCCCTTGTCAGGTTTGGCGACCTGATTTGTGATCCCCCCCGCCGGTTTGCGCCGCGCGGGGGTTTCTGTTTGTGGTCTGTTGTGTTCCTTACGGATTGATAAAGTGGGTCGGGATCCTTGGCGAAGCTATGCGGTGTCTCTTTCGCTTATGCAGATGACCAGATCTGAGGGCTGGTCCATCAGTAGCGGCTCCACCCGCTGAACATCATATCCCCGTGCCACGTGGAATATTCTACTCCGATGAACCGTCCAGTGCCTGGCAGGGCCAGCGGTTGCTTGTTCTCGCTCTGCACTGTTTCTGGTGGGGGTCGGTGGCTCATCATGGCACGGACCATGCTCTTGCAATCATTGTTAGCCGTGCAAGAACGCAGTGCCCAAGTGTAAACCAGACCCTCATCGTGTTGGGTTCGGCGCTCGGAGTGCCACCACATGACACGCATTTGGGCAAGCCAGGCATATTCGGGACCGTCCAGAGGCAAAGTGTCGATTGCGCCAGTCGGTCCTTCAAACGTGCAAGGACCAAAGGGAGGCAGAGGTGGGATGCGCGTGATGCGGCCCATCATATACTGAAAGGGAGGCTGACATTCCGCGCTGGGAAAGCCGCCCGCAAGACACAAGATGACAGCACAATCCATATCGTAAGCGGCGGCCACCTCGGGTGTGAGCGCGGGAAAAAGGATCACGGTTGTTATGGTGGCGAGCTTCACAAATTACTCCTGCGCTGGTTGAGTCCTCGAGGTTTTTTGAACCTTTCACACACTCGCCACAGGCACGCAAGATTATTTGTGTTTTGACGCCATTTTATAGTTTTCTCTGTCGTTACATATGTTATGCACTGCATGACGCCTGCAACGGAGCTTGCTGTGAGAGACACTGCCACCAATCTGGATTTGCGCGACGGCATCAGGATCAGCGATGTGAAATCGATGATTGCGGAGGGTGTGACGTTCACCGTCACCTATCACCGCTGCTGCACCAGCCGCGACGGAAAGCCAGTGTTCCATGCGGTCTATGCCTTCGGTGGACGCGAGGCGCTGCTGGTCACCAACGAAATCCGGCCCCACGCCCGCACGTTTCTCTTGTGGCCGGGTCTTGTCTGTCATCACCAAAAGTTTGGCGGCGAGGATCAATGCCCGCGTCTCGATGTGAGCAAAGCTAAAATCGAAGACAGAAAATGCGTGTGATTGCCTCATCCGCTGCGCTTTGCATATATCTGAGCGCCCAAGCCGGGGGCGCTGATGTGCTGGTTTTCGCGCCCAACGGCGCGGTCGTGCAATCGTCGTCATGGATCGTCTATGAGGGTAAAGTAGAGCCACCCGCGCAACTGGCGTCACAGCATGCGCCAACGGATGCGCAACCGGAAAAACGCACCACAAAAACCGAAATTCAAAGTCAGATCGATCTGACAGTCGCGCGCCACGCGGGCAATTCCGCCCTGAAGCGGGCTGGCATAGATCATCTGACTTGGGAAAGCTGGTTCACCAGACTGATCCGGCAAGAAAGTGGCTTCCGGCAGGATACCGTAAGCCCCAAGGGCGCAATTGGGTTGGGGCAGTTGATGCCCGGCACGGCCGAAGGTTTGGGCGTCGATCCCTATGACGTGGCAGAAAATCTGGACGGATCTGCGCGCTATCTTTTGGCGCAGCTGGATCGTTTCGGATCCATGGAATTGGCACTGGCGGCCTATAACGCCGGTCCTGAGGCCGTGGCGAAGTATGGCGGTGTGCCGCCCTACGCCGAGACGCGGGCTTATGTAGCAGCGATCAGTAACAAGCCGTCGCAAAGCAAGCCGGTTCCCAAAATCAAAGAAGCAGAAATCGGACTGGCGACCGCGGAGCGGCAGCCCTTCGTCATGACGTTCAACTGAAAAGGATCGAGACATGAATATCAAATCACTGGCTGGACGCATTGGTGGGGCAGTTGCTGCGGCATCGGTGGCATTGCCTGCCGCAGCGCAGGATCTGGCGCCGATCACCGGCATGTTGACCAAAATCGAAACCGCAATGACGGGTCCCATCGGCATTGCAGTGTGCACCATTGCATTGGTGGGCACGGGCTTCATGTGCCTCATGGGCAGATTGAACTGGTCCTGGTTCATTGCCGTCCTCGTCGGCATCGTGCTTGTCGCTTCGGCCCCGACCATCGTTGGCGGATTCTTCACGGCTTGATCATGCAAAGATCGGTGCTGTTCCTCGGCCTTGCGCGCCCGCCGAAATTCCTGGGGCTGCCAGTGGGATATCTGGTGGCCCTCAGCCTCGGCGTCGCCCTGCCCTTTCTATGGACCAAGTGGATCATTTTCCCGCTGCTTGGGGCCATAGCTTATCCGGCTCTGTGGTTCATCGCAGACAAGGAACCGAACTTTTTTGAAGTTGTGCGGGTGTCGTTTGGGACAGTGCGCGGAACGAAAAACCGCAAGCTGTGGAAGGGGGATCGCTTTGGCGTTTAATTTTGCGAGGTTGGATGGTTTGTCCGAAGCCTTGCGTGCAGCGGGGGGTGCCGCGTTCAGCCGCGAGGCCCTTCTTGAAGAGAACCTGCCTTACATCGGCCTGCTCAATGACAACATCATTGTGCAGCGCGAGGGCGATCTAATGGCGACATTGCGCCTGGAGGGGATCAATCCCACCACAACTGAAGATCAGGATCTGGACGCGCTGCGCGGTGCAGTGGCAGCAATCGTCGCACAATGCGGCGCGTCGTTCGGCTTCTATGTTCACCGGGTGCAGAGGCCGCAAGACGTGGCCTTGAAACCGATTGAAGGCGATGGGTTTGCCGCACAGATTGATGCGCGGTGGCGTCATCATATCGCACAGCTTGCCCCGAAAAAACGCCAGCTTTATATCAGCGTCCTACGTCGCCCGGAAATGGCTGCGCGGATGCCCTTCATGCGCAAGCTGGCAAACACTGGATGGGTCAAGGATCGGGACGCGCGTGCGCGCGAGCTGAACGAAGTGATGGGCCTTTTAGAAACCGCTCTGGCGCGCGCTATGCCGGAACGCCTGACTGCGGGTTCGGGAGAATGGTTCGGCTTTCTCAACAGTCTGAATTCGGGACAGTTCTCTGCCCTGCAAACGAGTGCCACATTCGGCCCCATCCGGTCGCAGCTTGCCAATGCCGATGTGACCTTTGCGGGTGACGTGATCATCCAGCGCGATCCGGTAACGGGAGAGACGCGCTGGGGTGCGATCTTCGCCGTGAAATCTTACCCCAGCTTTACCAGCGTGAGTCTGCTGGATGAAATGGATTTGAGTTGCGATATGGTCGTCACCAATTCTTTCGCCCCGATCCCGAACAACGTGATGGGGGAAAGGATCGGGCGGATCATCCGGCAAATGGATGCTTCGGAAGACGCAGCGTTTTCCCTGCGGGACCAGCTTATTCAGGCCGCCGATGATCAGGAATCGGGGCGCATAGCCTTCGGCAGCCATCATTTGAGCGTGGCGATCTATGATGTGACCTCTGAGGCGCTGGAGGCCGCTGCGGCCGAAGTGAAGCGGGCTGCGCAGGAAATGGGCGCGGTGATGGTGCGCGAGAATTTTGCGGCAAAAGCCACGTTCTTCGCACAGCATCCCGGCAATTTTAAGTATCGCCCAAGGGCTACCGCCATATCGTCGGTGAATTTCGCAGATTTCGCAGCGCTTCACGCAAACGCAGGTGGGCGCGCAAAAGATCAATGCCCCTGGGGTGAGAATATCACCGTGCTTCCCGCAAAGATGGACAGCGCCTATCGCTTCAACTTCCACGAAGCGGGAAGTCCCGACAAAGAGCCGACCCTTGGACATACACTGGTCGTAGGCCGCACGGGGTCGGGCAAGACGGTAACAACCGCATTCCTGGCGGCGCAGGCTCGTCGCACAGGCGCGCGGCTGATCTTTTTTGACAAAGACCGGGGTCTCGAAATGGCGGTGCGCGCACTTGGCGGCACTTACCGCGCAATCAATGCTGGGATGCCGACGGGCCTTAATCCGTTTCGCACCGAAACAGATGCCAAAGGCAAAGCCTGGCTGACGGACTGGATCGGCACCCTGATCGGGAAGGACACCGCTTTGTCCGGCAGCCAGGCGCGCCATCTGCAACGGGCGGTACACCAAAATGCGGCGGCGGCCGAAAGCCTGCAAAGTTTTGTTGGTTTCGAGGAACTGTTTGGCAGCCTGGATGATGCAGGCGCACTGCAAAGTCAGATCGGGCAATGGTCCACTGCGGGCCGTTATGGGTGGGTGTTCCGGGCGCGGGAAGACGGCGAAGGCCTGTCCCTCGACGGCAATATTATCGGCTTTGACATGACAGAAATTCTGGACATGCAAACCGAGCGCATGGCGGTTCTGAGCTACGTGTTCCGACTGATCGAGCGCCTGATGGCAGATCGAAAGCCGACCATACTCGTCCTCGATGAAGCATGGAAATTGCTTGACGATCCCTATTTTGAAACGCGGTTGGAAAACTGGCTGGTGACTTTGCGGAAGATGAACGGGGTCGTGGTCATGATGACGCAATACCCGTCGCAACTGCATAAAAGCCGCGTGGGCAAGGTGATCGTTGAAACGGTGCCCACACAAATTCTATTCCCCAATGATCGCGCGCGACCAGGGGATTTTCTCTATCTCGGCGTGAATGAGAAAGAGGCCGAAATGCTGACTTCACCGACACTTGGCAGGCGTCTGGCGCTGGTGAGGTCGGCCGGAGATAGCCTGCTCGTCAACGTTGATCTGTCACCGCTCGGCCCTTTGCTCAAGGTTTTGGGCGGTGGCGTCTCTGGTGAGGCGGCTGCTGGCGAGGGCTGGCGTGATCGCAAAGATTTTTGGAGAGACGTAAAATGAAGCTCCGTTTTGTGCTGGTTCTTTGCATACTCGCTGGCTGCGGCAGCAAGATTACGCAAGAAGGGTCGCCCTGCTTTAAGTCGGGCAAGTTTCAGACGCTTACGCCCGGATTGGTCGTCTCAACAATGGGCACTATGGGGGCCGCGTGCGAGTTTCGCTCCCTGCCATCGGTGCAGTGATGCGGTGCTGCATTACGCTGGCAATGGTGCTGTGGTCGTCTGTCGCTTGGGCTCAGGGGATCCCGACAGTTGACGGAACTGCCAATGGACAAACATCGGCTGAAATTGCGCAAGCTGCCATAGATGCGGGCATGCAGGACGAAAAAAGCAGGTCGCGCGCCACGTTGCTGCAAATCCAAAAAGATCAGTTGCAAACGCTTGTCGATATTCAGGCGGCACTGACGGTCAATGCGACCGGCTGGCAGAGCCTGGAAGGTACCGGAGAATTTGGGGCCGAAACGATCTATCCGCAGGGTCCCTCGGGACCAATGGATGCGCGACTCTTCGGCGCTGGCGGCGGTGATCGCCAGACGGTTGAAGCAATGGTGGTGCAGGTCGCGGGTGAATTTGCCGCAGCGCCGGGGGTAGCGGCCGCGGGGCTTTCGGCGACGCAATGGCGCTGCTTGTTCCAAGCCCTGGTGAAGCAAGAGAGTGGATTTCACATAAGCATTTGCTCGCCCGCTGGCGCTTGCGGGTTGACGCAATTGATGCCTGGCACCGCTGCTGAAATGGGTGTGACCGATCGCAACGATCCTGTCCAGAATTTGCGCGGCGGCGCGCGGTATATCACAACGCAGTTGGCCCGCTTTAACAGCGTGCCGCTCGGGCTTGCTGCATACAACGCCGGACCGGGCGCGGTTCTGAAATATGGCGGCGTGCCGCCCTATAAGGAAACCCAAGGTTACGTGCAGCGGATCTTAGGCTACCAGGCGGAATATCTTGGCGTGATCGGTGGGCCGGAAGCGCTTGGCAGCCTCTCGCCCAGCGATGCAGGTATGGCGGAATGGTCGAACACCTCCGATGCCGCTGGATATTATGCGGCAGCAAGTTTCGCATCCGGTGAGCAAGTGACGGAGCGCCTGACCTCGATCATCCATCAGATTGACGGCACGGCGGGCGAAAAAGCCGCCTGGGATCTGAACACTTACGCACGGGCTGAATTGGCCCGGATTGTCACGATGCGGATGCGCGAAAAGGCAGCCTCATTGGTCGCGGGTGCGATGGCCAATGCGAATGCCGAGAGCGTTCTGATGGCAGAGCGGAAATTTGACAATATGGGGATGGAGTGATGCGCAAACTGCTTTTGTCGGTGGCCTTGGTCGGCGGTTTGGGATTGCCGGGGAGCATGGCTGCCCAGGGTATTCCGGTGATCGACGGATCTTCCTTGGGCAAACTCATCGAACAGATGAACCAGATGTTGCGCGATTATGATGTGCAGACCAATCAGCTTGGGACGTTGCAGGCGCAGCTTACCAATGGGTTGTCACAGTTGGAGAACCTCAAATCCCAACTGCGCAGCCTCATTGAAGGCTCGGGTGTCGGGAAGCTGCTCGCCTCAGCCGAGGACTTCAAAAAGCTGAAGGGCCTGATTGATGATCCGTTGGCAGCACTTCGGGGAATCTCATCGGGCTCATTCGCGTCCGGCTTCAGCGCAAACGGCAATGGCGCGGACCTCGCAAAACAAGCCTTGGAAAGTGTCGGCATCACCCCAGATATGCTGGGGGCTATGTCTTCCTCGCCAGCGCTGGCGGACAGGAACCTTGCGCAGAGCGCCGGGGCGGCGGCGATGCTGTCGGCTGCGGGTCAATCAAGCAATTTGGCAAGTGCGGCCAGTCTGGACCGGATTCAGCAGATGGTGGGCTTGATCGACGGCCAAGCCGGGGTGAAAAGCGCCATTGATCTGAACACACGGGTGACGGCCGAGCTGGGGATTGTCCTTATCCAAATGTGGCGTCTCGAAGCGGCACAAGGTGTCAGCATGGGGCAGATAGGTGCTGCAGATGCGGCCACCATCGCGGCTGAGCGCAAATTCCGCGCCATGGCAATTGAATAGGCCACCTCGCACTTCTGAAAAGGTTCGTCCTCGATGTTCGGACTTTCGATCTCAGTCGGTATTGACCTGCGCATAGCGCGGGCAGCGGCCGGAAACGTAAACCGTCGCAGGGAAAAGCCGTGGCAATCATTCAAGACATTCTCGGTCAGATTAATGCAGCCGTCGGGTCGGTGGCACAGTCGGGCTTTACGCAAATGGCCGGTGCTGCGGGCGATGTGCTGACCATCGGCGGCATCGTGGTCATTGCAGCCGTCGGCCTGAACATCGTGTTGCAGATCGCACCCCTGCAAACATCTGCCTCGATGCTGATCTTTTTTCGCATGTCGATGATCTCGTTTTTCGCGCAATCCTGGGCGAATTTCGCAGTCATCTTCGACATTCTGAGCAAAGTACCCTCGAGCATAGGCGCGTCGGTTGCAAAGCTCGCGGGCATGAATACCAGCGGTGGTTTGTTGGTCGTCTTAGACGACATGATCGTAAAATTTATGGCCTATGGACAGGCGGTTGGCGACAATGCGGGCTATTTGTTTGGCGCGGTCATGGGTGCGTTTTTCTTCCTGATCGGCTGTGTTTTCGTGGCTGTCGCTGTGGGGATGCTGGCGCTGGGGTCCATCGGGCTTACGCTGATGGTGGTTCTGGCACCGCTGGCCATCGCGTGTTCTATGTTCAAGCTGACCACCAGCTTGTTCTCACACTGGACGAAGCAACTTATCGGCTACGCGATGTTTCCGCTGATCACCGGGGGGATGCTGGGCGTGATCCTGGCCGTGGGCGGCCGGATCGCGGACCAAGCGCCGGCTGCGGACAGCGTGGAAAACATGGGCGCGATGGTTTCCTTCGTGGTCGTGTTTTTGCTGGCATCGGCAATGCTGGCCATGGTGCCCTCCATAGCATCATCTCTCGCGGGCACGGGCGGTCTGGCTGGGGCAGCACTTGGGGCCAAGGCCGGTCAAGGTGCGAGGTGGCTCGGTGGCAAAGCCGGACAGGGCACTGCGGCTGGCGGAAAGGCGGCCCTTGGCGTGGCCAAGGCACCCGTAAACGCTGCGCAGAATGCTGGGCAAGTTCTGAAGGACACAGTGGCCGCAGCAGGTGTCGGCCTTGCGACCAGATCACCGAGCGCAGGTTTTGCGGCCGCAGACGCTTTGCGGGAAAAACGTGGTGTGGCGAGTGCAGCGTTGAGCGCCAGCAATACGCAAGCGGCAAGGTCGCGGGCGGCAATGCAAATGCCCGCAATGGGCAAACTGGACGGTAAAAAATGACGGATAGTATGATGGACGAATTTCAGGCCGACATGGTGCTTGGCCCCAGGCGGCGTGAGCGGTTCGGATATGTGATAGGCGGCATCGGGGCAATGATTGGCGTCTGTGGGATGATGGCTGCAGCCAGTCTGTTCCCGCTCAAGACCACCGAAACCGTGATTGTGGTTGTAGATAAATCAACCGGCGATATCGACAGGGCTGTGACCATGGCGCCGCTACAAATGGGCGAGCGCGATGCTTTGATCCAGGCGCAACTGGTGGCCTATGTCGATGATCGCGAAACCTTCGATCAGACCGACAGCGAGCATCGGGTAAATGCGGTGCTGGACAGATCGAAAGGGGATGCAGAACGCACCTTGCGGGCGCTGTGGTCTTCTACAAACCCCGACTATCCCCCGAAGATTTACAGCGACGGATCAAAGATCGACGTGACGATAAAACGGGTCAACTTGATCGGTGAGGCCGTAGCGCAGGTGAATTTCACCAGAACGCTAAGGGAGGCGCGGACACAAGCAACCGTCACCCGGAGCTACGTGGCGACGGTGGGTTTCACCTTCCAGCCGCAGCGTGAGCGTCGGCTGGAAATGGTGTGGGCAAATCCGCTCGGGTTTTCAGTGCAAAGTTACCGCGTCGATGCAGAAGTGGTCGAGGATGCGAAAAAATGAAATGGCTTTATATTCTTAGCGTAGTCGCAGCCCTCTGTGCTGCGGGATCAGCGCAAGCGGAAGTTCTGCCCAAAGGTATGAAAAACGATCCGCGCTTGCGCGTAGCCAGTTTTGATCCGGCACAGGTCTATATGGTGGAGACCGATCTGAAGGTTGCGACGACAATCAGGTTTGGCGAGGGCGAGCGCTTCAAAGCTGTCATTGTCGGTGACACCGAAAGCTTTCAGATTGACCCGCTGCCCGACCTCGGCAACGTGCTTGCGATCAAGCCGCATGTGGCGGGCGCTGTAACAAATATGACGGTGATCACCAACCGTCACAGCTATGCGTTCCAGCTACGCGAAGGGGCAATCAGAGGTGGCGGCGGCGAGTTTTTTGAAGTGCGCTTTGAGTATCCTGAAGCTGGCAACCGCACGGGCTCAAGGTCCGCAGCCAAAGGGTTCGATGCGCCAAAACATTACGGCTATCTGGTCGCGGGCAAAGCCGACTTCATGCCGGTCAGCATCTTTGACGATGGGAAATACACATATTTCACCTTCGAGGAAAATCAGCAGCAGCCATCCGTGTTCAAAGTAGACAGCAACACCGGCAAAGAGCGGTCGGCGAACTGGACGCAAATGCAGCAAACAATCCGGGTTTTGGGGGTGCAGCAAGCCTGGTCGCTACGCCTTGGCGATCAGGTGATTTGCGTAAAGCGGTCAACAGCGGCGGTGAGCAATGCAGGGTAATGACATGGAACAAAAAGTGCAGGATCAAGCCCTGGTCGAGAGGCTGAAAGCGTTTCAAAAGACGGGGGCTGCAAAGCCCAAAACCGCCAGATGGAAAATGGCAGCGGTCGGGGCGGGATTGCTTATGGCCGGGGGTGTAATCTCGGTTGGTGTGAAAAACGGGCTGGCCCAGCTCGGGGAGTCTGATGTGGAAACCTTCCAATCCGGCAAACCACCCGAACGCCTCAAGATTGAGGATGGCACAGCCCCGCAATCAGAACCGCTGCAAATTGCCGTGGAAAGCCCACCAACAGCGCAGCCGGTCGTCGATGATACTGCCTTAGAGGCAATGCGTCACCAGATACGCGATCTGCAAGCAAAGCTGGGTGCGGTGCCGGCGGCAGACAACAGCGAGCTTGAAAGTCGAATGACTGATATGGCTACGCGGTTGTCGGCAGCGGAACAGCGGGCGCAGACGGCCGAAACGGCCCTATTGGGCGCGCACGACCGCCAAATTGCCGAGGCGGCTGCGTCGGCGGCCGATGTTCTCGAGGCTGCAAAGATAAATGCTCCGGCGATTGTTTATGGGAAAGCCGGTGGACAGCAGGGCGGGAATGATACGACTGGATTAGGCAGTGATGTGCCGATGGGCGGTGGCAGTGTCGGCCAGGACGGAATCCGACTTTCGGAAAATGAGGCATATTTGCGCAGGGGTGCGCAGACGCTGGTCGTTGCGGGATCGGCGGAGATGATGGAACCCAACCAAACGCTTGCCCAAGGAACACTCATTCAGGCGTCATTGGCCACGGCTATCAATTCTGATTTGCCCGGCAATGTTTTGGCTTCGGTTTCCGAACCGGTTCCGGCCTTCTCTGGTGACAGCATTCTGATCCCGAAAGGCTCAAAGCTGTTTGGCCAATACAAGTCTGATGTGAAGGTCGGACAGTCGCGGATACTGATTTTGTGGACACGGATTCTTACACCGGATGGCAAGTCTATTGAGATTGCCTCGGTGGGTGGCGATGCCCTCGGTGTAAGCGGCTTGACGGGGGAGATCGACAAGCATTTCCGGGAACGCTTCGGCAGTGCTGCGCTTATTTCGATCATCGGATCGGCCCCGACAATCGCCAGCGGCGGCGTCGGGGATGATGTGGCGGGTGACACGCTCGCCTCGGTTGGCGAAGATCTGAATGATGCGGTGGGTCAAGGCATATCGGATCAGATCAGCATCGGTCCGACAATCTACGTCGATCAGGGCAGCGCTGTTACGGTCATGGTCGATCGTGACGTGGTGGTACGATGACTAAGCCTGCAACCTATCTCGAAAGCTCTCTGGCAAAATATGCGGGGCTTCTGACAGACCCAAAGTCAGTCGAAATTGCTATCAACGCGGATGGCCAAATTTGGATCGAGCGCGCGGGCGATGCGGGAATGACGTTAGCAGGCTTTCCCGCTCTGATCGGGCAAGATCTTGTCGAGTTCGCATCGAACCTCGCTGGTGGGGCCGGAGCGAGATTGGGCGAAGCGTCACCCCTTGTTTCGGGCAATGTAGATTTTCGGGGGCGGAAACTACGATTGCAGATATTAGCGCCGCCGGCTGTTGCCCAGGGAGCCGCTATCGCAATCCGCATCTTCAGCCAAACATCGACCAGGAGTGCGGCGCCAGAGTATCTCTATGGCGAGCCTGTATCGCTCGATGAAATTCGGCGCAAAAAAATGAAGGCAGTGACAGCGCTTCTGAAAACAGACCTTCCAGCGGCGCTGGAAATGATCGTGCGGCGAAAGCTGAATGTTCTCTTGAGCGGTGGCACTTCATCTGGCAAAACCACCGTGGCGCGACATTTACTCTCGCTCATTGGTGAGGATGAAAGGATCGTCACCATCGAGGATGCTTTAGAACTGTTCCCCCAGCAGCAGAATGTTGTGGCTATGCTCGCAGATCGCAAAGCGGATTCACCCCGAAATCCTGCGCGGTTGTTGGAAGCCGCGTTGAGGCTGCGGCCTGATCGCATTGTTCTTGGGGAAATTCGTGGCACAGAAGCCCTGACCTATATTGAGGCCATCAACACCGGGCATGGCGGTTCTGTTTCGACCATTCACGCTGAAACCGCCATAACGGCGATAGATCGTTTGGCAATGATGGTGCTGCAAGCTGGAACCGCGTTAAATTTTGGTGAGGTCAAGGAATACATCGCGCAAACGATTGATGTGATCATTCAGCTTGGCCGGGAAAATGGACGCAGGGGCGTGACCGAGATTGTCTTTCCGGGCCAGCTGGTTGCAGCATAGGAACTGACTCGCCCCTGCGTAGAAACAGCCTTCGGGCAGCGAACCCAAGAGACTTCGCCTTGCGCCCATTGCCGATAGCCAACAATCTCACAGCAGATGCCGCTGCAGAATGCACATCCGGGCCAAAGCGGACGGCAAAGCCCACAACATGCTGCATCGCAGAAATCCCGAAAGCTGCCTTTCGTGCGCGGCTTTCGGGATTATGCACCGTGCAGTTTCATATCGGTCCGTGTTGCGGAAACGCCAGTTCCCGCAGCACGGTCTTGCTGCGATGTCCCTTTACAGCCCTGTCATCTTCAGCACCGCTTCTGGCAGCCTTTCGCCCTGAACGGTGATCAGCGCGGTTCCAGCGTCGATTTCCGCCAGATCGGCCTCTGTCAGGTCCAGATCGACGGCACCCAGGTTATCGTCCAGGCGGTGCAGCTTGGTGGTACCCGGGATCGGCGCGATCCACGGTTTCTGGGCAAGAAGCCAGCCCAACGCGACCTGTGCAGGGGTGGCCCCTTTGCGGGTGGCCACGCGTTTCACCACTTCGACCAGCACCATATTCGCCTTGCGTGCCTCGGGCGAGAAGCGCGGCACGAAGTTGCGGAAATCGCCCGCCTCGAAGGTCGTGGATTCGTCGATCTTGCCGGTCAGGAATCCCGCGCCCAGCGGGCTGAAGGGGACGAAGCCGATGCCGAGTTCCTCCAGCAGCGGCAGCAATTCGACCTCGGGACCGCGCCAGAACAGCGAATATTCGCTTTGCACGGCCGTCACCGGCTGCACGGCATGGGCGCGGCGGATGGTCTGGATGCCAGCCTCGGACAGGCCGAAATGGCCGACCTTGCCCTCGGCGATCAGATCACGGACGGCACCAGCCACATCCTCGATCGGCACGGCGGGGTCGACGCGGTGCTGGTAGAACAGGTCGATACGGTCGGTGCGCAGGCGTTTCAGCGCGGCTTCGGCGACCGCCTTGATATGCGTGGGGCGGCTGTTGGTGCCACCGCGGCGGGTCCCGGTTTCAAGGTCGATGTCAAAGCCGAATTTGGTGGCGATGACGACCTTGTCGCGGATCGGCTCCAGCGCTTCGCCCAGCAATTCCTCATTGGCAAAGGGGCCATAGGCCTCGGCGGTGTCGAAATGGGTCACGCCGCGGTCATGCGCGTCGCGGATCAACCGGATCATGTCGGCCCGTTCGACGCCCGGGCCGTAGACGCCGCTCATGCCCATGCAACCAAGGCCAAGGGCGGAGACTTTCAGCGTGCCAAGAGTTCTGTATTTCATCGGTGTTCTCCTTGATGTTGTAAGGCCCGCGTCAAAGCAGGCGTTGCCAGAAGCGGACGGCTTTCGCGATCCAACCTGCGGCAGGGGTTCCGGTGCCGGTGCCAAAGCCATGGCCGACGGCGGGAATGCGGTGATATTCGACCGGCGTGCCGATCCGGCGCAGGGCCTCGATGCGGCGTTCCATAGTGGCGGGCGGGGCGATGCCGTCCTGTGCGCCCACCACGACAAAGGTGGGCGGCTCGGTCGCGGCCAGATCGGCGTGGCTGGTATAGGCCATGATGACGGCGGCGGGTTTGGGCAGATCGGCGCCGTCGAACGCGGCGGGACCGTGCGAGCCGATGAAAGCCGCCATCCGCGCGCCGGCCGAACTGCCCCACAGGGAGTAGCCTTCGGTGCTGACGCCCAGATCCTTGGCATTGGCGAAGATCCAAGTGATCGCGGAGGCCAGATCTTCGGTCGCCACCTGCCCGCCCTGACCCGCGCGGTATTTCAGCACGAAGGCGTTCAGGCCCCTTTCGCTGATTTCTTGCGCATAAGGAAAACCTTCCTGCAGCGATCCGACATAGGCAAAGCCGCCGCCCGGCGCGATCACCGCAAAGGGGGCGCCGGGCTTTCCGCGATAGAAGAACAGGCCGGTTCTGGCTTTGGCCGGATCGGCGGTGCGCGTGGCCGCCGGGTAGAAATCGAAGAACACCGTCTTCCCGGCATCGGCATCGCGGATCATCCGGTTCAGGCCTGCAACCACGGTGCCGGTATGGACTACGCTGTGATAGGGCAGCAGGCGGCCCAGCTGCGCCAGCGGCAGCGCGGGGTCCGGCGTGCGGTCATCCCAAGGCAAGATACGTTCGGCAAAGCCTGCAAAGGCCGGGTGGTTCAGAATATCGGCCACTGTGCCATCGGGCGACAGCGGGCCGCCGCCGATGGTGAAGTCTTGCGTCACAGGGGCGGTCTCTCCGGTTGCCCCCGTAGCCTCGGCCAGTGCCGAGGCGGGCAGCGACAGCAGCACCGGCATCATCAGCAGCGTGTCACGAAAGGTCATCATCTGTCCTTTCAGCTTGCCACAACTGTGCGGCGGCGGGTCACAAGGCCGAAGGCCAGCGCGACCCCCACAGTCAGCGCGATCATCGCCGCGCCGCCGGTCATCGCATGGGCGGTGCGGGCGATGATGCCGCCCGCCGGAGCGGCGACCGAGATCAGCACCGCAAGACCCAGCGAACTGCCAATCTGATGCGCGACATTCACCACCCCCGAAGCCGCCCCGGCGTCATTTGCCGCAGCACCACTGATCCCGGCGGCGGTCAGCGGGGCCAGCGCGCCGCCCTGACCAAAGCCAAGGAACACCATCGGCAGCATCAGCCCCGGCCAGAACCCGCTGTCAGGTGTGATAAACGCCAGACCGGCGAAACCGATCAGGCTGGCGGCAAGGCTGGTGATCAGCACCGCGCCGCTGCCAAACCGCGCGATCAGCCTTGGCCCGGACAGAGCGGCGGCAAAATTGACCACCGTTGTCGGCAGGAAGGCCAGCCCGGTTGTCAGGGCGCTGTAGCCCAGACCCTGCTGGAAATACTGCGACATGAAGAAGTAGAACGACACATTCGCCCCCAGAAACAGCAGCCGCGCCAGATAGGCCCCCGACCGCGCACGGCTGGCAAACAGCCGCAGCGGCAGCAGGGGGTGGACCGCCCGCGACTGGCCAAGGATGAAAAGCGCCAAACTGAATGCCCCCGCCGCAAGTGTCGCCAGCGTGACGGCATCCTGCCAGCCCGCCGTGGCCGAATGGATCATGCCGTAAACCAGCGCGCCGATCCCGAAGGTGGAGGTCGCGGCCCCCGCCAGATCAATCCGCCCGCCCTGCGTGTCGATGTCCGAAACATGGCGCAGCGCCGCCAGCGCCAGCCCAAGACTGACGGGAAGGTTCAGGAAGAACCCCGCCCGCCAGGATACCAGATCGGCCAGCACACCGCCCAGCACCAGTCCGAAGCTGGCCGAAACCCCGGCTGCGGCTGCATAGGCGGCCAGCGCCCGCGTCCGTTCGGGTCCGGGGGCGAAAGTGACCTGCAACAGCGCCAGTGTCGAAGGCGCCAGTACCGCGGCCCCCATCCCTTGCAAGGCCCTTGCGGCCACCAGCATCCCCGGCCCCTGCGCAAAGCCGATCAGCAGTGAAGCAAAGGCAAAGATCGCAAGCCCGGTCAGGAACATCCGCCTGCGGCCAAACACATCACCCAGCCTTGCGCCCAGCAGCAGGAACCCGCCGAAGCACAAGGTATAGGCGGTGGAAACCCAGGACAGGCCCGCCTCGGTAAAGCCCAGCTCGGCCTCGATGCGCGGCAAGCCGGTCAGGACGATGGAAATATCAAGAACGATCATCACATAGGTCAGGACGATGATCGCAAGGATCGCGGTGCGGTTGGACATCTTGGGTGCTTTCATGGTGCGAAATGCAATCTAGCCCCAAAGGCATCCATCAATTAGAGTGGATAAACAGAATGGGTCTATAAGTAGGTCAATATAATGCCGCGCCGCAGTTTCAACGACCTTCATGCCTTTGTCGCGGTGGCTGTGGCGGGCAGCTTTACACGCGCTGCGGCACAACTGGGCATGTCGCAATCCGCGCTCAGCCAGACCGTGCGCCAGCTTGAGGAAGGCCTTGGCGTGCGGCTGTTATCGCGGTCCACCCGCAGCGTAGCCCCAACCGAGGCGGGGCAGAGGCTGCTGGACAGCATCGGCCCGCAGTTTTCGGAAATCGAGACCGCGCTGGATACACTTGGTGATCTGCGTGACCGCCCCGCCGGATCGGTGCGGATCAGCGCAGGTGAACATCCGGCAGTGTCGATCCTGCAACCCGCACTCGCGCCGCTGCTGGCGGAATACCCGGAAATCCATGTCGAAATCTCGGTCGATTACGGGCTGACCGACATCGTGGCCGAACGGTTTGATGCGGGCGTGCGGTTGGGCGAACGGGTGGCGAAGGATATGGTGGCCGTGCGGATCGGACCCGACATGCGGATGGCAGTGGTGGCCGCCCCTGCCTATCTGGCGGCCAATCCGGCCCCACAGGTACCGCAAGATCTGATCAGCCACCGCTGCGTCAACATGCGGCTGCCCACCCTGAACGAGATCTTCGCCTGGGAATTCGAGCAGGACGGCCGCGAATTGCGGGTGCGGGTCGAGGGGCCGTTGACGGTGAACAGCCTAGCGCTGCGGCGCAATGCGGCGCTAGACGGGCAAGGGCTGGTCTATCTGCCCGAACCCTTTGTGCGCGCCGATATTGCGCGCGGTGCTTTGGTGCAGGTGCTGGCGGATTGGTGTCAGACCTTTCCGGGGTATCATCTTTACTACCCCAGCCGCAGGCAGAATTCGGCTGCATTCGCGCTGGTGATGCAGACGCTGCGCCACCGGATTTGATGCTCACCCTGTCAATACTTATCAACGAATTGTGATTAAGCGGTCTGGCTAATAAGCCCATACAGAAATGATGGGCTAATCTTCAGGCGCTGCGAATGGTTTTCTTTGCCGTGACCCATCACGGAGCAACGCCATCGCCATGCGCAAGATTGTCCTTCTCACCGCCCTTGTCTCTCTGGCTCTACCCGCAGGGGCGGAACCCAACCGCGTGACCTTTCCGCCGCTGGAACAACTGGAGCATTACACAACGGTCACCAGGGGCGAGGTGACTGAACATATGCTGACCAGCCGCGCCGCGATCGACGCGGTCGAGGCGGGCGTGCCGATCCCTTACGGCACCCATGTCGTGCTGGTCGATTACCGCGAGGGCGAGGTCTACCGCTATTTCGTGATGCAGAACGGGGCGGGTTGGGGCGCGGATGACCCCGATCAGCGCACGGCTGATTGGCAATTCCAGTGGTTCTGGCCCGACCAGTCGATCAACATGGATGAGACCACCTCGCGCTGCCAATCCTGCCACCAGTCGCGCGAAGATCGGGAATTTCTGTTCACCTACAACGATCTGCGCAGCTTCGACTGATGGCCGCCGCCCGCAACCCGCTACTCAACCGCCTGCTGCCCGATGGCCTTGCCCTTGGGCTGCTTTTGGCCTGCATGGGCTATTGGTGGCTTGGCGATGTGGCGCATGAGGTGATGGGTGCCGCCTTTCTGGCACTGGTTGGGCGGCATCTGATCCTGAACCGGCGCTGGTTCGGCGCGATCCGGCGCGGGCGCTATGATGCGGCGCGGCGGGTGCGGGTGGGGCTGAACCTGATGCTTGCCAGCACGATGCTGGTCATGCTGGTCACCAGCCTGATGATATCCGAGGCGCTGCGTGGTTTTCTGAACATCCCCGGCCTGTTCACCCTGCGCGAAGTCCACTGGTTCGCCGCCTATTGGCTGGTGGTGATCGTGGGCCTGCATATCGGGCTGCACTGGCACATCGTGGCCGGTCTGGCGCGGTCGCGGCTGCCCATTCTGCAAGGCCGCATCCTTGGCCTCGCCCTGTGGGCGCTGGCCGGTCTGGTGGCCCTGACCGGCATCAACAGTTCCTTCGTGATGGGTTTGGGCACCCGACTGGGCTTCGACTACAGCCTGACCATGTGGGATTTCAACGAATCTAACCTGCCGTATTTCGCCCATTGGCTGGCGATCACGGTGCTTTACGCGGTGATCGCCCATGCGGCGGCCCGACTGCTGGCTCTGCGCCGCAACTTTTCCCATTCCCAAAAGGAGACGATCCATGACAGATAAACCTAGAATAAACATCGGCCGCCGCAGCCTGTTTCTGGCTGCCGGTGCATTGGCCGCCGCACCTCTGATCGGGGCCGCACAGGCGCAAACGACTGCGGCCGCTCCCGCCCCGGGCCGCCGTCGCCTTGGCGCGCTGGAGGTCTCCTCCATCGGCCTTGGCGTGCAGAACATGAGCCGCACCTATCAGCGGACCATCCCCTACCGCCCGGAAATGCACGCCATCATTCGCGCCGCGTTTGATCGGGGGATCACCTTCTTTGACGCCGCTGAAGCCTACGGCCCGCATGAGGTGGAGCGTATCCTTGGGGAAGGCATGGCCGGGTTCCGCGATCAGATCGTAGTCGCCAGCAAATTTGGCTGGAACATCGACCAACAAACTGGCGCGCGTCTTCCAGGGCTGAACAGCAAGCCCGACCATATCAAGCTGGTCGTCGAGGGCATGCTTTCACGCCTGAAGACCGATCGTATTGACCTTCTTTACCAGCACCGCGTTGACCCCGAAGTGCCGATTGAGGATGTCGCCGGTGCGATCAAGCAGCTGGCCGCCGAGGGTAAGGTTCTGCATTGGGGCCTGTGCGAGATGGGCCTGAACACCCTGCGCCGCGCCCATGCCGAACTGCCCGTCAGTGCCGTGCAAAGCGAATACTCTATGCTGTGGCGCGGGCCGGAACAGGCAGTTCTGGCCACCTGCGAGGAACTCGGCATCGGGTTCGTGCCTTGGAGTCCTTTGGGCGTCGGCTTCCTGACCGGGGCCGTTGATGCGTCCACCACCTTCGCGGCTGGCGACATCCGTGGAATCGAGGCGCGCTTCACCCCCGAAAACCTGCCGCACAACATGGCGTTGGTGGACCTGCTGGTGGATTGGGCCGCGCGCAAAGAGGCCGCCCCGGGCCAGATCGCACTGGCCTGGCTGATGGCGCAAAAGCCGTGGATCGTGCCGATTCCTGGCACTACCCAGATGGCGCATATGCAGCAGAACGCCGGCGCGATGGACATCGCCTTCTCCGCCGACCAACTGACGGAACTCGACACCGCCGTGCGCGCCATCAAGGTGCAGGGCGCCCGCCTGCCCGAAGCGGTTCAGGTCTTCTCAGATGTCGAAGCCCCCGAACGTGGCTGATACACGGCGCGACAATACTGCTGCACCCGGACGGATGGTCCGGGTGCCACATCAGCAAAAGCATAATCCCGGATCGACACGAACGGCATCACCGCCGGGTGGAACTAATCATGCCCCTGTTCGCGGGGGTCTTTGGCACGGCGGCAACACCCGCCCGCGCGCAGCAGGCCGATGGTGGCGCGCTGCTAGCCTATGTCAAGCGATCCGGCAAGACGCGGGTCACCGCAGGCGCGCTCAGCCGTCAGTTCAATGCCCGGTTGTTCGAGATACGTACCGCCGAACCATACCCCGACGACTACGCGGCGCATGTCGCGCAAGCCCGCGTAGCCGCGCCGGAGCATGCCGAAAGTCTGGATGATCTGGCGAGTGAGCAGGGTGTTGCTGCGTTCCCCCGTCTGGGCAGCACCATGCCAGCCCCCTACGCAGTTTTTCTCGCTACCGCCGATCTTGGCAGCAAGACCATCGTCCAGTTAATCACCTACGGTGGCGTTGGCACCGGCAGCCTGCCCGACACATTGGCTAAACTCGCCCCAGATCCTAACGCGCGCGCCAGAACAATGTGAGCGTATGATATTCTCGGCGCGTTGCATTTTTACAGCCCGTCTCGAGGAGTTGAATCTCCGCCATTGTGCGCGCCCGCCATGCGGCTAGAATAACTCAACGGCGAGTTCATCAAGCGGCGGGCCATGCGAACAAGCTTTCGACAGCCAGAACGGCGC
The DNA here is from genome assembly GCA_040387915.1 of Pseudomonadota bacterium. Taxonomy (GTDB): domain Bacteria; phylum Pseudomonadota; class Alphaproteobacteria; order Rhodobacterales; family Rhodobacteraceae; genus Cypionkella. Next base: position 30,775 of record JAZKCV010000010.1, read on the forward strand.
TTGCGATCGTGCGATTGAGGATATTCTGATGCACACCCTTCCCGATCCGACATCACGACCTTCGGTGATCAAGCGCAAGGCATCCGTAAGACAGATCCGCGACGCGGAGCAGGCGAAGTCGGATCTGCTTGTCTCGGCGATCCGGGAATTTGCGGTGAATGGCTTCGCCAATGCCGGGATTGAGGCGATTGCTGAAGGCGCAGGCCTGAACAAGCGGATGATCTATTACTACTTCGGCTCGAAAGAAGATCTCTACATAGCGGTGCTGGAACGGGTCTACACCGACATCCGGCGCAGCGAAGACATGCTGGGGCTCGAGGCTCTTTCGCCAGTCGAGGCGATCCGGCGACTGGTCGAGGCGACTTGGGATTACTTCGTGAATACGCCAGAGCTGCTGGCAATCGTCAGCCTCGAGAACACCCACCGCGGAGCTTATATCCAGAAATCCGAAGTGCTGAAGACAAGCACGGTCAAACTGGTTAAACGGCTGCGGGCCATTCTGGATGAGGGCGCAAGGCGCGGCGTATTCCGCGGCGACATTGAGGAAACCCAGTTGATGCATTCCATCGCCGGGCTGGGCTTTTACTATCTGAACAACCGCTTCACCAACTCGGTCATCTACAATGCCGATATGATGAGCCCCGAGGCTCTGGAGACGCGGCGTCGCTATATGGTCGAGACGATCCTAGCCTTCTTGCGTTCAAAACCCGGCACCGACGGAGAGCCGATGCCGGGCTGAAAGGACAGAAGGCTCAGCCGCCCGAAACCCAGCGTTCCGTCTGCACACCATGGAAAAGGTGTAGCGACTTCATCTCGCAATATTCGTCCACACCGAAGCGGCCGGTTTCGCGCCCGATGCCAGATTGACGGAACCCGCCCAGAGGCAGCTCCGGCAGACCGGCGATGGCCGCATTCACCCAGCTGCGCCCGGCTTCGATCTTGCGGGCGCATTTCATCGCTATGCGCAGGTCGTTGGTCCAGATATAGGCCGCAAGCCCGAATTCGGTGCCATTCGCCAGCGCAATCGCTTCGTCAACAGTCTTGAAACGGAAGACGGATAATACCGGGCCGAAGACCTCTTGCTGGGCAAGCGGGGAATCCACCGGCGCGCCCTCGATGATGGTGGGCTCATAGAACATCCCGTCGGTCTTGCTGCCCTGCCCGCCAATCAGGGTCGCTGCTCCCGATGCTTTCGCGGCGGAGACGAACCGGTCGATCTGGTCGAACTGTGCTTCGTTTACGATGGCGCCGATGGTGACGCTGGGGTCAAAGGGACAGCCCATACGGATGCCCGTAGCACGCTTTGCCAGCCGGGCCAGGAAATCGTCGGCGATCGAGTCTTCGACGATCAGCCGCGACCCCGCGATGCAGCATTGCCCCGCGTTGAAGTTCGACCCCTTCAGTACGCCGTCGACCGCCGCCTCGATATCGCAATCGGCAAAGACAACCGAGGGCGACTTGCCCCCCAGTTCGAGGGAGAGTTTCTTCTTGGTGGTGGCGGCGGACCTCATCACGATCTCACCCACGCGGGTTGAGCCAGTGAAGGAGACCATGCGGACCGCAGGGTGATCCAGCAGTATCTGCCCCACCTCGGCCCCAATGCCCGAGATGATGTTGCAGGCGCCGTCCGGCAGACCGCATTCCTTCAGATAGCGGCCAAGCCGCAGCGTGGTGCCCGAGGTGAACTCGCTGGGCTTCACCACGACCGAGCAGCCCGCCGCCAGTGCAAATGGAATCCGCTCAGAGGCGATCAGGAGGGGGAAGTTCCAAGGCGTGACGATACCGACCACGCCGATCGGCTGGCGCAGGATCATGCCCAGCATGTCGGGGCCTAGGTTGGCATAAGAATCGCCGTGCAGCGTGCGCGCCAGTCCGGCAGCATAATCCCAGAGATCCGCCGATCCTTCGACTTCGGCGCGAGAGGAGGCAATGGGCTTGCCGGTTTCCAATGTTTCAAGAGTGGCAAGCTCTTCGGCATCGCGGCGGATGCAGGCGGCGACCGCCGACAGCACCCGAGCCTTTTCACCGCCGTAAAGGTCGGCCCAGTCGCCGATGGCAAAGCGCGCCTCGGCTGCGGCGATGGCCTCTTCCGCGTCTTCGGCGGTCGCGGCCGGGGCAATGGAGATGACGCCTTTGCCGGCAGGGTATTCGCGGTCAATAACGGCACCGTTGCTTGCATCGCGCGGCGCGCCATTGATCCACATCCGCTCACGGAACGGATTGGCGATGGCATCGGCAACGGCCTTGGGGGGCGTGGTCATGCTGTTCTCTTTCATGTTTAATCTTAGCCGGACCGAAGGGCGGAATTGCCCGCCCCAGGCCTCAGTTCTTGACCCAGGTCATGATATGGTCGGCGACCGCGACTAGGGTGCCGGCGACGGTGATCTTGACGTTTGCGGTCGAGCGGGCGCGTGCGGGATCGAAATCCGTATAGGCGTAGTCGACCTGAATCGTCTCGCCAATGCGCACGCCCTTCAGGAAGCGCACCTTGTCATAGCCCAGCGAGACGGGAATGCCCCAGTCGGATTCGCGCGCCTTCTCGCAGGCCATAGTCGAACAGGCGGACATATAGGCCAATAGTAAGGCGCCATGCGCGATCCGTCCGCCATAGGCGGAGGTCTTCATGACCTCCTCATCCAGGTGGTTTGGGGAGAGATCCCCCGAAATGCCGGCAAAGAGGTAGACATCCGATTCCGACACCGTCTTACGGAACCGGAAGCTGTCGCCAATCGTGATCGGAAGTTCGGTCATGTCAGATTTCCTTCTGGCTGGATGAAACAAAACATTCGGCGGGCATGACGCCGGGCGCCTTTATGAGGGGGCTGAAGCCCATTTGCGCCAGAACATCCCGTTCCAGATCCAAGCCTTGGGCAACCTCGATCAGTTCCACCCCTTCGGGCGTCAGCTGGAACACCGCGCGTTCGGTAATGTAGAGAACCCGCTGGCCGCGCTTCACGGCCTCGCCGCCGCTGAAGGTGACAGTGTGGACCGAATCCACCGCCTTGCGGATGCTGCCTTCGTGGTCGATGCACAGCTTGCCATCCGACAACCGCAGCGCCGTTCCCTTGGCGTTGAAGCGGCCACAGAAGATCACCTCCTTGGCTCCCTGCGAGATATCGATGAACCCACCCGGACCGCTGAGACGGCCGGCCAGATGCGAAACGTTGACGCAGCCTTTCTCGTCGAACTCGCCCATGCCTAGGTAGGTCTGGTCGAGACCTTTCCCCGAATAGAAGTCGAACTGCTGGGCGGAGGAGACGATGGCGGTCGGCCCGGCCGAGATACCGAAGAGATTGCCACCCAGAAGCTGGCCATTGTGCAGGCCCTGCTCCACGGTGCGCCAGAATTCATCGGCATGGGGAAGCTGGTCGAGCAGCCCGGCGACATCAGCCGACATGCCGAACCCGAAGTTCAGTACCCCGCCGCGCTGCAACTCCATTGCCGCGCGTCGGGCGACAATCAGCCGGGCCGGATCGGTGATTTGTGCCACAGCGCCTTCCGGCTTGCCTTTCCGCAGACCGGAATAAAACGCGTCATACCCGCGCAGGTAGGTCTGCCACTGGCCCGGCGCGACAAGGATGTTGTCAACAAGCTGCCCCGGAATCAGAACCTCCCGCGCTCGCAGCTCGGCTGCATCGCGAATCTCGCGCACCTGAGCTATCACCCGACCGCCGCTGTTGTGCGCGGCAAGGGCGATCTCATAGCCGTCAAGATCGGCAGCCTCTTCACTGCTGTAAATATTGCCGTATTGATCGGCATAGGTGCCACGCACGATGCCCACATCCACGCTGAACGGCAGGTAGCGCAGATACTCCTCTCCGCCGATCTCGATCACCTCGATCAAATCTTCGGTCGCGCTCGAGGAGGCCCGGCCCCCAGTCGCGCGCGGGTCGACATAGGTGCCAAGTCCCACCTTGGTGATCAGGCCGGGGCGTCCTGCTCCGATCTCGCGCAGCAGGTGAACGATGGCACCGCTGGGCCAGGCATAGGCCTCGATAGCGCCGCTGCGGACCATGGCCAGCATCCGCGGCGACCAAGTCCAGTGACCTCCGATCACTCTCCGCACCATGCCCTCATGGGCAAAGCGGTTTGTTCCGCGTTCGACCCCGTCCCCCATCCCCAACGCGTGGACAAAGGTCATGTTGCGTGGCGTACCCGCTTTCAGGAAGGCGGCCTCGAACAGCGACATTGCCTCATCCGGCTCCACCAGACCACCACCAGAGCCGGTTGCGGCGACGGTGCAGCCTTCGGGCAGATCCGCAATGATCTTTAGCAGGTGTTCCACGTCGGTGATCTTGGAGTTACTCATGTCTTGTCCTTCATGGCCGGATCACGCGGGGCTTTTTCTTCAGCGGCCGGCGAAGCGGTTCGGTGTGTCGATGGGTATCCGGCCTAGCGGGCGGCCTTGATGAAGTCGGAAGCTCGTTCTGCAATTGCGATCGTGATTGCGTTGGTGTTCGATGAGATGACGCGCGGCATGATCGAGCTGTCGCAGACCCGCAGGTTGGATAGGCCGCGCAATTTCAGCGTGGCGGGGTCGACAACGGACAGATCATCGATCCCCATGCGGCAGGTTCCGACCGGATGGTATTCCGTTTTCGAGAATTTTGGCGCCTCACGGAGGATCTCTTCGTCGGTCTGGACCGAAGGACCCGGCAGTGTCTCTTGTTTGATGTAACGGCTGAGAGATGGCTGATTCAGAATTTCACGCGACAGACGGAAGGCGGCGATCGAACGCTCCCGATCCTCGGGATGGGCCAGGAAGTTGGGATCGATCAGCGGAGCAACGCTTGGATCCGCCGATTGCAGCCGAACGCTTCCCACTGACTTCGGGCGCATATAGGCCGAGTTGATGGTGACCCCACAATGCTGCATCTGATAGCTCTGGTCGTTTATGCTCGAGCCGAGCACGACGTGGAACTGCGCGTCGGGCCAGTCGTCATTGCCAAAGGTGGGGGCGAAGCCGCCCGCCTCGCAAAGGTTAGATGCGGCGGGGCCGGTGCCAAGGAGCAGATATTGCAGTCCCGACATGGCCATCCGGTGCATGCTGGCATGTTTGTCATAGGTGAAGTCACCCAGACATTCGGCCACGACATACATGCCGAAATGGTCCTGCAGGTTCTCTCCTACGCCGGGCACTTCGACTGCGACTTCGATGTTGGCAGCGCCAAGCGACTGCCGCCCGCCGATCCCCGACCGGAGGAGCAATGCCGGCGTGCCGATGGCGCCGGATGTGACGATGACCTCCTGTGCGGCAAGCGCGCGCTCGACCAGTCCGCCCGCGGCGGAATATTCCACGCCATCGACGCGCTGACCGTCAATCAGCAGCCGCCGGATCTGTCGGCCCGTCTGAACAGTGAGATTGGCGCGCGGGCCTGCGGCGCGCAGATAGGCGCGGGCGGTCGAACTCCGCGCGCTGTTGCGAATGGTCGTCTGGTAAAGGCCAAAGCCCGTCTGGCTCTCGCCATTAAAATCGTCAGAATAGGGGATGCCAGCCTCTTGGGCCGCACGGCCGAAGGCGCGCGAAATCGGCAGCGGATTGACGGGCTGGGAGACGCCGAGGGGTCCGCCGACCCCATGGTAAGGCCCCGAGAATGTGTCGTTGTCTTCAGCTTTGCGGAAGTAGGGCAGGATGTCGTCATAGGCCCAGCCGGTGGCCCCGCAATCATGGGCCCAAGCGTCATAATCGCGACGGTTCCCGCGGGTATAGACCTGCGCATTAATCGACGACCCGCCTCCTAAGACACGTGCCTGCGGATAAAGATAGGGCGTGTTTCCCAGATGGGTCTGCGGAACCGTGTGCCAGCCCCAGGTGTTGCGGTCGCCGATCATCTTGGCGAAGCCCGCGGGCACTTTGTAGAACAGATGGCTGTCCGCCGGTCCGGCCTCGATCAGCAGGACCGAGACTGCGGGATCCTCTGACAAACGCGTGGCGATCACGCAGCCGGCAGAGCCGCCACCCACGACGATATAGTCATAGCGCTGATTCGCAGTCGCCCGTTTGCGCCGTCCAAACCCCATATCCGCTCCCCTCCCTCATCATGGCAAAAGGCGTCCCGCCCTGCCTTCCCTGCCACCAAAGCCTACTTCTCTTGTAGAGTGGCAAATCAAGTGCTGCTTCGGCGCCTCCATCGTGCTCTTGCAATTAACCCACCGGTGGGTTAACGTCAACACACTGTCGGAGGGAGAGGTGCTATCCGACGTGATCCGATTATCTTTGGGAGGAAACCAAATGAAATTTCTGTCGACTGCGGCCGTCGTATTGGCCGTGTCTGCCTCTGCTGCTGCTGCGCAAGAAGGCAAAATCTGCATCTCCACCTGGGACCTCGCCAATTCGTATTGGGTGAACCTGGTGAATGGCGCCCAAGAGCGCGCGAATGAACTCGGCCTTGAGCTGCTGGTCAATGACCCCTCCAATGACGTGGGCCGCCAGATCGCAGCCGTCGAGAACTTCGTGACCATCGGCTGTGGCGCGATCATCATCGCAGCGATCGACCCGGCCTCGATGGGTACGCCGCTGTCAGAGGCCCAGGCCGCTGGGGTCAAGGTGATTGCCCAGTCGATCGAGACTCCGGTCGCGGATGTATGGGCCTCTGCGGACGAATACGACATGGGATACACCATCGGTATTGCCGCAGGCGAATGGCTGGCCGCCAATGTGACGGACGCGGCCGAGGTGCTGGTCCTGAACAACGACCGCATTCCGCAGATGATCGCCCGTAAGGAAGGCATCATCGCCGGCATTCACGAAAAATCGCCTTCGGCGAAGATCGTGGCAGAGCAAGGCGCGCAAAGCACTGCGGAGGCCATGACTGTAACCGAATCCGTCCTGCAGGCGAACCCGGGGCTGGATGCGGCTGTCGCGATCAACGACAGTCAGGCGCTTGGGGCGCTTGCTGCGGTCGAGTCCTCGGGCATCGCAACGGACGGCTTCTTCGTGGGCGGCATTGACGCCACGCCCGAGGCGCGGACGCTGATCGAAGGCGGCAGCGCGTTCCGCGCCAGCGTCGACAACGTGCCCTTCGCCAATGGTCGGCAGGACGTCGACATTGCTGTCAGCCTAATCAAGGGCGACAAGCTGGAATACCGTCAGGTGATCGCGGTAGAAGTCTACACCGGCAAATAAGTCCTACATTGCAACAGGCTTCCGGCCGCGCGCCTTGCGCGGCCGATTTTGCTCAGGGAGGGCATCATGGCAGATTCAATCCTAGAGATGCGCGGCATCTCGAAAGGATACCCCGGCGTGCAGGCGCTGAGCGGAGTCAACCTTTCCGTCCGCCGTGGCGAGATCCATGGGCTGATGGGGGAAAATGGCGCGGGGAAATCCACGCTTATCAAGATTTTGGCAGGTGCCATCACCCCGGACGAGGGCATGATCCGGTTTGACGGGACCGAGGTTTCGGCCCTTGATCCCCGACGCGCGATGGAACTTGGCATCGGCGTCATCTACCAGGAACTGAACCTGGTGCCCAACATGACCGTGGCCGACAACATATATCTGGGCGTGCCGGTCGGTCGCGGACCTTGGCGCAACCCCAAGACCGCGAATGCCAAGGCGGCGCGGCTGCTGCAAAGCTTGGGGATCGATGTGGATCCGACAGCCCAGGTCAGCGAACTGACCATTGCCTATCAGCAGATGGTGGAGATAGCGAAAGCAGTCTCCAAAAATGTCAAACTTCTGGTGATGGACGAGCCGACAGCACCACTGTCCTCGCATGAGGTGGCACGGCTGTTCGCGCTGATCGAACGGCTGAGGGCCGACAATATCTCGATCATCTACATCTCTCACCGGATGGAGGAAATCTTCAAGCTGACGGAACGAGTCACAGTGTTGCGCGACGGGCGCTTCATCGCCACTCTTGATTCAGCCACAACCAGCCGCTCCGAACTGATCCGCTCGATGGTCGGTCGCGAGCTGAACGAGACCTATCCCGAAGGCTGCCATGCCCAGGACGCCATCATCCTGGAGGCTCGCAACATCAGCGGCAATCGCTTCATTGATGTCAGCTTTGCCCTGCGCAAAGGGGAAATTCTCGGCATCGGCGGTCTGGTGGGGGCCGGCCGGACCGAGGTTGCCCGCGCATTGTTCGGAGCCGACCCCCTTCATTCCGGCGAGATTGCGGTGAACGGCCGAACTTTCCGCATCACCTCACCCGTGGATGGGCTGCGGGCCGGCATCGCTCTTGTTCCCGAAGACCGAAAGCATCAGGGCCTGCATCTTTCAATGTCCGTCGGTGATAACATTTCCCTCGCCTCGCTAAAGGCGTTGAGCCGCGGCGGCTGGATTTCGCTGGACAAGGAAGCTGAAAGAAGCGCCCTTCGCATCTCAGAGTTGCGGATCAAGACGCCTACGGCCGAGCAGATCGCAGGAACCCTCAGCGGGGGAAACCAGCAAAAGGTGGTGATCGCGAAATGGCTGGAGACCAAGCCCCAGATCTTGATCATGGACGAGCCGACCCGCGGCATCGATGTGGGCGCAAAGCAGGAAATCTATGTGCTGATGAAGGCACTCGCCGCTCAGGGTTATTCTATCATCATGATCTCTTCCGACATGCCAGAGCTACTGGGCGTTTCGGATCGCATCCTGGTGATGCGACGCGGGCGGATCTCAGGCGAATTGTCCAAGAGCGAGGCCAGCCAAGAGCGCGTGCTGGATTTGGCCGCACATTAATAGAACCGGCGACTCCCATGTGGATCACAGCGATGTCCCATGACGCCAGACCCGACACTTAAGGAGAAATGGAATGAAGAATTTCAACAGGCTCGCTTCCCGATACGGGATGGCGATCGTGCTGGTCGGGCTGATCGTCTTTTTCAGCTTAGCGTCAGAGTTCTTTCTGACCCAGCAAAATCTGACCAATGTGCTGCGTCAGGTGGCCATGCTGGGGATCGCCTCGGTCGGCATGACACTTGTGGTGCTAACGGGGGGCATCGACCTGTCAGTCGGGTCGACCATTGCACTGGTCGGCGTCGTGACCGCCCTATGCATGAGCAGTCTTGGCTTAGATATGTATACTGCCGCCCTGCTGGGAATAGTAACGGGTGCCGTGGTTGGTGCAATCAATGGCCTCGCTGTCACGGTTTTCGCTATTCCGGCGCTGATCGCCACCCTTGGCACCTTGACCGCTGTGCGCGGCTTTGCCTTCATCTTGACCGATGGCATTCCGATCTTCGGATTTCCGCCAGAGTTCAGCTATCTCGGCCGCGGGATGATCGGGCCGATTCCGGTTCCCGTGCTGACGATGTTCGTCGTCTTCGTCATCGGCTGGGTTATCCTGAACCGGCTAGAGTTCGGCCGCTATCTCTACGCCATCGGCGGCAACCGCGAGGCTGCGCGGCTGTCCGGGATCTCAGTCGGGATCACCCTGATGATTACCTATGTGCTGGCCGGGATCTTCTCGGGTGTCGCGGGGGTCATCATGCTGTCGCGCCTGAACTCGGCCCAACCCAACGTCGCCAATGCATTCGAGATGGACGTTATTACGGCCGTTGTTCTGGGCGGTGTCAGCATCGCGGGGGGCGAGGGCCGGTTCACGGGGGTCATCTTCGGCGTCTTCATCATCGGCGTTCTAAGCAACGGAATGGTGCTGCTCAATGTGCAGGACTATTGGCAGCTTGTGGTGAAGGGCGGCGTCCTGATGGCGGCGGTGGGGCTCGATCAATACTACACGCGCGTTGGCCGCCGGGCTGCCAGCAAGAAGCAGTCCGATGCCATGATCTCGGCCCCGCAGAGCGTGCCCTGATCCCACCTCGGCCCTGCGCCCCGAGACCCGGGGCAGGGCCATTTGGATCCGTCCGTGGCATGACCAGCCGCCCCCACCCTTGAGAACAGAGCGCCTGTTATGACCTCTATTGTGCCGCAGTCCATTCTTGACGCCCTGACCGACGTGGACATGCCACGACTGCCGCCAGAGCCCCCGGCCAGCGAATTCTTTGCCATCGACGGTGCGCAGATCCCGGTTTACCGTAACGGCTGTGTCATAATAGGCAGTGGCGCCGCAGGCCTGCGCACGGCGGTTGAGTTGGCGCGACGCGGCGGCGACGTCGCTATAATTAGCCAAAGTGCGTGGGGCGGAACGTCTGCCTGCTCGGGATCGGACAAGCAGACACTGCACACGGCCAATACGGCCGATCAGGGCGACAACTTCCGCGAAATGGCCAAGGCGATCGCTGCAGGTGGCGCGATGGATGCGGACATCGCCTATATTGAGGCGGTCGGCTCTCCACGGATGATGGCGACGCTACAATACATGGGCCTGCCACTCCCGCAGGATCGTCTAGGCGCAACGCTGCGTTACAAGACAGACCACGATGAAACCGGCCGGGCCACCAGTTGCGGCCCCCGCACGTCGCGCCTGATGGTCAAGGTTCTGGCGGAAGAAGCGTTACGTCTGGGCGTTACCCTGCGCAACCAAACGACAGCCATCGAAATCCTCGTGGGCGAAGCGCGTGCGAAAGGCATCCTCGCGATCAGCGCGCGGTCGCGCAATGACAGCAACCCCTATGGTTTCGCGCTGTTCCTTGCCCCTGCTGTGGTGCTAGCCGGGGGCGGTCCGGGAGAGATGTATCGCGACAGCGTCTATCCCAACGGCTGCTTCGGGGTGCTGGGTCTGGCGGCGGCGGCAGGCCTTGATCTTGTGAATCTGACGGAGGGCCAGTTCGGCATCAGCACGCGCCGCGAAGGCTTCCCTTGGAATTTGTCGGGCACCTATGTGCAGGTCATTCCCCATATCTATTCCATCAGCGCCGATGGGGTGGAGCGTCACTTTCTAGGCGAGTACTTCCGCACGACACAGGAAATGGCCTCCAATATCTTCCGCAAGGGCTATCAGTGGCCGTTCCATGCCGAACGTATGCTGGATTTTAAATCCAGCCTGATCGACCTTGCCATCTTCCGTGAAACGCAGGCCGGACGCCGGGTGTTCATGGATTTCAATCGGAATCCGGCACCGGTTCCGGGGGACGCACCGTTCAGTCCCGACCGCCTCGATGCCGATGTGCTAGATTACCTCCGCAGCTCTGGTGCGACGCAGCCGCTGCCCATCGATCGACTGCGCCACATGAACCCGCTCGCGATTGAGCTTTACCGGCGCTACAAGGTGGACATCGCCGCCGAGCCGCTGGAGTTCGCTGTCAACAACCAGCACATGAATGGTGGCGTCGCCGTGGACAGCTGGGCCCGCAGCAGCTTGGCCGGATGCTATGCTGTCGGTGAGGCGTCGGGCACCCACGGGGTGACGCGTCCGGGCGGGTCGGCGCTGAATGCGGGTCAAGTCTTCGGCACGCGCGCGGCCGAACATATCGCGGCCACCGCCGCCACTGCGGATCTCCAAGCCAGTGCCGGGGCTTTGGCGACCGCGGCCCTGGATCGCGCGATAGCCACGCTGCGCCCACAGTCATCGCTTTCGCCGCAGTCTGTCCGTTCGGAGGTCCAGGCCCGCATGAGCGACGATGCCGGGCTGATCTGCTATCCTTCGGCGATTGCGCAGGCGCTTGTCGACGCGCAGGCGCTTTGCGCCGGAATCGCACAGGAGGGGCTGTCCATCGACCGGCCCGCCGAGGCACCGCGCGCACTGCAATGGCAGCAGATGGCGCTTGCCTCGGAGGCGGTCCTGACCGCACTTGACGCCTATGTAGCCGCAGGGGGTGGCAGCCGAGGCGCCCGTGCGATCTGCGATCCGAAAGGCGATCGGGTTCCCGAGACATCCATGGGCGCGCTTGAAGCCTTCAGGTTCCGCAGCGAACGGGTGGAGGACAAGACCAGTCAGATCATCATTCGCCGCACCGAAGCAGGCTTCTCGGTCACGACGCGCCCGGTGAACGTCATCAATGACGCGGAGAAAACGTTCTTCGAGCGGGACTGGCCGGACTGGCTTACGGGCCGGATCTTTGACACGGCAGGGCAGACCTGATGCTGCAGGATGTCCCCCATGTCGTGGCCATCGGTGAGGCGATGGTCGAATTGGCGCCACTTGGCGACAACAGTTATCGGCGCGGTTTCGCGGGCGACACATTCAATACCATTTGGCATATGGGCCAGCTTCTTGGCACGAGGGCCCGCTGCGGCTTTGTCAGCTGCGTGGGCCGGGATACAGTGTCGGATGCTTTTGTCTCTGAACTTGCGGCGGATGGCCTGGATGTATCAGGCATCAGCCGCGACGACGTGCGCGGCATGGGCCTTTACCTGATTGAGCTGGACGGGGCAGAACGCAGTTTTCACTATTGGCGCAGTTCGTCGGCGGCGCGAGGGCTTGCGGATGATCCAGAGGCTTTGGCCAAGGCAGTAGATGACGCCCAGCTCGTGATCGTGTCAGGCATCACCTTGGCCATTCTGCCACCAGATCGGCGCATTGCGCTTTTCGATGTGCTGGACCGTGCTCGCGCCAGAGGAAGCCGGGTCGTCTTCGATCCCAACCTGCGTCCGCGACTTTGGGCGTCGCCGGAAGAGACACGGAGCGTTTACGCAGCGATGTTTTCCCGAACGGATATCGTCTTGCCCAGTCATGATGATGAGGCAGCCCTCTGGGGGGACGCCAGTGCTGCGGCGACGCTAGCGCGGTTCGTAGCGACCGGCATCCCTGAGATCGTGGTGAAGAACGGCAGCGCGACCCAGTACTACTGCGGCGATGGCATCGACGGCTCAGCCGAGCCCGCCAGTGCCGACACGGTCAAGGATACATCCGGCGCTGGTGATGCCTTCAACGCAGGTTACCTTTCAGCACGGCTGACCGGCGCCACAGTGCCCATTGCGATCCAGTCAGGTCAAGCGCTTGCGATCAAGGTCATCGCCCATCCCGGCGCCAGAATCCCAAAAGAGCTGCTCCATCTGCACCCGCGCACGTAGGCAAATGTCCTTCGCATCTGGAGGTGATATACGCCATTCACTGTAAGATCTGTGACCCTGCCTCACAAATCGACATCGACGCACTCGATGGGCTTTTTCGTTCAGAATGCTTCGCACTCCTACCCGTCGGACTTCGACCCTCTCCCGGTGAACTGGGAGATATAAGGGACCAACTGTTCCGCACTCAGTGCAAGACCTGTGATGAAGGTGACGCGGAGCCCAAACTCGTAGAGATTCGCGGAATGCAGGGCGCTTATCGAGGCCTTTCAATAGGGGCTGTTGACTTAAAAAACACTTCTGGCTTGTCCCTCGTTCGCTGGTGCCGCCCCTTTTGGCCACTCAATCAGCGTCGCTGCCAGTTTTGGATCTACTCGCTGAGCCAAGTACGAAAGATGGTTGTCTAGGTTCTTCTGCAGTAGCCACGCGGCACTTCCGGCGGGCTGCTATTCCACGAGCCACGCAATGCGGTGGGGTAATCTCTGCGACGCGCGCGAACGTCCGCTCACAGGCTCGTCACAGGTGCCGTGCCGCATCGCCGTCAGACTGCTCTCCGCCCTTCAGGTCGATCAAGCCACGCAGCAATATTTCCCCATACTGCAGTAGCGAGCGGCAGCTCGGTCCCGCTTAGCTGACATCGATTGCTCGGCTATCCAGAGTCATCTCCCCGTGCCGCATAAGAGCAGTTCCACCGCCACCTCCAGTGCCCGAAACGGAAGGTAGCTAGGACTTGCGCTTCAGTCTTCCCTCGAACTGAGCACCAGCTTCGACGGCGATCGTCTCATGCGTGATATCTGCCTGAACCCGGGCAGAGCCGGAGAGCAACACGGATTTCGCGGCAATCGTGCCGTCAATAGTGCCCAGTACCGAGATGTCGAGCGCTGTGACCTGACCCGCTATTCGCCCCGTGGCCGAGACTAGAACTTCCGGTGCCGTCAGGGTGCCCGTGATTTTGCCCATCACGTCGATCGGGCCAGTGGTGCTGACGTCGCCGTCGATCTCCAAATCCTCCGCCAGGCGCGAGCGTGCGGCGCTGTTTGCTGCGGCGATCGGCCATTCCGCCTTCGTCATCTCCGTGCCCATGTCCTGTTACTCACCTTGTCCTCCTTGTGATCGTGCATAGGACCAGAAGGCGGGGCCGCGTCAATGACGCGGGTATTTTCTCGGCGAAACCGGCAAGCAAGCGCCGTTTGACGGGCGGCACTGCGTGGGCGAAGCGATATCCGACCGGCGGCGTCACAGGAGCGCCGAATGCGCATCAGACCATGACTGCGGATGTAGTGGGTGCAAATGGGTGCGGCGCGTTTTGCAGGGCTTGTTGCGGGCGTCTGTCCGACCCTGAATAGGGTCGCACGGGGAGCCTGACATCTTCTAAAATGTATGTTTTCTATTTTTTTATCAGATACTTACATAATATCCGATAATGAAGATTATGTAATACATCTTGCCGTTTTTGTCGAAACGCAATATTGTCTCAGGCCGCGCGAGCACTGGCTAAGACTCTAAGTTCGTCCGGGTCTAGCGTTTCACCTTTGGAGAAATCGTAAATCACTTCGATCGCTTTGCCGTTCCAAACGAACGCATAGTGCTCCGCTTGGACGGCAGTTCCGAACGCAGTCGGTCGCAGAACAACAGCTAGTCGACCCAAGTTTTCTCGCTTCGGAAGCCAAAAGCCGTATGAGCCGGAATCACGTAATGCGCGCACGCAAATGTGCGTTTCCGACCAATTTTCCGGCTGGCTTACGTCGTACTGGTCTAGAAGTTCAGCCTTAAGGGGCGTCATGAGCATTCGCATTTCCAAACGAGTTGGACCCTGCTCGGTTCTCGACAGGAAAGTCTCTCGTCGTCTCACAGCTTCGAGAAGTGCCCCGCCAATCGTATCGGCGACCAAGCTATAGCCATAGCTACCGTCGCTGAATGGGCTCTGTTCTGGGTCAGGGTAGGTGAATGGCGCAACGAGCCAATTCTGGCTTACCCGACCACGATCATCCGGATGAAGCAGTCCCAGCCCTGTCGCCATCTCTCTCAGGCGGGGATTGGTCATACCCTCAACGCGCTTCACGCCATCCCAATCGCTGGGCTGGCAGACTGGCTCGTAGAGTTCGACCGGCGGAAACCTCGACGGGATCAAACGATAAGTGTGAACGGTTAGAGGCGCCGCTTGCGACAACTGCTTCATTAACTGGGTCAGCCTCTCTGCGCGTCGAGGTAGCGTCGAACTTGGAAGATGTCGGAAAGATACCCGTCCTGAACCATGAACTCTAGCGCTGATCGGCCTTGTAGGAACGGTGCCTTGTTGGATTGTCCCATCCACTTGTCCGCCGCCTCTTGGTCAGTGAACAGAATCCGCAGACATTTGTAGATGTTGATGATGTGCGAGATTCGCTCAATCTGATCTCGATTCAGCTGCCCCCCATCCTTCTTCAACTTAAAAAATGAAGAACGCGGCGGACTGCCAAGAAGCTTCGACTGGTCGTCCGTTGTCAGGCTCCAAGCTTCCGCAATCTCGAAGAACGCCCTGAGCGCGGCCTGATCATCTCCAGGCAAAAGCACCGAAGTGCCTACGGCATCCGCTGTTTGCGTCGCCGTCATAATGGTCTCCTCATGGACTTGACTCCCCTCAAAGTCTCATTGTAGACTAGTCCACACAGGGACTATAACTCCACTTTAGTCCAGTCAACCTAGAAAAGAAAGGCTCTGTGATGGGCACCGATACTGAAATCAACCGTGTTGAACCGATTCGTCAGAACGAGGCCGCTGTGAAATCGTTCTCGATCTTCATCGATGGCGAAGAGTTCGTGATCGAAGATCGCACCGAGACGCCCAATCAGCTTCTCGCACTAGCTGGCCTCGCGTCAGCAGAATACTACTTGATCGAAGTGAAGAACAAACGGCAGGAAAGCTTCCAGGGGCGCGGTGACGAAACGATCCATATCCAGAAAGGCGACACCTTCGTCAGCGTGTTTACCGGCCCCACCACGGTCTCCGATCTCCCTCAGCAATTCGGAGTGGAAAACTTCAAGTCCGGCCTTGCCGCTTTGGGGTACACTGCAGCCGAGGTGGGTGACGGCAACTTGGCCTTCAAATATGTCGTTGAGGTCGGCCGCCTCAAAGGGCAAGTGGTTACGTTGGGTTTCAACGTACCCCCCGACTTTCCTGTGACCCCGCCGTCTGGGCCCCATGTTAAGCCCCATATTCACTCCATGCAGGGTGGTGGGGTTCATCCGACCGGGGGAGTTCACCCGAGTTCGGGATACAGCGGGTTGCCGGATGATTTCCAGTACTGGAGTCGTCCGTTTCCCGGCTGGAATGAAACCCGGAAGACGGTTGCGGACTACTTGGCGTTCGTGCGCCACCTGTGGGCCACCCAATGAGCCGGGTGACCCACAGCGTGGCAATGTCCACGGCAACTCATCACGCCCTAGCCGGGCACTTGCTTCAACATTATGCGCATCGTCGCCAAGAAGATCTTTGCTTTGCCCTATGGCGTCCCAGCCAAGGGCGAAGCCGCCTCTCTGCCCTCGTGTCTGAAATCATCCTTCCGGAAGAAGACGAACGGAAGCTGCACGGCAACGTGAGTTTTGAGGGTCAATACTTTGAGCGCGCGCTAGCGATGGCTATCGAGGCAGGTGCTGGTCTTGTCTTCCTGCATAGCCATCCTTCACCCGGCTGGCAGGGCATGAGCCGCGACGATGTCGTTGCGGAGGAACGCCTTGCGCCTCGGGTATTTGCGGCCACGGGCTACCCTCTGGTTGGGATGACGCTTGGAACGGACGAAGCCTGGAGCGGCCGGTTCTGGTTTCGGCGCGACCGCGGTCAATATGATCGGCAATGGTGTGGCAGCGTGCGTATTGTGGGCGATGGACTCGCCTGCACTTTCCATGACAAGTTGGCCCCACCACCCGCTTTTCGTGAAGAACTCTTGCGCACCACTTCAGCGTGGGGTGAAGCGAAGCAGCGCGATCTCACAAGGCTGCGTATTGGCGTCATAGGTGTGGGCAGCGTTGGCGGGCTCGTTGCTGAAGCCGCCTCCCGGCAGGGCACCGAGGATTTGATGCTGATCGACTTCGATGTAGTCAAGACTCACAACCTTGATCGGCTTGTCCACGCGACCTCTAAGGACATAGGTAATCTCAAGGTCAATACATCGGCCGCAAGATTGGTCACCTGTGCAACTGCTGGGAACTTTCGCCTCGAAGCCCTGCCCATGTCGATCACGAAGCAGGATGGCTTTCGCGCGGCGCTGGACTGTGACGTCCTCTTCAGCTGCGTTGATCGACCCTGGCCACGGTACGTCCTCAATACGATAGCAACCGCCCACCTGATCCCCGTGATCGATGGCGGTGTGCGGGTTTCGCTCACGGCCAAAGGTAACATGCGAGGCGCAGACTGGCGTGCTCACGCGGTCTCACCTGGTCACGCGTGCCTTGCGTGCATCGGTCAGTACGATCCGGCCGATGTCGCTTTGGAGCGGACCGGCCTCCTGGACGACCCAGCCTATATTTCGGGTCTGCCAACGGACCATCCCGCTCGCCGCAATGAAAATGTCTTTGCCTTCGGCATGAATGCTGCTGGGCTGCAGATGCTTCAGTTCCTGTCGATGGCGGTTCAGCCTGCCGGAATTGCTGTCCCCGGGCCATTGAACTACCACTTTGCCACGGCAACCCTTGATCGGGGCGAGGCCTTGGAATGCAAGGCCGGATGCTTCTTTCCGGACATGATAGCGTTGGGCGACCATTGTCCCATCGATCCGCTTCAGGTCTAGCGCAGTGATTATCGGCCCCGGCTTTTCGAGCGGGGCTTTTTGTTGTGTTGGGCCGGCTCCATAACCGCTTGCGGCATCATCGATGTTGGCATCGATGCACTGCGTTACACTGGGTAGGTAGCGCTCACGCGCTCCCCATCGTCATGCGGTAAACCGGGATGCCCATCTTGCGGGCTTTGTCGGCCAGGTTGTCCTGGATACCGGTGCCCGGGAAGACCACGACTCCGATCGGCATGCAGTCCAGCATCTGGTCGTTGCGCTTGAAAGGCGCAGACTTGGCGTGTTTGGTCCAGTCCGGCTTGAAGGCGACCTGCGGCACCTTGCGGTTGGAAGCCCAGGTGGCAGCGATGCGTTCGGCGCCTTTCGGCGATCCACCGTGCGAGAGCACCATGTCGGGGTGTTTGGCGTGGATCTGATCGAGACGGTCCTAGATCAGCCGGTGATCCGTGGTGGCTCCGCCCGAGAAGGCAACCTTCGGCCCCGGAGGCACAAGGCTCTCGGTCTCGGCGCGTTTCTTGGCGGCGATAAAGTCGCGGCTGTCGATCATCGCTGCGGTCAAGTGCCGATGGCTGGTGCGCGTGCCCGAACGCGGTGACCAATGGGTGCCGGTGGCTTTGAGGAAGAGGTCGGCCGCAGTTTCGCGGAAGAGTTCCATGCTTCCGCGCCGGTCGATCGGGCCCTGCCCGATGTCGATCAGAGTTTCAAGCTGGACGGATTTCACCTCGGAGCCGTCCTGTTCGCGCTGAAGGCGCT
>JAZKCV010000011.1:0-229768 GCA_040387915.1 Pseudomonadota bacterium
CAGGCAGTAGCTTAACTCAGCCCGAAAACTGTCCAAGAGTTGGGGAGTAGCTCAGCTTTCGGGGCCTCACTGCCTTTCGCCTGGGCACCTCAGATTCGGCTCGCCGCACCAGCAGGACTGACGTCAAGGGCGGAGAGCCGTCTGTGGGCGGTGCAGCAAGGCAACTGCGGCGACGCTGGGAAAGCGGTCATTAATGCACTGCGAGGCGAACCGAGCTTGTCGGCCACGAAGGACGGAAAGCTGCCCGACGGCGGCGCAGAATGGCTACCTCAGCCCGATGGAGTTCGAGGTCCCCACCACGCTAGCTAACCCGCTGCCCACGAAACCGTCAGCATATCAATTATACTGCGTCTGTTCCATCAGTTGCCGCTCGGACCGGACCGAGATCAGGATCTGGATCAGGCTGGCCCGGATCAGCCGTTCAGGTGCGATCGAAGGGCGGCCGAAATCGACATACAACACTTCGAACTTGGCATTGAGGCTGGCAAGCGCATCAGTCACCACCCGTCGGACATTGCGCAGCGGGTGTTTGACGGGGGATCCGATCCTCAAGATCGACTTAGCTGAACAGCGATCCGCTCTTCTCGTCCGTCCCGCGCATCATTGCCCCCGCCGCTGTCCTACCGAGGATGAATCATCTTTCCTCAAACAGCGTCGAGGGCAGACTATTTTAGCGGCCTGTTAACGCCCGGATAACGCCCGGAATGATGCCGGGATCAGCTTTGCTGCCAAAAGCACGCCCGTGATCAGCCCCGCAGTATTGACCCGTCTGGACGGTGTCGATCTGCGCAAAATCATAATCCGGCCTGAAACTTCCCCAGAAGTCGCCTCGTTGCTCCATCGGCTGATCATGCGGTGTTGCCGCCGCCTTTACGCATTCTTGCCCGGAATTCTGTGGGGATCATCCCCCGCCCGGCTCGAATGACAACGGGAGAAGACGACCATGACCAATCCGCTGACGATCCTCAATACGTTCACGATCGGGGCGCTAGACCCGGCTGTTTCTCAATTCCGCCTCAGCTTCACCAGTGCCGAAGTCGGCAATGGCAGCGCGACCGACAGCAACACGATGGCCAATCAGGACGGCAGTCTTGCCGTGCGGTTGCAGGCCGAAGACGGGTCCGACATGCCGGTCGGCACGCTTGGCCGTTTTGACGATGAAGGCATCACCTTTGTCAGCAGCACGGCGGGCATGACCTTCGACGTGCGCGATCTGGTTAGTGGTGCGGCGCGGGGTGATACGTTCGAGGTGGTTCAGCTGGGCACGCAAGCTGCCGAGACCCTTGATCTGAGTCTGGAGTCACGCAACTTCTACCTGAATCTCGGCATGGGCAATGACGTCGTGCGGGCCGGACAGGGGAACGATTTCAACGTCGGCGGCGCAGGGGACGACGTGCTGTTCGGCGGGGTCGGCAGCGACACCTTCATCGGCGGGGCCGGTGCGGACAGGATCTACGGCGGCGAAGGTGACGATGTTGCGATCTACAATCTGGCGACCGACGGCGCCGATCGGGTGACACTGGGCTCCGGGCTGGATGTGGTGAACGTGTCGTCGCCCGCCGCAGCCCAGATGCGCATCACCTTCACCAGTTCCGAAGTCGGCAACGGCTTGCTTGCGGACAGCAACACGATGGCCAATCAGGACGGCGGCTTTGCCGTGCGCCTTCAGGCCGAGGACGGCACCGACATGCCAATCGGCCCCGTGGGCCGGTTCGACGACGAAGGCATCACCTTTGTCAGCAGCACGGCGGGGGCCACCTTCGATGTGCGCGATCTGGTCAGCGGTGCCGCGCGGGGGGATACGTTCGAGGTGGTGCAGCTTGGCACGCAGTTCGGTGACGCCATCGACCAGTCCAGCCAGACCCGCGCCTATTATATAAACGCCGGGATGGGCAACGACACTATCACCGGCGGCGCAGGCAACGACTTCCTCGTGGGCGGTGCGGGGGATGACCGGTTGAACGGCGCTCTAGGCAACGATAGCTTCATCGGCGGCGGCGGTGCCGATACCATCAACGGCGGCGACGGCAACGACGTGATGATCTACAACATCGCGAGCGACGGGGCCGATGCCATTGATCTGGGCGCGGGCAGCGATCTGGTGAACCTGACAGCCGCGGTCGACACGAATATCCGTGTCACCTTCACCAGCGCCGAAGTGGGCAACGGTGTGGCTACCGACGCGAATACGATGGCCAACCAGGACGGCGGGCTGGCCGTTCGCCTGCAGGCGGAAGACGGCACGGGCACTCCGTCCGGGACCATCGCGCGGTTGGATGATGAAGGCGTGATCATCACAAGTGCGGTCGCAGGCGTCCGCTTTGACGTGCGCGATCTGGTCAGCGGCGCCGCGCGGGGCGAGATGTTCGAGGTTGTGCAGCTTGGCACGCAGGTGGGCGACACCATCGACCACTCGGACCAGACCCGCGCCTACTATGTGAACGCCGGGATGGGCAACGACACCATCACCGGCGGCGCAGGCAACGACTTCCTCGTGGGCGGTGCGGGAGATGACTTCATCGCCGGAGGCCTTGGCAATGACAGCTTTATCGGCGGCGGCGGTGCTGACAGCATCTACGGCGGTAGCGGCAATGATGTGATGATTTACAACATCTCGACCGACGGGGCCGACGCCGTGGCGCTGAATGACGGGCTGGATGTTGTGAACGTGTCTTCACCTGCCGCGACGCAGGTGCGTGTCACCTTCACCAGCGCCGAAGTCGGCAATGGCAGCGCGACCGACAGCAACACGATGGCCAATCAGGACGGCAGTCTTGCCGTGCGGTTGCAGGCCGAAGACGGGTCCGACATGCCGGTCGGCACGCTTGGCCGTTTTGACGATGAAGGCATCACCTTTGTCAGCAGCACGGCGGGCATGACCTTCGACGTGCGCGATCTGGTTAGTGGTGCGGCGCGGGGTGATACGTTCGAGGTGGTTCAGCTGGGCACGCAAGCTGCCGAGACCCTTGATCTGAGTCTGGAGTCACGCAACTTCTACCTGAATCTCGGCATGGGCAATGACGTCGTGCGGGCCGGACAGGGGAACGATTTCAACGTCGGCGGCGCAGGGGACGACGTGCTGTTCGGCGGGGTCGGCAGCGACACCTTCATCGGCGGGGCCGGTGCGGACAGGATCTACGGCGGCGAAGGTGACGATGTTGCGATCTACAATCTGGCGACCGACGGCGCCGATCGGGTGACACTGGGCTCCGGGCTGGATGTGGTGAACGTGTCGTCGCCCGCCGCAGCCCAGATGCGCATCACCTTCACCAGTTCCGAAGTCGGCAACGGCTTGCTTGCGGACAGCAACACGATGGCCAATCAGGACGGCGGCTTTGCCGTGCGCCTTCAGGCCGAGGACGGCACCGACATGCCAATCGGCCCCGTGGGCCGGTTCGACGACGAAGGCATCACCTTTGTCAGCAGCACGGCGGGGGCCACCTTCGATGTGCGCGATCTGGTAAGCGGTGCCGCGCGGGGGGATACGTTCGAGGTGGTGCAGCTTGGCACGCAGTTTGGCGACAGCATCGACCAGTCCAGCCAGACCCGCGCCTACTATGTGAACGCCGGGATGGGCAACGACACCATCACCGGCGGCGCAGGCAACGACTTCCTCGTCGGCGGCGCGGGCGATGACCGGTTGAACGGCTCGTCCGGTGCCGACTCGCTGCTGGGCGGCGGTGGGGCAGATGCGTTTGTGTTCACCGGGATGCCGGGAGACGATACCTTGGTCGATTTCCTGTCCGGAACCGATAGGATCGACCTGGCCGGCTACAGTATTGGCTTCGTCGATGTGACCATCACAACGGCCGGAGCGAACATGTTGATCGGGGTCGATAGCGATGGCGACACCATGGATGATTTCACCATCACCCTGCTGAACGCAGCGACCATCGTGGAAGGTGATTTCGTCTTCTGATCGGGGATGAACGCACGAAGTCCTGACAGACGGCCCGCCAGCCTTGTGCTGGCGGGTTCATTGTTGCGGAGTTGGGCAATGCAGGCGCGGTATCTGTCTGGCACTTTCCGGGCGGGAAGCGGTCTGACGGTGGTACGACCGAGTAGGCGCAGCTTGGGTCTAAAGCGGCCATTTGGCCTTCTTTCGGCCCCAGTTCGATGTGGAGGGCGGGGAGTTGATTGACGGCACGGCTTGGCCCGTGCCGAATGTCTGAAAAACGTTCCTTTATGCTCACTCGGGCCAACTTTGCCACAACTTGATGCGGTCACCCCAAAAATGCTGGTACTTGCGCCGCTCGATCTAATTGTGCTGATCTCCGGCAGCCGCAGTATCTTGTGGATTTTGGGGAGGGGCGGAGCATGACAAAGATAGCTGTGGTGACCGGGGCAGCAGGCGGGTTGGGGCGGGCGATCAGTGCCAAGTTGCTTGCAGACGGGATGCATGTGATCGGGTTGGATATTGATGCGGCAGGTCTGGCGAGTATGGCGCAGCCCGAATTTACGGGCCATATCACCGATCTGACCGATGCGAGTGCGATTACGGCGGTCTTTGCGCAGATCGCGCAGGAACATGGCGGCGTCGATGCTTTGGTGAACAACGCGGGCACCTGCTTTATGTCCGACTTTCCTGACATTCCGGCGCAGGAACTCGACCGGCAAATGTCGATCAATTTCTCGGGCGCGTTTCACTGCTGTCAGGCGGCGATCAAGCTGATGCAGGGCCGCGCCGGGGTGCGCAAGATCGTCAATATATCTTCAAACGGCGCCTATAATTTTGATGTGTTCGATCCGCCGCATTACCGGGCTTCCAAGGCGGCGCTGGATACGCTGACCAAGGACTTGGCGCGGCGCTATGCGCGCGAGAAAATCGCGGTGAACTCGCTGGCCCCGGCGATGACCGAGACACCTTTGTTCAACGTGCTGACCGAGGATGTGCTGGCGCGCGCCATCGCCGCCATGCCGCACGGCCACGCGATGCAGCCCAGCGAGGTCGCGGCATGGGTCGGGTTTCTGATCTCGCCCGCCGGGGATATTTGCAGCGGCAATGTGATCATTCTCAATCAGGGGCGCGATGTGAGGTGAGCAATGCGCTTAGGTGAACCATTCGGGCGCTTTGCGTAACGTCGGCCATTGCTGCGGGCTGTGACCAAAAATCACCAGCGCGTCGCGATCATGCGCAAGGTTCATCAGCCGCGCGCCATAATGGATCGCCAGCGGCACATCCCACGATCCGGCAAAGCCCTCGTCGATTTCAGCCGCGCGGCTGATCGCGTCCGAGGTCAGCAGCACCCATCCGGTTTCCGGCAACTGGATCATGAACGCCAGTTGACCGGGGGCGTGTCCAGGACACAGCAACACCTGAAACCCCGGCCCAAGCATGAAATCTTGCGTCACCAGATGATAGTCGCACGCGGGCCATTCCATCGCCTGTTTGCCCGACCAATACATCGGACGCGGTAAATCCCGCTCGGCCTTGGCAATCAGGATCGGCACACCGGGAAAGCCCGCCATATCACCGACATGATCAATATGGGTGTGGCTTTGGATCATCAGTGTCACATCGGCCTTCGACAGCCCCAACTTGGCAAGTTGTCCTTCGGGGGTGTTTTCGGGCGTGATTTTTAGCACACGGCCAAAGCTGCCCAGCGCGTCTTCAGCCGTCGCCGCCTCGGCATCGACGGTGTATTTTGCCGGAAAGCCAGTGTCGATCAACACCAACTCGCCCGCATCGGTCTGCACCGCAAAGCCGCAGATGCCAATCGTGCGGGGCCCGGAATGCACCTCGAACAAGCCATAATCCAAAACCGCCAGCCGAATGGGTTTCCCCTTCAGCGCAATCTCATCCATCATACCATCACCCCCTTGCCAGATGAAGCGGAGCGCCCGGTTGAAAGTCAAGATCCACACGTTGTTCCAATACCTTCTCGAAACTACCGAAGCCGCTCCGGAAGCGATTGTTGGGTTCTCTTTGTCCGGCTCGCCGCGCTTGGGCGACTATCTCAGCGATCTGGACCCGAACCAATCGCTGGACTGGAACTGCCGCGATTTTCGCGGCCTGCCGGAACTGCGCGATCACGCTCTGGCGCAAGCTGGGCTGACCGGAGTTTGCTCGCCCTCAGATGTGCTGATCACCGCAGGGGCGGCAGAGGCAAACTACCTGTCGATCATGCAGCTTCTGCAACCCGGTGAGCGCATCGTGATCGAAGCCCCCGGCTGGCCGCAAGCTGAAGTGCTCGCCAAAGCCAAAGGCGCGGAAATCGTCAAAGTGGCGCGATCAGAGGCGGACGGTTGGCGCTTGCCGCTGGACCTTTTGGCAGCCGCCGTGACCCCCGGCACCCGGATGATCTTTTTGACCAATCCGAACAACCCGACCGGCGATCTGATGAGCGCTGCCGATTTGGCCGAAGTGGTGGCCATTGCCAACCGGGTCGGCGCATGGCTGTTGGTGGACGAGGTTTATGCGGGGCTGGAATGGGACGGCCCCCGCGCGCCGTCAGTCGCAGGATTGTATGCGCGCGGTATCACCACCGGATCGGTCAGCAAGGCGCTTGGCTTGCAGGGCTTGCGCACCGGCTGGATGATCTGCCCCGATGCCGCCCATATGCGGGACGCGCTGATTCTGCGCGAAAACTCCAGCGAAATCATGAACATCATGGGCGAGGTGATCGCCGAGGTGGCTTTGCGGCCAGCGCGCTATGCAACAGCGCTTCAGCGCGCCCGTGCGGAGGGATCGGCCAATCTGGCGCAGATGAACGCGTGGGTCGCAGCCCAACACCATTTGTCTTGGGTGCCGCCGAAGGCCGGTTTGATCGGGCTTGCGCGCCTGCCCGAAGGCGTTGACAGCGACGCTTTCGCGCGCTTTCTGCTGGCACCGCCCTATCGCACCTTCCTGTTGCCCGGCAGCGCCTATGATCTGCCCAACCACATCCGACTGGGCGTGGGCGGCGGTGCTGCCGTGCGGCTGCAGGATGGGCTGGATCGGCTTTCCCAAGCGCTGCATGACTGGCCAGTTGACCGCATGCGTAATCGCTGCGGGATTACCCCCACAGCGTCGCCTGAGGATCCCTAGCGGTCATTCACTCCAGCAAACAGGACAAGCGGCCCGCCTTCCGACAGTTCCCAAAATCCGGTCTTGTGGCAATGATCTCGAGCTGAGCGTTATGCAAACGGGTCGATTCCGTGGAGGTCAGTAGCTGTGCGGTAGCGTAGCCATCGCCAGCCGGTCCAATCGCTCCCTCTATAAGGATCTGCTCCCGCCAAGGATGTGCATCCCGGAGATCGCGAGCGAATGCCACTGCGCGCCGATTGATATCCCGGATGGCGGCGTCGTCCAATCCGAGTTTAGGGCCCCAGTCCCGATTGGCGCGCCAAGTTGGTGTACCGAGTACAATGCCGCGTCCCGCCGCCTTGGCCATGTCGAGATAGGAGGCCAT
Source organism: Pseudomonadota bacterium (assembly GCA_040387915.1). GTDB lineage: Bacteria > Pseudomonadota > Alphaproteobacteria > Rhodobacterales > Rhodobacteraceae > Cypionkella. The sequence continues at coordinate 7,392 of JAZKCV010000011.1, forward strand.
ATAGCGCCGCAGCATTTCGCGCCCTTCTGCTGTGTTAAGAAGGACGAACGCCGCAAACAGCGGCAGGTTTGCGCGCTGGTGAAAGATCAGATCCGCCTCTAATCCACCATCACTGAGATACGGGTAAGACGACGAAAATAGGCGATCAAGACTACCCAAGATTTCCCGCTTCAACGTCAAATATAACAGACTTTGGGGCAGCGGTCGAGTTTACCAAATTCGTCTGCCGAAGGTGACAAGGCACAAAGGGGTATTATGCTAAGTTAGGGCTAAAGACCTTGGCACCGGGTCACGAGCCTACGCGCTATCCAAAGCAAATCATTGCTGCATCAGCCCTGGCCTTCCGCTATGCGGCATGCTGCATGGCGGCAGGCATGCGTCTCGAACGCCAGCAATCAGCCGATTTTACTTCGACCTCCACTGCTGTAAAATCTGCGCGATGAGTGGGCCGGCACTTAAGCCCCTTGAGACGCAGCCATCAGAGTGCTGACTCAATACGGAGCAATCATGCCACACTGTTAGGTTGGAAGATATGGCAACAGCCATTCGACCCCAATATTCGTGCTCCTTTTTTATCTGCTTTCACAAGATCACCATACCCAGTAAGTATCCCAATCTTCGCAGTTTTGGGACAAATCATGGCGCAAAAAGCCACCATTTACAAAGTTGAGCTTTCAGTCTCCGACATGGATCGCCACTATTATGAGACCCATAAACTGACCGTTGCCAAGCATCCCTCAGAGACGGATGAACGGCTGATGGTGCGCGTCATCGCTTTTGCGTTAAATGCGCATGAGAATTTGGAAATGACCAAGGGCCTATCAACGGATGACGAGCCAGATATCTGGCAGAAAAGCCTGAGCGGGGAGCTTGATGTGTGGGTGGCCCTAGGGCTTCCCAGCGAGAAGGTGATGCGTCAATCCTGTGGCAAAGCCGACAAGGTGATTGTCTATCCTTACGGCGGCAGGACGGCCGAGATGTGGTGGGACAAGATCAAAGGCAGCACCACCCGTTTTGACAATCTTCAAGTGACAGGTTTTTCCGAGAAAGACACAGGCGAGTTGGCAAAACTGGCAAGCCGCACGATGAAGCTGCAGATCAATATTCAGGACGGCGACGTGATGGTCAGTGCCAATGATCGCATCGTTTACGTGACCCCGCTGAAATGGAAGAGTGCCGCGTAAGTTGCAGGTGCCCGCCACAAAGGCGAACTTGAGTTGCTCCGAGGTGCCCACCTCAGTCAGATGTGCCTTGCCGACAATCCCCGAAAGCCTCCGGTGGATATGACGTAAAGTCGAAAGCGCATCGAAGACCTCAAGCGCTACCAAATAACCTGTCCTCGAGGTATTCAATCGCCAAAGCGGCGGCGCGCATGTGGGGTGTGTGAGCCCACCAGGTGGGCTTTAGATGTTAATGACAATGATAGTAGCCGCCCGGGCTGTTGTCGTTGTGGCAACCCGCAGCGGTGGTGCCACACATCTATGCACATTTATTCACCCAGTTGTCCTGCTTGTAGCGCAACGAGATGACCATCGCCGATATCGCGCATTACCAAGGGCGCCGGGCCTTGGCCGATTAGATGCACTGGGCTGGGCACCGCGCCCGCCAGCCGCAGCGAGGGCGTGCGGATATGGCTGGGATCGGGCACCGGCACGGCCTCAATTAGACGCCGGGTATAGGGGTGCTGTGGGTTGCCGAATACCTGCACGCGGGTGCCTGTTTCCACAATCTGGCCAAGATACATCACCGCCACCCGGTCTGAGATATTCTCAACCACCGCCATGTCATGGCTGATGAACAGGAAAGCGATGCCAAATTCGCGCTGCAGGGCTTGCAGCAATTCCAGCACGCGGGCCTGTACCGACACATCCAACGCAGAGACGGATTCGTCGGCGATGATCAGATCGGGTTGCAAGGCCAGCGCGCGGGCGATGCAGATACGCTGGCGCTGGCCGCCGGAAAATTCGTGCGGGTAGCGGTCGAGCTGATCTTCCGTCAGGCCGACGCGCTGCATCAACTCCGCCGCTTTGGCGCGTTGCTCGGCAGGGCTGCCGATGCCGTGGATCAGCAACGGCTCGGCAATAAGCGCACCCACCGTCATGCGCGGATCAAGCGCTGCCATCGGGTCTTGGAACACGATCTGCACCCGGCGACGCAACGCCTTTTGGCCCGCCGTATCAAGATCGGCGAAACTTTGGCCTGCGATTTCAATGCGGCCTTGGTGCGGGGCAAGGCCAACAATCGCCTTGGCAATCGTCGATTTACCGCAACCGGATTCGCCCACAAGGGCAAAGGTTTCGCCGCGCCGGATGTCGAAACTGACATGCTCCACCGCATGAACCTGTGCAACGGTGCGGCCCAGAATGCCGCCTTTCAGCGGAAAGCGCACCACCACATCGCTCAGGCGCGCGACGGTATCGGTCGGGGTAGCCGGGCGCGGTTTGCCCATGCCCATCCGCGGCACGGCGGCGAGCAAGTCTTTTGTGTAGGGCATCTGCGGGCTGGCAAAAATCTGCCGGGTGCTGGCTTCCTCCACCGCCCTCCCCGCTTTCATCACAATCACCCGGTCGGCCATTTCCGCGACCACGCCCATATCATGGGTGATCAGGATGATGGCGGTGCCAAATTCACGTTGCAGATCGCGCAGTAAATCAAGCACTTCGCGCTGCACTGTTACATCCAGCGCGGTCGTGGGTTCGTCCGCGATCAGCACTTCGGGGCGTAGGGCGAGGGCCATGGCGATCATCACGCGCTGGCGCATCCCGCCAGAGAGTTCGTGCGGATATTGTTTCAGCCGCTGTTCGGGTTGCGACAGCCGCACGGCTTGTAACGCGGCAAGCGCCTGTTTGCGGGCCTCGGCACGGCTTGCATCGGTATGGGCGCGGATGGCCTCGATTAATTGTGCGCCGACAGTCAGCACCGGGTTCAGCGAGGTCATCGGTTCCTGAAAAATCATCGCGATCCGCGCACCGCGCAGGGATCGCATCTGCGCTTCAGCCAGTTTGGTCAGTTCGGTATCGCCCAAGCGGACGCTGCCCGAAGTGATGCGCACCGCAGGCGGCGGCAGCAGGCCCATGATAGCCAGTGAAGTGATCGACTTGCCCGAACCACTTTCCCCCGCAATCGCCAGGGTCTCGCCCCGGCGCAGGGTGAATGACAGGTTTTCTACCAACGGGCGGTCACCTGCCGCTGTGCGGACAGACACCGTAAGGCTTTGAACGGATAGCACTTCCGGGGCAAGTGCTGCCCCGGAATCCGGCAAGGCTGCGCTCATTCAAACACACAGCGCGGGAAGTAAAAGCTGACTACCCAGTTCGGCATATCGACAATCTCGGAAATCCGCAGATCGCCGCAGGTCGAGACCAGCATATAGGCATCCACCGCCGCCATGCCACGCTGTGCGCAAAGCAGGTCGATCATCCCCGCCACCGCATCGCGTGAGGCTGCCATCAGATCGGGGCCGATGCCGGTTGTCACCTCATAGCCCTTGGCATCCAAATGGCGCGTCACCGGGCCGGGCGTGGTAAAGCGCGGGTTTTTCAGGTTGGCACCTTTGAGCAGATCGAGCGTCAGCACCACATCCATCGGGCTTTCAATCGCGGTGCCGCAGACCTCGCCATCACCCTGCGCTGCATGGGTGTCGCCAACGCTGAACAAAGCACCCGTAACCTCAACCGGTAGATACAGCGTCACGCCAGCGTTCAGATCGCGGATATCCAGATTGCCGCCGACCCGACGGGGTGGGACAACCGAGTGCAGACCGGGTGCGGCCAAAGCGTTGCCAATCGTCCCCGCAAATGGCTTCAAAGGCACGCGGGCCTCGCGCCCAAACAAAGCTGGCCCCATTTGCCCCGGATCATAGTTCCAGATATGCAGGGCGGGGTCGAGGAATTGATCGGCGAGCAGCCCAAAGCCGGGAATATTCGCCGTCCAGCCAAAGCCGCGCCCGTCAAAGCTGCGCGGCGCAAAGCTGTCGATCGTCACCTTGATCGCATCGCCGGGTTCCGCGCCTTCAACATAGATCGGCCCCGAAACCGGGTTGATCTTACCGAAATCGAGCGCTGTGACATCCACCAGTTTCGACTGCGGGCCAAGCTGGCCCGCAGAGGAATCCTGACACTGAAACAAGATCGTGGCACCCGGTTCCACCCGTGCGGCGGGGGGATTGGTATTGTCCCAGCCGAAATGGTGTTGCGCGCCGTGGATCGTGTAGTTGCAGGCTTTGCACATGTTATTTCACATAAATATAATCGAAGTTGATGGTGGCAATCGGATCGACAAACAGCGCATCCGCGCCGCCCATCCGGTCTGATTTCATGGTGAAACGCTGGTCGTTATAGACCGGAGCCCACGGCGCATCCTCCATCACCTTCATGTAGATATCCGACCATGCCTTCAGACGATCTGCGGTTTTGGCAGGATCAGACATGCTGTCAGCGGCAACGGCGGCCTTGTCGAGATCCGGGTTGCAATACTTCGACCAGTTCCAACCGCCTGCTTCCGCACCCGCGCAGCCCAAGATCGGGCCGTAGAAGTTTGACGGATCGGGGAAGTCGGCAACCCACGCCATGCCGCCCGACCAGATCATCGGCGCTGTGCCCGCGCCGCCCGCCTCAATCACATTGGCCTGCGCCAGCGATTGGATGTTTGCCTTTATGCCAATCGCCGCCAGATCCTGCTGGATGGCTTGCGCAATCCGTGGGTTCGGGTCGGTGTTCATCGCGTAAAGATCAGTCTCGAATCCATCCGGGTAGCCCGCATCCGCCAGCAGTTTCTTGGCACCTTCGACATCAAACGGATAACCCGCGTAATCCTTGGTGTAACCCGGCATTGCAGGTGGCAGCGGCTGGTTGGCAGGCACGGCACGGTTGTTCACCACCTGCACGATGCGGGTCTTGTTGATCGCCATGTTGACCGCACGCCGCACTTCGACCTTATCGAACGGGGGCGCTGTGACGTTCATCGTGATATAGCCGGTGTGCAGCACATCGCCGGTCACAACGCGGGCCTTTTGCGCCGGATCGCCCATCACTTCGGTGAATTTGGCAGGCGGAATGCCATCGCCGGGAATGTCGATCTCGCCATTCTGCAAACGCAGCAGTGCGACGATCGGCTCTTGACCAAATTCGTAGGTGATCTGGTCCAAATACGGCTCGCCCTTGCGCCAGTAGTCGGTGTTACGCTCGAACACCAGGCTTTGGCCCAGCGTCCATTCCTTCATCTTGAACGCACCCGTGCCGACCGGCATCTTACCGAAATCGCCATTCGCAGCCTCAACCGCCTCTTTCGGCACCACGGATGAGAAGTTGATCGCCATGACGTGCAGGAAAGTAGCATCGGGGCGCGACAATTCGATCTTCACGGTCAAAGGATCAACCACGGTGACGCCTTCAAGGCTGGTGGCAGTGCCGCCAACCATCGCGTCATAGCCTTTGATCGAACCGAAGAACCCCGAGCCGGGCGATTGCGTGGCGGGCAAAGTCACCCGGTCCAGCGAGTATTTCACATCATCCGCTGTCATCTCGCGGCCATTGTGGAACTTCACACCCGCGCGCAGATGGAAGGTGTAGGTCAGACCATCCTCGGAAATCTCATATTTTTCTGCCAGACCGGGGCGCAGATCGGTGGTGCCGGGGACATAATCCATCAGGCCATCGAACAGCGACCGGATCATCGACCAGTTTTGCCAATCATAGCCAATCGCCGGGTCCAACGTGGCCACGTCATCCTTATAAGTCATCACAATCGAGCCGCCTTGTTTGGCAGCCGGATCGGGGGTGTATTCCTGCGCCACCATGGGGCCGCACAGGGCCAGCATCAGGGCAGTCGAAGCGAGCAGTTTCTTCATCAGTCTCTCCTGTTGGTTTCTTGGTTATTTAAGTTTAATTCTGGGGTCGATAAACGGCGCGATCAGGTCGGCCAGCAGGTTGCCCAGCACGATGGCCACGGCAGACACCAGCGTCACGCCCATGATGATCGGAATGTCGATGCGCTGGATGGCTTGCCACGCAAGCTGACCAATACCGGGCCAGCCGAACACAGATTCGACCACCACGATGCCGCCCATGAACACGCCGATATCAATGCCGATCATTGCGATAATCGGCAGGATCGCATTGGGCAAAGCATGGCCCAACACCACCCGCGCACGGGTCAGCCCCTTGGAGCGTGCGGTGCGGATGTAATCGGTGCGCATCACGTCGATCATGGACGAACGCATCATGCGGCTATACCAGCCCGAGCCAAGGATGCCCAATGTCACCGCAGGCAGCACAAGATGGCGGAACGTGCCGTAACCGCCAATCGGGAACCAGCCGAGTTTGACCGCGAACACATAGAGCATCAGCAGGCTGACCACGAATTGCGGGGCTGAAACTGTGACGAATGAGGTCATCATCAAGGCTTGGTCGGTGAAGCTGTCACGGCGCAGGGCGGCGATGATGCCCATGGCAAGCCCGATCAGTAGCTCGCAGAAGATCGCGGCGACCATCAGCAGTAGAGTGGCGGGCAGGCGCGATGCGATCAGCACCGAGACTTCGGATTTTTGCAGATAGCTGCGGCCAAGATCGCCCTGCACCAAGCCGCCAAGGTAATGGCCGAACTGCACCAGAAACGGCTGATCCAGACCCAATTCGTGCCGGATGCTTTCCACCGTCGCGGCACTGGCCGAGCGTCCGGCGATCTGGCGCACCGGATCGGCGGGCAGCACGAACAGCAGGAAAAACGTGATGAAGCTGACGCCCAGCAGGATCAGGGCGGATTGCAGCAGGCGGCGCAGGATGTAGGTGGGCATTATGTGCGCCCCCGTTGGGTCGGGTCCAGCACATCGCGCAAGGCATCGCCCACCAGATTGAACGCCAGCGCCAGCAGGATGATCGCCGCCCCCGGAATGAACACCAGCCACGGCGCGGATTGGAAATAGGTCTGATTTTCAAAGATGATATTGCCCCAGGACGCGGTCGGGGGCTGCACGCCGACGCCAAGGAATGACAAGGTTGCCTCTAGAAGCACCGTCGTCGAAATCCCCAACGTGCCCCAGACGATGATGGTGGGCACCAGATGCGGCAGGATATGGCGGAACAGGATGCGGCCGGTGCCTGCGCCCAAGGTGCGCTCGGCGGCGATAAAGTCGCGCGTCGCAAGCGAGGTCGTCTCGGTATAGATCACCCGCGCGGTTTGCACCCAGTTCACCAAGGCAATCACCAGCGCCACGATCCAAAGCGACGGCTGAAAAATCGCCGCCAGACAGATTGCCAGCAGCAGCGCCGGGAAAGCCATCATCAGATCGGTAAACCGCATCAAAACCGAGCCAACCCAGCCGCGAAAATACCCCGCTGTGATGCCCACCAACGTGCCAATCAGCAAGGCCAGCCCATTCGCCACCACCCCGATCAACAGCGAGGTGCGCGCGCCATAAAGGATGCGGCTGAACAGATCACGGCCCAAAAGGTCGGTGCCCATCACATAGGCCCCACCCGGTGCCATCGGCGCGCCTTCAATCGTCAGCCCGTCAAAGTTTTGCTGATCGGGTGCAAAGGGGGCGATCCACGGCGCGAACACCGCGCCCGCCACCACAAGCGCGATCAGTGCCATGCCGAACACCGCAAGCTTACGGTCCATCAGCCGTCGCAAAGCGCCTTTGGGCGCAAAATTAACCTCGGTCACGCTGGTCATCGCCGCCCTCCGCCTGATAGCGCGCGACAACCTGCAGGGCCGCATCCTCAAAACTGATCTGCCAGGCCATCGCCATCTGGCGCAGTTGACCGTAGGCCTCGGCCTCGGATTTGCCGCGCTGCATCAACAGCATAACGGCGCGCACCACGGTTTGCCGTTCGTTCAGTCTGCGCCGCAGATCGGCGATTTCTGCGGCCAGTGCCCGCTGGCGGTCAAACGCATCGCGCGCGATCAGCACCGCCGAATAGACCCCGCTGCCGGTGATCGGTTTTAGCAGCTGCGCATGAGCCCCGATCTGCAACGACCATTCAATCCGCCCCGGTGCCTCGGACCCGATCATCGCAATCATCGGCATTGGCGCTTCGCCCGCAGGCCATGGGAACTGGCCGTCATAGCCCATATCGGCATCGAAAAAGATGAAATCAGCGGCCAAAGCCTGCGGGCCGAGTTCTGGCCACGCCTCATCCACCACCAGCCCGATCGCGCGCAACTGCCGGGTCAAGGCCAGCACGTTCAAATGCGGGCGGTGCAGGATCACCGCCCGCGCGCCGCCCAACTGTTGAATCCGCACCTGCCGCTTCAAGACACAACCCGCAAAGGTTGCGGCGCTGTGGCCAGATTGCGCGAAAGGAACGGATCACCCGCCACCTCGCCGCGATGCTGAATAACGCGGAATGCGTTGCCGCGCACCTGTGCGATGATCACCGGCAGGCGGGTGTGATGCGTGCCGGGGTCAACCATGCCGCCCGCGTCCGCAAGCAACTGGGCAAGCGGCCAATGTTCCGACCCCGCGCCGTGATGCGCGAGCAAGCGCGCGAGTTCCATCACAGCGGCATAGCTGGCAGCCTCGGGCGATGAGCCAAACTCTGGCCCCGAACTGCCGCGGAAATATGGTCCGGCCGAGATCAAACCTTCGGCGGCCTCGCCCAAGGGGGGCAATTCACATTCAGTCAGATTACACGACAGCACTGGACAGCGATCAGGACTAAACCGCTTATCGGTCAAGCCCAGCACATGATAGGCGCGCAAGAACGCGTAAGACGACGCGCCGACCAGCGAATTCAGCACGAAATTCGGGCAGGTGGCGCGGATTTCATCAATCATCCGCTCGACATCCTGCGCGCCGATCGGCAGATAACGCTCGCCCAACACCGTGCCACCCGCTTGCATAATAGTCATGCGGGCCAGCCGGTTGATCTCCCAACCCCAGATGTAATTCGAGCCCGTCAAATAGACCCTGCTGCCATGTGCAGGCAGCGCCCAATCCAAGAGCGGCAACAGGTGCTGATTGGGGCAGGCATGGGTGTAGACCACGCGATCCGATGCCTCAAACCCTTCATAAGGCAGCGGATACCACAACGTCCCGCCCAGCTTTTCTAGGCTGGGGATTACCTCTTTGCGGCTGAGCGATGTGACACAGCCCACCACATGCCGTGCAGGGCTGTCGCGCAGGATTTCCTCGCACAACGGCCCATACGCATCGGCATTGCCGCCCGGATCGCGCAGCACGGATGTAAAATGCACTGGCATCGTCGCATCGGCATTTACCGCCTCAATCGCCGCCAACGCCCCGAGCAGGCTGGCCTGCGACAACAACGCATAGCTGCCCGAGCCCGAATGAAGCAAACCAAGCGCAATACGTCGTTTCACCAGACCAGCCCCAAATAAAAACGCCTCGCGCTGAACCCCCGAAAAGGATCCAAACCGCGAGGCGCAAATGCCATCCGGCCAATGACCGGTATTTCAAGTTAAGATGACGCAACGCCAACCTTAGGTCAACGCACATTTGTATCGGCATTACGCTGATCGCGGACACCCGATCGCCAATAGCCCATCCACAACTGATCGCAGGCCAAACAGTTCCCAGTCACGCTAGGCGACAATCCTGCCATGCATTAGTCTTGGTTGACGCAGGGGCGTTACCTTGGGCTCTCCACGGCGCGGCACGATGTTTCGGTGGCGATCACAGCTGGAAAACCAAGGAGGATACCAGCAGTGCATTTCCACGCCTTGCTCCGGGCAAAAGGGGGGGCGAGGCGTTCACGCCGCATTTTCGGGATGTCCAAATGATTGACACCCATGTCGAACTCGTTGCGGCAAGTTCGTACGTCCGGTCTGGGGAAATCAAGTTCCAGTGCTTCTGTTCGCTCGACCGGCGGCTCTGGGCCGAGCGCGTCGTTCTGGTCGTGCCCGACGCAAGGGGCGGAAAACCGGCTGGTGGCACCGCGGCATGGAAAATGCAGCAGTCCTGAAAGAGCAGACATTCGCGCTGACCTCGGCGAGAACTTCACCTCATCGGCAGAAAGAGTCGTCCATGTGAAGCTTCCCTCATGCCGGCTGCGCGTAATCAGGATGACGAGCACGGTAAATATACGGTTGCGATGTGAGCCGACCAAAAAAAGCTCCACGCCCTTATACTAAAAGGGCACGGCACGATCACATGGTCGACTTAGGCACTCAGCTTAGGCACTCAGCGAATTGTCAGCCGGCACCAGTGATCGACGACTGAGAGTAGCGATGGTCTGTTCCCGGACAATCGCCAGCGCGCCGGTTGCATCAGAGCCAAGGCTGATCCGTTTTCCAGGTGATGAGGTCGTGATGGCAATCGACGGCACATCAGATCGTCCAGCGCGCTGTCTTCAACTGCGCAGATGACCTGGCGACCGGACGCGCAGAGTTGTGCCAACACCTCTGCAAGGTGAACCGTACGGAAATCATCCACATGCTGCACCGGGTCATCCAGCAAAATGCTCTGCCATTTGCTCCATGCGATCGAGAGATTGACGGACAGGAGGAACGCGAGACCTGTCGCGCGGCGCTGGCCGCTCGAGAAGACGAACTGGGGGTTTACTTCGCCATTGACCTTCAACGTGAGGAAGCGTTTCACATCACCGCGCACACTATATTCAATGTCGCGCCAGATCGGGTGGGGGCGCAGCCGCTTGCATAGCTCAGACATCAGCGGAATTACGCGATCGAGGCGGAGTTGCAGGGTCTCAGCGGCAGCGCGTCGCGCCGCATCATAGATCGACTTCGCGCGGGTCTAGGCAGTGCGCGCACGCCCCAGACGAACCTCGGCCGATCGTACACGGTCAGCTGCGGCAGATTGTTCTGCAGTCACGCGGATGATGAGGCGATCAATCGAGAGGGTGTCGAAAACGCGCAGGTCTGACGCAATGGACTGACGGTCAGTTTCGACCTTTGCGAGACGGTTCTCGATCTCGGCGGAGGTAGCATTTTCCAGCGAGGCGGCCACCAGGCGAGTGTCAAAATCCTTGATCAAAGTTGCAAGCTGATCTCGCTCGGCGGAGGCCTTGAGGAAGGCCTGTTCGGTAGTTTGCACTTCGCGCAGAGCGGCGTCCCGTTCGCGCTCCTTTTGCGCCTGCTCCACCGCTTGGGCATTCAGCCCCTTCGCGATGCTGAGGGTCTGATCGAGGCCGTAACTGAACTCTTCGTGACTAACGCCGCTCGCGCATAGAGGGCAATGTCCGTCGCGCAGCCCGAGCTGTCGGCCCAGCTCAACCAAATTTTCAAGCTGCCGTGCCTGCGTTGATAAGTCGGTTGTCTCTGGTGAGGGCAACAACGCGTTTACCGCATCATCGTAGCGTAACTGCGCCAATGTCGCGGCCACCCCAGCCTCGGACGCACGCTCCTCGGCATCCGGGAGGCCACGCCGTGCGCTCTCGAAAAGGTCATATCCGGCAATCATTGATTGTAGGGTTTCGATCTCGAGTGTGATGGCACCTAGCCGTTGGCGGGCGAGATCTGACAAATGGCTTCCAGAGCCGCTCGTCCCGAGCGTCCGTTGCAGACGGGCGCTGGCTTGTCCTGCGATGTCTACGGCTGGCAGGGATGCGCGGGCCTGATCGAATTGCCTCGCCGCGTTGGACTGCCCGATGCCCGCCGCTTCCACTTCTCCCTGCGCCATCTTCGTCCTGCTGGCGGCTGCGGAATAAATTGCTTGGGCACGCTTGATCCAGTCCTCTGCATCGACAGCGCCGATCGCGTCGCGGAGCAATGTGAAACGCTCGCCCTCCTTCAGATCCAAACTCAATCGCGCAATGTGCTCGTCGCGAATGATCGTCGAATTGCACAATTGAGCGATCGCTTCACGCGGCGCCGCGTCGGACTGGAACAAATGCTCGGCCTTCGCGCGGACGTCGAAGTCCTTCGGATCAAGTGGGGTACGGCGAATCGCGAATCTCGTGTCCCCGTCGGAGAAACCGACCTCAACAAAATGCTTTGAGATATCCTGGTTCTGCCCCTCGGGACCGGCCCACCAGAGATAGTCGGCGACGGATTCACCATCCGCTTTCGCATCGAGATATTTGCTGATCGTGCCGGTCAGCGCGAATTCCACAGCGTCGAATATGGTACTCTTCCCGACGCCGTTGCGGCCATCGACGATCGTGAAGCTGTGGGCAAACTCGAGACGAACTGGTTCGCGGTAGCCTCGGAAGCCATGAAGGTGGATGTAACTGAGCCTCACTGGCCGGTCTCCAGCATCTGGACGATCGCCACATCCGAGGCACCGCTGACGAACGCCTCGACGAGCTCGGTTGGCAGCTCGGTGGTGCGCAAGCGGATCTCCGAGGCCATGTCGACAGCATCAAGCTGGGGTGCATTCTGGATGGCAAGCAGAGGAAGCAATGCGCCGCGCGCATCGTCCTCGTTGCCGATCCCGGCGCGTGCGATCTTCCGCGTACCCGTCAGATCCTCTTCGATCGCACTCAGCGTCACACTGGCCCCATAATTCGCTGGCTCTGCCGTCAGCAGGATCAGGTAAGCATTCCAAGACTTGGCTTCCGCTCGCCGTAGCCCGAACTGTGCGGCCTTCAATACTTGCTGGCTGTGCGGCCGCCAGTTCTCAATTAAACTGCGCGCGTCCGGAAACGCCAAGACGAACCCAAGCACCGTATCACCTTCGAACGCCAAATATTTGACCGCGAGCTCCTCAAGTGCAACCACCGAATAATTGGCCTCACCTAGTTGCTGCGACACGATGTGCAACACGCTCACAATCCTAACTCCGCAACAGCGTCGGGTCTGGAACGCCATTTGGTCGGCGAGCCGCGCACGATGGATCCATTTCCGCCGCCCCGCGCGATGCTTGCTGGAAGGGGTAACGCCTCGGCGCCTACGGCGATAACATATTCTGGTGCGATTACCGGCGCGATTTCACGTGCATAGGCCGCCTCGACTTCGTGGAGGGGGCGATTCACCGATCGCAACACACGGATTCGACTGCCGCCTAGATTCCAGCAGATATCCTCGACGGCGGCGCCTGCAGTTGCAGGAGCGTCATTCCCAGGAGCGGCTCCTCGACAGGCTGATGCCCCTTTGCGGGTTCATTGGGCATTGCCCCTTCGAGATCACGGCGTATGCGCCAGAGCGTCTGGGCATCCGTCGACAAAGGTTCGAGCCAGGCGGCGTCCGGGGCCGCCTGAGCTTGCGCCTCGAAGCTGGCTGCACCTGAATGCAGAATTCGCCTCAACATCGATCTTGAGAACTCGACCCGAAGCGCGTTCAGGAAGACCGAACCGGATTCTTGGACGTGGAAAAACCCGCTCGCCGCTTTCTGACCTAGATCGAATAGCGCCTTCGCCTTTGTTTCGAACACCGCCGTTTCACAGGGATCGATGACGATGATCCGGTTCGGGCTGACTGCCGACAGAGCCTGTTCGAGCACTTGGTTTAGATAGTCCCAGTCGGTCCAATAGCCGACGATCACGAGGTCGCGGTCGAGCAGGCGGTGGGTCAACCACGCGGCACTCTCCGTGAGACGGGTTTGAATCGGATCGGCTGCAACCTGACCTGCTGCCCAGACGGTGCCCATAGGATCGCTCCAGCAACCATGGATCTTGAGCAACGGCGACCTGTTCGCTGGAAGCGCAGCGAGCTTATCGCGGCTCACTCCTGCGCCGACATGGCCAAAAAGCAGATTGCCGGCTGCTTCTATCAAGGTGTCTACATTGGTTGAGACGGCGGTGCCAATGCCACCGGTAAGGAGAAGATCGGCGACTGCGAGGTGACCATCGTTCGGAACTCCGGCAAACGCATCATGATCGATGTATGATTTCAGATAGACGTCGGCCAGCTCGCCGCGCTGAAAGAAGAACTCGGCCTGATCGTCGGTGGAGTCAGCCAGCGGCGGCCGAGCCGCGCCATAAGTCGAGTCGTATTTCTGTTTAGCCTTCCACGCCAATGCGGCAGCGCTCGGGACCAAGCTGGGAGCGGCCATCGACAGGCCAGCACCGCACAAAAGCGCCAGTCGATCTGCAAATAGCGCGTCCAGCGCCTTTTCGACACCTGTCTGAAGATTGATTACATCCATAACTATGCGCAAATCCCCTCTCCGGCAGTTGTAAGTGGAAAGTCGAAATAACGAAAGACCTTCTCATCGCGTCGTACGGCATAACCAACAGATTTTACCCATTGCAGGTGGTTTCAGCGACGTGCGGCAGTATGTTCCGGGTTTTGACAAAGTTGTTCCGGGTTTTGAGAACTGTTCCGGGTTAATTATGGGCTCCGTATTTCTTACGCACGGGGGGACATAGATTCTAGGCAGTCAACATCCTCGTTGTACTCTCTCGGCGTATTTGCTGCTGCGGCGTTGCTGCGTGGGACATTTCACGGCGGCCGGCGGCGTTGCATGAGCCTTCGTGCGCGATGCAAACTTTGGCCAGCGCAGGAGTGATATGTTCCGGGAAGCACGGCTCCTGGTCGCTAAGCGAATAGTTGATGTAGTCGCAGCAAAGGGCTGCAAGGCTGGATCACTTGGGATAAAGGTGTGAGACAAACTTCGGGCGCAGCCACGTCGGTTTTTACGTCGCTGGTCACCGCGTTCAACAGATCCGCGACGGCGCCATTTGTTCCCGGGTGGCTTTTAACGATGCGCCCCCAGCCGTCGCGCAGCTGGGCCAATTGACTGTGAGACGCCAAAGGCCTTACCTTCAATCTTGACTCGGTTCGGATGTTTTTGATCCTGACCGGCAATGTAGTCGATCCAGCGACGCGCTCCTTCGATTTCGAAATGAATGTGCTTCACCAACCATCCACCACATCCCGAGCTGGAGTAGTATCCCAATGTCCGTTCTTTTGGCGGTGGGTCTGCTTCACTTCCAGTTATCCTCTCCAATAGCTTGACCAGATTCGTGAGCTGAAAACGTGGCCAGAAAATTCCGACATGGATGTGCGAGCCCATTCGGCGTCCAACATCTCTCCCCCAGATGGCCACGAGCTTAGGTGAGCCGGGTAACTTTCGAAGGCAGCGGCCTAGCTCTTTGCGCAGGTATGCATCCCGCTCCGCCTCTGCCATTGCCAGGCAATGCCCCTCGTTATGAGATCCGGCATTAATGAGTGCTGACCAGGTGACGGTCAGCGCAACGTTTATTGGCCAGTCCATCTTGTAGGCGAATTGCAGAGCAGCGTGGAAATTGGCCAACCTGTTCTTTTGCACGCGGCGCTGCTCCCGTGCCGGGTTTACTGACTGGCGAGCCTGCCGCGCCTTCGGCTTGGCGGTGGGCATGATGGGGACAGCAAGGTGAACCGAGATTGCCAAAGTAGAGACCGAAAAAGTCGCGTACTCGGCTTCTAGAAGTTGGTCAGGGAGGAATGTTTTATTGCATACTATAGGAGTGGTGTTTTGACCCGCTTGGGCTGAGCCTTTAATTATTGGGAATTTGATTTCTTTGACCGAGTTTTCCGTCGCGAGTTTCACCACGCTTTTTGCATTTTGACGCGCGTTTCCGTCGTAACCGTTTGACGCGCTGTTTGGCAGATCATGGCATTCCTGTCGCATCTTAGCGCCTCGAAAATCTGTGAAATGGATTGGCCGCCTGAATCTGTGGTGAACCAATGCCGACTGCACGCGCTCGCCGCACTTCTGGCGGACCGCCTAGTCGGCGGCCGCCTTGGTGGCCTCCCAGGCCTCGATTTCAGAGAGCTTCCAGCGAGTGCTCCCCGCGCTGAACTTCACAGGCTTTGGGAAGCTCGCATCCGATTTCAGCCAGCGCCAAGGCGTCGTCCGGTGGACGCCAAATCGCTCAGCCAACTTCACGAGGGTAAGGTATTGCTCTGACATTTCGATGCTCCAACAAGGTGTGTTGGTAAGGAAATGAACACGTGAAGAGCGGTCGAATAGTAGGTCAGGTTACGAAAACCTAACCCACTGTTGGCAGCCAAACTATATATGGAGTTCCGATGGAAACTGAAATTACCCGGAACATGATAACTTCAGGTGTATTACCTAACTAACTAAATTCATTCATTTTATTGAGAATTGACGCTCACGGGTAAGGGTGGGTACCGTTAGCCTCCTGACTTCGGTGCCCCACCCTTTTTATCCCAATTAACAACTGTAGAAATGCGATCGGCTTGAAGGCCAACTATAGATGGCAGTCTGGATTCCAACCAACTTTGAACGGCAGCCTTTGGCGATGTCTTCAATTTCGACTCAGCCGAAACGCGCCGCCACGCTTCAACGGCTAAGGCAAGCTCCGGCGCATGGTTGGGGTGCTCCGTATCCATGAAGTCTTCGACATTGGGTCGGGGCTTATCAAGTCGAGTGGGATCTTCGAAAAAGAAGCCAGTTAGGTGTCCACGCGATGCCAGCCATTCTTTGACGTCAACGACTTCAACCATGGTCGCTTCCCAGTCTGGCTCTCCATCTATAACGAAGCCGTCCCGACCATCCCGGAATAAAACTTCAAACGAAGGCAACATGCCGACTCGCTCTCTGTCAACAAATACCGCCCAGTGATTGCTTCGACCATCTTGCGGGTAAAGTTTGAGGGGTGAGTACCTCAATGTTGCGGGCAGCTTACCGGACAGAATTGCATCTTTGAGGGCTGCAAGCGCCGCGCTGAATCCCGGGTACCGGCGTTCTACCTCAAAATATGTGAAGCCAGGGACTGGCGATCCACCCGCGATAAGAATTGCAGCGACTTCCACAGATAGATTTTCAGCCAGCCGCCAGAAATCGAGGGGTGTGTTCTCCATGCTAAGCCAACCTGATGATATTTGCTTTGGCCGCTTCTCCGCTTAGAAATGCTGCCCATTTCGTCATCATACCTCTCCTTTTTTCGATCATGTCGCCGCGCCGGTAGGCGCTTTCCACCGCGCTGCTGATTTTGTGTGCCAATGCAATCTCAGCCATATCACCTGGGTAATCTGTGCGCTCGGCTACCCAATCTCTGAATGTACTGCGCAGGCCATGTGGCACAGCACGACGCTTTGACACACGATCGACGAAACCCGGGCGTTCGGCTTCGATCTCGGCCTCATGAATGCGGCGCATCGTTGCGCTCAAGGTCATGTCCGATAACATTCCGCCACGGACAGCAGGGAAAACCAGATCGTTATCATCTAGACGTGGAAGCCCATCCAATAGCACCATCGCGGCGGCAGGAAGCGGAACGCGATGCTCGCGGCTCATCTTCATGCGTTCCGCAGAGATAACCCATAGTGCATTCTTCAAATCGATTTCCGACCATTGCGCGCCCCTGACTTCGCCAGATCGGGCGGCAGTGAGTGTCGCGAACTCTAGGGCCCT
The DNA here is from genome assembly GCA_040387915.1 of Pseudomonadota bacterium. Lineage (GTDB taxonomy): Bacteria > Pseudomonadota > Alphaproteobacteria > Rhodobacterales > Rhodobacteraceae > Cypionkella. The sequence continues at coordinate 24,619 of JAZKCV010000011.1, forward strand.
CGCGCCAAACCCCTCTCGGCCGCGTAGTGCAGCAAACCATGCTGGCGCATCATCCAGCGCAACGGCTGGTTGGTTTTCAGACTTTGCCACCTTGGAGGCCGCGGGGAGTAGTTCTTTAAGATTTCCGGCCCAGCGTGCCGGGTTATCACCAGCTCGATGCCCGGAAACCGTTGCCCAAGACAGTACAGCTTCAATCCTCCCCCTTACCCTTTTTGCGGTTTCTGTCTTGTCCATCCAGATGGGTTGTAAGGCTCGAAGCACGTCATGAACGCCAATATCTGAAACCATAAACGGGCCTAGTGTCGGTATGGCGTACGTTCTCAGTGTTGCCCTCCATTGCCCCTTGTGTCTCGCGTTTTCAAAACCATCTAGCTTTGCGGCAAGATAGCGATCAGTCGCCTCTGCAAAGGTGAGTCCCCTGCCGTTTGAGGCTGTAAGCGCGGCTTTGGCAGCTTTGCGCTCGGCAATTGGGTCTATGCCACGATCTATTTTGTCACGCGCCTCACGCGCTTTTTCCCGTGCCGCAGCGAGAGTGACAGATGGATAACCACCAAGCCCATGGTCACCACGCTTGCCACCAATTGTGGCGCGCAAAATCCACGACTTCGCTCCGTTGGACGTGATCTGCAGGTAAAGCCCAGTCACGCCGCCAACGGAAATCAGGGTGGTGGACTTGCCGCCAGCATGCACGGCGCGTTTGATATCGAGAGGCCCAAGCTCCCGCGCAACTCTTGGCATTCTACCTACCCCTCTACACACCCATCTAAAACTATGCGCTTAGGTGCAACACTATGCAATCGATTGCTTCACTGCATGACAGGATATTTCTGGATTTTAAGGGATTATGTGGTGACGGCGCGACAGATTGCATCACATCGCAATCCAAATATGGCGGCCACCGCTTCCGCCAATATCATTTCTTAAGTAACTGAATTTAAATAATATTTACTAAAATTACCCCCAATCCATCCCCCACGTTAATGTGGATCTGTTGGATGGGGGTAACCGGTCGACCAGAAAGGTGCCACGCTGTTCCGCGATGAACCTGAACCCTTTCGTGGTTTGCACGGCAAACCCCTGCCGGGCAACGTCATCACGACTTTAGGCGCGCGAAGACCTGGGTGGCTTTTTTTTAGGATGTCCCTCTCCTCCTGCAGGATGCAGATCTCGCGCCGAAGTCGTTCATTCTCAAGTGCAAGCTTGCGATCCTCGGACGACACCATATCCGTGTCACGGTGAGCCATCCCCCACTTGTTCAGGCTCGACATCCCGACCCCCAGATCCTCCGCAACCTGACGCCGCGAAAGCCCGCTGGTCAGCGCGATCCGCACCGCGTCTTTGCGAAATTCATCCGTCCTGCCTGTGACCATGCTTCATCTCCTTTCCGGCACACGATGCGATCAAAGGAGAGACACCAAACCGCGACAGCTCCAGTCACACCCAAGGCAAGGTCGGCGCGCAACATTTGAAACAACTCTCTGCTGCGGCAGAAGTCCGATTGAAACATCCGGCGGCCTAAAACGGGGCATCCGGCAGCGCAAGGCTGTCCCATGCAACCGAAAGGACTTCCAATGAGCGCTCCTATCACCCGCTTCCCGATCATGATCATCTCTGGCCAAAACGGCACCGACTGGGTCGCCACCAACTCGATCGAGGGCGAGTTTCACGAATACAATCTCGGCAGCGGGGCCACCAGCGGCAACAATGTCATCGGTTATGACTTCAACCTCACCGGGTCCAAATCCTGGTGGATCCCCGGCGCAGGCACGATCTGGGGCGATATTGGTTGGGCGATCGACGGCCAGGAGGGCAATGACAAGATCACCGGCTACGACATGGAAGACTGGCTGAAGGGCGATAGCGGTCAGGACAGCCTGTACGGGGCGGATGGCCGCGACATTCTGGAAGGCGAGACAGGCAACGACAAGCTCTACGGCGGGGATGACGGCGACTATCTTTATGGCGGCACCGAGAATGACAGCCTGTACGGCGACGGCGGCGCGGATCACCTTGATGGCGGCGCGGGTGACGATTGGATGAATGGGGGCGCTGGCAACGACAAACTGGTCGGTGGGCTTGGCAATGACATGTTCCGCATCGACAACAGTTCCACCGATACGATCGTTGAAAACGCCGGTGAGGGCACCGACACCGTCTATCTGGCACGGACCAGCTATATCCTTGGGGCCAACCTTGAGAACATTATTGTCGATGCAAACATCGTGTCGGCGGTAACGCTGACGGGCAATGAACTGGCCAATGCCATCACCGGGGCGCAGGGCGCCGATTATATCTACGGTCTGGCGGGCAATGACGTGCTGAACGGTGCCAATGGTGCGGATCAGCTGTTCGGTGGCTATGGCGACGACAGCCTGTTTGGTGGCAGTGGCGTCGACAAGCTGACCGGCGATGCAGGCAATGACTATATGGACGGCGGCGACGGCGCTGATGTGATGACCGGCGGCGTCGGCAACGATACCTATGTGCTGGATGCCGCAGGGGATCAAGCCATCGAGGCTGCGGGTGCGGGCACCGATACGGTGCAAAGCTTGCTGGCCGTGACGACGCTGGGGGCCAATATTGAGAACCTGCAGATGTTCTTTGCAGGCCCCGGCGAAGGCTATGGCAATGCGCTGAACAACGTCATCACCGGCAGCATCTGGAGCGACTTCATCGACAGCGCTGCGGGCAACGACACCATCTTCGGCAGCTTTGGCAATGATACCGCGCATGGAGGTCTGGGCAATGATGCCGTCCAAGGCGAGACCGGAAACGACTGGGCTTACGGCGACGACGGCGACGATGTCGTCTCGGGCGGCGACGGCAGCGACTGGGTGTATGGCGGTGTCGGCAATGATACGGCGCAAGGCGACGCTGGCAATGACTTCGTGTTTGGCGATGCCGGCAATGACTCGGTAGCGGGCTGGGAAGGCAATGACGTGCTTTACGGCGGCACCGGCAATGACAAGGTCAACGGCAACTCCGGCGATGACAAGCTCTATGGCGGCATGGGTGCAGACATGCTGAGCGGCGAATACGGCAACGACCGTTTCGTGTTCAACAGCACCGCCGAGTCCACGGTCACAAGTTACGACCGGATCATGGATTACACCCGTGGACAGGACAAAATCGACCTGTCGGGCATCGACGCCAACACGGCCCTTGGCGGCAACCAGTCGTTTAACTTCACCGGGGCGCAACCGATGTTTGGCAGCGAGGCCGATCTGTTCTTCCGCTCGGCCCTGATCGGATCGGTGGTTGAAGGCGATGTGAACGGTGACGGTGTGGCCGACTTCCGCATCGTGGTTGTCGGGGTTTATGACATGCAGGCCAGCGACTTCATCCTGTAAACCTACTTGCCAGATTGGATGCGGCGCAGCCCAGCTGCGCCGCATCTGCCATTGTCGGCTGAAACAACTGAAACAAAATCCTTCCCAAAACGCGGCAGGATTGAAACATTGGCGGCATCATCATTCGCCTGCAGCCGCTGGACAGCCATGACCCATACCCCTGACCCATCGCATCCCGCAGACAGCCCAGCCGCGCTTGATCGTGGCCATCTGGCCGATGCGATCCTGTATTCGGCGCTCGACTGTATCGTCGTGGCCGACGCTGCGGGGCGGATCGTCGAATTCAACCCCGCCGCCGAGCGCGTCTTTGGCCGCAGTCGGGCCGAGGTTCTGGGTCGCGGGATGGAGGATACCATAGTGCCCCCGGCGCATCGCGACGCCCACAGCCGGGGCATGGCGCGCTATCTCGCTGGCGGAGCGCCTCGGGTTCTGGGGCGGCGGGTTGAGATCGAGGGGATGCATTCCAGCGGCAGAATTTTCCCGGTGGAACTGTCGATCACCGAAACCCGGATCGCGGGCGCGCGTTTTTTCGTCGCGACGCTGCGGGATATTTCGGAAAAACGGGCTTCGCACGACGATCTTCTACAGGCGCGGGCTAGCCTGCAGGCGATTTTCGACAATATCCCGGCGGCGCTTTATCTGCGCGACCGTCAGGACAATCTGGTGATGATCAACAACTGGGGCGCGCGGTTTTTGGGCCGTGACCCTGCCGAGATGATCGGCCAACCGATGTCAAAATTCCGCGAGCCGCAGAACAATGCCGGGGTGCGCGCAGCCGACGAAAACATCGCCCGCACCGGCCAGCCCGAAACACGGGAATTCACCTATCACCTGCCGGGTGGCGACCGGACCGGGTTGATGACCTTCTTTCCGGTGTCGGACGGCAAAGGTGAGGTCACCCAAATCGGCGGCATGTTGATTGATGTCACCGAACACGTGCGGGCCAAGGATCAGTTGGAAGACATGCAGCATCTTCTGACCTCGATATTCGACAATATCCCGGCGGTTCTCTATCTGCGCGAACTGGACGGCACCTTTGTCACGGTCAACACTTTTGGCGCGGCGGTGATGGGTCAGACGGTTCCGGCGCAGATGATCGGCCGATCGGCGCGGGCTTTGGATTCTGCAGATGAGGCGGTGATCGCCCGTCAGGCGCAGTCCACCGTGCTGGCAACGGGGCAGCCGTTTACACAGGAATACCGCCGCCACGTCGAGGGGCGCGAGGTGGTCGTCATGAACACGATTTTCCCGGTGCGCGACGGCAGTGGCGCGATCACCCGCATGGGCGGCTTCGCCACCGATGTGACCGAGCTTTACAACGCGCGCAACCAGTTGCAGCAGGCGCAGGAAAGTCTGCATCAGTCCGAAAAGCTGGCGGCGCTCGGTCAGTTGCTGGCGGGTGTTGCGCATGAGTTGAACAACCCCTTGGCCGTGGTGCTGGGTCGTGCTGCGATCTTGCGGGAAAAGCTGGCCGATACCCCGCATGCAGCCCCGCTGCAAAAGCTGCGCGAGGCGGCAAATCGCTGTGCGCGCATCGTCAAAACCTTCCTCGCGATGGCCCGGCAAACCGGGCCGAGGCGGCAGCTGGTTGAGGTCAACGAGTTGATCGAGAGCGCGCTGGAAATGACAACCTACGGCTTGCGCAGCGCCGGGATCGCTTGGGAGGCAGCCCCGCTGGCACAAAACCGCAAGATCGAGGTTGATCAGGATCAGATCGTGCAAGTGCTGATCAACCTGATCCTGAACGCCCAGCATGCGATGGCCGGGCATCCCGGACCACATCGGATCGAGGTGCGTTCTGATTTGAGCGCGGATCACCGCTGGCTGAATATTGAAGTTGCTGACAACGGCCCCGGCGTGCCCGTGGCCATTGCGCACCGCATTTTCGACCCATTCTTCACCACCAAACCGGTGGGTCAGGGCACCGGACTGGGCCTGTCGGTCTGCAAAAGCATGGTCGAGGCGCATGGTGGCAAGCTGCATCTGACCGAAACCCCCGGCGGCGGTGCGACATTTCGGGTCAGGCTGCCCGCGCTGATCACCGGGATGCAGGAAACCGCCGAGGCTGCGACGGCGGACAGCGCGCCTTATCTGCGCGGCCGGTTTCTGGTGGTGGATGACGAGGTCGAGATTGCAGCAATTCTGGCCGACTGTCTGGCACCACTGGGCATCGAATGCGTGATTGCCACCGATGGGTTGTCGGCGTTGGAACGTTTGAAAGAGAGCGCGTTTGACGCGGTGTTTTGCGATGTCAGCATGCCCGGCATGGACGGCATCGCCTTTCACCGCCGCTTGCAAGACCTCGACCCGGTGCTGGCCCGGCATCTGGTGTTTGTCTCGGGCGATGTCTTGCACCGCGATTGGGACCGCGCGAAATCCGCCGCCGACCGGCCCACCATCGAAAAGCCGTTCGATCCGCAACTGGTGCGGGAAACCGCGCTGCATTTGTTGGCCTCCAGAGGAACCCCGTCATGACCGAAAAAGCCCGCATCATCATTTGCGACGATGAAGAACCGATGCGCGAGATGCTGGAGGAATTGCTGACCGATGAGGGCTATGCTGTCACCACCGCGCGCGACGGGGCCGATCTGCGCCGCCTCGTGCCGCAGGTCCGCCCGGATCTGGTGATCTGCGATCTGAAAATGCCGGGCGAGGACGGTCTGTCGCTGACCCGCTGGCTGCGGTCTGAGACCCATACCGCCGTGTTGATGCTGACGGGCATGGGCTCGGTGGTAGACCGCGTGGTCGGGCTGGAAATGGGCGCGGATGACTATCTGGGCAAACCGTTTGAGCCGGCGGAATTGCGCTCGCGCATCAAGGCGATACTGCGGCGCACCATGGCCCCGACACTGGCCCATGGCCGCCCGCCGGGGCGCATCCGGGTCGGGCGCTGTGTGGTCGATCTGGACCAGAAATCCATGGTCGACGACAGGGGTGAAAAGGTGCCGCTGACCGCGATGGAGTTCGATCTGCTGTACACCTTCATCACCCATGCCAAACGGGTGCTCAGCCGCGATCAGCTGCTTGATCTCGCCCATCACCAGCGTTGGGACCCGTTCGACCGTTCCGTCGACATCCGCGTGACACGGCTGCGCAAGAAGATCGAAATCGACCCCAGCAAACCGCGCGTGCTGCGCACGGTGCGCGGCGAGGGCTACATGCTTTTGCCGGACGGCGAGTAGCGGGTTTAGAAAGCAAGCGGCGTTTTGCTTTCAGCCCGCATCGGTGCGGTGAAGCTCGCCCAGCTTCAAGCCCAGATACAACATGGCCTTCTGTCGAAGCCGTTGACCAAGCCGCAGGATCTGGGCGCGGCCAACCACAACCCGGTGGCGCGCAGGTCAGGGACAGTCTGCACGCCCTTTTCCTGCACGCTGAATATCTCGCCGATGCAAGCGTCAGAGCGATCGGGTGATCACGCTCGCAATCTTCTCGGCCACCATGATGATCGGGGCGTTCACATTGGCCGAGGGGATCTTCGGCAGGATCGAGCCATCAACGATGCGCAGATTGTCCAATCCGTGCACCTTCCCGGTTGCGTCAGTCACAGCGCCCGCATCGCGGCCCATCCGGCAGGTGCCGACCGGGTGGTGTTCGGTATTGGCGACGTTGCGGATGAAGGCCTCAATCTCGTCGTTGGTGGAGTTGCGGCGTACCGCGTCCAACTGACCCGTGCAGTATTTGCTCCATGCCTGTTGGCCGGCCATATCAAGGGTCTTGCGCACGCCATCGATCATCTCAACCATATCGCGGCGGTCGGCAAAATAGTTGAAACTCAGGGCGGGCTTAACGCTGGGATTGCCCGATTTCAACCGGATAGCGCCGCGACTGTGCGGGCGCATCTGGCTGATGAAATATTGAAAGCCATCGCCCAGCACGACCTTTCCGGATTGGAAATCGGCCAAAAACGGCAGGAATTCATGCTGCAGGTTGAAATAATCGGTGCCGCTGCCGCCGTCAAAGAACGCGCCGACTTCGAAAAAGCTGGTGGCACCAAGGCCTGTCTTGAACAACAGCCATTGCAGACCCAGCTTGGCACGGCCTGTCAGGCTTTCCAAACTGCGGTTGATCGCATCCGCGCCATTGGAGCGGAAACGCAGAGAGGCCACGACGTGATCTTGCAGCCCCTGCCCCACGCCGGGCAGATCGGCGACCAGTGGGATGCCATGCTGTTTCAGATGCGCGGCCTCGCCTACCCCCGACAGCATCAGAATATGCGGCGAGCCGATGGTGCCTGCCGACAGGATCACCTCCCGCCCCGCCATGACGGTTTCAGTCTGCCCGTTGCGACGATAGCTAACGCCCCGCGCGGTGGTGCCGGAAAAAATGATTTTCTCGACAAGGCAGCCGGTACGCACGGTCAGGTTGGGCCGCGCCATCGCCGGACGCAGGTAGGCCACGGCGGTTGAGCAGCGCTTGCCGCCCTGAATGGTGGCTTGGGTCACATGCACGCCTTCCTGCGCGCCGCTGTTGTAATCGCCCGCTGCGGGCAGGCCGTACTGCTCGCCCGCCAGTTGGAACGCGTCATAGAAGGCATGTTTCGCTACACTGCGGGTGACGCTGAGCGGACCAGTGCCACCGCGCATCGGATCGCGCCCGGCTTCAAAACTCTCCATCTTCTTGAAGAACGGTAGGCAGTCGGCAAAGCTCCAACCCTCGACGCCAAGGCTGGCCCATTGGTCGTAGTCTTTCGGATTGCCGCGCACATAGACCATGCCGTTGATCGATGAACTGCCGCCAAGGCCGCGCCCGCGCGCTTGCCCGATGGTGCGGCCATGCAAGGCGGCTTCGGGCTCGCTTTCAAACTTCCAGTTGTAGGTGTCGCTTTCGATCAAAAAGGTCAGGGCGGCGGGCATCTGGATGAACAGGCTGCGATCAGACGGGCCCGCCTCTAACAAGCAGACCGAAACGGCGGGGTCTTCGGTCAGGCGGTTGGCCAGAACACAGCCAGCGGAGCCCGCGCCGATGATCACATAATCGAAGTCGTTGGATGTGGCGGGCATGGCGGCAGTCCTATTCTGAAAGAGTATTGCGGGTGGCAAGCGGGGTCATTCGACCAGTGTGACCTTGGACCCGTTCAGGAAAACCGCCGGGGTGAAGCCGCGTGCCACGGCCAAAGGCACCATCAGGAATTGCAGCGGGATAATCTCCAGCACTGGCAGCAGGGCGGGGGCGACATCAGGCAACTCAAGCACTTCAATGCCTTCGCGTTGCAGGCTGGCGGGTGGGTTGGCGGCGATCACAAGGCAACGGCCACCAAAACGGGCAATGTCCAGCGCGGTGATCTCGTTCAACTCGCGCTCGACGCCGCTGCCGAGGAAGAGGATGGCGCGGAAACCTTCCCGCACCAACTCCAACGGGCCGTGGCGGAATTGGCCGCCGGTCAGCGCGGTCGAATCCAGTTTAGTGGCCTCGACCGTCATCAGCGCGGCCATCGCGGCGCTGGAAAAGCTGGCCCCGCGACCGATGTAGTTGAGCGGGCTTTGCGACCCTAGGAAATCCAGCGCGGCATGGGCGCGGCTGTCGAAGCCGTCAAGTTGCGATGTGGCCGTTGCCGCGAGGGATTCGATGCTGTCCTTGGTCAGATCGTTCGTGCCCAACAGGGCCTGCTCGACCGCCAAAAGTGCTACGAACCCCGCGATATAGGTTTTGGTCGAGACGGCATCTTCTTTGCCCGCTTCGGTGGCGATGGCGCAATCGGCCCAGCCCGCCAGCGTGTTGGCGGCACCGTTGGTGATGGTGAGGGTAAAGTAGGGTCGCGCCGCGATCTGGGTCAGGCGTTGCAACTCCACGCTTTCGCCCGATTGCGAGATGGCGATGACGAGGGTATCGCCCCGGATCAGTTCGGGGGCTTGTTGGATCAGCTCGGACGAATCCCACAGCGAGACGGGCACGGGCAGCCGGGCGGCAAGGCGCTGCCAGCTGCCATAGGCGCTGAAATATGACCCCCCCATGCCCGTCAGAATAACATGGCGGATGCGGCCATCGGCCAATGCCGCGCGCAAGGTGGCGATTTGCGCCAGATGTGGCGGCGTGACCCCGCCCCAAGCGCGGCGGATGGCATCGGGTTGCTCGCGGATATCGGCAAGGAAATTTTTGGCGGCGGTCATGGGAACTCCATTGGCAAAAACCGGGCAGATTTGCGCCGGTAAAGGGGGATGCGGTCAGATCATGACCACGGCAGCCGCGCCAATCATCCCGGCATCATTGCCAAGCTGGGCGAGGGCGAAATCGGTGTGGCTTATGTTGCACGGCATGGCGCGGCGGCGGGCCTCATCGCGGATTGCGGCGACCAGACTGTCGCCAACGGCACTGATACCGCCGCCTATCAGGATCCGGCCGGGCGCGAAGATATTGCACCACGAGGCCGCAGCCATACCGATCCATCGGCCCGCCTCTGCGATCACGGCAGCGGGCTCAGGCTGTCCGGCGATGGCGGCGCGGACCAGCGCGGCCGTTGCGGTTCCCTCAGCGGCATTGGGAAACAGCCTTCTGGCCTTGGCTTCTATCGCCGCCCCCGAGGCCACCGATTCAAGACACCCCAGACAGCCCTGACGACAGGGCACCGGATTTTCCGACACCAGCACGATATGCCCTGCATCGCCCAAAGTGCCATTGGCCACATCAAGCGGCACACCACCCACCACAAGCGAGACGCCAATTCCGGTGCCGACGGTGATCAACAACAACCGATCCACCCCGCGCCCAGCACCAAAGCGATATTCAGCAATCGCCCCTGCGTCGGCATCATTGACCAGACGCGCCTTGCAGCCAAAGCGCTGCGCCAAAGTTTCGGCAATCGGCTGGCCGTCCAGCGCGGGCACATTGCTGTTCGCCCCCATGGCAAAATCCGCAAGGATATGGCCGGGGAAGCCTATGCCGATGCCGTCAGGCTGGGCGATATTCAGCTCGTGCAGCAGCGCATCAATGGCAGAACTGTAAGCGGCAAGGATTTGCGCAAAGCTTTCGCTTGCGACCACCGGCAGATGACGACGCGCCAAAACCACGCCGTCGGCGCTGACCAAGCCGATCTTGGTGCTGCCACCGCCGATGTCCAGGCCGATGAAACTGTTGGGCGGCATCGCTTAATCCTTCAGGCGATAGCGGCTGACATGCAGCATGAAATCGCCGCCGCGATAGGTGGATTTCACATATTCGGCGACCTGATCATTGTCGGTCAGCGTGACGCGCCAAGCGGTCAGCAGCGGGCTGCCTGTGGGCACTTGCAAAGCCTTTGCCTGTTCATCCGTGGCGGCAACTGGCTCAAACAGCGCATCGGTCCAAGCCGGAACCACACCCCAACGCTCCTCTATCTGGCTGTAAAGCGAGCCATCGCCAAGGTTCAGTGCCTCAATCCCCGGATACATGTTCATTGGCAGATAGGCGTCTTCCACCGCAACCGGGCTCGCATTGATGGTGCGGATACGCTTGAGATACAGCAGGGTAACATTGGCTGGGTGCTGCACCTTGAGGTGGCTTTGCATTTCAGGCGGCAGCTGATCGACAACCCGGCACTCAAGCACCACTGCCCCCGGTGTACCGCCTGCCTTTTGAACCTCACCCGTGAAGCTGTGAAAGCCCGACACCCCGCCCATACGATTGGCGGTCTTGAAATAGCCGCGGCCCTGCTCGCTATAGATCAGCCCGCGCGCCTCTAGACGTTTGAGGGCTTGGCGGACCGTGACGCGCGAGACTTTGAATTCTTGCGCCAAGGTGCTTTCCGACGGCAGCTGCGGGCCCTCGGCTTGCCGCACGCCGCTTTCGATCTCAGCCGCCAGAATATCGGACATCTGCGCATACATCGGCGCACCGCCGGTCCGGCGCACCCCCATCCTGCGGAAATCTTTTGCGGTCATTCGATGTTCTCCTGCCCTGCCGACGAATCACTTGACACAACATTAGCATGTTCGCATGTTAATACAAGTTGTCAGGCATCAGCACTCCAAGGAGAAAATTAAAATGGCTGCAAGAATACACAGAAGACTTCTGCTGTCGGCCTTGGCGCTGGCATCCCTCACCGCTCCAGCGTTTGCCTTTGATTGGAAAGCACAATCCGGGCAAGAAATTACCGTCATGGTCAGCGAAAACCCTTGGACCACCGGCTTGCGCGCCCATATCGCAGAGTTTGAAGCCGAGACAGGAATCAAGGTCACCCTCACGGCGTTTGCCGAAGACCTGTACAGTGACCGGATGAATTTGGCGGTGCGTTCAACCGAATCGGTGGCCGATGCCTATATGGTGCAGATGGATTCGGCACTGTTTGAGCAGTGGAGCGCCGATGCGGTTGAACCACTTTCGCCCTATCTGGCCGACACGGCCAAAACCGATGCGGGCTATGACCTAGAGGATTACCCCGCAGGCTTCCGCGCTGGCGCAAGCTTCCCCGTCGACGATCGGGCGGCGCAGCTATATGCGATCCCGATTTCGTTTGAGACCTATATCCTGTTTTACAACAAAGACCTCGTTGCCAAATATCTGGACGGCAAGGTTCCCGCCACGATGGACGATCTGATAACTGCCGCCGCCACGGTTTCGGCGGCGGGTGAAGGCAAAGACTTTGGCGCCACCATGCGCGGCAAATTGTCGGCAGAACTGGTCGATACCATGACGGGCATCGTGTTTGATGCTTGGGGCGGTGATGCGGTCAAGCTGCCGGAAAATGTGTGGTTTGATGGCGATTGGACCAAGCCGCGCTTCAATGACGCGAAAATCGCCAAGGGCCTGTCGTATTATGCGGGCCTGTTGAAGGCTGGTCCGCCCAGCGTGATGTCTTATGGTTGGGAAGATGCCAGCCGCTTCTTTGCCGATGGCCATGCCGCCTTCTTCGTCGATGCCTCGGTGTTCGGGCCAAGCTTTGAGTCGCCCGATTCCTCGAAGGTTGCGGGCAAGGTTGGCTATGCGCCGCTGCCGCCTTCTGCTGGGGATGTAGGCTACAGTGGCCATTGGTCTTGGGGCATCTCTATCCCGAAGAATTCTCAGAAAAAGGATGCGGCTTGGCTGTTCTTGCAATGGGCAACAGGCAAGGCGATGACCAATGAATTTGGCAAATTGACCGGGGGTGCGCCGCGTCTGTCATCATGGGATGACGCAGGATACAAAGCCGCGCTGAACCCCGAATATGTCGCCGCCGTACAGACCCAGATGCAGCACACCCGCCCAACGTCGGTGTTCCGTGAAGGCTGGAGCGAGGTGGTGCTGCAAATTGTCGACACCATCCAGCAGATCGCGGGCGGTGCTGATCCGCAAGAGGCGACCAATGCCTTGCAGGATCAGCTGGCTGGCACGTTCCAGTAAAGCGCGCACATCGGGCGGCGCACCCGCGCCGCCCCTAACCTTTCGCTTTGGTCGGGACAGTTTCATGCAACGAACGGCTTTCAGCCCCTACTGGCTTCTGGTTCCGGCCTTAACAGTGCTGGCGCTTAACACCTTCTACCCGGTGCTTTACTCGGTCTATCTGTCGTTCACCGATTGGAACTGGGGTAAAACCAGCAACTTCGTTGGGTTGAAAAACTTCATCACCGTGCTGACCAAAGCGCAGTATCGCGATGCATTTCTGAACACTTTGGTGTTTTCGGTGTCTGCTGTGGTGATCGAAACCTTACTGGGCCTTGGCCTTGCCCTTGCGATCAACGGCATCACCCGTGGCGCGGGGCTGATCCGCACCTTACTGCTGCTGCCCTTGATGGTGTCAGGTATCGCGGTGTCTTTGGTGTGGAAAGTGCTGCTCGACCCGACCCAAGGTGTCGTCAACTATTTCCTGTCGCTGATCGGCATCGAAGGCCCGGCATGGCTTGGCACCGTGCCTTGGGCGATGCCTTCGATCATCATGATCGACACTTGGTGGCAGACCGCTTTCAGTTTCATCATCCTGTCCTCGGCGCTGAAAGGCTTGCCTGCCGAGCCCTTTGAGGCGGCACGGTTGGAAGGTGCCACCGCGTGGCAGACCTTCCGCCACATCACTTTGCCGATGCTCAAGCCAGTGCTGATCACGGTGATCATCTTCCGCACCGTCGATACGTTGAAGATCTTTGACATCATCTTCGGCACCACTGGCGGCGGGCCGTTGCGCGCCACGGAAGTTGTGCAGACGCTGGCCTATCAGACCGCGTTCAAATTTCACCGCTTTGGCGAGTCTGCGGCAATATCCGTGGTGTTCTCGCTGATCATTCTGGTGCTGTGCCTGGCCTATCTGCGGCTGGACACCGATGAAAAGGACGCGTCATGAAACCGAAATTCCTCTCGCACCTTGGCCGCTACACCGTGGCCATCACCGCCGCCGTGGTGTCGTTCTTCCCGATCTTGTGGATCGCAATGATCGCGCTGAAAGACCGCGCCGATGCTTTTGCCATGCCGCCGGTGTGGCTCTTCACCCCGGTGTGGGAGCATTTTGAAAAGGCATGGATGACCAGTGGCTTTTCCGGCGCGTTCCTGAACTCGGTGATGGTCTGCGTTATGGGCAATGTCCTTGCCTTCGCCATCGGCATCCCGGCGGCCTATATGTTGAATCAGCGCCGGATGCCGGGGCGCAAGGCGATCCTCGTTTGGCTGTTAATCTCTTACATGCTGCCCGAGTTCCTGTTCGTGATCCCGGTATACGTGCTGTATCAGCAGATCGGGCTTTACGACACGGTGATCGGCCTTGCCGTGATCTACCAGATTTTCACCCTGCCCTTCACCATCTGGTTGGTGCGGGCGTTTTTCGCCGATGTGCCCGCAAGCCTCGCCGAGGCCGCACGGCTTGAAGGGGCCACCACATGGCAGATCATCTGGAAAATCTACGTCCCCATCGCAGCCCCCGGCTTGGCCGCCACCGCGATTCTGAACGCGATCAAGATGTGGAACGAGCTGACCATCGCGCTCGCCCTGACCTTCAACAATGCCCAAACCGTCACCCTCGCGGTCGCAGGCTTCCGCGGCTATGCCTCGATTGACTGGGGGGCGATGTCTGCCGCCTCGATCATCGTGATCCTGCCGATGGCGCTGTTCGCCATTCTGGCACAACGCCACATCGTGCAGGGGCTCAGCCTCGGTTCCGTCAAATAACCCCCTTCGGAGAACCCAAATGGCCACAGTTTCGCTGCGCAACATCGACATTTCTTATGGGTCCGCCAAGGTGGTGAAGGCGCTGAACATGGATATCGCCGATGGCGAGTTCACCGTGCTTGTCGGCCCGTCAGGCTGCGGCAAATCCACCATCTTGCGGCTGATCGCGGGGCTGGAAGAACGCTCCGCAGGCGATGTGTTGATAGACGGCGCAGTGGTGTCCGAAGCCGATCCCGCCGCGCGCAATGTGGCGATGGTGTTTCAGAACTACGCGCTTTATCCGAACATGACCGTGGCCGAAAACATCGCCTTCGGAATGAAAATCCGCAAGGTCGCACAGGCAAAGATCAACAGCGCCGTAGGTGACGTGGCCCGCATGGTTGGCCTGACCGATCACCTCGCCAAACGCCCCGGCAAGCTGTCAGGCGGGCAGCGGCAACGGGTGGCCTTGGCCCGCGCCATCGTGCGCCACCCGAAGGTGTTCCTGTTTGACGAGCCGCTGTCGAACCTGGATGCCGAGTTCCGCGCCTCAATCCGGCTGGAACTGCGGCAGCTGCACAAAAGCCTGAAATCGACGATGATCTATGTGACGCACGATCAGGTCGAGGCGATGACGATGGGCGACCGCATCGCCGTGCTGGCCCCGATAGGCGTCAACGGCAGCCACAATCTGATGCAATTCGACACCCCCGACACGATCTATCGCAAGCCCGCCAACCTGTTCGTGGCGCGCTTCATCGGCTCGCCCAAGATGAACACGTTTGAGGTGGCAACCACCGCCGAGGGCCTGAGCATCGCCGGACAAACTGTGGCCTCTGGCCAACACTTGCCGCCAAAAGTCGTCGTCGGTATCCGCCCCGAACATATCGAAGTTGGCGGCTCCGGGCTGACTTTGCCAGCCACGGTGAAAGTCACCGAAAACCTCGGCCATGAATATCTGGTGTTCACCGAAACCGCGCTTGGCCCGATCACCCTGCGCATCGCGGATCGCTATGAATGCCCGAAGGACGGGCAGGCGCTAAGCCTCAGCCTGCCGCAATCCCGCCTGCATGTGTTTGATGCCGCAACCGGCGCGCGGATCGAGATCGCCGACTAGAGCGTGTTGCGTTCGATTAGAGTCACTCATTCGCGCTGCATCCCGAGGCAGCGATTGCTCTTGCAAACGCGTTCGGGGTGCAGCGTGAATTCGAATGAACGCAGCGCGCTCTAGCGCTTCGGTTCGGTGATCCACAATCCGATGGCGGCAAGCGTCATGGCGATGGCGACGATGACATAGGCGGCAAAACCGAAGCGGATGCCCCAGCCCTGTGCCAGCGCCGACATCACGAATGGAAACACAAACGCGCCGATGCCACCCCCGGTGGCGGCAAAGGCGATGGCTTGGCTTTGCGCCTGCGGAAACCGCTTGCCCAGCAGCGATATCACCGCAGGATAGTAGATCGAGCAGCCAAGCCCCGCCAGAAACACCAATCCCAATCCGATGGCCTGCGTCAAACCACTGGCAACCATAAGCCCCAACAGGCAAAGCCCTGCGGTTGACAACGTCGCCAGCCCCGACAAAGCGATCAGCATCTCGGCCTGATGCGGGCCATGATACAGCAGCGGCACCCCCAGCCTGCCCGCCAACATCCCGACCCAAAACAGCGACACCAGAAAGGCGGATTGGCTCGGCTGATAGGCAAAGACCTGCACGAAATACTCGGCAATCCAGCCGGATAGCCCCAACTCGACCCCAACAAAGCAGAACAGCCCGAGAAAGGAAATCCAATAGGCCGGATTGCGGCGCAGGCGTTGCGGCGCGGCGGCTTTGCTGGGGGCGGTGTGGCCAAGCTGCATGTTCAGCGGCACCGCCAACAGCGCCAAGGCGGCAATGATCACCGCGATGCCGCGATACACCGTGACCCACTCCAAGCCAGCTTGCAGCAACAGGCCAACGGCGATTGGCCCCAAGATCGCGCCAAAGGCAAAAGCGCTGTGCATCAGGCTCATCGGGCGACCTTTGCCTTCGGTGTCGATGCGCAAAGTCGCCCAATTTGCCCCGACCTCAAGACAGCCCTGACCCACACCTATCAGCGCGCACAGCAGCATATTGGTCAGCGGGTCAGGCGTTGCCGCGAAAAACAGCATCCCCAATGCGGCCAAGCCAAGGCCAAGCAGGATCGCCAGTTTCGCGCCGTAGTGCTTGACCAGAGCACCCGCCAGAAAGGTGGCGGTGAAATAGGCAATCGAGCCCGCGCCCAGCACCAAACCAGCGGTAAAATAACTCCAGCCAAAGCCTGCGAGGATTTTCGGCAAGGTCGCGCCAAAGATGGTCACAAAGGTGCCAAAGATGGTGAAAATGCCGAAAAGGGCAAAGAACAGCAGGCGGTGGCGGGGGTCGATCAGGGACATTTTGCGGCTTTACTATAAGGTGTGCGTTGGGTGGGTTCGATCGGGGTCTGCGGGCAGATGCACCTCAATCCCCTGCATGCGAAAGCGTGCGATCTGCGTCAGATCGGCCTCGGCGGGCAGAATAAGATGCGTGATCGCGGTAGCCTCAGCGACTTTGAACGGGGCTGCGGTGCCCAACTTATCCAGCGTGGCGGCGACAATAACTTGCGCGCTTTGATCGACCATGGCGCGCTTCACCTCGGCTTCGGCAGGGTCGAAGGCTGAAATCCCATGCGCGGCATCGACACCACAAGAGCCAAGGAACAACAGATCGGCGTTGATCTGGCGGATCGCGTGCAGCGTCGCCCCGCCCAAAGCCGCGCCGATGTTCAGATCCAGCACGCCGCCCAGCAACACAACCCGCGCACGGGGGTGGTCTGACAAAGCGATGGCGACGGTGGGGGCGTTGGTCAGGATCGTCAGATCAATCTGCCGCGACAGGGCAGCAGCGATGGCGGTATTGGTGGAGCCTGCGTCGATAAACAGGGTTTGTCCGGGTTGCACAAGTGCTGCGGCAGCGGCGGCAAGGCTGTGTTTGGCCATGGTATCCGCTTGCAGGCGGGCTGAAATCGGCGCTGGTTTGGGGGTTTCAATCAATGCGCCACCATAGACCCGGCGACAAAAGCCAGATCTTGCAAGATCACGCAAATCACGGCGAATGGTGTCTTCTGAAGTGCCGAACTCCACAGCGAGATCAGAGGAAATGACCTTTCCATCGCGCAAAAGCTGGGTTCTGATCGCATCCAGACGCTGTTGGCTCAACATATTTGCACGGTCCTGCATGATATGGCGGATTTGATCATTTGGCGCTAAGGGCTGCGAAAGATCAAGGGATTTCGGCTGGCAAGGCATCGGCCTCAATGCCGATGCGGTTTTGGGTACGGGCGGTTCAGGCGGTGCCAGTGGCGTATTTTGCGGCCAAGGCGCGCACCTTGTCTGCCGAAAGGCTCAACGCCTCTGCCGAGATATGGCCAGCATTGGCAGCAGAGATGATCGCGACTGAGACATCCTGCAACTGGCTGCCGATATCGGCGAGCAGCAGGAAATCACAGCCCGCGTTCAGCGCGTCAATCGCCACTTGCGCCACGGTGTCGCCGCGCATGGTGGCTTGGCTGTCAAGGTCATCGGCCATCACGATGCCAGTGAAACCCAGTTCGCGCTTCAGTTTTTGCACCACTTTGACGGAACGCAACGCCGCTTTCTGATCATCCAGTGCGGCGACGATGGCGGGCCCGACCATGATCATCTCAACCCCCGCCGCAATCGCCGCGCGGAAGGGGAGCAGGCCTGCTTCTATGTCGGCGGCATCCGTCAGGCACAGCGCTGCGGCATCTATCGCAGGGTCAGCAGTTGTCATACTAAAGCCCGGAAAATGCTTGCCTGTTGCAGCTACCCCACCCCGTTGCGCGCCACGAATATAGGCGGCGGAGAGGCTGGCGATGATCGCGGGATCGGTGGACCAAGTACGGCCATGAAGCCAAGCATTCGCCCCCGTGACCACATCCAAAACCGGCGACAGGAACACATTCACCCCCATCGCCGCCGCATCACTTGCGATGGTTTTGGTCAGCGCCTCAATCACCTCTGGGCTGGTGGCGGCGAGGTCAGCATGGGACGGAAACTGTGGCACCAAATCGTGCAACCGACAAATGCCGCCCATTTCTTGATCCACCGCCGTCAGCAACAGGCCAGAACGTTTGCGCGCCTCGGACGTGATGCGCTGGAAGGTTTCCGTAGTCTCGGTGCTGCGGCGCGCATCATTCATCCGGCGCGCGACATATTCGGCGCGGCTTTCGCCGATCAGAATAGAGACGCCGCCTTGATCGAGAAACCGCAGCGTCGAGTCGCTGAGGGCGGTGCCATCGAATGCGGGCAACAGGACGGCGCGGGCGTTTTCGGACAGGGTGAAGGGCATGGCAATCTCCGGTGCTATCAGCTGATTTTGGCGTGTTTTGGGCGGTTTATCGCGATGAGTCAACAGAATTTGGCATAATCACGTATAAACGTGCAAAATATCTTGCCGGATTTACTCGTCCACGCTATCAAACCGACATAAACATGGTTTTAGCAGGGAGTTTTGCGATGAAAATGGCGCATGTGGCAATGTGGACGCGCGACCTGGATCGGCTGTGCGCGTTCTGGCAGCGGGTTCTGGGCGCGCAGATTGGTGAGGTTTACCAAAGCCGCAATCGCCCCGGTTATACATCGCGTTTTCTGACGTTTCAGGATGGCCCCTCGGTGGAAGTGATGTCTGGGCCTTGGGTCGGCGATGCCATGGGGGATGAGGGCACGGGCTATGCACATCTGGCGTTTTCGTTGGGTGATCCTGCGGCGGTGGACGCCTTGGCAGAGGCGATGCGCGCCGAGGGGCGGTTGGTGTCGGGGCCACGGCAGACGGGTGACGGCTATTATGAGGCGGTTTTGCGCGATCCTGATGGCAATCTGATTGAGATCGTCGCGTAATCTATGCCATCGCTTTCACCCAAGTTGCGCCAACAATTTAGGCGCGGCTTTCAGCGCCAAGGCCGCCACGGTCAACGCCGGATTGACTGCGGCCGAGGTCGGTAAAACCGAGGCGTCGGTGATCCACAAATTCGCGATCTGATGCGATTGGCACTCCAAGTTAACCACCGAACGGCTGGGATCAACGCCGAGGCGCGCGGTGCCGCATTGATGCGATGTGGTTTTGCGCCCGAAGGTGTGGGTCAGCACAACGGGAAAGCCCGCGCGCTTCATCACCGCTTTGGTGCGCGCAATCAGCGCCAGATGTGACGCCATGTTCGAGCGTTGCCAGTGCATCACGATCTGACCGTTTTGCACCATCACCCGGCTGTCAGGGTTCGGCAGATCCTCGCTTTGCAGAAACCACCCGAAAGCATAGCGCGCCAGCAGACGGGCCAGCGGCATCGGCAGCAGCGGCAGGTTGGCTTTCAGGATCGGGGCTGTGATGCGCCCCAAACCCTGCACATTGCCCAAGGGCAGGCCGGTGTCTGGGTCGCTGTTGTAGAAGTCATTGAGACTCAGGGTTTTTTGATAGACCGAAGTGTTGCGCAGGCGCGGATCAAAGCACAGCATGGCGGAACTGTTATGGTTCATAAAGTTGCGCCCGACTTGATCGGAGCCATTGGCCAGCCCGCTTGGATGCGCCGCATTGGCCGAACGCAGCAACAAAGCGGCGGTCTGGATCGCGCCTGCCGCCACGGCAAAGGCGCGCGCGGTCAGCCGGGTTTCGCGGCCCTGATGGCGGATCACCGCCGCTGTGATTTGGCCGCCGTTGGCATCGGTTTCCAGCCGCAAAACTTCCGCCCCGGTCATCAGCGTGACGTTGGGATGCTTTAGCGCATCGGTCAGTGGCCCGGATTCGGCGTCGATCTTGCCTTTGCCGGTATTGGGGAAGGCGTCCCAGCCGGTTTGACCCTCGGCCAGCCATGCGTCGATGTCGATGGCAAGCGGCAAAGAGGACGGATGCGCGCCTGCGGTTTGCAAACGGGTGCGGACCTTACGCATCACGGGTTCATCGGGGACGGGCGGATAGCTGTAGGGCGAGGCGTGGGGTGGTTCGGTCGGGTCTTCGCCCGCAGTGCCGCGCACCCGGAACAAAGCCTCGGCCTTGTCATACCATGGGGCGAGATCAGCGTAGGTCAGCGGCCAACCCGGAGCGGTGCCGCCCATATGCGGTCGGGGGTGGAAATCGGCCTCACGGTAGCGATACATCACGGCGCCAAAGAATTTGGAATTGCCGCCGACGACATAGTAATTCCCCGCCACAAACGGCGTGCCGTCGGAACCGAGCCACTGTTCCTTCGGCGCGAAATGGCCGCGCTGGAAGATCGCCACATCGTCGCGCGCCTGCGGTGAGGGCAACAACCGCTCGCCCTTTTCCACGATCACAATCTGCAAACCAGAAGCGGCCAAAGCCGAGGCCAAAGTCGCCCCGCCGATGCCAGAACCGATGATGATAACGTCCGCGTCCATCAGTGCCTCAGCCCAACCGGGTTTCAGAGGTGGCATCAAACAGCACCACCTTGTCGGTCTTGACCGCCAGCGTCACGGCTTCGCCTGATGATACAGCGAAAGGTTCCAGCCGCGAGATCACCTCGACCCCGCCCAGTTGGAACACCGCCAAAGTGTCGGCCCCGGTGGGTTCGACCACGTCGATCTGCACGGGCAGGCCCGGCCCGGCGTGTTTCTCCAGCGAGAAATGCTCTGGCCGGATGCCGACCAGCACGGCTTTGCCATCGTAGGCTTGCGCGGTTTCCGCCGATACGGTGATGCCGTCAATCCGCGCCACCCCATTCGAGCCGGAAAACTCTACCGCAGCCTCCTGCCCCGTCCGGACCAACCGCCCCGGAATGATATTCATCGCAGGTGAGCCGACAAACCGCGCGACATAGGTGTTGGCGGGGCGGTCGTAGACCTCTTGCGGCGGCCCGAACTGCTGGACATTGCCATCCTTCATCACCGCGATGCGGGTGGCCAGCGTCATCGCCTCGATCTGGTCATGCGTCACATAGACGATTGTGGTGCCCAGCCGCTGGTGCAAGCGCTTGATTTCGGTGCGCATATCGACGCGCAGCTTGGCGTCAAGGTTCGACAAAGGCTCGTCAAACAGGAACAGTTTCGGCTCGCGCACCACGGCGCGGCCCATCGCAACCCGCTGGCGTTGACCACCGGAAAGCTGGCTGGGGCGGCGATCCAGCAGATGGCCCATTTGCAGCATCTCGGCGGCGGCTTGAGTGGCTTTGGCGCGGGCCTCTGGCGCGATACCGCGAATTTTCATGCCGAATTCAATGTTTTGCCGCACCGTCATCGTCGGATACAAAGCGTAGGATTGGAACACCATCGCGATGTCGCGGTCTTTCGGCGGCAGATCATTCACCACGTCGCCCGCAATCCGTACCTCGCCGGATGTGATGCTTTCCAACCCCGCGATCATGTTCAAAAGGGTGGATTTGCCGCAGCCCGATGGCCCCAACAGCACCAGAAAATCCCCGTCTCCAATCGAAATGCTGACCTCTTTCAGCACCTCCATCGAGCCATAGGTTTTGCGCACGCGATCAATTTCCAAAGTTGCCATCTGGGTCAGCCTTTTACTGCGCCAGCCGTCAGCCCGCGCACAAAATAGCGGCCAGCGACGACATAAACGATGAGAGTGGGAAGGGCGGCGATCATGGCGGCGGCCATATCGACATTATATTGTTTGCGCCCCATCGAGACGTTGACGATGTTGTTCAGCGCCACGGTGATCGGGGCATTTTCGCCTGCAGTGAAAGACGCGCCAAACAGGAAATCGTTCCAGATCTGGGTGAACTGCCAGATGCAGGACACCACGATGATCGGCAGCGCCGTGGGCAGCATGATCGACACGAAAATCCTGATAAACCCCGCGCCGTCGATCTGGGCAGCCTTCACCAATTCATCCGGGATACCGATGAAGTAGTTGCGGAAAAACAACGTGGTAAAGGCGATACCGTAGACGGTATGCACAAGGATCAGGCCGGGCAAAGTGCCTGCAAGGCCAAGGAAACCCAAGGTTTGCGCCATCGGCAAGATCACTGCTTGGAAAGGCAGAAAGCAGCCGAACAGCAGCAGCCCGAAGATCACGTTCGATCCGGGAAAGCGCCATTTGGTGATCACATAGCCATTGATCGCGCCGATGCTGGTCGACAGTAGAACGGCGGGGATGGTCAGCAGGATCGAGTTTACGAAATACGGCTTTAACCCCATGCAGGCGGTGCCGTTACAGGCCTCGGACCAGGCACTGCGCCAAGCTTCAAAGGTGATGTGCTTTGGCAGACCGATGAAAGAGCCTGCATAAATTTCATCCAAGGGTTTGATCGAAGTGATGATCATCACCCACAATGGCATCAGGTAAAACGCGGCCATGAACAGCAAGGCGCCGTAGATCACCGTGCGGCCAATCAGGCGTTGGCGGCGCAAGGATGTGGCATTAGTGGCCATCGCGGTTCTCCTTCAGCTCGGAATACAGGTAGGGCACGATGATCGCCGCGACGGTCATCAGCATCATCATCGCACTCGCCGCGCCCACCCCCATCTGATCGCGCCGGAAGGTGGCGGAATACATGAAGGTTGAGGGCATCTCGGTCGCCGAGCCCGGTCCGGTGCCCGTCAGCGCCAAGATCAGATCAAAGCTTTTGATCGCCACATAGCTGAGCAACACGATCACACTCAGGAACGCCGGGCGCAGCATTGGCACGATGATGGAGCGGTAAATGCGCGGCAGCCCAGCGCCTTCGATCTGCGCCGCTTTGATCACCGAATTGTCGATGCCGCGTAGCCCCGCCAGAAAGATCGCCATCGCAAAGCCGGTGGATTGCCAGACGGCGGCGATCACCACGCAATAGATCGCAAAAGTCGGTTGCGCGATCCAGTCGAACACGAAACTGGTCCAGCCCATGTCATTGACCATCTTTTGCACCCCCAAAGCGGGGTTCAAAATCCACTTCCATGCGGTGCCAGTGACGATGAAAGAAAGCGCCATTGGATACAGGAAAATCGTGCGCAATGCCCCTTCGGCGCGGATTTTCTGATCCAGCAGGATCGCCATCAGCAAGCCAAGGCCCGTGGTCACGCCCAGAAACAGCGTTGAAAAGATGAACAAATTAGCGACCGCCGTGTGCCAGCGCGGGGTCGACCACAGGCGGAAGTATTGCTCGAGCCCGACGAAATCATACTTCGGCACGATCTTGGAGGATGACAGCGAAATCCATCCCGTCCAGGCGATGAACAGATAGACCGCGACAAGCACGATCAGCAGGCTGGGGGTCAACACCAGCCTTGGCAGCCAGTTTGCGAACCGCTCGGATAGGGGGATGGGTCTGGGCATTCGATGTCTCCGGGGATGCGGGCCAAAGGGACTGCCGGGGCGATGGGCCCCGGCAGGCGTGCGGTCAGCGGGCGTTATTGATACCGTCCACCAAGGCCTGCACGGCATCGGCCGAGCTCATGTCGGTGACAAAGAACTTGCCAACCACGTCGCCGAACACGCCGGAGAACCGGGGTTCCACCGCGAAGCCATCGGTGACAGAGCCCCACATCGCATTGTTGGCAATCGCCTCGGCGCGGTCGGCAAAGCTGCGCTTGGCGCAATCGTCAAAGCCGTCCATCGAGACATCAATCCGCGCCGGGATCGAGCCTTTGATCATGTTGAAAGCGATTTGCACTTCGGGGTCCATGATCGCCTCGGCCACCGCGTCCTGGCCTTTGTTGACATCGGCATCCTCAATTTTGAAGCCGCCGAAAGCGTCCATAAGGAATTTATAGTTCGGCGTGGCGGTCGGGGTCGGGAAGCACAGGAAATCGACGCCGGGCTTCATGCCCTTGGCCAGAAATTCGCCCTTAGCCCAATCGCCCATGATCTGCATCCCGGCCTGACCGTTGGCGACCATATTCGTTGCAGCGGCCCAATCGCGCCCGGTGAAACCCGCGTCATGCAGGCCGCGCACTTGGCCCAGAAGATCGAACACCTTGACCATTTCGGGGCTGGCAAGTGCTGTTTCATCCAGATCAATGATGGCTTTCTTGTAGAAATCCGGGCCGTTCACATCGGCGACCATGGCTTCAAAAATTTCCTCGATCTGCCAAGCCTCATCGCTCATCGCGATGGGAACGACACCGATGGCTTTCAGCTTTTCACCGCTGGCGATCAGCTCTTCCCAGCTGGTGGGCGGCGTGATCCCGGCTTTGTCGAACACGGCTTTGTTGGCCCAAACCCAGTTCTGGCGGTGCATGTTGATCGGCGTCGCGAAAAATTCATCATCATGCTTGACGAATTGCAGCATCACCGGGGGCAGCGCCGCCTCCCAGCCGTTCTTGGCGTAAAGGTCGTTGAGCGAGCGCAATGCGCCCTCGCCTGCCCAGCCCAGCCCCTCATAGCCCAGAAACTGCATGATCGCGGGCGGATTTCCAGCCGCCACACGGGTGCGCAGAGCTTGCTGGGCATTGGCACCATTGGCCCCGCCAACCGCGCTGTCCTGCCATTCAAAGCCCATCGTGGCGAGCTTGTCGGTGATGACTTTCAACGCCTTCACCTCGCCTTCGGAGGTCCAGACATGCAGGCCTTCGATCTTGATTTGCGCGGTGGCTTGGCTTGCCAAAGGCAGCATCAGCGCGGTGGCGAGCAGAAGTTTGTTCAGGGTGGTCATGGGGTTATCCTCTCTGTTGATGGGGGAAGGCCCGGTCGCATTTTTGCATTACCGGGTGGTATGGGGTCAGTTCGGATCGGCGGGCATCGCGTAGCCGACGTTCTTTTGGCCGTAACGCCGCACCCGGATGTTGGCCTGTTCGGCATGGCCGACAAAACCTTCCATATGGCACAGGCGTGAGGCGTATTGCCCGATCAGGGCCGAGGCCTCATCGGTCAGGACGCGCTGATAGGTGCAGGTTTTCAGGAACTTACCGACCCACAGTCCGCCGGTATAGCGTGCGGCGGTTTTGGTCGGTAGCGTGTGGTTGGTGCCAATCACCTTGTCGCCAAAGCTGACATTGGTGCGCGCGCCCAGGAACAACGCGCCGTAATTGGTCATGTGGTTCAGGAAATAATCCGGGTCTTCGGTCATCACCTGCACATGTTCGGACGCGATGCGGTCGGCCTCGGCGACCATCTCATCCAAAGTATCGCAGAGGATAATTTCGCCGAAATCCTCCCACGCTTTGCCTGCCACGGCAGCGGTTGGCAGGATCGTCAAAATCCGCTCAATCTCACGCAAAGTATCCCGCGCCAGCTTTTCGGAATTGGTGATCAGAATGGCGGGCGAGTTTGCGCCGTGTTCGGCTTGGCCCAGCAGGTCTGTCGCGCAAATCTCACCGTCAACCGTATCATCGGCGATCAGCAAGGTCTCGGTCGGCCCCGCAAACAGGTCAATCCCGACGCGGCCAAACAACAGCCGCTTGGCTTCCGCCACATAGGCATTCCCCGGCCCCGCCAGCATATCCACAGCGCGGATGGTTTCGGTGCCGTAGGCCATCGCTGCAATCGCTTGCACGCCGCCGATGCAGTAAATCTCATCCGCGCCCGCCAAGTGCTGCGCCGCGACGATCTTTTGCGCGATCTGGCCTTTGAACGGCGGCGCGCAGGTGATCACCCGTTTGCAGCCCGCCACCTTGGCGGTCAGTACCGTCATATGCGCCGAAGCCAGCAGCGGATAGGCGCCACCCGGCACATAGCAACCGACGTTATCAATCGGAATGTTGCGATGCCCCAGCACCACACCTGGCAGGGTTTCAACCTCTAGATCAAGCATGGTCGCGCGTTGGGCCACGGCAAAGTTGCGCACCTGATCTTGCGCGAAATCCAGATCAATCCGCTCTTGCCGGGTCAGCCCGTTCAGACAAGCGGCAATCTCGGCATCGCTTAGACGGTAGCTGTCGCGGTCCAGCCCGTCGAACTGCTGGCTTAACTTGCGCACCGCCGCATCGCCGCCATTTGCGACCTCGGCCAGCAGTTTTTCAACGGCTGCGGTGACAGTGCTTTCTGTCGCAACTGCGCTGGGTTTGGCGGATTTAATATGCCTGATCATGGGTAAACCTATCCAAAACGGTTGCCCAAATGGGCGCACCGGGACTGTGTTATTGGGGGGAAGTGGGCGGCGCGGGGGGAGGCTCCGCGCCGCCTAGGGCTTACATATGCTGTTCAAGCGCGCGCTTGGCGGCATAGTCGGCCTGTTCTTTTTCGTAATAAGCGGGCGAGGGGAAATCCCACCAGCCGGTTGCAAACGGCCCAGCGGCATCGCGCGAGGTCATGATCTCGACCAGCGCAGGCCCGCCGCAATCGAGCGCTGCTTTCAGCGAAGATTCCAGCTGATCATCCGAAGTGACCTTCCAGCTTTGCACGCCAAAGTTCTTCGCCACTTCCGATATATTGGCGGTGTAAGGCTCGCCATTGCCTTGGTGATAGTTGAACTCCGAGGCCACATGCCGCCCCATGAATTTGCGCTGCCCGCCACGGATCGACATATAGCCGCAGTTGTTTTGCACCATGAACACCACGGGGATATTGTTCATCACGGCGGTGCCAAGTTCTGGCAGACTCATCATAAAATCGCCGTCGCCAGTGATGCAGACCACCTGACGGTCGGGCATCGCAAGCTTCGCCCCCATCGCCGCCGGAACCGCCCAGCCCATCGGCGAGAACGACCCCGAGGTGATATGGGTGCGCGGGCTATAAACCGGGAAAGTCTGTTTCACCGCGCCTTGGGTGTTGCCAGACCCCACCACCACAATCCCGTCACGATCCATCACCTTGCGCAAAGCCCCCAACGGCCGCTGCGAGGTGAACGGGGTTTCGCGGCTGTCACGGCGGGGGGCCAACAACGCCTCCCAGTCGGCTTTCGCCTTCATCACGTCGCCCAAGAATTTCTCACGCCGCGACAAAGCCTTTTGCGCCTGTGCATCGGAAATCAGCGAGAGCATCGCTTCCAACGTCGCCTTCGCATCCGCGACAATGCCAACCTCGGTCGGGTAGTTCTTGCCGATCTCATGGTGATCCAGGTCGATATGGATCAGCTTGCCCGGTGGGATCGAGAAACTCACCCCCTTGGCATAGCTCGACGCGGACCAATCGGTAAACCGACAGCCGACCGACATCACCACATCAGCGCTGGCGGTGATCGAGTTGCCGCAAGTGGTGCCGGTCTGACCCACCGCACCAATAAACAACGCATGGTCTTCCGAAATAGCGCCCTTGCCGTTCCAAGTGATCGACACCGCAGCGCCGATTTTCTCGGCCAGACGCGTCAATTCGTCGGACGCGCCCGCCGAAATAGCCCCACCCCCGGCGACGATCACCGGACGCTCAGCCGACAGCAGCAAAGCCACCGCGCGTTCGACCGCCTTCGGATCGGGATAAGCCACGCCGCGCGCCATCCGCAGATCCAGCGGATGGATCACCACATCAGCGGCCTCGACCTGAATATCCATCGGCACTTCGACATGCACCGGGCCTTGCCGCCCGGTCATCATGGTGTTGAAGGCGCGGTGCATGATGAACGGCAATTCATCGACCCGACCCGCCTTATAAGCGCGTTTGGTGACCTGCTCGGTGATGCGCGGAAAGGCGTTTTCGTTCTGACGTTCAATCTCTTGCATCACGCCATGACCCTTCATATGGGTCGCAGGCCCGCCCGAAACATAGAACAGCGGGATGCTATCCGCATAAGCCGTCGCCAGTCCAATAATGGTATTGGTCGCCCCCGGTCCGATCGAGGTCGAACAGGCCATCGGGCGGCCAGAGGCGCGGAAATAGCCATCCGCCATATGCACCGCCGATTGCTCGTGCATCACCTGAATAAACGGCAGTTGCGAGCCTTCTTCCAGAAACGCATCAAACTGCGACCAGATGCCATGCCCCGGCACGCCCGCCACATATTCGACGCCGTATTCTTTCAGCGCCCGTGCTACAATCTGCCCACCCGTCAGCTTCATCATACTCTCCTGAAATCTTGCGATCTGAACGAAAGCCGCATGGCCATCGTTAATTTCTTCCCCAAAGGCTCGGTTTTTTGTAAGTTTCTTGCAACTGCGCAGGCGTCATATTACTGACGCAATGTGACGCACCTTTTGCGAAGGCCTGCATGATGCCCACAGCGACCAGCGATGATCAGACCAACACCAAGGCCGCGAATTTCGCCGCCAACCTGCGCTTTGTCTGCGAAAGGCACGGCTCAATCTCGCTCGTGTGCCGCAAGATCAACGTCAACCGTCAGCAATTCAACAAATACCTGTCGGGGCGGCATTTGCCCTCACCTGCCAACGCCCGGCTGATCGCGAATTTCTTCGGGCTGGGGCCGGAAATTATGTTCGCCGAACATGACCGCTTCCGCCCGCTGGTGGAGGGCAATTTTTTCAACGCGCTGGATAAGCTGCGGCAAGTGCCACAGGTGATTCAGTTTCTGGATTCGGTAACGGTGGCGTCGAAAATCGCCGAAAATGACTTCGTCGGCGTCTATGATCGCTATCAATATTCATCGATCTACACCCGCAAGGTGCTGAAATCAGCATTTTGCGTGTTTCGCAATGGTGACTTCCTAAGCCATTATTATGTCGAAAGATTCCCCAGCTACGACGATCCGAAAAAGACCGAATATATCTTCAAATACCACGGCTTTTTCTTCCCGATCGAAGGCCGCGCCTTCACCATTGATTTTGAATCTGTGCAGAATAATGAGATGACCTTCGGCATCTTTTCTGGCGTGCAGCGCAACTCGAAACGCTTTCTGTTTGGCATCACCAGCGGTATCGCGGCGACGATGTTCCGCCAGCCCTATGCAACGCGCGCCGTGCTGCACTACCGCCGCCCCGGCTTGCTGACCCGGCAGGAACTGACCGCGCTCACCACTTTGGACGCCAACGACCCCAGCATCCCACGCGAGGCTTTGGATTATCTGGGTGACGGTCTGGACATGATCAAGCCGACCTAAGGCCAACTGCGTCAGGTTGCGCCAGATTTGCGCGGCTTGCGCAATGGTTTGCGCAGGGCTTCCGTGGTCAGTTTAGGCAACCGTCCCCTAGCCGCAGCCGAGGCCCCCATGCAGAACCAAACCCGCGATCTGAACTTTGCCGATGCGTTCATCCATGCCGAACTGGTGGAAAATGTTGTCGATTACCCGGTGGAAGACGGCGTTGTGGTCAACCTTGGCCCGACGCCGATGCTGACGGGCAGTGATCATCCGGCCATCGTGCCCGCGTGGAAATCCACCTGGCTGATCGGTGGCGTGATCAAATCCGCCGAGCGTGCAGCGGTGATCAAGGTGCGTCAGGCCACCAATCTGGGCGGCGTCGGCCTGCGGGGGTGGGATTGGCTGGGCAACCGGATCAAAAGTTTCCCGCGCGACACGCCGCTTTATATCTCATCGCAAGACCATATCGGCAGCGTTGTGACTGACCCCTATGTGTTCACCAATGAACGCAACACCCCGCAGGCGCCGCAAGAGTTCGACCTGAAGCTAAACCTGTGGTGGTCGCCCGGCGATACCGATTGTTTCATCCACAACGAGCATCCGTTCTTGGAGGTTCACACGCAAATTCATGGCCTTGGCCGGATGCAGAAGTTCAAAACCCGAGACGCGAAGGCGCTATACGAAGATGTGGTGATGCCGATCGGCTATACGCATGATCCGTTCTGCCGTGTCGGCGGGCCGAATGAATGGAGCTATCCGTGGCACCGCTATTACGCCGATACCGACAGCATCTGGCTGGCCATCGAGTTGCATCCAAAGGGCTGAGGCTGCGCGCTCGCGCTACAGCACCAGATCTGACATCAGATCGTGCAGCGCGCGGGCGACGGCGAAACTGTCATCCTGTTGATCGCGCTTGCAAAACAACTCGCAACTCCACCAGCCGACGTAGCCTGTGGCTTTGACGGCATCGGTCCAATCCTTCAGGTTCAACACGCCCGCCCCGGTGGAGACATTGCGCAAAACGGCTTCATCAGGGATACCGCCGCTGAACGTCAATGAATCACAGATATGAACGCCGTAGATCAGGTCTTTATCCAATTTTGCAACGATGTCGGGCGTATCGCCGGACGCATAGCAGTGCCAATAATCAATCACCATACGGATATTGTTGCGACCTGCGCGATGGATCAATTCGACCTGATCCGCCAGAGTGTTCAGTGGTGCCCAGGCGAGCGCCTCCAGATACAGCAGAAGCCCATATTCCTCTGCCAAATCCGCCAAACGCGTCAGATTCTTTGCCGTGATCGCCATTTGTTCAGGCCGAGGAAGCCCCAACACGCCCTTATAAAGATCACTGCTTAATCCGGCGGCGTGCTTTTGAACCGCTTCCACCTGCACCGGGCCAGTTAGAACCTGAACTCCTTTCGCCCCGGCTATTTTCGCCAGATGAAAGATATCACGCGCATCCTGTATCAACTGCGCTTCGGAAGTGCCTTGCCTCTCAATATCCAGCAAAAACCCGATCCCCGGAATATCAACACCTTGCAATCGCGCGGCTAATTCCGCCTCAGAAAACCCGGCATCCAATACATTGCGCATTTTCGCGGCGGAAATCTCTAATCCGTCAAACCCCACAGCCTTCATAATCGCCAGGTCCATCGAAAGCGTTGAGTGTCGCGAGACAAGGCCGTGATAGATCAGCTGTTGCTGTGACATTTTTCATTCCTTAATTTGGTTCACGGACAGAGCATCTGTGAACTATGCCGGATAAATCTGAGTCTTAAAATAGCTTATGCACTATGGCGCATAAAATTTATCAAACTGCGTCAGATTGCGTCAGATTTTTCATCATTGCGCAGTTGCTGCGGGTGACAGCCAAGCCCTATCCTGATCGCGCGTGCCGTCTGTCGATGGTCAATCATAATGCGGGAGGCAGCATGGAAAGCGTTGATTATATTGTCATAGGTGGCGGATCGACCGGCTGCGTTGTGGCGGCGCGGTTGTCCGAGAACCCAGACTGCAGCGTGACTCTGTTGGAAGAAGGCCCGCGTGATCGCAGCCCCTATATCCATATCCCCGGCGCCTATTATAAAACCGCGCAAGGTTCTCTGTTAAAACGCATGGCATGGGAACCGACTCCGGGCCAAAGTAATCATGCCCAGCCGACAATGGTGCAGGCCTCGGTTTTAGGCGGTGGCAGTTCGGTCAATGCGATGATCTATATTCGCGGCAATCCGGCGGATTATCAGGCATGGCAAGATCTTGGCGCGACCGGCTGGAGCTATCAGGATGTGTTGCCGTATTTCCGCAAAGCCGAAGATAACAATCGCTTTAGCAATGATGCTCATGCCACAGGCGGCCCGCTGGGGGTTTCGGATAACGCGCATATCCACCCCTTGACCCGCGCTTGGCTTTTGGCCTGCCAACAAGCCGGATTACCGCTAAACCCTGACTTCAATTCGGGTGATCAGACAGGCTGCGGACTTTATCAAATCACGGCCCGCAATGCCCGACGCAGCTCTGCCGCGACGGCTTATATTCATCCCGCCAAATCACGTAAGAATCTGCATGTGC
The DNA here is from genome assembly GCA_040387915.1 of Pseudomonadota bacterium. Lineage (GTDB taxonomy): Bacteria > Pseudomonadota > Alphaproteobacteria > Rhodobacterales > Rhodobacteraceae > Cypionkella. The sequence goes on from JAZKCV010000011.1 coordinate 56,429, forward strand.
AAACAGGCGCGCGCGTGACGCGTATTCTGATCGAAAACGACACTGCGGTTGGCGTGGAATATATCCGCAAGGGGCGCTTGACCACATTACGCGCCCGTAAGGAAGTTATTCTGTCTGCTGGAGCCATCGCTTCGCCAAAAATCCTTATGCTGTCGGGTATTGGCCCCGCCGCGCATTTGCAAAAGCATGGCATCAAAACCATTGCCGACCTGCCCGGTGTTGGGCAAAATCTGCAAGATCATGTTGAAATCTCGTTGATCTATCAACTGAATGGCCCGCACAGCTATGATAAATACAAAAAACTGCATTGGAAGGCGATGGCCGGTTTGGATTATGCGCTGTTTCGCAGCGGCCCTGCGGCGTCAAACCTGATCGAGGGCGGCGCGTTCTGGTGGGGCAACCGGGCCGAGGCGCTGCCGGATGTGCAGTTTTTCATGGTGGTCGGGGCGGGCATCGAGGAAGGCGTTGATGCCGTTCCCGGTGGCAATGGCTGCACGGTCAATCTGGGGCAAATCCGGCCACGTTCGCGCGGTGAGGTGACGTTGCAAAGCGCGGACCCTACGGTTTCCCCCAGAATCCGCCCGAATTATTTCAGCGACCCCTATGATCTGGACGCTGTCACCGAGGGTGGTCTATTCGCGATGGAGGTGATGGATCAGCCCGAAATGCGCCGCTATATCGCCCAACGCCACACGCCCGGCCCCACGGTCAGCCGCGATGCGTTCCGGCGCTTTTGCCAGACCGAAGCCCATGCAGCGCTGCATCCGGCGGGCACTTGCCGGGCGGGCAGCGATGAGATGGCCGTGGTCGATCCGCAGTTGCGCGTGCATGGCATCACTGGCTTGCGGGTCGCCGATGCCTCGATCATGCCGCAGCTGATTTCCGGCAATCCGAACGCGGTGTGTATTATGATCGGGGAAAAGGCGGCTGATCTGATCAAGGCGGCGCAAGCCTGACATCCCGCTGCGATCAAAGGCGCGGCAGCCTTGCAACCATCGCAGGCAAACGCCCAACATAAAGGGATAAGGTGAGAGGCTGACAACGACCCAAGCGGGGCTCGTTACGGCTGCTTCCTTCCGGACCTGACCGGGTTGGCGAGGCGCTTACCCGCGCCAACCTCTCAACGCCGATATAGGGCGGCGCGTTCGGATTCGCAAGGCTTCGTGACGCGCTTGCCGATTGGGATGTTTCAGGTGAAAGCGCCGGCAGTTAAGCCTTGCCGCCCGTAAGACCTTTCAAAAAGCTGATGGCAGATTTCAGCATCCCATCCAGCCACAGCCGCCCCGCATCCACCGCCGCGACATAGGCCTGCAACGCTCCCGCCGCCGCCGGAAATTGTTGCGCCAGTTTCGGGGCCATCACATAGGCGGTCAACAGCGCGACGCCCAAAACCAGCATCAACGTGAACCCGGATCGGAAGCTGGATTTCTTCGCGCCATCCTCGTCCAAAGTCTCGGCAATCGCCGATTGGCCCGAACGCTTTTCACTGCTGGCGCGCAGGGTGGAGTTGATCTCCTCAATCTCAGGCAGCATTTCACGCCGGGTTTGCGGCTTTACCACTGCCTCCGGTTCGCCCTTCATCCGCGCCAAACGGCGGGCGACAGCGCCTAGACCCGCCGCCGGAGCCTCAAGCCCCAGTTCGGTCTGCGTTTCCACCACCGGGGTTTCCACCTTGCGGGCCTCAACCTCGCGTTCGGCTTCTTCGCGTAACACCGCAAGCACGCTTTCATCAATGCTGCGCAGGGCGGGTTCGGGCACGGGCGGAGCTGGCTCGCTCATCGGCGCGGCTTCGGTCAATGGCGGTTCAAGCTCTGGATCATCACCATCGGGACGCTCCTGCGCGGCCACATCGGCTGCAGCCGAACCCGCGAGGCTTTGCATCGGCGCGGCAATCGGCGCCACAATCGGGGGGGGGGCATCAAACAGCGCCTCCTCTGCCGCCAGTTCCGCCTCTACCTCGGGGGAGAGTTGAAACCACGCATGGCCACAGTTGGAACATTGTACATCGCGCCCCCCGTCGGGGATCGCAGCCGCATCAACCTCATATTCCGCATCGCAATTTGGGCAAACTAGACGCATTGTTGGGGTCCGGGGTCATTTCTGAGTTGCAGGCTGTTAACTTGTAGCAATGAAGGAAACATTCTGGAAGCCTTTGTGGCAAAACTTGGGCCGAAGCGATTGAATCCGTTGCCACCTTGGGCAATGGTGCAACGCAATACGCCCCAAACAGGATGAAACCCGGTGATTGCCTTCGACAATGTGGCCTACAGCTACGGCGGGGGCGAATTGCTGTCCGAGATTTCGCTGCGCTTGTCGCCGGGATCGTTCCATTTTCTGACCGGGCCGTCGGGGGCTGGCAAATCCACATTTCTGAAGTTGTGCTATGGCGAGCTGCTGCCCAGCGCGGGCCGCATCACTCTGTTTGACCGCGAGGTGCGATCCCTAAGTCGCGATGATATCGCCCTCACCCGCCGCCGCATCGGCATGGTGCAACAGGACTGCCAGTTTCTCGACCATCTGCCGCTGGCCGCCAACGTGGCCTTACCGCTGACGGTGGCGGGCAAAGCCTCGGTGCCGCAGGATCTCAGTGATCTGTTGGGCTGGGTTGGCTTGGGGCACGTCTCGGATGCGCTGCCGCCATCCTTGTCTGGGGGCGAGCGGCAACGCGCCGCCCTCGCCCGCGCCATCATCATCGGCCCCGATGTGGTTCTTGCGGATGAACCCACAGGCAACCTTGATTGGGAGATGTCGCTGCGGTTGCTGACCCTGCTGGTCGAGCTGAACCGGATGGGCAAAACCGTGCTGATCGCCACGCATGATCTGAACCTGATCCGGCAGGCGAAATCCTTGGTTGCCTCGCGTGTGTTGCGGATATCCAAACGCCGGGTGCAACTGGCCGGGGCTGATCTATGAGCCTTTGGTCGCTGATCATCACCGACCGCAAGGCAGACAGGCAGGCAGATCGCGTGGTGCCACCTTCAGGCCATACCGCATGGCTGACCTCGTTTACCGCAGGGGCTATGGCATTTCTGGCAGTGTTCGCCCTGGCTTTGTCGCTGGCAGCTGGGCGTCTGGCAGAACGTTGGTCGGATGCACTGGAACGCACCGCCACGGTGCGGCTGTCCGCCCCCGAAGATCAGATGGATCTGCAAACCAAGGCGGTGTTGGCGGTGCTTTCGACCACCCCCGGCATCGCCTCGTCTCGCGCCATGACCGACGCAGAACAACGCGCTTTGCTAGAACCGTGGTTTGGCCCCGACCTGCCCGTCGACGCCCTACCCTTGCCCCGGCTGATCGAAGTCACCGAAAGCGGCGCTGGCTATGACGGCGAAGGCCTGCGCCAACGCCTCGCCGCCGAAGCCCCCGGTGCGGTGCTGGACGATCATACCCGTTGGCGCAGACCCCTCGCGGTGGCCGCTGGCCGCCTGCGCCTGCTGGGCCTTTTGTCGATCGGCCTGATCGGTACCGCCACCGCCGCAATGATCACCCTCGCCGCCTCTGCCGCCCTTGCCGCCAACGCCCAAGTCGTCCGCGTGCTGCGACAGGTGGGCGCGCGCGATGCCTATATCGCCCGCGCCTTCGTGCGCCGCTTCACCCTGCGCGCCATATCCGGCGCGGCAGCGGGCACGGTGCTGGGCATGATCGGCGTCGCCCTGCTGCCCTCCACCGACACCGCTGGCGGTTTTCTGACCGGGCTTGGATTTCAGGGCATAGGCTGGCTCTACCCGCTCGCCCTGCCCCCCCTTGTCGCCGTGGTCGCGTTCATTGCCACCCGAAGCGCCGCGTTCCGCAAATTACGGGAGCTGACCTGATGCGCAATTCTACACTATGGCGTCCCATTCAATGGCTGCTGTCGCTGGTCTTTATCCTGCAAATGTATCTGGCGATGGCGGTGATCGGGCTGATCTACCTGCCCTATGCGCTGATCAACCGCGACGGAGCCGTCGCCGCCTGCCACGCCTTTTGCGCATGGGTCCGCTTTTCCCTGCGGGTGATCTGCGGGTTGCGCACCGAAATCCGCGGCGATGTTCCGCAAACCGAAGTGCTGATCGCCCCGAAACACCAAAGCTTTCTCGACATCATCCTGATCTACGGTGCGCTGCCCCGCGCCAAATTCATCATGAAGGCGGAACTCCGCTTCGCCCCGATCCTCGGCTGGTATGCCCTGCGCATCGGCTGCGTCCCGGTCAATCGCGGCAAAAGGGGCGCGGCTATCACCCAAATGATGGCGGATGTGAAATCCGGCCTCGCCCGCCCCGGTCAGCTGATCATCTACCCACAAGGCACCCGCGTCGCCCCCGGCGAAAGCCTGCCCTACAAAATCGGCACCGCCGCCCTGTACAGCCAGTTGGGCCAACCCTGTGTGCCCGTCGGCACCAATGTCGGCCTGTTCTGGCCCAAACGCGGCATCTTGCGCCACCCTGGGCTCGGCGTGGTCGATTTCCTGCCAGCCATTCCACCGGGCCTATCCAACGCCGCCTTCATGGCGCAACTGGAAACGCAGGTTGAAACTTCCTCCAACGCCCTGATGGCAGAGGCAGGTTACAAATGAGTACCTCTCCCGCCACCATCGAACACATGCTCGACACCATCCCGCTGACCCTGACCGTCAAGAAGATGTTCGGCGAATACGCGCTCTACCTTGATGGCATCGTCGTCGCCTTCGTCTGCGATGACACTTTGTTCATCAAACCCACCCCCGGCGCCAATGCCATCCTACCGGAGGCCGAGCGCGGCCCCGCCTACCCCGGCAGCAAAGACTATATCATCGGATCAGAAGCGCTAGATGACCCCGACCTCTGCGCCCGTGCCCTTCGCGCTGTGGCAGCCGATGCGCCGCCACCCAAGCCAAAAAAACCAAAAGCCGGGAAGAAACCCAAACCCGCTTAATTCCATCCTCTGTGCTTAAATATCCCCGCCGGAGGCACTTCGGCCCAGCAAACCAAGGTCAGCCCATGACGCCCCCCACTTGGATCACCACCCTAGAAGACCTGCACGCCCACTACGGCACCCCCGGCAAACCCGCGCTTGCCAAAGTCACAGCACATCTGACCCCCGCCTATGCCGCTTTTGTCGCGGCCTCGCGGTTCTGCATCCTGTCCACGGTTGGCCCCGAAGGCACCGATGGCAGCCCGCGCGGTGACGAAAACCCCGTAGTGATCCCGCTGGATGCCGAAACCCTCGCGATGCCCGACTGGAAGGGCAATGAGCGGATCGACAGCTTGCGCAACATCATCCGCGATGGGCGGGTATCGCTGATTTTCCTTGTGCCGGGATCAACCACCGCCATCCGCGTCAACGGCACCGCCAAAATCACCGCCGACCCGGATTTGCGCGCCCGGTTTGACCGTGACGGCACCCAGCCGCGTTCTGTCATCGTGATCCGCATTGCCGAGGTCTATTCGCAATGCGCCCGCGCCCTGCAGCGCTCGGCGCTGTGGACAGCGCCGCACCCGCAAAACCTACCAACCCCCGGCCAAATGCTGCAAGACGCAACCCAAGGCGCGATAAATGGCGCGGACTATGATACCGAGCGCGCCACCCGCGCGCATTTGGGGTGGTGGTAGCTACCGTTTGGCCAAAGTGCCAAACACCCAGTCCCACAAAGCCGAGGTGACGCCGAAATTATGGGCTATATCATGGTGATGCACCGCATGAAGCCGGATCAACCGACGCAGCCACGCCCGCCCGCCGCTGCCCAAGTGATGCACCACATAATGCACCCCAACATAAGCCAGATAACCTAGCAACACCCCCGCCGTGACCGCCGCCGCCCATTCCGGCCGCAACGCCCACGTCAGCGGCCAATAGACCAGCATGTAAAACACCGCCACCGTCACCAGCGTCGGTGTGCCGTTCAACTCGCGCGGGGCGTGGTGATGCGCCAGATGGATCTGCCGCAACAGCGGCGCATGGTGGAAGGCAAAGCGGTGGATCAGATATTCCGCCAAGCTCCAGCCCAACAGCCCCAGCGCGACCAGCGCAACTGATCCCAAGCCGCCCTGCGGCCCGAACGCCAGCACAAGGCACAGCAGGATCAGCGGCGGATAGACGACAAAATCGAGGAAAAACGCCCAAGCCGGCATTTCCGCACTGAACATCTGCAAAACCCGCGCGCGGGCCTTCAGCACGATTTGCCTGATCCGTCCCGTATGCGCAGTGATACGATCCAAACCTGTCATCCGTCCATTACGCCGATCCAGCATCGGGATCGGTTGTTCCGACGCACAACTATCGCCCAGATTGTGCTGCAAGTCCAGTCGCATGCCATCACAACTGCGCCATACCGCATTGCCGCCGCCCGCCACGGCCAGCTTTTCCCTCAACCAGCCAGCAACCCCATCAGCCGCGCCTCTTGTCCTTTGACCACCGGGCGAACCGTCTGAGCAAACGCCTGCCCCCTGCTGATGAGGTCGGGGAAAAGCCGCAGCAACTCTGCCCGCGCCTCCTGCGCGACACCACCCAGCGACAGCGCGGTCGGAAAGAAGCTTTCGCTCAGCGCCCCTTCCGCGCGCACAATATGGTGGCCGTCCAGCAGAAAATGCACATAGCGCACCGCAGCCACTGGATCGGCTTGGTGGATCGCAGCGGCCTTGATCAGCGTCAGCGCCGGGGCCAGCACCTCAGGCTGCCCGCAATACAGCTCGACTTGCCACGTGTTGATCAGCATCCGGTGCTGCGGCGATACCGCCAAGCGACGCTGCGGCAAACCATGGCCCAGCGCGCCCTGCTCAAACACCACCGGGCGCAGCCGCGCGTCCGCCACCTGCGCGGCCAGCGAAACCTCACGGCAGGCGATCCAGCGAATTGGCTGCAAGCCCGCGTCCAGCGTCCAGATCAGATCGCCCGGTTGCAGCGTTTCCACTGCGCGCGGGCCTTGCGCGGTATCAATCAGCGTGCCTGCCGTGAAACAGACCAGCATCGAGATGTTATCAACAATCGCGCCAAGGCTGTCATTCGGCCCAAGTTCGGTAAAGCGCAAAGTATAGGTGCCACCCGCCGGAAACGTCACCGTCATCGACTGCGCCGTCATGGTCTGGCTGGTGGGGAGGAAATCGCGGGTCGCAATCACCACGCCATTGCCATCCAGAATATCGACGCGAAAGCCCTCAATCCCGGCATTTTGTGCCGAGGCGGTGCGCAATGCAGTGTCAAAGGTCAATTCAGTGGTCTGGGCATGAGCGATACTCAGGTCTTGCTGCATCACCGTGATCTGATTGATCTGACCATCTAACTCAGCGACATGGTTGTTCGATCCGTTGCCCAGATAGGCCGATTCTGCATAGTTGGTTTCCAGATCGGTGCCGCTCCACCCGGCGCTTCCCGCATCAAAGCTGCCGTTGTGAATGGTATTGGTCTGTGGCATCGCAACCCCTTACTCGACGATTAAACATACATCTTCGAGGGCTGATTACGCGGCGGCTGTGACAAGACTCTGTTGTCATCAAGGCAGGATGATGATTTTGAAGCGAGCCGCCAAAAGTTAAGGCCGCGTTAATGCGCGGCCTTTTTGGATTGATTTCATTGGGTATTTTTTTGGTCCACGCGTGGACCGCCCAAACTCAGGCCGCCAAGCCCTTGCTGCCCATATCAAGGAATTTCTGCCGGCGATCCCTGATCAAAGCTTCGGGTTTCTTGCCCGACAGCTCTTTCAACATCGTCTCAATCGCCTTGCCGACCGCCTCAATCGTCTCTTTCCGCCCCCGCTGCGCCCCGCCCAAAGGCTCCTTCACGATGCGATCAATCACGCCCAATTTCTGCAAATCCTGCGCTGTCAACCGCAGGGCCTCGGCAGCCTCGCGCATCTTTTCGGCATCTTTCCACAAGATCGAAGCGCAGCCTTCGGGTGAGATCACCGAATATACCGAATGTTCCAACATCGCGATCCGGTTTGCCGTGGCAAACGCCACCGCCCCGCCCGAGCCCCCCTCGCCGATGATCACCGAGATCAACGGCACACCGATTTCCAGACATTTCGCAGTGGATCGCGCAATCGCCTCGGCCTGCCCGCGTTCTTCCGCGCCCTTGCCCGGATAAGCGCCGGGAGTGTCGATCAGCGTGATCACCGGCAGATGAAACCGGTGCGCCATATCCATCAACCGCACGGCTTTACGGTAGCCCTCAGGCCGCGCCATGCCAAAGTTGCGCTCAATCCGCGATTTGGTGTCGTTGCCCTTCTCATGCCCGATCACCATCACGGGCGTGTCGTTAAAACGTGCAAGCCCGCCCATCACCGCATGATCGTCCGAGAACCCCCGGTCGCCTGCAAGCGGTGTGTATTCCTGAAACAACGCTTCGATGTAATCCTTGGAATGCGGCCGTTCCGGGTGCCGCGCCACCTGGCATTTCCGCCACGGCGTCAGATCTTTGTAGAGATCCTTCAGCAACTGATCCGCCTTGCGGTCCAACTGCTCGGCCTCTTTGGTGACATCCATGCCCGTGTTGCTGCGCGCCATCGCGCGCAATTCCTCGGCCTTGCCTTCGATTTCTGCCAAGGGCTTCTCGAATTCGAGGTAGTTCATTGCGCACTCCATGCCGGGCAAGGCCCCCTATATGGCCGCGTGGCGTGGAAAATGCAACCGACGAGGCGGGCATCTGCCGCAAGCTGCACTTGCGCAAGATTTGCAATAGCATGGCGTGGCATCTGAACGGCACGATGCAAGGACGGATATGATGGCAAACACCTATGAGACTCGATTGCTCCGCGTGTTGGATTACATCCATGACAACCCCGCCGGGGATCTCAGCCTGGATGCTCTGGCTGATGTGGCGGCGCTGTCGCGGTTTCACTTCCATCGGGTGTTTCATGCGCTGATGGGCGAAACGGCGGCGCAAGCGGTGCGCAGGATGCGAATGTACCGCGCAAGCGTTGCCTTGGTGCAGACCAACGCGCCCTTAGCCAAGATCGCCCGCGCAGTTGGCTATCCCAACCTTGCCTCGTTCACCCGCAGCTTTGCCGAACTTTACTGCGTGCCCCCGGCCACTTTCCGCGCCAAAGGCGAGCTGCGTCCCCTGCCCCCCCTGTTCAGAACTGGAGAGACTTTGATGTATGTCGTTGAAATCCGACAAGACCCCGCCCGCAGGCTGGCCGCAATGCCGCATAAGGGCGCCTATATCGAGATTGGCCGCGCCTTTGAGAAAGGCGGCGCGGTGCTAGCGGCGCGTAAGTTGATGGGTGCCTGTAGCGGCATGATCGGGGTCTATTATGATGACCCCTCGGCGGTGGCGGTGGCCGATCTGCGCAGCTATGCCGGGTTTGAAATTGCCACAGGCCCGATTGATCCGCCGCTGGAACAGGTCAACCTGCCCGGCGGACGCCATGCCGTACTGCGTTTTCAGGGTCCCTATTCTGGCCTGCCTGCGGCTTACGAACAGCTTTACCGCAACTGGCTGCCGCAATCGGGCGAAACCCCGGCCGATAGCCCGGTGTTTGAAGTCTATCTCAACACCCCGATGGACACCGCACCTGAAGATCTGCTGACAGAGATTTGCCTGCCGCTGGCGTAAATGCGGCGAGTTCCAAGGCCCAAAAACAGCACAGCCCCGTGTTTTCACACGGGGCGTGCATCCTCCCGATAATGCGGCATCGGGCCTCCTCTCCCTTTGCCGCGCGGGTAACTTTTGGACATTTTGTCGCATGTCGTGGCGTCACATTGGCGATACAAAACTCATGAGTCAACAACATCTTTATAGCGGTGAAATCTTAAGCGGCTGCGATCATTTCCGCCTGTTTCACGATCACTTCCGCCTGTTTGATCGAAGCAATATCCACCAGACGGCCCTTATAAACCGTCGCACCTTCGCCGCGCGCTTTGGCATCCGCCATGGCAGCAAGAATCTCTTGCGCCTCAGCTACAGCGGCCTCTGACGGTGTGAACACTTCATTCGACAAAGCGATCTGCTTTGGGTGAATCGCCCATTTGCCAACCATGCCCAAAGTGGACGAGCGGCGGGCTTGGGCGCGGAAGCCTTCGTCATCGCTGAAATCACCGAACGGGCCATCGACGGGCAAAATACCATGCGTCCGGCAGGCGGCGACGATAGCCACCTGCGCCCAATGCCAAGGGTCAGGCCAATGCTTCACGCCTTCGCGCAGCATGTAGTAATTTTCCTGCGTGCCGCCGATCCCGGTGGTCTGCATCCCCATCGAGGCCGCAAAATCCGCCGCACCCAAGGACATCGCCTGCAAGCGCGGGCTGGAGGCGGCGATTTCTTCGACATGCGCGATGCCAGCGGCGGATTCGATGATCACCTCAAAGCTGATCGGTTTGATGCGGCCCTTGGCGCGTTCAATCGCCGTCACCAGTGCATCCACTGCATAGACATCCGCCGCACAGCCGACCTTGGGGACCATGATCTGATCAAGACGCGGGCCGCATTGCTCCAGCAGGTCCACCACGTCGCGATACCAAAATGGCGTGTCGAGGCCGTTGATTCGCACCGACAGGGTTTTCTTGCCCCAATCGAGCGTATTCACCGCCTGAATGATATTGTCGCGGGCTTGGTCTTTGTCGGTGGGCGCGACGGAATCCTCCAGATCAAGGTTGATCACATCCGCAGCACTGGCGGCCATTTTGGCGAACAATGCGGGGCGCGAGCCGGGGCCGAACAACTGGCAGCGATTGGGACGCGCTGGGGGGCTGGGTTGCAAACGGAAGGACATTTTGGCCTCGCAAGGATATTTCGTAGTATTTGTGGCATTTGGTATATTGTTGCGCCAAGAACGGCAAGTTGAATTTGCAAGTGCAGCAATTTGAAAGTTAGCGCTTGGGAAGTGTTCGAATTTTCTGCGAAGATTATTGTATAAATATCAGTATTTGCGAAGTATCTTCTGATTTTATTTGATTATTGGCGCAATACTTCTCACCCACACGCCTTGACGCGCAATTTCTTGCAAAGTCGCGCTGCACAACAGCGGTTGGGTGTTGCGCGCTTGACCCTGCCGCGCATCTGTCTCAAACCCTGCGCGAGTGCCGTGCTGCATTGTGAGGGATACCATGACCAGAACCGTTTACCTGAATGGCGAATATTTGCCGGAAGCCGAGGCGAAAGTCTCGATCTTTGACCGGGGCTTTCTGATGGCGGATGGCGTCTATGAGGTCACGTCCGTGCTGGATGGCAAACTGATCGACTTTGGCGGCCATTGTGTGCGGCTGGCGCGCAGTTTGTCGGAACTGGAGATGCAGAACCCGCATTCTGATGCCGAATGGTTGGCTATTCACCGCGAATTGGTGGCGCTGAATGGCATTGGCGACGGCATGGTCTATCTGCAAGTCACCCGTGGCAATCCGGGCGACCGTGATTTCGCCTATCCGTCCGATGATGTGAAGCCGACGGTGGTTTTGTTCACGCAGGCCAAGCCGGGTCTGGCGGATAATCCGGCGGCGAAGGTCGGGTACAAGGTGATCTCAATCCCCGATATCCGCTGGGGGCGGCGCGATATCAAGACGGTGCAGCTGCTTTACCCCTCGATGGGCAAGATGGCCGCGAAGAAGGCGGGCGTCGATGACAGCTGGTTTGTCGAAGATGGCAAAGTGACCGAAGGCACCTCGAACAACGCTTATATCGTCAAGGGCAACAAGATCATCACCCGCCAGCTTTCCAGCGATATCCTGCACGGCATCACCCGCGCCGCCGTGCTGCGATTTGCGGTTGAGGCGCAGATGGAAGTCGAAGAACGCGCGTTTACCATCACCGAAGCGCAGGGGGCGGATGAGGCATTCATCACCTCGGCCTCGGCGTTTGTGATGCCGGTGGTCGAGATTGACGGCGCGGCCGTGGGTGCAGGTAAACCGGGCCGTGTGGTGGCCCGATTGCGCGAGATTTATCTGGATGAGATGCGCAAGGCGGCGGTTTAAGGCTCATTCCGGCCCAGACCCGGTCGGCGTCAGCACGACGCTGATCGCGTCGTCGGGGACATCTTCGGGCAAAACGTCAAGCAGATGCGCGTAGGTCATGCCCCGGTAGATGACCAGCGTTCCAGTGCCTGCCGCGTCTAGTTGTAGTATTGCGTCTGCATCGCCCTCAGTGCCTTGGGTTGCATCGGGGTCATCATTTATTGTCAGCTCGATCGTTTCGCCATTTTCTGGATCGAAATCGGTAATCGTCACAGCGCCGTCGTCGAGTGGATTATTGTAATTCGCCACAACATCGAAGTGATCCACTCCTTCATCGCCAGACAGCAGGGCATGTTCGACTTGCAAGCTTGAGATCACATCATCGCCCACCCCTCCCGAAACGGTGACATCGCCACCCGTCGAAAGATTGATGTGATCATTGCCTGCCCCGCCGGAAATATCGGCATCATGGGGGGCAGCGGCAGAGCCAGCGGCACCTAGGAAGTTGACGGTGTCATCCCCGTTACCACCATCGCCCTCGAACAGCAGATGCTCATCGCTGCCAATGTGGTTTGAGAATAGCGCGAGGTCATCGTTGCCGTCGCCGCCAGAAACCGTCTCGCCCAACACGAAATCATTGCCCGCGCCACCTGAAACGCTATCTAGACCAGTGCCACCAAAAAGCGAATCGTCGCCCGCGCCGCCCGCAAGCGTGTCATCGCCTGTGCCGCCAAGCAGGCTGTCGTTACCATCACCACCCAAGAGGCTGTCGGCCCCCTGCGCGCCGTCAAGCGTGTCATTGCCCGCGCCGCCATCCAGACTGTCGCTGCCGTAACCTCCGAACAGATGGTCGTCGCCTGCGCCTGCGGTCAGAACATCGCGGCCCGTTTCGCCATAAAGCCAGTTATCGCCCTCGGAATCATAGACCACATCATTGCCGCCGTCGCCGTGGATGTTGTCATCGCCGGCAGACAAAGACGGCGTTTGCACCGCGAGGTTTCCGGCAAAATCGTCGCCGTCGCCCAGATGGATCAGGTCATTGCCGCTGCCACCGGCGAGCTGGTCATTGCCTGCGCCACCGTCCAGCGTGTCATCCCCAGCGCCGCCAGTGCCGCGATCATCGCCTTCGCCATAATTGACCTGATCATCGCCGCCAAAACCATTGATGAAATCATTGCCGCCAAGGCCGTTCAGCGTATCCGCGTCATCGCTGCCGTATAGCGTATCATCGCCCTGCGTGCCGTTGATCGTGTCCTGCGGATCGGGTTCATCATCCTTGCCGCCATCATCAGAGCCGGAAAATATCAAGCCGAACAACGGCAATGCCAGCAGCAACAAAAATTCCATCTTCCAAACCCCTTAAACACAAAACCATACGTGCATGTGTCCCGGTCGTCGCGGCGTTGTCAAATAGGTTGAATTATTTAATTAAAATACGCCACAATTCGCAAAGCTAGCTCAGATAGTCACTGTTACCGGGGCTAATCCTACACTCCCGCCAACACTTCGGTCAGAATCGGGGCCAATCGCTGCGCCCAAGCCTGCTGCGCGGCGGGCGTGCCGATCAGATCATTGCGCAATTCGATCAAAGTGTTGTGCCGCCCGGGTTGCAAAGCGTGCATATCAATCGCATCGCCGGGCAGATGGCCTGCATATGGCTCGTTATCGCCAATGCAAAGATCCGCCTCGGCGTGAAGCCGCGCGATCAGGGGTTTGGAAAACCGCTCATCCAGATGGCTGTACAACACCCCCACATGCCAAGGCCGCGGCGGGCGGCCCTTGAGGCAGGGCGTGAAGGAATGGATCGCCAGAATAACCGTATCGGCTTGCCGTGCGGCCAACCGCGCATAGGCCGCGTGATAGGGGCGATAAAGGGTGGCGAGACGCCGCTCGGTTTCGACCGCATCGACGTGGCGGTTGGCGGGAATGATGGTGCCGTCATAGAGTTTCATCACCAAGGTCGGGTCTTGTTCACCCCGGTTCGGATCAATCACCAGCCGCGAGAAGTCGGAACAAATCACCGGGCTGTCCAGCGCCTCGCCCAAAGCGCGCGCTAAGCCTGCCGCCCCCACATCATAAGCAATGTGGCGCGCCATATCGGTGTCGCTGATCCCCAAACTGCCACCCAAATCATCAGGCACTCGGTTGGTTGCGTGATCGCAGGTCACCAACCAGCGCCCCGGTCTGTTTTCGCCCGAAATCGAAAAAGCCATGCTGTTCCCGTCACAATCCATCAACTTCTGCTGTTTATGCTACCGCTACCAAAACCGCCAGTTGCTCCGCGCGTCAGTTTGTTCCATAAGACGCGCGGCCCACCACGAAAAATAGATGCGACGAAAAGGAAAAAGGCATGAGACGCCTTCGGAACGTAAAGATCGTGGCCACTCTGGGCCCAGCCTCCAGCGACTATAAAATGATCCGCGCGCTGTTTGAGGCAGGGGCCGACGTGTTCCGCCTGAACATGAGCCACGGCACCCATGCCGAGCAGGCTGCGCGCCATGCCATCATCCGGCAGGTCGAAGCAGATACAGGCCGCCCGATCGCGATTCTGGCCGATCTTCAGGGGCCAAAGCTGCGCGTGGGTATGTTTGCCAATCCGGCGGGCGAAACCTTGGTAGAAGGTGCGGATTTCCGCATGGACCTGAACAGCGCGCCCGGTGATGTCGCCCGCGTGCAACTGCCCCACCCCGAGATTTTTGCAGCGCTTGAGCCGGGCGCAAGCCTGCTGGTGAACGATGGCAAAATCCGCGTGCGGGTCAAAGACTGCGGCAAAGATTTCGCGAATTGCGTGGTTGAGGTCGGCGGCGTGATTTCCAACCGCAAGGGCGTCAACGTGCCGGACGTGGTGCTGCCCTTGGCGGCTTTGTCGGCGAAAGACCGCGAAGATCTGGAATTTGCCTGCGAACTCGGCGTCGATTGGCTGGCCTTGTCCTTCGTGCAGCGTCCTGAAGACGTGATTGAGGCACGGGTTTTGGCGCGCGGTCGGGCTGCGATCCTGTCGAAGATCGAAAAGCCTGCGGCGGTGAAAGCCTATGACGCGATTCTGGCTGTGTCGGATGGCATCATGGTCGCGCGTGGCGATCTGGGTGTGGAATTGCCCGTCACCTCGGTGCCGCCGATCCAGAAACGCCTTGTGCGCGGTGCGCGGGCTGCGGCCAAGCCGGTGATCGTCGCCACCCAGATGCTCGAATCGATGATCGAGGCGCCGGTGCCGACCCGCGCCGAAGTCTCAGACGTGGCGACTGCGATCTATGAAGGTGCGGATGCGGTCATGCTGTCTGCCGAATCGGCAGCGGGCAAATATCCGATTGAAGCCGTCACCACGATGAACAACGTCGCGATGTCGGTGGAAAAAGACCCGACCTATCGTCAGGTGATTGAGGCCTCACGCCAGGTGCGGCGCGAAACCATTGCCGATGGCATCGTAGCCGCAGCGCGTGAAATCGCCGAAGCCACCAATATCAAGGCGATTGCCTGCTTTAGCCAAACTGGTACCACCGCCTCACTGGTATCGCGCGAACGCCCGCAAGTGCCAATCCTCGCGCTGACGCCGCTGATGTCCACAGCCCGCCGGATGTCGCTGACATGGGGTCTGCACTGCGCCATCACCCCGCCGCAAGACCGTTTCAAGGGCGCTGTGCTGGCCGCTGTGAAGGTTGCGCGCGACGATGATTTTGCCTCGGTCGAAGATATGATCGTCGTCACCGCAGGCGTGCCGTTCAACGTCAAAGGCACCACAAACATTCTGCGTGTGGCGCCTTGTGACGAACGGTTGATTTCTTTCAGCGAGCCAGAGTAACCTGAACGCGGGCCTGAGGTGGCCCGCTTTCAAAGGTAGATCGGCATGAGCAATGATCAGTTTCTGGTAATTGGCATTATCATCTGCGCTTTAGCCATCCCCTCGCTGCTGGCGGCTTATTCAGAAAGCCGCCCGCCGCGCGCCGGGGCCATCATGGTGCTGATCGGCGGCGTGCTGTTGGTGATTGCGATGACGCAAAAACCCGGCGGTTATAAGTTTGATCAGATTCCGCATCTGTTTGTGCAAGTGATTGCGGATATGATCAAGTAATCCGGCCCGATTGCCCCTTGCACCCAAGCCCGCGCCCGCCTATAGCACCCACTCGAATACCCCGCGAGACCGGCCTACGTGGCATGCCGAGTCCCGCCTGAAACCACGGAGATGGAAATGCCCAAGATGAAGACCAAGTCGGCGGCGAAGAAGCGTTTTAGCTTCACGGCCTCCGGTCGGGTGAAAGCTGGCGTAGCCGGCAAACGCCACGGCATGATCAAACGCACGACGAAATTCATTCGTGACGCGTCCGGCACTATGTTGCTGAACCCGTCCGACGCGAAAATCGTCAAGAAATACATGCCCTACGACCGGTAAGGAGAGCACCCGATGTCCCGCGTTAAATCCGGCGTAGTTACGCACGCCCGCCACCGCAAGGTGATCAAGAAAGCGGCTGGCTATTATGCCGCCCGTTCCACGAACTTCCGCACCGCTACGCAAGCTGTTGACAAAGCTCAACAGTACGCCACGCGCGACCGTAAGACCCGCAAGCGCAACTTCCGCGCTTTGTGGATCCAGCGGATCAACGCCGCTGTGCGTCTGTTCGATATCGAGTTCACCTACTCGCGTTTCATCAACGGTCTGGCGAAAGCTGGCATCGAAGTGGACCGCAAAGTTCTGGCCGATCTCGCCGTGCATGAGCCCGAGGCTTTCAACGCCATCGCGGCACAAGCCAAGGCAGCTTTGGCGTAAGCCTGAGCGTTATGATTTCAGAAAGCCCCGCGCCACTAGGCAGCGGGGCTTTTTGTTTGGCGGATGTAAAACAGCCAAGCGCCGTTTGCGCCCGCAACTGCTCTCTACTTCCAAATTGCATAAGAAAATGCCCCGAAGCCATTACAGGTTCGGGGCATTTCGAGATTCGCGTAGACCGATCAAAGCGCTTAAGCCAGCTTGTTGCGCCGACGCCCAAACATACCAAGCCCAGCCATCGCCGCGATCAGCAATCCACCCGCAGCTGGCAACGGCACTGCCGCCGCCGCAACTGCAGATGCATTGATGTCGTCTACCCGCACATTGCCCTTACCCGTGTTGGTAAAGCTAATCGAAAAGACGTTATCAAACAGTCCCGCGAAATTTAGAGTATCCCCCGTGTTGTGAGGAAAACCAGGGGAGGTGTAGGTCGCAGTGTTCAGGATCGCACCCATCGCATCATAGCCAGTTACGACAAGATTCGATTGGGTGCCCGTCAGGTAGAGCCAAACCGAGGTCACGTTGAACGCTGTTGGCGTGATTGCGTCGAGCGTCATTATGACGAAATCCGCGGCACTATTGCCATGCTCTGGATTTAGTGCAAGGCAATCAAGTGCGGCGCAGTTGCCATTTACAATCCTTGCCACATCAAAGCTAAAGCCATCTGACACAAGTGGGCTTGTCACACCGTTTGGCGAGCCATTGAAGTCTACAGTGGCCGCTTGAATGCCCCCTGCACTTGCCAAAGCCAGCGCCGATCCTGCGATCAAACACCTCATATTTTGCTTAAAATTCATCACAAAGCCCTCCACCTAAAATCCCCCCCAATACTGTGCTCCCTTCCAGCTTTTGTGTCAAATTTTGGGCCTTTCAGTGGCCAAATTGCCGCTATGATGCCTGGCTTTGCTTAGCATTGTCGCCAATGACGAAACCTTAGCAACTTCATGTTGTTTTTTATTTTTCAACTGCAATCAAAAATTGAGTGATTGACAAATACTATGACTAGACCAGCACAGTGATTCGCGCTTTGCATCACGGTTCGATATAAACACCCTTATGACAGGATACTGCAGTAACGGTAGGGATCTCGTAGTGACCAACGCAAGACAGCGCCCTCCGCGCACTTGCATCCGCCCCCCCTTCCCGCTAGCACAAAACCCGCAGGAATACCGGAGACGACCATGGACGCCCTTGACGCATTGAAAGCCAAATACCTGACCGCCGTTGCCAATGTCAGCGACGAGGCGGGCTTGGAAGATTTGCGCGTGGCAGCCCTTGGCAAGAAGGGCGAGATTTCGGCGCTGATGTCGGGCTTAGGCAAGATGGAGCCTGATCAGCGCAAGGCTGCGGGCGCGATGCTGAACGTTCTAAAGGACGAAATCGACACCGCCCTGCGCGCCAAAAAGGCCGCGCTGGGCGATGCGGCGCTGAATGAACGCCTGCGCTCGGAATGGCTGGATGTGACCTTGCCGGGGCGTCCGCGCCGGGTTGGCAGCATTCATCCCGTCAGCCAAGTGATGGAAGAACTAACCGCGATCTTCGCCGACATGGGCTTTGCCGTTGCCGAAGGCCCTCAGGTCGAATCCGATTGGTATAACTTCGACGCGCTGAACATCCCCCCGGAACACCCCGCACGGCAGGAACATGACACGTTCTTCATGAACCGGGCCGAGGGCGACAACCGCCCGCCGCACGTGCTGCGCACCCACACCTCGCCAGTGCAAATCCGGGCTATGACCGAACAAGGCGCGCCGATCCGGGTCATCGCCCCCGGCCGCGTTTACCGCATGGATATGGACCAGACCCATACGCCGATGTTCCACCAAGTCGAAGGCCTCGCCATCGACCGCAACATCAGTATGGCCAACCTGAAATGGGTGCTGGAAGAATTCTGCCGCGCCTTCTTTGAGGTGCCCTCGGTCGAGTTGCGCTTCCGCGCCAGCCACTTCCCCTTCACTGAACCTTCGGCAGAGGTGGATATCCGCTGCTCGTGGGAGGGCGGTCAGTTGAAGATCGGTCAGGGCGACAAATGGATGGAAATTCTGGGCTCCGGCATGGTGCATCCCAAGGTACTGACCGCAGCGGGCGTCAACCCCGATGAATGGCAGGGCTTTGCCTTTGGCATGGGCATCGACCGGATTGCGATGCTGAAATACGGCATCCCCGACCTGCGCGCGTTCTTCGAGTCCGATCTGCGCTGGCTGCGCCACTATGGTTTTGCCGCGCTGGATATGCCGGATCTGGCGGGTGGTCTTAGCGCCTGATCACTGCACGGGCGCGATCAACGCCCGTGTCAGCGCAGAAAACTCCTGCGCGATCATCATGTAAAGCAGCGCGGTCAGCGCCAGCAGCACGCACAGCTTGCTGACATTCAACCGCTTGCGGCCTTTGGGGATTTCAAACATCGGGTCCATCATTGGGATCGTATACCCCATCTTTACCGGCAGAATGTGGCAATCACCCCACCGATCTGGCGACAAGCCGTTTCCACAGGGGAAACTTCCCCACTCCCGCTTCCCCTTTGCCCCCCAATACGCTAATCCCGCAAGCGACAATTCCCGAAGGGCCGCGCCATGAAATTCACCCTGTCTTGGTTGAAAGATCACCTCGAAACCAGCGCCACGCTGGACGATATCCTCTACGCCCTCACCGATCTGGGGCTTGAGGTTGAAGAAGTGGTGAACCCGCTGGCAAAACTCGCGCCCTTTACCCTCGCAAAAGTGCTGCATGCCGAAAAGCACCCCGATGCAGATAAGCTGCAAGTCTGCCGGGTGCTGACGGATGAGGGCGAAAAGCAGATCGTCTGCGGCGCACCGAATGCCCGCGCCGGCATCACCGTGGTTCTGTGCAAGCCCGGCGATTATGTCCCCGGTATAGACGTGACTTTGGGTATCGGCAAAATCCGTGGCGTGGAAAGCCACGGCATGATGGCGTCCGAACGCGAGTTGGAGCTGTCGGATGAGCATAATGGCATTATTGAGCTTGCCTCTGGTGAAGTCGGCGAGAAATTCACCGATTGGCTGGCAATCAACCGCCCCGGTTTGGCCGACCCGATGATCCACGTCAAAGTCACCCCGAACCGCCCCGATGCATTGGGCGTGCGCGGCATAGCCCGTGATCTGGCGGCGCGGGGCTTGGGGGTGCTGAAACCGTTGACGATCCCTGTGATCAAGGGCGGCTTTGCTTCTCCGGTGCAGGTTGAAATCTCCGCTGATCTGGAAGCCAAAGGCTGCCCGCATTTCGCAGGTCGCACCATTCGTGGTGTGACGAACGGTGCCTCCCCTGATTGGCTGGCGAACCGCCTGAAAGCCATCGGCCTGCGTCCGATCTCGGCTTTGGTCGATATCACCAACTACTTCACCTTCGGCCTGAACCGACCGCTGCATGTGTTTGATGCCGCCAAAGTCCACGGCAAACTGCGTATCCACGCGGCAGAGGGTGGTGAGCAATTCGTGGCGCTGGACGGAAAAACCTACCCCCTGCGCGCGGGCCAGATGGCGATCTCCGATGATCAGGGCGTTGAATCCTTGGCTGGCATCATGGGCGGTGAAGCCTCTGGCTGCACGCCAGAGACCATCGATGTGTTCCTTGAATCCGCTTGGTGGGACCCGATCACGATCGCCGCCACCGGACGCGCGCTGAAGATCAACTCCGACGCCCGCTATCGGTTTGAGCGTGGTGTAGACCCCGCCTTCACCCTGCCGGGGTTGGATTTGGCGACGCAAATGATCCTTGATCTGTGCGGTGGTGAGGCGTCTGACATCGCCCAAGATGGCGCGCCCATCGACACCACCCGCGCCTACCAACTGAAACCCGCGCGGGTGATCAGCCTTGTCGGCATGGACATTCCCGAAGCTGAACAGCGCAAGACCTTGGAAGCTTTGGGCTTCACCCTGAACGGCGATATGGCAACGCCACCCTCGTGGCGCCCCGATGTGCTGGGCGAGGCGGATCTGATCGAGGAAGTCGCCCGCATCGCTTCGCTGACCAAGCTGCAAGGCAGGCCGCTGCCCCGAGCCATTCCCGGCGTGCCGCGCCCGATCCTGACACCGTTGCAAGTCCGCGAACGCACCGCCCGCCGCACCATCGCAGCCTTGGGCTATAACGAATGCGTCACTTACAGCTTCATCGACCAAGCCTCTGCTGCGCTGTTCGGAGGCGGGGCCGATGCCGTCCGCGTCGATAACCCGATCTCGTCGGAAATGTCGCATCTGCGCCCCGATCTGCTGCCCGGGCTGTTGCGCGCCGCTGCCCGCAACCAAGCCCGCGGCTTCGCGGATATGGCGTTGTTCGAGGTCGGCCCTGTCTTTCAAGGCGGTGAACCCGGCGAGCAGCATCTGCAAGCCACCGGCCTTCTGGTCGGACAGTCCAGCCCGCGCGACCCCTACGGCAGCCGCCGACCGGTCGATGTGTTCGACGCCAAAGTCGATGTCGGGGCCGCGCTGGCCGCCATCGGCGCGCCCGCCCGCACCCAGATCAACCGCAAAGTGGCAAGCTGGTGGCATCCTGGCCGCTCTGGCGTGATTGGCCTTGGCCCCAATATGATGGCGAGTTTTGGCGAGGTGCATCCGAAAGTGCTGACCGAAATGGGCGTCAAAGGCCCTGCCGTCGCCTTCACAATTCTGCTCGCCAATGTGCCAATGCCAAAGGTGAAAACCCCCACCAAACCTGCGCTTGCCCTGTCTGATCTGCAAGCCGTCGACCGCGATTTCGCCTTCGTCGTCGATAAGGGCGTTGAGGTTTTGACAGCGGTAAACGCCGCCATCGGTGCCGACAAAGTCCTGATCGACTCCGTGCGCGTGTTCGATCAGTTCACGGGCGAGAAGGCCGAAGCGCAAATGGGTGCTGGCAAAAAGTCCATCGCTTTGACGGTGCGCTTGCAACCCAGCGACAAAACCCTGACCGAAGCCGATATCGAAGCAGTTTCCGCCAAGATCATCGAGAAAGTCAGCAAAGCAACTGGCGGCTCTTTGCGCGCTTAAGCAACAGAACGCGGGGCGTTCACTGCCCCGCGTTCTGTTTCGGCAAGGATCACGGCTTTTTGCGCCAAGTGCCAAACCAAGCGCCAATCCGGCCAAAAAACCCACCTGCCCGCGCTTTAGCAGCCCCGGCCTGCGCCTCAACCCCGTCCCACGTCTCGCCGACTTCGGCCACCGCAGGCTCTACCATCCGCTCCCAAAATTGCAGCCACATCCGGCGCAACATGAACACACCAAACGCCAAAGCGATCAGCACGATGATGTTCACATAGGGGATAATCCGCACATCCGGCCCGGCGACTTCCTTCACCGAAACCGCATTCGGATAGATCGACAGCCACGCCAAGCGCCAGCCGTAATGCGTCACAGACACCCATTTCGGCGCGGTTTGCAGCGATTTCAGGTTGCCCGACTCGGCTTGCAGGTTGGAACTGTCATATTTGAAATAGGGCGGCCAGATCCACCCCGTATCCTCATTGCGATAGACAATCACCGATCCATCTTCAAACGCCGCCTCGATAAAGCGAATATCCCGCGTCACAGTGCTTTCGCCAGTGCCCACATCCGGCGAGGCATAGGCCCAAGAATTCTCCGATCCCACCGTGGTCAGGCGGTTATAAGTATTTGTAATTCTGACAATATCATGCTGCGGCAAGGTGTAATGCAAAAAGCCGCCCACCAAGAGCAACAGCAGAATTCGGAAGCTCCACTTCACATAGGTCCACATTCTGCTCGCTCCTTACTGATAGTTAATAAAATAGATCGTCGCTGAGACGACCAACGCCGGGATGATATAAACCAGCCACAGCAACCGATGCCGCAGGCCCTTTTCATAGGCCCTCATGCCGTCTTCGATATAGGCATCGCGGTCGCCCTCGATACCCCCGGCGTCGAATTTCTTTTCCAGTTTTTCCCGCCGGACGGATCGGGAATAGATCGAGATCAACACATAAGCCACGGAAAGAATGATGAATCCCAGAACCGCCGCGCGCAAGATACCTATCATGTCCGCCCTCTTGTCACAGCGCCCCAAGGCCCAACAGTCGCCGCCAAATCCCGCGCGGGCTTAGGCTCCGGTCTATGCCGGTTGTCCATCGACGGCTCTGGCCCAAACAACGCCTCGCGCGCGCCTTGCGCATCGACCTTATACTCCCGCTCTAGGAAATCGGCGACATATTGGCGCTTGCGGTCCGACCACGTGGCATATTGCGCGTAAAATAATTCCTTATGCACGATGAACATCTGCCGCACATCCATCGGCGCGAGTTCAGACAGCAGCATGTTAACCAAGTCTCGCTCCGCCCCGGCAGACGCACGCAAAGTGTAGAAATACGCCTTATGTTCGGACGTGATCCGTGGCCAATCCCCCGCGCCTTCGACCCAACGCAAAAGCTGCGCCAAACCCATAAACTCATCTGGCAAAGCATCGCCCAAACGATACGCAATCTTGCGCAAATCGGTGCGGCGCGCATCGCCGATTTCAAGATTCAACGCCTCAGCCGCATCGACCAAAACGAAGTCCATCTTCTGCCGCAGCACCCCCGCCGCATCCATCCCCCGCGCCTGCACAATAGGTTCGACCAGCCCGTTCCGCTCCAGCCATTCGGCGATCGCATTGCGCTGGGTGAGGTCCATCACCGGAGAAATCGGCATCTTTCCAAGGCTTTGGCGTGGCATCGTGCTGATCACACCGGGGAATTTCACATCACGGAACACATAAAGCCCGCCGAAATGGCTGGTCCAGAAACTGGGTTGCTGAAAGGTCATCGTCGGCAGATTGATCGGCACCCGCGTCACATCGCCGGTCTTTTTCGCCAGTTCAATCATCTGCGCCATCAACACATCATCGCACCATCCGTCCGGTTCCTGTCGGAATCGGTCGATCAGTTTGGCGAGTTTGCTGGCATCGGCGACATGGCCGCCAATCGTATCGGCTTCCACCGTAATCTGGCGAATTTCCAGTAGTTTGGCAGGGCTAGACACTTCATAAACCGAGTTCTGCAACTCCCCCGCCACCGCATCCCGCGCGGTCAGCGCAAAAAGCTGCGACTCATTCGCCTCAATGAATTGCTGCAAAATCCCCCGCGCGGTGGAGAATTTCATGTTCAACAGCGGGGCGGATTTCTGGCTGGTGGTCAGCAGAATGAATTGCCGATTATAGCCATTCGGGTTCAGATAAAGATCATCGCCCAATTCATCGCCAATTTCCGGGGAATACCCCGAGATGTCGATGTGGAAATCCTTTAGCGTCGTTTGTTTGCCGATTAGGTGTTTGAGCGCACGATTATACCGCTCCACCAGTTGCCGCGAGGACACCTCAATCAGATTGCCAAACATCAGGCCTTTTTCGATGAGGCGTTTCATTTACGCCTTCCCCTCCAGATACCGCCGCTTCGCTTCTTCCTGCCGTTTGAAATCGCGCACCATGCCCTCAATCGCGACCTCATCGGATTTATCTGCATAGCGGAATTCGCTATCGGCATAGCGGTTGATTTCTTGGATCACCATTTCAACGGTGATTGGTTGCGTCAGACCTTTAATCATCGCCAGTTTCTCATCATAGGGTTTGAACAAGAACAGATCGGGGTTCTCCATCCATTCATCCGGCAATTCAAAATCCATCGCGCGCACCTTGACAGCATCGGTGATGTTCTTGATAGCCCGTCCGGTAAAGCGTTCATCCGCTTGCTGAATTCCCTTCAGATAGCTGCCAAGTTTCGCCAGTGTATCCAACGCCCCCAGATCTGACTGCACCTTATCCCACACCTTCAACAGACCATCTTCATGCGGTTTGGAATAGCCTTCAAAACTCGCCGTCACCGCGCGCTTAATCTCTTGCGCGGCGAATAGATCATGCGCCCCCACTGGAATGCTGTGGTTTCTTCCCAATAGCAGCGACAGGATGTCGATATAATCCTCGCGGCTTTGCGGGCCATCCACCAAAAACCGCGCGCCTGCCCGTTGCCGCAACGCATCATCGACATTCTCGGGGTAATTCGAAAACATCCCGAAGGTGCAATTTCCCCGCACCACTGTATTCGCCCCGGCAAAAGCTCCCATAAAGACTGCCGTGACCTCTTGTTGCCCCGCCGAGGATTGCCGATCACCGCGCTTGCCCGCAACCTGATCAATATCGTCAATGGTGCCAAAGCCAATCACACCGGGGTCCAGCACGTTATCAATAAAGGCTTTGGCATTTTGCCCGGACTTGCCCTGATACGAGTCAATCTGGTCAATCGAGAAATTCTGATAGCGAAACGGATAGCCTGCCACTTTGCAGTAATCATTCAAAAGCCCGGCCATCATTTGAATAAGCGTGGTTTTCCCGGTGCCGGGCTTGCCATCGCCCATGAACGTAAAGATAAAACCGCCCAATTCGGCAAATGGGTTAAGTTTCCGCTCAAAATCATAGGCCATCAGCATTTTAGCAAGCCGTAGGCTTTGATATTTGGCAATGTGATTTCCGACAACTTCCGAAGGCTTCTTGAATTGCATCGTCAAGGCGCCACCTTTGGCGGTGCGCGTGGGCTTAAAACCGGCAATCGCCAGTGCATCCGCCTCAACCCGCCAAGCGCCCGCCGTGAAGGCTTGCAAGCGCGGGGCTTCCTCGGCGCGCAGCGCCACGCGCTGCATCAGTGCCTCGCAAAACGCCGCAATCACCGCGATCAGGCGTGGCTCATCACTCGCCAAAACGCTGATATCCTGATCCAACTCCCACAACGCGCCTTGCAGTGCCAAAGGCGCGTTATCGGTCAGGATTTCTTCTACCGCGCCGATCTCTACTGTCGCAGAACCCATTGAAGGCGCTAGTAAATATGCCGTGGCATTGGCGAAAGTATACAGTGTCGCCAGCGCCTCGGCGGCCAGCAATTCGGTAAACTCGGCGCGCTTGCCCTCGGGCAGACGGCCTTCAAGATTGGCCTTTTTCAACTCTCCCAGCCCGGATTGCGCCGCAAAGGTTTCGCCCATCGCCATGGCAATCGCCAAGCCGCGCCGCAGGCTGTGCAGGGCTGCCGCTTGAACCGCAGAAAGCAGCCCATCGCCCAAACCTTCCACGCGCTCCAGCAGCCGCACCCCACCCGGTCGCGCCGTGCTGCGCGTCGCCAAACCGGGAGTGGTGGAGCGGAACATCGGCCGTGTGCCAATACCCGGTGAGCGTTCGGTTTTCGGCTCAGACGCCATCGGTTTGGCCAAACGCGGCGCGTGATCAAAGCCAGTCAGCAGGCCAAGCGCCGCATCATACTGCGCGCGGATGGTGTCTTCCCGCAGTTCCATCGTATCGCGCCCGTTGGTCATATTTCCTCCAAATACTTAAATATCAGATAGTTGCACTACCTAACGGTCATGATGTGGTCGCCATCGCCCACCACGAATTTGCGCACATCCCGAAAACCGGGCGGATTGAGATCGGCGAGCACCTGATAGGGCCGCTCTGGCAGGATCACCATGCGGTCAATCTTTGTCGCCCCGCTGTCGCTTACAATCGGATCCAGCTTGTAAACCTGCCGCTCGGCACTAGAGAACCAGCCATCTTTAACCTCCTCCTCCCGGTCGGAAATCAGGTCTTCCACCGTCCAGACCAGCGCCCAATCGTCGCCATCGGGCGCGTCGGCATCCGCCAGAACCTGCGCAATCGGGCCGGATTGCAGGGTGAAATCATGGGAGTGCATCGGGCCAAGCGTGATCCGCCGCAGCCGCTTGGGGTGCAAGCCTGTGAAATCCTTGTCAAACCCCTGCGCAATCGTCAGCAGTTTTAACCCCAGCGCCGATTGCGCCATCAAATGCGCCTGCGCCATCGGCCAGCGGCGGTCATCATTCGGCAGCGGTTTTTTGCCGCTATCCTCGACATCCATCAGATAGACCACGGGCAGATTGGCTTGGGTGTCATAAACCGCCCAGTGCAGCAGGAAATGCTTACGCTCGACGCCATCACGGCGGACATCTTCGATCCATTGGCAATCGGGGTCGTTGCGCGGCCAGAAAATGCCACCTGTGGCGAGGGATTCGTAGTAAAGCCGCTGGCTTAACGCGAATTGCAACTGCACAGGTACGGTCAGGTCGCGCACGATCTGGCGCACCATGCGATCTTTCAACTCGACCTCTGACGCCATGCCGCCGAGGTGTTTTTGCACCTGAGCCGCATCCAACGCCATCATCATCAATTCTTGCGCCACCGGAAAGCCCGAGTCGTGGCGATCAAAAGTCAAGCGGGGGGAGCCTTCCGCCCGCCCGGTCATCAGGTATTTGTAGTTCAGCGCCTTGAATGTGCCGGTCAGCGCCGACAGATACCGCCCCAAAATCCGCGCCTCGGTCCGGGTCAGACGGCCTTCCGCCTCCACCTCGCCTGCCACCCGGATCAGATGGCGGGTGATCCGCTCAAACTTGGCAAAATACCGCCGCGCTGTGAGCGTGTCGTAGAGTTCTTGGTGGTCGTCGGTGAGCTGCTGTTTGACAGTTGGTTCAACCATTTGCATCCCCTGCCGTTTGCGCAGGATAGACTGCTAGCGCCTTTCTGTGCAGCCATCCGTAAGGCCCGTGGCGCGAGAAATTTATCAAAAATCGATCACTGGCCAGCGATCTTCCCATACGACGACCCACCGGCAACCCTGTCAGCAACTGAACCAACTCCAAATACTTCCAAAACAAAAATCCAGCCAGTGCGCCAAGATACCAAATCGCCGTAAGAACAACAGGCAGTTGGAGCGGCCAAATAAAGGTGATCCCGGCGAGGTATGCGAGTCCCCCAAATGTCATTTCAGGATGCCTATGCAGGGCGATGGCAGCGACAACCATTGCAATCGGTCCCATAAGCACAGCGTAGGCGAAACTCGCCCACGCAAGGTAGCGCCCGTTAATGGGTTTCACTCCCCATATGCGTTCTTGTCGTGCTTCTCGACGATCTTGGCAAACCGTCGCGCAAAGCGCTCATCTGCCTTAGCTTTCTGCTCCAACACCTCACGCGCGAAGACCATATGGCCCTCGTGGGCTTCCAGCATATCAGCCATTTTCTGATTGGTCGCCGCCCCAATCGCGGCCATCGCCACCTGTGCCTCTTGGTCTGTTTTCACGCCTATTTCGTTGATGCGGTGGGCCACATCCTGCTGCTGCGCGGTCTTCAAACTGGCGCTTAAGGCGTCATACAGAACCACGCGCTGCTTGGTGTCCGTTTGCAGTTTGTTGATCAAAACCAACTGTGTGGCGGCCTGATTGGTCAAACTATCGACCCAAGTTTTACCTTTTTCGATATACCGCTCCAGCGTCTGCGATTTTGCCAGCTGCACCTGCTCGTCCTGCACCAGCGCGTTGTAGCGTGCGTTCAGGCCCGCCAGTTCCGTCTCCAGCTTGGTGCGCGCACTCGCGTCTTGTTCGACCGAGATCTTATTCTCAAGTTCAATAATCTTCGGGTCCATCGCGCCCACCTCAGTCCGCACCGCTTCCAGTGCCGCCACGGTCGCTTCACGGTCGGTCAGGGTCGCTCCCAAATTGGCCTCAACGGTCGCCTTCTGGCCATTCAGCATATCCAACTGGCCCTGCAACAACCGCACGATGATGTCGGATTTAGAGATCAAATCCTGCAATTTGCTGTCAATCGAGGCCGTGCGCATCCGCTCTTGTCGCATCGATTCCGACTTGGCGTTGGAAAACATCCCGATGAAACTTTCCATCCCAGTCTTCGAACGCATCTCGTCGAAGTCCTTGGAGAATCCTGCCGTCACATCATCCAAGCCCATGATCAGCTCGGCGATATTGGCGTTCATCAGGTCGGTGTGCTTATGCACATCTTCCAAACTGGCGTTTTCGATATCAATCGCCGTGCCCGCGTCCAACTGGCTGCGCGCTGCTTCAATCCGCCCGGTGATCGCGGATATTTTCGCCTGCGCACTGGCAACCTGCGCTTGGCTTTGCTGAATCTGCGTCTCAAAATCGGCCATCGCACCCTCCGTTAATTTCACCTGCCATGATATAGGCATGTTAAGTCTGGTTACATCACGTCGGTTCGGAAAATTATATGCCCAAAACCCGATGCCCCAACTTGGCGCAGCCGATGCGCCGCGCCAAGCCGTTAATGTAGGGTCGAAGCCGCAAGCACGGGGATAATTCGCAGAAAAGCCGTCAAACCGGGATATTGTCGATCAAACGCACCCCGTCGAGCCAAGCGGCGGCCAACATCCGGCGCGGCCTGTGCATCTCGTCCGAAGGCATCAATGTCTCGGCATCGCGCAACTCAATATATTCCACCCGCTCAAACCCCGCGTGCCGCAGCTTTTCCGCCGCTTCGCGGATCGCCATCCGGTCAGATTGCCCCGCACGAATATCCTCGGCTGCGGCAGAGATTGCGGCATAAAGCACGCCCGCAATCGCGCGGCCGTCTGGCGTGAGGCGGCTGTTGCGCGACGACATCGCAAGCCCGTCGGCTTCGCGAATAGTCTCGCAGCCAACGATGGTGATCGGCAGGTTCAAATCGCGCACCAGCCGCAGCACCACCTGCAACTGCTGCCAGTCCTTTTGCCCGAAATAACCCCGGTCGGCCATGGTCATGCCGAACAGCTTTGTCACCACCGTCGCCACGCCGTCAAAATGCCCTGGGCGCATCCGGCCTTCCAATGGCTCTGACACCCCGCCAACAGAGACGGTCGAGGTGAAGCCATCGGGATAAACCTCCTCCGGCTGCGGCGCAAAAATCACATCCACGCCCACGGTTTGCAGCAAAGCCGCATCAGCGGCCTCTGTCCGGGGATATTTTTTCAGATCATCCGGGTTGTTGAATTGCTTTGGGTTGACGAAAATCGTCACAATAACCCGCGCGCAATCCGCCTTTGCAGCACGGGCCAGCGATAAATGCCCGTCATGCAAAGCCCCCATCGTCGGCACCACGCCCACGCTTTCGCCCGCAGCTTTCCAGCCCCGCACCAAAGCGCGCAGATCGGCGACCGTCCGAATGATCCGCGTCAAGATTGCTTGCCCTTCAACACATCCGGGAACGAATGCTCGTCAGTCGGGAACTTGCGCGCCCGCACCTCTGCCGCATATTCCGCAATCGCTTCTGACGCCAATCCGCCCAAATCCGCATAGCGCTTGACGAATTTTGGCCGAAATTCGGTGAAAAACCCAAGCATATCGTCGACCACCAGCACCTGACCGTCACAAGCAGCCCCGGCGCCAATGCCAATCGTCGGGATGTTAAGCCGTTGCGTGATCCGGGCAGCCAGCCCCATCGGCACCTTTTCCAACACGACCGAGAACGCACCCGCCGCTTCAACCGCCAGCGCATCCTGCATCACCAGATCAGCCTCGCCGTCGCGACCCACCACCTTATAGCCGCCCAAAGTGTTCACCGATTGCGGCGTAAGCCCGATATGCGCCTGCACCGGAATCCCGCGTTTGGTCAGAAACCCGATGGTTTCCGCCATATGCGCGCCGCCCTCTAACTTCACACAAGGCGCGCCGGTTTCCGCCATCAGCCGCGCGGCATTGCGGTAGGCCTGCTGCGGGCTTTCCTCGTAACTGCCGAATGGCATGTCGATCACCGCCATCGCCTTTTGCAGCCCCCGCACCACGGCGCGGCCATGCAGAATCATCATCTCCATCGTGACGCCAATCGTGCTCGGCATCCCGTGCAGCACCATGCCCACCGAATCGCCGACCAGTGCCATGTCGCAATGCGCATCGACCAATCGCGCGACCGGCGTTGTGTAAGCCGTCAGCACAACCAACGGCGCTTGGCCTTTGCGCGCACGAATATCCGGCGGCAACACCGCACGAACGGGAGAGGTTGCACTCATCTGATCGGCTCCGCGATTGCTAACGTGCTCAGCATATGGGCACAAGCCAAGGGGGACAGCAAGATTATTACGCTGCATTGCAGCAGCAATCCCGCTTGACGCAGGCGCGATCTGCGAGCGCTATGCAAGCTGAAAACCGAAGGCCGAAACATTGAGGCGCTAATGTCGAACATTGAACGTGTCACCCGTGAGGGCATCCAAGCAGAAGTCACCCGTCCGGACCCGTCGCGGATTGTGGCAGGCGATCCCGTCCACACCACTTGGAACATTGAGGAGCGCGATGGGATTTACTGCGGCCTCTGGCAATCCACCCCCGGCACTTGGCGGATCAGCTATGTTGAATGGGAATATGTCTACATCCATTCGGGCCATTCGGTGTTGACCGACGCCGATGGCACCAAGACATCCTTGAAGGCAGGCGACAGCTATATCATTCGCCCCGGGTATTCCGGCACTTGGCAAGTGATAGAGACCACGCTGAAAGACTATGTCATCAAGGGCTAAAGCAAAAAAGGCCCCGTGTTACGACGGGGCCTTTTGCATCACTTCAGTTGGCTCAGCCGTTGTTGGCGGCGTCCAGCTTGGCTTCCACCGAGGTAGAGCCCGCATCTGCGGTCGTCATCTCGGGCAAGGGCGGACAATCTACCGCGTCAATGCCTTTGCGCTTGCAGGCTGACAGACGTTTTTTGTCAGCCTTAGCGGCAGCTTTAGCATCCAGTTCGGCCTTCTTGGTTGCAGCCTCGGCCTTGGCGGCCTCTTGCTCCACCATCGTCTGCTCATCCAGTGGCTTTTGCGCGATGTTCTCCGGTGTTTCCGGCACAGCGCGGCCCCAAGCATCGTCCATATAGGGGCCCTCGATGGCGAGGCTTTCTTCCAGCGAGCGGACTTTCACCCGCGTCCCGGTGTCGATCTTGTCGTAAAGATCAATCGCATCTTGATTGAACAGGCGGATACAGCCCGCCGAAGTCGCGTGGCCAATCGTCTCATTCTGAATGGTGCCGTGGATGCGGAACATCGAGTCGCGACCGCCGCGATAAAGATACATCGCCCGCGCGCCCAAGGGGTTATCCAGCCCACCGGCACGACCGCCCGCATATTCAGCATAAAGATCAGGCCGGGTGCGGATCATATTGGCGGTCGGCTGCCAAGAAGGCCATTTCGCCTTGCGCCCAATCACGCCTGAGCCGCGGAACGACAGGCCTTCCCGGCCCACTGCAATCGCATACCGCATCGCGCGGCCATTTTCCTGTACCAGATACAGTTTGCGCGCAAACGTATCGACCACAATCGTG
This sequence comes from Pseudomonadota bacterium, assembly GCA_040387915.1. Taxonomy (GTDB): domain Bacteria; phylum Pseudomonadota; class Alphaproteobacteria; order Rhodobacterales; family Rhodobacteraceae; genus Cypionkella. The sequence continues at coordinate 88,079 of JAZKCV010000011.1, forward strand.
CCCGGCGCATCATCGGCGGTGTAATCCACCTCGGTGCGGGCGCGATCTGCCGACAGCAGCTCCGCATCAACGGGTTGAATATAGAAGCCTTCATCCTCGACGCCTTCATAGCCCGGCACGACAGTAGGCGTCACGGACTTTGGTGTCGGAGTACCACAAGCGGCAAGCAGGCTGATCGACAACACGCCAAGGAGGCGGAAAATGGAGCTGTTCACGGGACAGAGACTCGGATGTGAGGAAAATTATCTTTGCACCTAGAACCTGCGCTTTGGCTTCCGTCAAGCCCTGCAAAATGGTTGAAAATGGAAAATGCCGGGAATCTACCGATGCGCGCTGATTCTTTCTGCCTTGCGGCTGAAATATCTTCTTTCGCAGCAAAATTTCGCAGCAAAACCGATACGGAAAAAACGTGCGGAAATTCGGGAACGTTTTTGTGAGCAATGCGTTACCTTACAGTAACCGCCGCACGTCATGGCGCAAAAATGAGGAAAAGAGACATGGGAATTGAAAGTTTGCTGATCTTCCTGCTGATCGGCGCGATTGCTGGCTGGCTGGCTGGACAAATTGTCTCTGGCTATGGCTTCGGCCTGCTGGGTAACATCGTGATCGGCATCGTCGGTGCCTTCATCGCCGGGGCGCTTTTCCCGCGTATTGGGTTTGTTTTGGATGGCGGCATCCTTGCATCTATCGTGCATGCAACCATCGGCGCGGTAATTTTGCTGTTCCTGATCAAGCTGGTCAAACGCGCCTAAGCTTTGGTCATTTGGATGAAAGGGCCGGGGTTTTTCCCGGCCCTTTCACTTTAGCCGACCACGTTAAACGCAGGACCATAGGGATATTTGGTGATATCCTCATTGCCATCTTCGGTGATGAACAAAATATCATGTTCACGGTAGCCACCCGCCCCCGGCTGGCCGTTCGGAATCGTCAACATCGGCTCCATGCTGATCACCATGCCCGGCTCCAGCACCGTGTCGATATCTTCGCGCAACTCCAACCCCGCCTCGCGACCGTAATAGTGGCTGAGTATACCAAACGAATGGCCATAGCCAAAGGTGCGGTATTGCAGCACCTGATGCTCCTCGAAAAACGTGTTCAGCTTGGCCGTCACTTCCGCGCAAGATGCGCCGGGTTTCAGCAGGCTGATGCCATATTCATGCGCCGCCACGTTGATCTCCCACATGCGAAGGGACGCGGGATCTACCTCTTGCACGAACATTGTCCGCTCTAACGCTGTGTAATATCCTGAAATCATAGGGAAAGTGTTCAGGCTCAGGATATCACCGCGCTTCAGTTTGCGGCCGGTTACGGGGTTGTGCGCGCCATCGGTGTTGATGCCGGACTGAAACCACACCCAAGTGTCGCGGTATTCGGCATCGGGAAACCGCTTGGCAATCTCCAGCTCCATCGCATCGCGGCCCGCCATCGCGATATCAATCTCCCGCGCGCCCGTCTGCACCGCCTCGCGAATGGCAAAACCGCCAACATCCGCCACCCCCGCGCCGTGGCGGATCAAATCCAACTCGGCCTGCGATTTCATCATCCGCTGCTCCATCGTGCCGCGCGAAATATCAACGCCGCGCTTGGGCTTCAGGAAATGGTTCAGCTTTTCCGATTGCAGCAGGGTGAGATGATCCGCCTCGCAGCCAATCACCCGCCCCTCGCCCGTCACCGACAGGATAGCGCGCCAGTAATTATCGCGCTGCCAATCGGTGTAAGTGATGTTATCGCCATGCCCACGCCGCCACGGCTGGCCCGCATCAATGCCCGCCGAGATGGTGATGCTTTGGCTCGCCGTCACCACCAACCCGTATGGCCGCCCAAACGAGCAATACAAAAACCCCGAATAATACGCGATATTGTGCATCGAGGTGAACACGCAGGCCTCGACCCCATGCACCTCCATCAAATCGCGCAAGCCCGCCAGCCGCGCGTCATATTCATCGGGTGTAAACGGCAAAACCCGGTCGCCTTGGTGGAAACGATATTGTTCTGGACGTGTCGTCATCATCAGACCTCAATTTTGGGGTCTGCGCCTGTGCAGCGGAACCCCGAAAGGTCCCGGCGTGCAGGACGAAAGCAGGTTGCCCTGCAAGCTGTGGGATTACCCCCTGTGGCGACGCCATCGCCACGGCTTGGTGTCAGATTAAATCCCGCAGGCCCACTTGGCAAGCCTGCGGGATTCGCGCGAATTCCGGCACGATTTCCGCGCGGAAATCGCCTGCGCTCAAACCGCTTTACCGGCGAAATCTTCCGGCCCATGCCGCTCTGGCACCTGCTCGGCCTCATCGCCCCAATTTTTGTTTACGATGCGTCCACGCTTCACCGCAGGCCGCGCTTCCAGCGCATCTGCCCAGCGTTTGAGGTTTTTGTAGATGCCAACGTCTAGAAACTCTGCCGAATTGGCATAGCTGCGGCCCAAAACCATGCTGCCATACCACGGCCAGATCGCCATATCGGCAATCGAGTAATCTTCCCCCGCGATAAACGGCACCTCGGCCAAACGGCGATCCAAAACGTCCAACTGTCGCTTGGTTTCCATCGCATAGCGGTTGATCGGATATTCAAACTTTTCCGGCGCATAGGCAAAGAAATGGCCAAACCCGCCGCCCACAAACGGCGCGGAGCCCATCTGCCAGAACAGCCAGTTCATCACCTCGGTCCGTGCAGCACCGCTGGCAGGCAGGAATGCGCCAAACTTATCTGCCAGATGCACCATCATCGAGCCGGATTCAAACAACCGCACAGGCTCTGGCCCGGTCAGATCCAGCAGTGCCGGGATTTTTGAATTCGGATTGACCCCTACAAAGCCCGAGCCAAACTGATCGCCCTTGCCGATATTGATCAGCCAAGCATCATACTCGGCGGCATGACCGGCGGCCAACAACTCCTCAAACATGATTGAGACTTTTTGGCCGTTCGGTGTTGCCAGCGAATACAACTGAAACCCATGCGTGCCGCGCGGCAACTCTTTATCATGCGTCGCGCCCGCGATGGGGCGGTTGATATTGGCGAACTGGCCACCATTGGCGGCATCCCAAGTCCAGACTTTCGGCGGAACATATGGTGTGGTCGACATCGACAAATCCTTTTGGAGCGGCCTGCCCCGGACGCCAAGAGGTAAGCATAAATCCGCCCTGCGACAAGGACGCGCGCTTGCACAAAATCCCACAGCCCCCATCTCAAGGGCGCACAATGAAGGAGAACCACATGCGCTGCCCTGTCGACAATGAGACTTTGGTGATGGCCGACCGCAACGGTGTTGAGATTGATTATTGCCCGAAATGCCGGGGTGTCTGGCTGGATCGTGGAGAGTTGGACAAGATCATCGAGCGCGCTGCCACAGCCCCTCCTGCCGCCGCCCCAATCTATCAACCGGAACCGGGTTATCGCACCGAACCCAGTCGCCAAGCGCCCCTGCGTGATGAACCGCGCCGCCGTCATGACGACGACGATGATCGCTACCACGGCAAGAAAAAGCGTCGCGAAAGCTTTCTCGGCGATCTGTTTGATTTTTAACGCCCATTCACACGGCAACTGCCCGCCGACAGCCCGCTGCCCCGCCTCACCGGGGCAGCATTTTCCACTGCGGTCCACCGCTAGCCCGCCTATTGCAGCGCAGCCATGTTGCGAAACGATGAATAAGGCCAAGCCTGAGGCACATCGACCAGCCCATGCCGCACCGGGTCCATCTGGCAGCTGCGCATATGCAGCGCCATATCCTCGGCGTCGGCAATACGATGCTGCCAGAAACCGCGCTGCCAGACGCGCTGGCCCTTATCGCCGATCCGGGGCCCGCGCGCGCCATGCGGCAGGCTGGTCGAAAACCGCGTTTTGATCCGCCGCCACCGCCCTGCCAGATCATCATCGCCGACAGGTAGCGACCAGATTGTGTGCAGATGATCCGGCATCACAACCCAAGCGGCAATCTGAAACGGCTGTTCCGCCCGCGTCAGCCGCACGGCTTGGCGCAGGCGTTCGATTTCCAACACCAGCAGATCATCACCGGGCCTGCTCAGCGCAACGGTGAAATAGTGGGATTGGGCGGCGGGAGCTCGGATGGCATATGTCATCCCGGCAGCCTGCCACGTCGCCGGTTAACATACCGTTACTACCAAACCTGAAACTGCGACTATTAAACCGACCGCGTGATCCCGCCATCCACCCGCAAATTCTGCCCGGTGATATAGCCCGCAGCATCGGAGGCAAGGAAACTGACGGTGCCCGCAATCTCGGACACATCGCCATAACGTCCCATCGGAATCCGCGCGCGGAACTCCTCTTTCTCGGGCAAAGAGTTGATAAATCCCGGCAGCACGTTGTTGATCCGAATGCCTTGCGGTGCATACTTATCCGCGTAAAGCTTTGTAAACGCCGCCAAACCCGCCCGCGCCACGCCGCTTGTCGGAAACGCCGGATCGGGTTCAAACGTGGCAAACGTGGTGATGTTGATGATCGACCCGCCGCTGCCTTGCGCCTCAAATATCGGTGTCACAGCACGAATTGGTCGCACAGCCGACAGGAAATAAATCTCGATCCCCTGATGCCAGCCCTCATCCGTGATATCCAGCAATGCCGCCCTCGGTCCATGCCCCGCCGAGTTCACCAGCACGTCAATCCGGCCAAACTTCGTCATAGCGGCATCCACCACGCGCTGCACATCGTCGCTGCTTTGGTTCGACCCGGTTACACCCACGCCGCCCAATTCCGCGCCCAAAGCCTCACCCTTGCCCGACGACGACAGTATCGCCACGGCAAAACCATCCGCCGCCAACCGTCGCGCTGCCGCTGCCCCCATGCCCGAACCGCCTGCCGTGATCACCGCAACCTTTTGCATTCCTGCCTCCATCTGTGCTTTGCTGGAAGCTGACACGCACAACCGCCAAATACCACCCGGATTTCACATGCACGCTGGCCCGAAGAATCTGATCACCGACGTCGCGGGCCTAAGGGTGGGTCAGGCGCAGGACGCGGGCTTGCGTTCTGGCTGCACGGTGCTGACAGCGGATCGCCCGTTCACCGCCGCCGTGCATATCATGGGCGGTGCGCCCGGCACGCGGGAAACCGACCTTTTAGCCCCGGATAAACTGGCGCAACAAGTTGATGCGCTTGTGCTTTCTGGTGGTTCGGCCTTTGGTTTGGATGCCTGCTCCGGCGTCGCGGATGCGTTGCGCGCACGGGGGCGCGGCTTTGCGGTGGGCGATCAGCGCGTGCCGATTGTGCCGGGGGCGATCCTGTTTGATCTGCTGAACGGCGGCGACAAGACATGGGCGCGCAACCCCTATTACGATCTGGGTCAGCAAGCCTATCTGGCCACGTCCGAGGATTTCGTCCTAGGCACGGCGGGCGCGGGATATGGCGCTGCGACCGGATACTGGAAGGGCGGGCTCGGCTCCGCTTCACTGGTGTTGCCGTCGGGATTGACGGTGGGCGCGCTGGTGGCGGTAAATGCTTTGGGCTCGGTGACAGTAAATGATGGCCCGCATTTCTGGGCCGCCGCATGGGAGAGCAACCACGAATTCGGCGGCCTCGGCCCCAGCCCTCAGCTCGCGGCCCCCGATGCCCCGCTCCCGCGCAAACGGATGGGTGAGGCCACCACCATCGCCATCGTCGCAACCGACGCGACGCTGACCCAAGCGCAGGCGCAGCGCATGGCCACCGCCGCACATGATGGCATGGCCCGCGCCATCGTGCCGTCGCACACACCGCTGGATGGCGATCTGATCTTTGCCGCAGCGACAGGGGAAAAGCCCTTGGTCGACCCGCTGACCGACACATTCCAACTCGGTCATGCCGCAGCGATCTGCCTTGCCCGCGCCATCGCCCGCGCGATTTATGAAGCAACGCCAATGGCCGGAGATTTGCAGCCCTGCTACCGCAAGCACCACGGCGGCTAGTCTACCACCGCTTCAGCGCAGCCTCATCTTCATCCCGCGCCGCCACCCATTCAGCGCCATCCGCCGAGAGCTCTTTTTTCCAGAACGGCGCGCGGGATTTCAGGTAATCCATCAGAAACTCTGCCGCAGCAAAGGCATCCGCGCGGTGTCGTGCGGCCGTGGCCACCATCATGATCGCCTCACCCCCGGCCAACCGCCCATAGCGATGCGCCACCATCGCATCAGCCAAAGACCACCGCGTCTTGGCTTCCCCAACCATCGCCGCAATGGCCTTTTCGGTCATGCCCGGATAATGCTCGATCTCCATCGCGGCCAAAGCGCCACCATTGTCACGCACCAATCCGGTAAAGGTCACAACCGCCCCCGCCCCGGCCACCCGCGCCGCAAAGGCATTGGACAATGCGCCCAGATCGAACGGCTCAGCCTGAATCGACACAGACATTTCAGCCACCCGTCATTGGCGGGAAAAACGCAAGTTCTCGCACCCCGGCCAACGGCGCATCAAAGCCGGACAATTCCTGATCCACCGCCACTCGCAAACTTGCCAGATCGCCAAACGCCCAATCATAGCGTTCTTCGCGCGCTTTCAACTCGGTGATCAATTCCATCACCGTCAGCGCCTGCGTCTCAATCCGCTCGCGCGGCACGCCGACCCGCTCGCGCACCCAAGCGAAATACAAAACGTCGATCATTTGTCTTCCCGCAAGAATGGCAGCGCCTTGCGGAAGTAGTCCAGTCCCGTCATCGCCGTCAAAAACGCCGCGATCCACATCAGCACCAGCCCGGCATCATTCGCCACGCTTGCGCAATCGCGTTTGAAACATGTGCGAGTCGGATCAGCCAACCCTTGCATCACCGCTTCATTATACTGATCAGTGGTCAGCCCTTGTATCGCCACCCCGTTGAGGTATTCCAACCCCGTGCCCAAGAACAGCACCGCAATCGCCACCATTTGCGCCGTGGTCTTCCACTTTGCCAACTTGGTGACTTTCAGCAGCCCCGCCTTGGCGCCCAAAAACTCACGCAGGCCAGACACGAAAACCTCGCGGAACAAGATTACAGTTGCGGGCAGAATCAGCCAAGGATTCATCCCGGAATACCCCGTCAGCACCATGATCGCGATCAACACCATCGCCTTATCGGCAATCGGATCCAGCATGGTGCCGAATTTGCTTTCCTGCTTCCACAACCGCGCCAGATAGCCATCGAACCAATCGGTGATCGCAGCCCCCACGAACAAAGTCAGCGCGAACCAGTCCGCCCAGGGCCGCGGGAAAAACAGAAACATCAGCGGCACGCCGGGGGCTGCCAGCAAGCGCAAAACCGTAAGCGTATTTGGAATAGACCATTTCATGCGCCAAGTCGTAGCCAAATCAGGGCCCGGGGGGAAGCGACATTTCCGACAGAATAGTCGCGCAAAAGCGCCTATCCGCCGAAAAATCGGGCGATTATGTCAAAGCGGCCATAGATCAGACGGGCACGGGCGCCCAGATCACATCGTCAATCCGCGCAGCCCCGGTCGCCAGCATCACCACCCGGTCAAAGCCCATGGCAATACCACCGGCCGCAGGCATGATTGCCAGCGCCGCGAGGAAATCCTCGTCCAGCGGATAACGCTCACCATAGACCCGCGCCTTTTCGTCCATCTCCAGCCCAAAGCGGCGGCGCTGCTCATCAGGATTGGTCAATTCGCCAAATCCATTCGCCAACTCCACCCCGCAGGCGTAAACCTCAAAACGTTCCGCCACCCTTGCATCACCCGGATGCTTGCGCGCCAAAGCTGCCTCAGCGCTGGGGTATTCATCCAGGATGGTGATCCGCCCCATCCCTAAATGCGGCTCCACCAATTCCCCCAGAACACGGCTTAGCATATCCGACCAAGTGTCATCATCAGCCACACGCAGCCCCACCCGCGCCAACTCCCCGGCCAACACTTCCGCTATAGGTTCGCCATCCGCCCCGATCGAGGCCAACAAATCCACCCCGGCATAGCGCATAAACGCCTCGGCCACCGACAACCGCTCTGGCTCTAAAAACGGATCGCAAACCTTATCCCGAAACCGCAACACCCCGCCGCCGATCTCTGCCGCCAGACGACAGAACGCGACGACATCCGCCATCAAAACCTCATAGCCCTCGCCCACCCGATACCATTCCAGCATGGTGAACTCAGGCGAATGCAACGCCCCCCGCTCGCGGTTGCGAAAGACATGCGCAAATGCTGCGATCCGCACCTCCCCCGCCGCCAGCAATTTCTTCATCGCAAACTCGGGTGATGTGTGCAAATACATCGCCCGCCCCACCCCATCATTGCCGATGGCTGTGGTCATAAACCCGTGCAGATGCGCCTCATTGCCGGGGCTGAACGCCAAAGCCGCAGGGTCCACCTCGACAAACTCCCGCTCCGCCAACCACACCCGCAGCGCCGCCTGTATCCGATTGCGCGCCAGCAAAATCCCCCGCCGATCCGCATGCCGCAAAGGATGCCACCACGCCATTTCGCTATTTTCGCCTGCCATCTGGAGATTTCCGATCAAACGCGCTAAAGCCACCGCAACACTTTCGCCCAATAGCTGTTGGGCCACTTAACAACAAGGAACCCTGCCTGTGAAAGTCATCGCCTCCTCTTTGCGCAAAGGCAATGTCGTCGAGATGGACGGCAAACTTTACGCCGTGCTGAAAGCCGAAAATTTCCACCCCGGCAAAGGCACCCCCACCACCTCCGTTGACATGCGCCGGATTTCGGATGGCGTGAAGGTCGCCGAACGCTGGCGCACCACCGAGATGGTGGAAAAGGCCAATGTCGATGACCGCGAATATGATTTCCTCTATGAAGACAGCGAAGGCTTTCACTTCATGGAGCCCACCACCTATGAGCAATTCGCCGTTCACCCCGATGTGGTCGGCGACGACAAGCCCTTCCTGACCGACGGCCTGAAAGTCTATCTCAAAACCTACGACGGCGTTGCCATCGCACTGGAACTGCCGCAGCGCGTCAATGTCGAAATCGCCGAGACAGAGCCGGTGGTCAAAGGCCAAACCGCCTCATCCTCCTACAAACCCGCCATTTGCACCAACGGTGTGCGCGTGATGGTGCCGCCGCATATCGGCCCCGGCGCGAAAATCGTGATCAACACCGAGGATTATTCCTACTATGGCCGCGTGCAAGACTAAGCGCGAGCCTATTACAAAAGCCCGCCCGCACAAAGCGCGGCGGGCTTTTCATGCCCAAAATCACAACAATTTACCTAAAATTGTCATCCTCTCTGCTTAAATATCCTCGGGGTCCGGGGGCGAGCCCCCGGCGCTTGACCCAAGAACCGCCCTGTTAAACCCGGCGCAAATCATCCTCGATATACGCCTGCACGATCTCATCAAAACTTCCCTCCGCCCGAAACCCCAAAGCCTTCGCCCGCGCCGCCGCAAACCGCCTCGGCCAGCTTTGCACAATCGCCCAAACCGCCCGGTCCGGCACATCGCGGATCAGCCCCGCCACCTCCGCCCCCGCCGCCCGCGTCAAAGCCTCAATCTGCTCGCCCACCGTCACCGCCACCCCCGGCAACGTCAGATTTCGTCGCAACCCCACAGCGCCCAAATCCAACTCCGCCGCATGCAGGAAAAACCCCACCGCCGCGCGCGGGCTGGCCATGGTGTGCTGCCAATCGCGCGCCACTGGCAGATCGGCGGGCAGGCCATTCAGCGGCTCGCGGATGATGCCAGAAAAGAAACTCGACGCCGCCCGATTGGCCTTACCCGGTCGCACACAGATCGTTGGCAGCCGCAAACCAATCCCATCAAAGAACCCCCGCCGGGAATAATCCGACAGCAAAGCCTCGCCGATCAACTTCTGCACTCCATAAGACGAATGTGGCGTCGGCGCGAAATCGTCCGGAATTTCCTCCGGGAACGGCCCGCCAAAAACGGCGGTGGTTGAGGCATAGACCAGCCGAGGCGCATAGCCCGCCACCCGCACCGCCTCAAACAACGCCCGCGTGCCATCGACATTCACCCGGTAGCCCAGATCGAAATTCGCCTCAGCCTCACCCGACACCACGCCCGCCAAATGAAAAATCACCTCTGGCCGATGCGCAATCAGCGCTTCCGCCACCCCCACCTCCGACAAATCCCCCACCAGCGCCAGATGCGGAGCCGCGACCTCTGCCGCCACAATGTCATGCAAGATCAACTGACGGATCGCCCTGCCCTGCACCTGACCCCGCGCCAACAAAGCCTGCGTCAGCTTGCGGCCAATCATCCCCGCCGCACCCGTAATCAAAACCCGCATCTATGCCCCCTATTTGCGCGCAGCAAAGCACGCCACCCCACAAACCCCCAACTGAAAAATGACATTTCCCGTCACCCCCGCAAGATCGCTTGCCCGGTTCCATAACCCGGCTATTCTGCCCTGATGTTGCAGATATTTCGATCAGCCGTTTGCACGATCTTGCTCGCAGCCACCCCGCCCCCGGCCCATGCCGAGTTGCGCGCGGTTCTGGTCGGCGTCAGCGATTATCTGACGCTTGACGCAGACCTGAAAGGCCCCGCCAATGACGTGCACCTGATGGCCGAAGTGCTGACCGCCCGCGGCATTCCAGCCACCGAGATCGCGGTGCTGACCTCTGATCCCAGCGATCTGCCCGCAGGCATCACAACCGCCATTCCCACCAAAGCCGCGATCATGGCGGTCCTAGCCAATGTCTCAACCCGTGCGCAACCCGGTGATACCGTGGTGTTCTACTTCTCCGGCCACGGCGCGCAGGCCCCCGATCAAAGCGGCGATGAAGGTGGCGGCTATGATGAGATGTTCCTGCCGGCCGACGCCGCAGGCTGGAAGGGTGATGTAGGCATGGTCGAAAACGCCCTGCTCGACGATGAATTGCAGGCTTGGGCACAACCCCTGCTGTCACGCGGCGTCAAACTGGTCGGCCTGATCGACGCCTGCCATTCTGACACCGGATTTCGCAGCCTGCCCAACAGCGCAGGCGTGGCGCGTGGCCTCAGCGCGCAAGACCTGAACATTCCCGACAATGCCGTCTCTGCCGCAACCGCCGACACCCCGCCCCTCAACGGTGATTTCGTTTTCTTATATTCCTCGCAATCCGATCAACGCTCTTTTGAATATCCTGTCGGCACCTCGGGTCTCTGGCAAGGCGCCTTCACCCGCCAACTGGCCGAGGTGTTGCGCAGCAGTCCCAAAGCCCCATGGGCGCAGGTTCTGGCCGCCACCACAGCCACCATGCAGCAAGGCAGCACCGCTCAAATGCCCGATGGTGAAGGCCCGATGCTGGCCGAAACCCTGTTCGGCACCCCTGCCCCGCTGCGCTTTCCCGTTCGAAATAGCACCCTACAAGCGGGCCTGCTGCAAGGCCTGAACCCCGGCGATGCGCTGTCGCTTTACGCCTCTTCCACAGGCGGCACGGCGCTTGCGCAGATCACCCTGACCCAAGTGGATGCCCGCAGCAGCGCCTTGCCAGAAGGCACGCCCAATGTCGCTTGGGCCGAATTGGACCAACCTGCAGCGCCCTCGGCGTTACAGCTTGCCCCGCTACAGATTGCCGATCCAAATGACGGTTTTGACTATACGCCGTGGATCGCGGCCCTCGCCCCATATCCAAGCCAAGGCCCTGCCGACCTTACCCCCATCCTGACCCAAGGCACCCTCGCCCTTACGGGCCCAGACGGCCAACTCGATCCTGACGGCCCCAACTCCACCCCGCGCATCTACCTGCAAGACGGCGAAACCCCAGCCCTTGCCGTTGAGCGCAGCTTAACCGCCGCCGCCCACAGCCTGCGACTGCGCCGCCTGTTCGCCACGGTCGCCGGACGCAGCCTGACCGCGCAAGCGCCGCTGAACCTTGACTGGCAGCGCAAAGCCGCCCCCGGTTGCGGCAGCCTCGACCAGCCCAAACCGATTGACCCCGCCCGTGGCGTGCAGCCCTGCGATCAGCTTTGGCTGACGTTTCAAAACACCGCTGGCCGCGATCTGGATATCTCGATCCTGTATTTCAACGCCGATTTCAGCATCACCCCGTTGTGGCCGCAGCAAGGTCTGTCCAACCGCCTTGCAGCAGGTGAATCCGGGCGCGCGGGGTTTCAGATCGACCCGAACCCTCTCCCCGCCGATGAAGATATCCTGATCCTCGCCGTCCCCGTCGAACCCGGTGCCGCCCGCGTCGATCTGACCGCGCTTGCAGACTCCACCCCCACACGCGGCGCAGGTGATTGGTATTCCAACCGCCTGAACTCCGACACCACCACCCGCAGCTTTTCCACCAAACCCGCACCACTTCTGATGATCCGCCAAGCCGTGCGGGTGCGCCCCACGCCAAAGGGAGATGAATGATGAAAGCAATCCTGACCACGTTGGCCTTGCTGTTGGCGTTCCCCGCCTTGGCCGAGGTCAAACCGAGGTTCAACCAAGCCCAACCCTCGGCCTTCGCTTGGGCGAAAAGCGGTGCGAAGGCAGCGTTTGAGGCCAATGCGGCGACGGGCGGCAAGGTGCTGGGCGGTAAAGTCTCGGCGGATGGGGTATGGCCTTGGCAGGTGGCGCTGCTGGTCGGCGGCGCGCCCGTTGGGCCGGATGCGCAGTTTTGCGGCGGCACGCTGATCATGGAAGAATGGGTGCTGACGGCGGCGCATTGCGTGCATATGCAGGACGATCAGGGCAAATGGGGCGATCTGGACCCGAAGGAGATCTCGGTGATGCTGGGCAGCAATATCATCGCGGCGGGCAAGGGGGAGGTGATCGCGGTGAAGGCGGTGTTCCGGCATCCTGATTATGTTGGCACCGAATTTGATCATGACATCGCCCTGCTGAAACTGGCACGCGCGCCCAGACTGCCACATCAGATCATTCAGGTGCCGGACGCGGCGTTTGGCGATCAACTGGATCAGCCGGGTGTGATCACGGTGGTGACTGGCTGGGGGCTGGTTGAGGGGGGTGGGCATCCTGAAGCGCTGCATGAGACAGAGATTCAAATGCTGGACCGGCAGGTTTGCAATCAATCCCTGATGGCGGCGCGGACGGATGAGGCGGCGGAGGGGTTTGGGTATGCGGCAGGGATCCTTAGTTTGAAGGATGAGGATGCCTATCAGATCTGGGATGAGCTGGTCGGAAAAGCGCCGCCGCCGATGAGTGAGAATATGCTGTGTTCGGGGACGTTTGAGGGCGGCAAGACTGCCTGTTCGGGGGACAGCGGCGGGCCATTGGTGGTGCCGCTGGAGGATGGAAGTTATATTCAGGCCGGGATTGTGAGCTGGGGGCTGACCGCGAAGACGGGCGAGGGCTGCGAGGAAAAAGCGCTGTTTTCGGCTTATACTAAGACGGCGAAATTCGTGCCGTGGCTGGATCAGGTGATCAGCGAAAATCCCTGACATTTGCGGCTGTCCACGCGTGGACAGCCCATGTGATTGTTATATTTCAATGTGTTATATGAGTGCGATTCAGCAGTTGTTAACTTTTGCACATAGATAAACCGCTAAAAAGCCCGCAAGTTAGAGGATTTGCGATAACGATCTACTCCGATGTGCTGTCAGAGGTGGGCGGCGCTTTGTCATTTGGTGGCGTTGTCGTCTGTTGTGCGGCGTGTGGCGTGCGCAGTTTTCGGATGGTGTCAGCGGCCCATATACGCGACAGCGCGTGATAGAGCGGCTCGGGTGCGATCAGGCGTGAGGTGCCGTAGCCGATCATCGCCGCTGCCATGATCGGGATGACGTTGTCATGGTTTCCGGTCATCTCAACAATGATCACAAAGGCGGTCATCGGCGCTTGCACGACGCCTGCGAAATAACCCGACATGCCCAGCACCGCCGCAACGCCTGCAGAGGAACCGAAGATCACCCCCAACACCGAGCCCATGCCCGCGCCGACCGCAAGCGAAGGCGCGAACAAGCCTCCGGGGATGCCTGAGACGGACGAGGCGAGGGTGACGATGAACTTACCGATGAAGAAAAACCACGGCAGGCTGTCGCCTTCAACCGCACCTCTGGCTTGGGCATAGCTGGTGCCAAAGGTCATTCCGCCTGTAGCAATGCCAATCACTGCGACGATCAGGCCAGCCACGCCAGCGATGGCCGCGATCTTGCGCACAGGGGCGTGTTTCCAGCGCCGCAAACGCCGGGTCAGCGCCAAGGTCAAACGACTAAAGGCAGCACCGAACACCCCGCCGCAGATGCCGCAGGCAATCACCAACGGCCAATCGCCGGGAAACCGCGCCGTGGCTTGGGTCAGCCCAAAATAGGTGTATGAGCCTTGCAAGCCCAGCGAGGCAACCCCTGCGATAATCACCGCCGACAGCACCACGCCATTGGTGCGCGCGCTGTAACTGCGACTCATCTCCTCGATCGCGAACACGATCCCAGCGAGCGGGGTATTGAAGGCCGCAGCAATGCCTGCCGCCGATCCGGCCAAAATCAAGCCTTTGGCATGGGCCATGCCACCTAAACGCGCCGAAAGCAGCATCAGTGAGGCACCGACCTGCACTGTCGGCCCCTCTCGCCCGATGGACGCACCAGAGGCCAGCCCCACCACGGTCAGAAGGATTTTGCCGATCAGCAGGCGGATTGAGAGCAAGCTACTGCGCTCGGACTCATCGCGCAGATGCCGGGCGGCAATCGCCTGCGGAATACCGCTGCCCTGCGCGCCGGGAAAATAGCGATCCGCCGCGACAGCACAAATCACCATGCCGAGTGGGGTCAGGAGCAGCGGCAGCGCCATCCGCCAGCCTTGCCCGCTGGTGACTTGCGCAAACAGCCCCTGCGCTTCATCCGCAAGCAGCGCGAAGCCCGCAGAGATCACCCCCGTCGCGAGCGCGCCCGCCCAGAACACCAGCCGCATTCTCCAGAGCCGAGGCGAGGTGATCAAGGCGGAGGATCGCCGCATCATGCCGCTGCGAAAGGCTCTGCTGGGTTTCATGGCGAACCACTTCCTTAGTGTCATTTCGCAATGCCGCTTGATGATCCTGCATGCAAGCCCTGTCTGGGCGGTTTTTGGCATTGCGGTGGGATTAAGGCTTGCAGCAGACTAGACTGTCAACTTCGGCCACAACAGTTCCACCGTCAGGCCTTTCTCCACCTCTGGCAGTGTCAGCTTCGCGCCGTGTCTTGCGGCGATGGCGCGGACGAGGGCGAGGCCCAATCCGTGACCTTGGATGCCGCGATCTTGGTCGCGCGGCGCGCGGGTGAAACGCTCGAAGGCGGCGTCGCGCAAATCAGGGGGGAGGCCGGGGCCGGTGTCGGCTAGCGTGAGGCGATGGTGGTCGGGGTGTTGGGAGAGGGTAAGGGTGAGGGTGTCACCGGCGGCGCAGTATTTGATGGCGTTGTCGATCAGGTTGGCGAGCATCTGGGCGATCAGGTTGCGATCGCCGAGGATATGCAGGTCGGATTGGGTGTGCAGGATGCAGATCAGGCCTTTGTCTTCGGCGAGGGGTTCGTACAGATCCCAAACCTCGGCGGCGACAGCAGAGAGATCAACGGGCAGCAGGCCGCCACCGCTGCCTTGGTCGGCCTCGGCGCGGGAGATGTCCAAGAGGGAGTCAAAGACGCGGATGGCGTTGCGCATTTCGGCTTTGAGCGCGTCGGCGAGGGCGGGTTGGCCTTCGATCTGCGCCAGTTTCTGCATCATGCGGTTCAGAGGCGTGCGCAACTCATGCGCGATGGTGTCAGACAGGCGGTGCGTGGCGCGGTTGAGGTTTTCGATGCGGTCGAGCATGGCGTGAACATGGGTTTCCAACAGGCCAAATTCATCCGGGCTGCGCGGGCCGGGAAGGCGGGCGGTGAGATCGCCGCTGGCGACCTGATCGGCGAGGCTGTTGATACGTGTGATCCGGGTCATCACGGATTTGGCCGCCAAGGTGCCGATCACAGCACCTGCGGCGAGCAGGACAACGCCTAGCGCTGCCATGCCTTTGCGCAAGCTCGCAAGGGTGGCTTCCACAGGGGTGAGCGAGCGCGCGACCAGCAGCGGGAAGCCGCCGGGCAGGATGCGGGCGACGCCAAGCCATTCGGTGCCTTGGTGGGTGAAGCGCTGCGCCTCGGCACTGGAGAAATCTTTGGTGCTGGCGGTGGGATCGCGGGCCTCGATGTTTGCGGGCCATTCGGCCTCGAAGCCCGCCAAGCGCGTGTGGTTGCGGTCTTGCAGCAGCAGGAGTTCGCCGTCGGTGCTGGCGCGGTCGGTGATGGCTTGGCGCAGCGCGATGATGCGACGTTGTTGGTAAAGTGCAGAATAGCCCGCGAGATCGGCGCTTAAGGCGGCTTTTGTGGCCTCGAGTAGTCGGGATTCTACAAGGCGGTATTGCAAGCCCATTGCCAGCAAAGACAGCAGGCTGATGGCGAGCGCCATGGTGGCGGCCAGTTTCAGGGTGGAGCGGGCAATCATGGCGCGGGGAGGGGCGCGAAGATGTAGCCTTCGCCGCGCGCGGTCTGGATGGCTTGCGATCCGGCGTCTTCCAGCTTGCGGCGCAGGCGACCAACATGGACATCGACGACATTGGTGCCGGGATCGAAATGCAGGTTCCAGACGCTTTCCAGCAGTTGCATCCTTGTGACGATCTGGCCTGCGTTTTGCGCGAAATAGGTGATCAGTTCAAATTCCTTTGGCGAAACAGCGACATGGGCGCGGTTGATGTGGACAGTGCGCGCCTTCATGCGGATTTCCAGCGGCCCGAACACCAGCAGATCATTGTCTTGGCCCTGCATGGTGGCGCGGCGCAGCAGGGCACGCAGGCGGGCGCGGAGTTCTTCAGGCTCGAACGGTTTGGGCAGGTAATCATCGGCACCTTTTTCCAGCCCCTCAACCCGGTTGGCGGCGCGGCCAAGCGCGGAGAGCACGAGGATCATCGCGCTGGCACCGTTGCCGCGCATTTTGGCAATGGCCTCAATCCCGTCGCCACCGGGCAACATCCGGTCGAGCACGATGACGCGGAAGTCTTGCGCGGAAAGCGCGATGCCTTCGGACAAGGTGGTGGCGATGGTGGCGGTGCAGCCGAGGCCGCGCACTTCTTGGGCAATGGCTGCGGCGGTGTCGGGGTCATCCTCGATGATCAGGATTTGGGCCGTTTGGGTGTCCATGTGGGTTCCTTCGCTTTGGCAGATGTCAGAACACCACCACGTCGCGGTCAAGCACATTCGCATGGCCGACAGGGTGGAGCGCTTTACCCGTGGCCCATGGGTCGATGAGGACGTGGCGGGTGTCGGTGGGGCCTTGGATGAGCAAGAGGACGGGGTGGGTGAAGCTGTTGGTCAGTTGGGTTTGGGCGGGTTGACCGTTAATTTGCAGGATGGTTTCGGTGGCGGTGAGGCCTGCGTAGAGCGCGGGAGAGTTGGGGGTGACGGCGGTGATTTCGGTTTGGCTGAGGCTTAGGCCAAGGGTTTGCAGGGTGTATGCGGCGCGGCGTTGCGGGGATGCGAGGTCGCGCAGGGTGAGGGCGCTGTCTGGTTCGGCAAGATCGGCGATCAGGATCACCACGGCACCTGCGCGAAGGATGGTGAGGTCGAGGCGGTTTTGGGTCTGAGCGGATTCAAGGGTGAAGGCGAGGTCGCCGGGGGTGGTGAGCGGCGTGGCGTTGACGGCGAGGATGACATCGCCGGGCTGGAGGCCGGCGTGTGCGGCGAGGCTGGCTGGGGTGATGGCGTCTATCAGCAGGCCTGTGGGGGCGATGTTCAGGGCTTGGGCGAGTTGGCGGCTGACCGGGCGGGCGGTGAGGCCGAGTTTGGGGATCGGTGCCAAGGTTTCGGCGATCAGGCCTTGCACGATGCGGGTCAGGTCGGCGGCCGGGATGGCATAGGCGATGCCGACGAACATCCGGCTGCCGTCGGCGATCTGGGCGTTCATGCCAACCAGCGCGCCTTTGGCGTCGATCAGCGGGCCACCGGAGGAGCCGGGGTTGAGGGCGGCGTCGTGTTGGATCATGCGGATCGGGGTGGCGGGGTCGGTCTGGCGGTCTAGGGCCGAGATGTGGCCCGCGGTGACGGTGAATTCGACATCCAGCGGCGCGCCGAGGGCCCAGACTTCGGCACCCAGCTGCGGCGAGTATGGCGCGGCGATCAGGCCGCCCTGCCCCGGTTTGACGGCAATCACCGCCACATCGCGGCTGGGGTCGGCGGCGATAACTTGGGCGATCTGTGCATGGCCTGCGGCGTCGGTCAGGCGAACCTCGTTGGCATTTCCCACGACATGGGCGTTGCTGACAGCGACCGCGCCATCACCCCACAGGAAGGCTGAGCCGAGGAAGCGGTCTTCGGCATCGGCGCTGTGGACGGTGAACACTGCGGCCATCGCAGTTTCCAGCATGGGGGCGTCGGCGGCTTGCGCGGGGGTGGCGAGCAGGACGGCAATGAGGGCGTGACGCAGGGAGGAGAGGGAAACGGGCATGGAAATCCTCGGGTTATGTATTGGGGTGAGGCTAGCGTGGGTGCCGTGGGGATGCCCGTGACAAAGGCTGTCATTGGGTGGGAGTGGTGGAGGGATGAGACGGCTGCACTGGTGCTGTTCGCCATGCGTTGCAGCAAAGCGGGGATAACCGAGGCACTTTGGGCGTCCTGTAAAGTATTGAGAAGGCGCGGCACAAAAGCGGGCCAGAGATACAGATGCCGAGCGCGGAACCGGGCGCGGTCGCCCGCGAAGATGTGACTGGGCTTGCGACATTTTCCGCAAAGCATAGCGATGAGTTTCGGGCTATGCTTTGGCCAAATCAAGGAGCCTTACCCATGCTGATCCGCCCGACGCGTCGCCGTTTTCTCGCCTCTGCCGCTGCTTTGCCCTTAGCGGGTTTGGCGCGACCTGTACGGGCTGAGGTGGCGGAGATGAGCATCGGCACGCGGCAGATTGAGGTGTTGGGGCGCAGCGCGACGGTGTTCGGCATCAACGGTTATGATGGCCAGTTGGGGTTTTATGGCCGCGCTGGCGATCGGTTTCAGTTGGGCATTCAGAACGACGCCGACCAAGGCATCATCACGCATTGGCATGGCCAGGTGATGGCCGCAGAGGGGCAGGATCGGGCCTACACCGGGGGTGGTACGCTTGCGCCGGGCGCGGTGGATTGGATGGATTTTGAGCTGACCCCCGGCACGCATTGGATGCATTCGCATCAGTTGAGCGAACAGCTGCTGATGGCAGCGCCTATGATCTGCCGCGAGGCGGATGCCGAGGATATTCAAGAGCATGTGATCATGCTGCATGACTTCAGCTTTCAGACGCCAGAGGAGATTTTGGCGGCTTTGGGCGGCTCGGATATGCACGCGCAGGGGGCTTCGGGCGGCATGGATATGGCGGGGATGGATCATTCTGGTGGCGATATGGCAGGGATGCAGATGCCCGGCATGGCGATGGGCGGCGGCATGAGGGTGCACGCCAATGATGTGGCTTATGACGCCTATCTGGCGAATGACCGCACTCTGGCCGACCCCGAGGTGGTGCAAGTCGACGCAGGTGCGCGGCTGCGATTGCGGATTATCAATGGCGGCACGGCGACGGCGTTTTGGATTGATCCGGGGATGTTGGAGACGGTGGCGATTGCGGTGGATGGCAATGCTTGCGCGCCTTTAGCTGCGAAGATGTATCCGATGGCGCAGGGGCAACGGCTGGATCTGGTGGTGACGATTCCGCCGGAAGGCGGGACGTTTCCGATTTTCGCGCAGGTTGAGGCGGCGCGGATGCGCACCGGGATTGTGTTGGCGACCTCTGACGCGAAGATTGCGCGGCTGAGTGATCTGGCCGAAGTGGAGGCCGCGCATGTTAATACCAGCTTTGATGCAGGGTTACGGGCGGTTGATACGCTGCCCGAACGATCAGGACAGATGGCGCATCTGATCTTGGGCGAGGAGGCCGGTTATCGCTTTACCATCAACGGCAAGGTACATGGCGAGGACACGCCGATTGCGGCAAAAGTCGGCGAACGGTTGGAGTTGATGTTCATGAACACCGGCATGATGATGCATCCGATGCACCTGCACGGGCATCATTTTCAGGTGGTCGATGTTGGGATGGGGCGGTTCAACGGTCCAAGGCGCGATGTTGTGGTGGTGCCGCCGGGCGGCATGGTGACGGTGGCGGTTGATCTGGATAAGCCCGGCAGTTGGTATCTGCATTGCCATCACCTGTATCATATGGCGACGGGGATGATGACGGAAGTTTTGGTGAGTTGAAGCGCGAGGCTTTGGGCGCATGACAAATCTCGTCACCTTGGTTTCGCAGCTTTACAGGCGTTGCGGCGCACCGCATCTTTGGCAAGGCTGCAGCTTGCGCGGTCGGCTTAACCCGAGGCTTTGACATGCTGCGCCTGTCGCTTTTGTTTATGTGTTGCGCTCTGCCTGCCGTGGCGGCTCCGCTGTCGGGGGTGAAAACTGCGGAACTCTCGGCGCAGCTTTACGCGGCAGGGATGGCGGCGGGTGATCCGCTGTTGCTGATTGCTGCGGCAAAGCTGCGCAAACCGCTGGCATTTCGCGGCGAGGGCGCGGCTCCGCTGGGGTGGGAGGCGATGCTGGCCTCTGCCGAGGCTTTGGCGACTGATGATGCGGCGCTGCTGGAGTTGATCGGTGATGTGCGGGCCGAGGGGGTGAAGGGCGTGGCCTCTGGCCCGATGTATAGCATTGGCAAATTGGCCAGCGGTGGGTTGGATCGGTTTCCCAGCGTCAGCTTTGCGGCGGGGGATTATGCCGAGATCTATGTCGAGGCGCAGGGGGACGCCGATCTGAACCTGCGGGTGTTTGACAGCACGGGCCAGTTGGCGTGCAGCGATACCGACCCCAGTCCGATCGCCTATTGTGGCTGGACGGCGGCGGGCGGTGGAACGTTTGTTATGCAGGTGGAAAACGCGGGGCCGCAAGATGTGGGCTATGCTTTGATGACGAATTAACGATATGATATCGCAAGAGAAAGTTCGTGCTGGACTGATAGGCTTGGCGCTGATGTTGGCGGCACTTCCGGCCTTGGCGCGCGAGAATTACGCGCTGCTGATCGGGGCGGCGGAGTATAAGAACCTTGATCAGAAATACTGGCTGAAGGGGCCTGCCAATGATGTGCGACTGGTGCAGACGTATCTCACCACCGCCAGCCCGGTGAAGTTTACGCCCCAAGATGTGATCGTGTTGGCCGATGGGGTGGCGGGCGCGCGGGCCCCGACTTTGGCTGCGATCCGGGCTGCGGTGGCGGACCTTACGGCGCGGGTGCGTCCCGGCGATTTTGTCTATCTGCACTTCTCGGGCCATGGCTCACAATCGCCGGCGCTGAACCCGGACACCGAGTTGGATGGCTTGGACGAGACGTTTATGCCGTCGGATATCGGGCCTTGGGAGAATGACATAGGGACGGTTCAGAACGCTTTGGTCGATGATGAAATAGGTAGCATGATCGACGGGCTGCGGGCGAAAGGTGCGGATGTTTGGGCGGTGTTTGACAGTTGCCATTCCGGCACAGTGACGCGCGGGATCGAGGAAAACGATGTGCGGCTGCGCGAGTTGCCACCGGATGCTTTGGGGATTCCGCCTGAGTTGATGGACGTTGCAACCCGCGCTTTGCCTGCGCCGGAAGCGCCGTTTAACGAAAGCGCAAAACCCGGCACGGGCAGCTTTGTGGCATTTTTCGCGGCCCAAACCAATGAGGTAACGCCCGAAAAGAACCTGCCCAAGGGCAAGCCGGGGCGGGTGCCGCAGGGGGTATTCACTTATACTCTGTTCGAAGTGCTGGCACAGAATCCCGGTGCGAGCTACGGCCAGATCGGTCAGGAAGTGCTGCGGTCTTATGCCACCAAACGGCTGGCCAATACGACGCCGCTGTTTGAGGGCGATCTGGATCGGGTGGCGTTTTCCGGTGCAGCACAAGCGCGGGTTTCGCAATGGACCGCAAGCATGGAGGGGGCGGAATTTGCGATCCCGGCGGGGTCTTTGCATGGGCTGGCTGAAGGGGCAGTTTTGGCGGTGATGGGATCGGCGACCGATGCGGATGATGCGGCTTTGGGGTTTGTGAGGCTGACTTCGGTGGAGACTTTTTCGGCCATGGGCGTGGCTGTGGCGGGGGATAAGCCCTGGTCTGCGGAGCTGCCAAAGGGGTTTCTGCTGCGCAAAATTGGCAGCGATGTGGATTTTACTTTGACGGTTGCGTTGCCGAAAGCTGAGGATTCGCAGGTAGATACCGCGCTTGATGGGGCGATGGCGGCGCTACGGGCAGCCTCTGGACCTCGGTTGGTTTATGTCGCTGCCGGAGAAGAAGCCGATCTGCGGCTAGCGGTGATCAAGAATAGCCCGCGACCGGATGCGATTTGGGTGCTGCCCAGCACGGGGTTGATCAGCGATTTTGCGACCACGCCTTCGGTTTCTACTGCGGATAAGGATGCGCAAGCGCTGGGGGAGGTTTTAGCCGATACGCTGACGACGATGGCCCGCGCGATCAACTTGCAAAAACTGGGCGCTACGGTGGGTTCGGGTGATTTGAATGTCGATATTGAACTGCTGACTGGCAAGGACAAGGCCAGCCTGAAGGTGGCAAAGGCGGCAGAGGTGCCGCGACTGGTGCCAGATGATCAGGTGCATATTCTGGCGCGCAACAATATGGATCAACCTGTTGATATCAATGTGATTTATATTTCTGCTGACTATGCGATCAGCCATTGGTTTTCGGGCCGCTTGCAGCCCGGTGACACGCTGAAAAAGGGCCTGTTCAAGATCGGCGCCGATGTGTTGGGCGATGAGCGGATGATCGTGGTGATGACCCCTGCCCTGCCACAATCACCCGTCGAGGATCTGAGTTTCCTCGCCCAAGATGCGCTGGACACCACGCGCGACCTTGGCGGATCTGGGCTTTCGGCGGCACTGTCCGAGGCTGGTTTTGGCCAGACTACCCGCAGCGCCACGGCACTGGAGGACGACAGCAGCGGCCTCGCGCCGGGGATGATCGAGTTGGAATTGCGCACGGGGTTGGCGGAGTAGGCTTTGGGTCATCCTCTGTGCTCAAATATCCCCGCCGGAGGCATCCGACATTGACCGATGGAGCCTCCGGCGGGGATATTTGAGAACAGATGAAATACAAAGCACGGCAGAGTCTCCTCTGCCGTGCCTGCTTATAAGATGTTGATCTTAAATAATTTCCGACATTTTTACCACGCGACCCTCGGCCACGGATTTGACAGCGGCATCGGCCAAGGCCAAGGCGATCAGGCCATCTTCGCCTGATGGTTCGGCCTTGCCCTTGCCACCCAAAGCCGCGATGAAGGTCGCGATTTCAGCGGCATAGGCTTCGGTGTAACGGGTCATGAAGAAATCGTGCAGCGGCGGGCGGGTGTAGCCCGTGGCGGTGGCGACTTCGATCGACACCGGGCGCTGGTTTTCGGCGGAAACTGCACCCAGCGAGCCGTGGACTTCGATGCGTTGATCATAGCCGTAAGTGGCGCGGCGCGAGTTGGAAATCATCGCTTGGCGGCCGGATTTGGTTTTCAGCATCACCTGCACCGAGTCAAAATCGCCCGCTTTGCCGATGGCCGGATCGACCAGCACGGCGGCGGTGGCTACGACTTCGGTGATTTCCTCGCCCAGCAGGAACCGTGCCATGTCGAAATCATGGATCGTCATATCGCGGAAGATGCCGCCGGAGCGTTTGATGTAATCGACTGGCGGCGCACCCGGATCGCGCGAGGTGATCACCACCATTTCCGGGGTGCCGATGGTGCCTTTGTCAATCTCAGCCCGCACGGCTTTGAAATGCGGGTCAAAGCGGCGGTTGAAGCCGACCATCAGCGTGCCTTTGTGGGCGCGCACGACTTCGAGGCAGGCTTTGACGCGGGCGAGCGACAGGTCAATCGGCTTTTCGCAGAACACCGCTTTGCCCGCTTTGACGAATTGCTCAATCAGGTCGGCGTGGGTGTCGGTCGGGGTGCAGATCACCACGGCGTCGATGTCTTTCGCGGCCAGAATCGCGTCGATGGAGCGAACCTCGCAGCCGTATTGATCGGCAATCGCTTGGGCGGCTGCCGGGAAGGCATCGGCCACGGCGACCAGCTGCGCATTGGTATCGCCTGTGACGGCTTTGGCATGGACTTTGCCAATGCGGCCTGCGCCCAAAAGCCCGAATTTTACTGTCATGTCGTCCTCCTAAAGCAGCAGCCCCGGCTGGGTTTGCGTTTGCGGAATTGATATTCTATTTGCAGCCAAGATCAATCTGATTTTGCCGAGAATGCGGCAAAGCTGATGGATTTTCGGCAAAAATTGGCGCATAGAGACGATGAATTTTTAGAACATATATTCCACACCGCTACTCTTGCGACCGCAGTACCTGCGCCGGACGGCTGGCAAGCGGGCGCAGCACGAAGATCAGGCTGGCGAGTAGGGTCGCGCCGATTCCCCCCAGAACGATGCTCAGCGCCGAGGCGGGCTCAAACGCATAGGGGCTTTCCATCACAAAGCGCATCACCGCCCAGCCTGCAATGCCGCCCGCGATGATGGCGACCACGCCCGCCGCAGCCCCCATCAGGGCGGCGCGCAAGGCAAAGCTGAGCAGGATGCGGGCGCGGGAGGCCCCGAGCACTTTCAGCACGGCGGCCTCGTAGATGCGGGCGCGCTCGCCGGATGCCGCAGCGCCAATCAGCACGACAAATCCGGTCAGCAGGGTCGCCATGGCGGCGATGGTGGTGGCTTTTGCGATGGCGGTGAGGGCTTCGGTGACGCGACCAATGGCGGCTTTGACGCTGATCGCGGTGATGTTGGGATAGGCGGTGGCGATCTCGCGCAGGATTTTCGCTTCGGCACCGGGATCGGCCCCCGAATCGACATAGACGGTGGCAATGTCGGTATGCGGCGCACCTGCGACGGCGGCGGGGTCGAGCGTCAGCACAAAACCCATCCCGGCATTGGAGAAATCGACGATGCGCAGGCTGGTGATGCTGGCTGTGATGTCGCGGCCAAGGATGTTGAGGGTCAGTTTGTCACCGAGTTTCAGTCCGAGTTCTTCGGCTTCCTCTGCCGCGAAAGAGATTTGCGGCGGGCCTTGGTAGTTGTCGGGCCACCATGTGCCTGCGGTTAGTTTGGTGCTGGCGGGTTGGCTTGCTGCATAGGTGACGCCGCGGTCGCCTGCCAGCACCCAGTGTTCGCCCGCCACTTTGCGCGCGTCTTGGCCGTTGATCTGGGTGATGATGCCGCGCAGCATTGGGGCGGATTCCACTTTCGTCACAGCGAGGTTGGCTGCAAGGCGCGCGCGGAAGCCGTCGATTTGGTCGGGTTGGATATCGACGAAAAAGAATGCGGGGGCGCGGGTCGGTAGGTCGCGAGAGATCGCGGCGCGCAGGTTGCTGTCGATCTGGCCGACGGCGGCAAGCACGGTGAGGCCAAGGCCGAGGGCGAGCACGACTTGCATGGTTTCCGCCCTTGGTGCGCCGATGGAGGCGAGGGCGGCGCGCAGGGCGACTTTGCCTCGGAGTGCTTTCAGACGGGCGCTGCGACGGGCGAGGCGGATCAGGCCCCAAGCCGCAAGCGCCAGCACGATCAGGGCCGCGATGACGCCGCCTGCGGTGCCAAGGGCGAGGTTGGCGGTGCCGGAGAGCAGGACTGCGCCGCCTATGAGGAGGGCGGCGAGGGCAAACATGGCGAGGGCATATCGCGCGCGGGGCCAGCCGCCGGAGAAGCCACCGCGATAGAGGGCGGCAGCGCGGACTTTCTCGGAGCGGGCCAGCGGCCAGAGGGCGAACAGAAAGGCGGAAGTGATGCCGTAGAAGGCGGCCTCGATTATGGGGCGGGGGTAGAGGGCGATTTGGGCAGGGAATGGTAGGGCGGATTGGATCGGGCCTGCCAGTGCCAGCGGGACGGCGATGCCCAAGATCAGGCCAAGGGCGACACCGAAGGCTGTGAGGACGGCGATCTGGATCAGGTAAGTTTGGAAGATCAGCCCACCTGTTGCGCCCAATGTGCGCAGTGTGGCGATGGTGGCGATTTTCACCTCTAAGTAGGAGCGTACGGCGGCGGCGACGCCTACTCCGCCGACGGCGAGGCCCGCAAGGCCGACGAGGATCAGGAAGGCGCCGATGCGGTCAACAAAGCGGGCAACGCCGGGGGCGGCTTTGCGACGGTCGCTCCAGCGCAGGCCAGAGTCGCGGAACTTGGCTTCGGCCTCGGTTTGCAGAGCGGCGAGGTCGGCGTTGGGGGGCAGCAGCAGGCGATAGGAGGAATCGAACAATGTGCCGGGTTCAAGCAGGCCGGATTGCGCCAGATCTTTGGTTTTGACGATGGTGCGGGGGGCGAGGGCGAAGCCGCCTGTGGCTGTGTCCGGTTCGCGCAGGATGCGGCCTTGTAGCGTGAACTCTTGCGATCCCAGCTTAAAACTATCGCCGAGTTTCAGCCCAATTTGGTCGGCGAGAATGCCGTCCATTGCAGCACCGGGCGTGTCGGAGCTGGTCAGCGCGGTAGCGAGATCACCCGATTCAAGCTGGACACTGCCAAGCAAGGGGTAGTTGTCATCCACCGCTTTCACTTGGGTCAACACATGCGCATCGCCTGACACCACCATCGAGCGGAAATCGACGATCTCAGAGGTTTTCGTAGCGATCTGATCAAGGAAGCCGCGCTCCTCTGCCGTGGCAAAGCGATAGGTAAACTCCACCTGCGCATCGCCTCCGAGTAGCACAGCGCCTTGATCGGTCAGCCCCGCTTCAATCGCCGAACGCACCATGCCAACGCCCGCAATCGCGGCCACGCCGAGAGCAAGGCAGGCGAGGAACACCCAAAAGCCGCGCAAGCCGCCGCGCAATTCGGCCCGTGCGATGCGCCACGCCAAACTCATGCCCGATCTCCCAAAAGCAGGGTGTAAGGCGATTGCACGGGGCTCATGCCCCTGCCCCGTCAATGCGGCCATCGACCAAGCGCACCACACGGCTGCACCGCTCGGCGAGTTCCGGTGCATGCGTCACCAGCACCAAGGTAGCACCATGACGGTCGCGCAGGCCGAAGATCAGCTCCATGATCGCGGCACCGTTGACGCTGTCGAGATTGCCCGTCGGCTCGTCCGCCAGCAGGATCGCCGGGCGCGGGGCGGCGGCGCGGGCAAGGGCGACGCGCTGTTGTTCGCCGCCGGAAAGCTGGGCAGGGTAGTGCTGCATCCGCGCGCCAAGACCTACGGCATCAAGTTCGTCTTTCGCGCGGGGGAAGGCATCTTTGATGCCCGCGATTTCCATCGGCAGGGCGACGTTTTCCAGCGCGGTCATGGTCGGGATCAGGTGGAAGGATTGAAACACCACGCCCATCCGACCCCGGCGAAACTTTGCCAGACCATCTTCATCGAGGCCGGTGATGTCTTGTCCCAAGGCAGAAACCCGGCCCTTTGACACCCGCTCAAGCCCACCCATCAGCATCAGTAACGAAGATTTGCCCGAGCCGGAGGGACCAACCAAGCCTAGGCTCTCGCCTTGCCCGACACTGAGCGTTATGCCCTTGAGGATATCGACGCGGCCTGCGTTTCCGGCCAAGGTCAGCCACGCATCCTCTAACGCCAGAACGGTCTCAGTCATGTATTTTTCCCTACTGCCCCGTCTTTCTCAGCGGTCTTCGTTCACATATGCGTCGCTGCGGGTGTTTCGCAATGTCACGGCGGGGTTTATTCTGCTGATTTCGCCTGCTTTTGCCGAAACTACCGTGCTGGCGCTGGGGGATAGCCTGACGGCGGGCTATGGCTTGCCCAGTGATCAGGGCTTTGTGCCGCAATTACAGGCATGGTTGGCGGCGAAGGGTGCAGATGTGAAAATCATCAACGCCGGGGTGTCGGGCGATACCACGGCGGGCGGGCTGTCGCGCACCGATTGGTCGCTGACCCCGGACGTGCAGGCGGTGATCGTCAACCTTGGCGGCAATGACATGCTGCGCGGGATTGATCCAGCGACCAGCCGCGCCAATCTGGATGCGATCTTGGCGAAGGTTGCGGCGCGGGGGGTGCCTATTTTGTTGGTGTCTTTGCGCGCGCCGGGGAATTACGGCGAAGCGTTCAAGGCGGATTTCGATGCGATGTATCCTGATCTGGCGGCGAAATATGGCGCGGTGCTGGCGGAGAATTACTTCTTCCCGGTGATCAATCAGCAAACCCGGCTGCTCGACCCCGCCTATATGCAAGCCGATGGCATTCATCCCAATGCCAAGGGGGTGGCGAAGATTCTCGACACTTTGGGGCCGAAGGTGCAGGAATTGCTGGCAAAGGTGGCGTCTTAATCCGCTTGCACCGAAGGCCGCTTCGGTGAAACTGCGCGGGACAAAGCGGAGCCGCAGATGAATCTCTTGACCGACCTGACCGAGGCCCTTGGGGCTGCCCATGTGATCACTGGCGCGGATTTAGAACGTTATCGTTCGGATTGGACGACGCATTATACCGCTGATCCGGTAGCGGTTGCGCGGCCCGGATCGACCGCCGAGGTGGTGTTGGTGATGCAGATTGCGCAGCGGCATGGCGTGGCGGTGGTGCCTGTTTCCGGGCGCACTGGGCTGGTCGGTGGGGCTATGACCACGGGCGGGCTGATGTTGTCGGTAGAGCGCTTGAACCGGATACGCGAGGTCAAGCCAGGCGCGCGGATTGCGATTGTAGAGGCGGGCGTGGTGATCGACCGCCTGCATGAGGCTGCCGAGGCCGAGGGGCTGTATTTCCCGCTGTGGTTTGGCGCGCGCGGCTCGGCGATGATCGGTGGGGTTTTGTCGACCAATGCGGGGGGATCGAACGTGTTGCGCTATGGCTCCACCCGCGCATTGTGTCTGGGGCTAGAGGTGGTGTTGCCGGATGGCCGCGTGCTGAACCTGATGAGCCAGTTGCACAAGGATAATTCCGGCTATGATCTGAAACAGCTGTTCATCGGGGCGGAGGGCACCTTGGGCGTGATCACGGCGGCGGTGATGAAATTGGTGCCACGCCCGCGCGCCTATGCCACGGCGACGCTATCGGCGCGGTCTTTGCCGGATGCTTTGGTGTTGCTGAACCGCTTGCAAGTGGTGTCGGGCGGGTTGGTGGAAGCCTTTGAATATATGCCGGAAAGCTATATGCGCAGGCTGGCCGAGGCGCGGCCTGATATTCGCCAGCCGTTCAGCCCCCGGCAAGCGGTGAACATTCTGGTGGAACTGGGCAGCACCCGGCCCGCGGATGCTGTCACAGGACCGGATGGAGTTTTGCCACTGGCCGCGATGCTCGAGGACGCTTTGGCCGAGATGCTGAGCGAGGGCATGATTTTGGACGCCGAGATTGCAGCGTCTGAGGCGCAGCGGCGCGCGATGTGGCAGCGGCGTGAGTTGGCGGCAGAGATCACCGTGGCGCGGCAGCCTGCGATTGACACCGATATTTGCCTGCCCGTCGATGCGGTGGCTGTATTCTTTGAGCGTATTCACGCGCGACTGCCCGATCTTGATCCGGGGGCCGAGACGCTTTCGGTGGCGCATCTGGGCGATGGCAATATCCATTTCACGGTGTTCGGCAGCAACGACAGTGCCGCGCTGTATGATGCGGTGGTCGAAGCGGTGGAAGATGAAGTGCAGGCCTTGGGCGGCAGTTTCTCGGCTGAACATGGCGTGGGGCTGTCAAAACTGGCCTCGATGCGGCGGAGGAAAGACCCGGTGGCTTTGGATGTCATGCGCAGCGTGAAGGCAGCGCTGGACCCAGAGGGGCGGATGAATCCGGGCAAGGTTATTCCTGCGGTTTGACCTGAGAAGGGGTGCCGCCTTGGGCCCCATCGAGGGGCCACGCGGCGGCGCTGCCGGGGGATGGGTTTGAGACGTTGTGCGACTGGACTGGGCGGAGCCTCCGGCGGGAGTATTTTGCAAAGAGCAACTCGGTAGCGGGGATGCATTTCGGGATGCGAGGTTTTCCTGCCAGGGCCGCCTCCCGTGGCAACGCCGTCGCGTGGCCCCTCGATGGGGCCCAAGGCGGCACCCCGGTTTGGGTTTGTTGCCGCGCGATCTGGACTTCGCCGATGCACCCCGTTAGCGGTAGCGGGATGTGTTCGGAAAGCCTGCCTTGTCCGCCCTTGCCCTGATCTTTCGCCACCCCGCGCTGCGCCTGATCTTTCTGGCGCTGTTGTTGCTGGGCGCGCATAATGCTTCGGTTTATCCCTATCAATCGCTGATCGCGATTGAGCGGATCGGGTTCAGCAAACCCGTCTTCGCGTTGGTACTGGTACTCGCCTCGATCACCGCCGTGACTGCTTCGGTGCTGCTGGGAATCTTGGGCGATCAGCGCGGCAATCGGCGGCGGATTGCCTTGCTGGCAGCCCTGTCCAGCCTGACGGGTTTGCTGTTGATGCTGATGTTTCCCGGCAAATTCAGCCTGATCCTGTGCCACGGCATCCTGCTGCCCATAGCCTCTAGCCTTTACGGGCAGTTGTTTGCGCTGGCCCGGTTGGTGACGCCAGACAGTCTGACCCGCGATCCGGTGCAGGCTGGGTTACGCTCGGCGATGTCGTTGAGTTTTCTGGCGATGCTGGTGTTCTGGACCTTTGGTTTTGCCGCCCAGATCGACGTGATGGCGATTTACCTCAGCGCGGGGATGGCGAGCTTTGGCTTGGTGGTGCTGATCTATGTCAGCTGGCCAAAGGATGGGGCAACAGAATGGGCCGATCAACGATCGGGTCTGAATTTTCGCCAAGCCTTCAAAGAAATCGCACACCCGAACATTTTGCTGCGCCTGCTGTTGCTGGGGGCGATCAGTGCCAGCGGCATTCTGTATATGGTGCTGGTGTCACTGGTGTTTGAGGATTCGGCCCTGCGGGATGCGTCGGATGTGGCGCTGTATGTTGGGTTGGTGGCAGGGTGGGAAGTGCCTTGCCTGCTGCTGTTGCCGCGACTGGTGGGCCGGGTGCGGCGCTCGACCCTGTTGGCGATGGGATCGGCGGTCTATACGCTGCATCTGCTGGCAATGCCGATGCTGGCAGATACGCCTTGGATCTGGGCGATGACATTGGTGGCAGGGATTGGCGGCACCGCGATCATCAGCCTGCCGATCAGCTATTATCAGGATTTGATGCACAACCGCCCCGGCACGGCGGGGGCAATGCTGGCGCTGCAAAAGCTGGTGTCGGATGTGCTGGGCGCTGCGGCTTTCGGCGTTGGCACCATGATCGGCGGTTATGAAACGGTGGCTGTGATCGGGACGGCGCTGGGCTTGCTGGGCGGTGCAGGATTGCTTTGGGCGGATCGTAACCGCCCCTAACCATCCTCTAACCATCGTAGCGCGTGGCCCCCCGGCGATGCGCGTCAATCGGTTGGGTCAGGATCGCTGCGTGATGCGCGCGCTGGTCGCAATGCGCGCGCGGGCAAATCCGGCAGTTGATGCCGATCTGGGTGATCGTCGCATGCGCCATGTTGAAGGTTTCGGCATAACCGATCTCGGGCGTGTGTTGCACCGCGCAACCCATCGCCACGGCGAGGCGGTTGTCCTGGCTGTGCCTTTCCCATGTCGGGCGATCGACCGTGCGGGCGAACACGAAGAACTGGCTGCGGTCGGGCATTTCGACAAATTGCGGCATGATCCGGCCGGGGGTGCGGAAGCTGGTATGAACGTCGAGACGCGGGCAAGCGCCGCCGTATTCGGCGAGATGAAAATCGGTGGCGTTGAAGCGTTTGGAAACATTGCCGCCCTTGTCGATGCGCAAGAAGAAGAACGGCACGCCCATAGCACCCTCGCGCTGCAGGGTGGTGGCGCGGTGGCAGGCTTGCTCAAAGCTGACACCAAAGCGGGTGGCGAGATGATCGAAATCATATTTAGCGGCACGGGCTTCGGTCAGGAAGCTGGTGTAGGGCATCAGGACTGCGGCGGCAAAGTAATTCGCCAGTTCCACCCGCAGACGGGCGGTGCCGCGCGGGTCGGTGATGCCGGATTTCTGCACCAACATGTCGATCACCGCGCGCTGCTCCAGCAGGCCCAACATATGCACCAGTTGGAAGATGCGGTTGGGGTGATCGAGAGCTTCGGAGAGCAGGATCTCGCGCGCCGTCTCGTCATATTGGCGGAGTGCGCCGGGCAGGTCTTCGACGCGAACCAGCCGCACCGTCACCCGCAGCTTTTGAGCAAGGCGGTGTTTCAGGGCGGCGTAAACCTCGTCTCGCGGGACGGCGGCGCTACCCCAGAAGGATTCGGCGGCGGTTTCCAGCGCTGCAAAATGGTTACGGTTGCGGCGAAACACGTCATGCACCGCCGCCTCGGGCGAGGCGGTGGTCTGCGCGCCGTCATTTTGCGACAGCGACATCAGCTGATCGCCGACCGATTGATAGGCGCGATAGAGCTTCAGGAAGGCCTGAACCAGTGCCGGGGCATGGACAATCGCCGCGCGGATTTGAGCGATTTCTGGTCGGTTTTCTGTAAACAACGGATCGCCTGTGACCGCACGCAGGTCGGCCAACTGGCTGGTGCTGTCTTCTTCCGCAATATCGCGCCAGTCGACGCCGTAGGCATCGAACAGCCGTAGAAGGATAGCGACAGATACAGATCTTTCGTTATTTTCCAATAGGTTGACATAGGACGCCGAGATGCCCAACGCCCGCGCCATCGCAGCTTGGGTTTCCGAGCGTTCCAGTCGTAAACGTCGCAAATGCGGGCCGATAAAGGTTTTCTGCATACAGTCGCACACAATCCATGATTTGTCAGCTTTACAATATTACTGATTTGTAAATTTGTAAACTTTCGCATTCACAGCACAACCAATTTTCATTTTGCACAATTTTGTGGCGGTGCGATCACAGAGGGAACAACGGCGGAGGTCCCATGCGTACTGGCATCAATCATCTTTTCATTCCCGGTCCGACCAACGTGCCGGAGGTCGTGCGGCAAGCCATGAATGTGGCGATGCAGGATCAGCGGGCTCATGATTTTGGCGCGGGCAATCTGGGCCTGTTCAGCGATCTGAAAAAGGTTTTCAGAACGACTTTGGGTGAGGTGATGATGTTTTCGGGCTCCGGCACCGGGGCTTGGGAGGCGGCGATCACCAATACTTTGTCGCCCGGTGATCGCGTTTTGATGGCGCGGCATGGCCAGTTTTCGACCCTGTGGGTGGATATGGCGCAGCGCTTAGGCTTGCAGGTTGAGGTGATTGATCTGCCTTGGGGGGCTGGCGCGCCGATCAGCGAATTTGCCCGCCGTTTGGGGGCGGATAAGCGTGGCGAGATCAAGGCAGTTTTCATCACGCATAACGAGACTGCAACTGGCGTCACTTCTTCCGTGGCGGCGCTGCGACGCGCGCTGGATGAGGCGATGCATGATGCGTTGCTATTCGTCGATGGCGTGTCCTCGATTGGCTGTCTGGAGTTTCGGATGGACGATTGGGGCGTCGATCTGGCCGTCACCGGCAGCCAGAAGGGGTTTATGATGCCAGCCGGATTGGGAATTTTGGGGGTCAGTCAGAAGGCACTGGCCGCCAGCAAAACCGCAACCGGGCGGCGCTGCTATTTCGATTTCGCCGATCAGTTGAAGCACAACGCGGGCGGCTATTTCCCCTACACCCCGCCGACGCAACTGCTGCACGGCTTGCGGAAATCCTTGGATCGGATGCTGGAGGAAGGACTCGATGCCATTCACGCCCGTCATCACCGTCTGGGCGCGGGCGTCCGTTCCGCCGTCGCAGCTTGGGGGTTGCAAACCTGCGCCGAGCATCCCTCGCTGGCCTCTGATACCGTCACCGCCATCCGCACCCCCGACGGCGTCGATGCCCGCGAGGTGATCCGCATTGGATACGACCGCTACAACGCCTCGTTCGGATCGGGGCTTGGGCCGCTGGCGGGCAAGGTGTTCCGCATCGGCCATATCGGCGATCTGAACGAGGGGTCGTGCTTGACCGCCATTGCCATTGCCGAACTGGCCTTGGTCGAGGCCGGATGCAGCCTGACCTACGGATCGGGCGTGGCGGCGGCGCAGGCGGTTTATGCCAAAGCCGTACAATCCCTTCATCTTGCAGCAGAATAATCGGAGAATAGTTATGAGCCACACACTTCACCCGCTTCGCAAACAACGGCTGCAGCGTTCGGAACTGGCGGTTCCGGCATCGAACCCCACGATGATTGACAGGGCGGCTGAGGGATCTGCGGATTACGTGTTCCTGGATCTGGAGGATGCGATTGCACCTTCTGAGAAAGAACAGGCGCGCAAGAATGCGATTCAGGCGCTGCATGACATCGACTGGGCAGCCAAGGGCAAGACGGTTTCGGTGCGCATCAACGGGCTGGATACGCATTACATGTATCGCGATGTGGTGGATGTGATGGAGCAGGCGGGCGACCGCGTTCACACTTTGCTGGTGCCGAAGGTGGGTGTCACCGGCGATCTGTATATGGTTGAGGCGATGGTCAATCAGATTGAGCAGGCCAAGGGCTACACAACCCGCGTCGGGCTTGAGGCGCTGATTGAAACCGCGCTGGGGATGGCGAACGTGGAAGCCATCGCGCAGTTCGGTGGGCGGCTGGAAGCCCTGCATTTTGGCGTCGCAGATTTTGCGGCAAGCATGCGGGCGCGCACAACGAATATCGGCGGCTTGAACCCGCATTATCCCGGCGACCAATGGCACGCCTCGATCAGCCGGATGGTGGTGGTCTGCCGCGCTTACGGCCTGCGCGCGATTGACGGCCCGTTCGGCGATTTCAGCGATCCTGAGGGTTACAAGGACGGCGCGCGCCGGGCGGCGGCTTTGGGCTGCGAGGGCAAATGGGCAATCCATCCCACCCAAGTAGCTTTGGCGAATGAGGTGTTCTCGCCGCCGGATACCGAAGTCACCCGTGCGAGGCGGATTATTGAAGAGCTGAAGAAGGCGGCCTCTATGGGCAAGGGGGCAGCGCAGTTGGATGGCCGGATGATTGATGCGGCGTCCGAGAAAATGGCGATGAACGTTTTGGTCCTCGCCGACGCTATTGCAGCACGCTGAAAGGGGGGGACAGATGGACATTCACGAATATCAGGCCAAGGAAATCCTTGCTGGCTTTGGTGTACCGGTGCCGCGCGGCGGTCTGGCCTATAGCCCGGAACAGGCGGGCTACCGGGCGCGGGAACTGGGCGGCAACGCTTGGGTGGTCAAGGCGCAGATCCATTCGGGTGGCCGTGGGGCTGCGGGTGGCGTAAAGCTATGCCGTTCTGCGGACGAGGTGCAGGCGTTCGCTGCGACCTTGTTCGGCAAGCAGTTGGTGACAAAGCAGACCGATGCCAAGGGCAAAGGTGTGTATCGGGTTTGGGTCGAGGCCGCGTCGGAGATTGCGCAGGAATTGTACCTCGGCTTCGTGCTGGATCGGCAATCTGAGCGCATCATGATCGTGGCCTCTGGCCATGGCGGCATGGAGATTGAGGATCTGGCGGAAAGCGATCCGAACAGCTTGCGGCGGATGACGATTGATCCGGCGGTGGGGCTGTCGGAGTTTCAGGCGCGCGAACTGGCGTTTCAGCTGGGGTTGAAGGGCGGGCAAGTGGCGCAGATGGTGTCAACCCTGCGCGCCTGCTATCGCGCTTACCGCGATCTGGATGCGGTGATGGTGGAAATCAACCCGCTGGTGATCACGGGAACGGGCGATCTGGTGGCATTGGATGCGAAAATGTCGTTTGACACCAATGCGTTGTTTCGTCGCCCAGAGATTGCCGAACTGCGCGACCGCAGCCAAGAAGACCCGCGTGAGTCCACCGCCGGCGATCATGGCCTGTCTTATGTCGGGCTTGATGGCGATATCGGCTGCATCATCAACGGTGCGGGCCTCGCGATGGCAACGATGGATATGATCAAGCTGGCGGGCGGCGAGCCTGCCAACTTCCTAGACATCGGCGGCGGGGCCAGCCCCGAGCGTGTGGTACGTGCGTTTCGCACCGTGCTGGCGGATGGCAATGTTTCGGTGATTTTGGTCAACATTTTCGCAGGCATCAACCGCTGCGATTGGGTGGCCGAGGGGGTGGTGCAAGCCTACCGCGAGGTTGGGCTGACGATCCCGGTGGTGGTGCGGCTGGCGGGCACCAATGTGGATGAGGGGCGCGCGATCATTGCCGCCTCGGGCCTGCCGCTGATCTCTGCCGATACCTTGGCCGAGGCTGCGGCTGCGGCCGTTGCTGCCTCGACTTCCCGCCCCCGCCAAGCCGCATAGGAGGAACTCATGGCTATCCTTATCACTGAGAAAACCCGTGTTATCGTGCAAGGCATGTCCGGGCGGATAGGCAGCTTCCATGCTGCTGACATGATCAAATATGGCACCAATGTCGTGGGTGGGGTGACACCCGGTCGCGGCGGAGAA
The DNA here is from genome assembly GCA_040387915.1 of Pseudomonadota bacterium. Classification (GTDB taxonomy): domain Bacteria; phylum Pseudomonadota; class Alphaproteobacteria; order Rhodobacterales; family Rhodobacteraceae; genus Cypionkella. The sequence continues at coordinate 124,159 of JAZKCV010000011.1, forward strand.
ACCCACCTTGGCCTGCCACTGTTCAACACCGTGCGTGAGGCGGTGGAGGCGACGGGGGCCGAAGCGTCCTTGGTGTTCGTCCCGCCGCCCTTCGCTGCCGATGCAATCATGGAGGCTGCCGATGCGGGGATTAAGACCGCCGTGTGCGTGACCGACGGCATCCCCAGTCAGGATATGATGAAGCTGAAGCGGTTTTTGCGCCGCTATCCGGCGGAACGCAAATTGCGGCTGATCGGGCCGAATTGCGCCGGGGTGATCTCGCCCGGCAAGGGCTTTATGGGCATCATGCCGCCGCATATCTATCAGCCGGGGCGCATTGGCATCATTGGGCGATCCGGCACGTTGGGCTATGAGGCGGCTAGTCAGTTCAAGGCACTGGGGCTTGGAGTGTCGACATCGGTGGGTATCGGCGGCGATCCGATCAATGGATCGAGTTTCCGCGATATTCTGGCGCTGTTTGAGGCAGATGCGGACACTGATGCGGTGATGATGATCGGCGAGATTGGCGGGCCGCAAGAGGCCGAGGCTGCGATCTATGCCCGCGATCACATGAAAAAACCGGTGGTCGCCTATATCGCCGGGCTGTCGGCACCGAAGGGGCGCAAGATGGGCCATGCCGGGGCCATCGTCAGCGCCTTTGGCGAAAGCGCGCAGGAAAAGGTGGTGTTGCTGGAGGCCGCTGGCATCACGGTTGCGCCGAACCCGTCGAGCATGGGTGAGACAATGGCACGGCTGCTGGCCGCGCGCGCGATGGGGGCGGTGGCTTAAACTGGCGGCTTAAATCCGCGCCGTCCACAGCCGATAGCGGCCCTGCCCGGTGACTTCGCGGATCAGGTTGCGCTGGGTGAGACTTTGCAAGTTGCGCTGCACGGCGGCGCGACTTGCCCCGGTTTCCGCCTCGGCCATCGGCGCGGAGATCATCGGCCAGCGCGCCAACAGCGCCACCAGCAAGGCGGGGGTGCGGCCTGACAAATCCACCACCGCCTGCGTCGCATGGCCCTGCCACGCCTGTACCCGATCTAAATGCAACAGCCCCGCCAGCACCGCCTGATGCGCGCCGCTGATCCAGCCCGTCAAGCGCCGCTCGGCGGAGCCTGTCACCGAAAGCGCCGCAAAGCCCACCAGCGACAGCGGCAGAAAACCGGATTGCGCCGCCATACGTGCGCCCAGCACCGCCGCCTCGATATCGTGGTTCGCCCCATCCGAGGCCGCGCGCCACAGGTGAAACAGCAAAGCGCCCTGGGTGACGCGGTGCAAATGCTCTGCACCATCAAGTGCCGCTGCGACCTCGAAAACCCGATCTGGCCGCAGGTCGCCCAGCCCCAAATGCCCAGAGATCCGCGCAATCCAGTCGTCGCCCGAAACGCTTGATGTCTCTAGCCGCCGCACGGCCCAAGCCGCGCGGGCCAAGTCCTGAGACAAATCTCCGGTGGCCCCTTGACGCAGGCTTATCCACAGCGCGAGCCGATCCGCACTGATCCGCGCGCCTGACCACCAGCCCAGCCCTACCGCCTCTTGCAGTGCCAACCGATGCAGGGCGCCGGTGCCCAAGTTTGACAGACGCTCTTGCAAGCGGCCAAAATCAAAACACATAGCGGCGAGATCCCCGGCCAGATTTGCCTCGGCTTGCCGCCAATCTTGCACGACAAACAGTGGGGCGCGATCTGCGCGCGGGCCGGGTTGCGTGGCTTCATCAGCGGTATCTTCGGGCAGAAACCACAGCGCATCCTCGGCTGCGGGTGCTGCGTCGTAAAACCCCGGCTGATCTGGCAGCGCTTCGGGGTCCGGGGGGCGCGGCGGTGTCATGGCGTAGGTGTCGCAAGTTGGATCATCAGGCACAATCCTGCCCGTCGCAGACCGGAATGGCTAGCCTGAAATGCGCAGGCAGACGTGACGATTGGACGGGCGTGAAGATTGGACGGGCGTGACGATCGGATACGCGCAAAGATTTTCACCGGGCCAAAGGATTTCAGCGAAAGAAGCCCTCGCCCGCCTGCGCCAGCAGGTCAGCCGCCAAAGCAGTGCCCAAAGCCGCCGCATCACCCTGCGACCCGCGTATCTCGCCCTTGATCACCCGGCTGCCATCAGGGCGCAAAATCTCGCCGCGCAACCAAAGCTGATCACCGTCCAGCACCGCAAGCCCGGCAATCGGGGTTTCGCAAGAGCCATCAAGCCGCGCCAGAAACGCGCGTTCGGCGGCCAGTTGCACGCCCGTCGGCGGATGGTGGATCGCCGCCAGCATGGCATTGGCGCGGGCGTCATCCAGCCGCCGCTCGACCCCAATCGCCCCCTGTGCGACGGCGGGCAGCATATCCGCAACCTCAATCGGGCGGGCAACATGTGCCATCTCAAGCCGCGTAAGCCCCGCCATCGCAAGGAAAGTCGCCTGCGCCACGCCCTCGTCCAACTTGCGCATCCGGGTCTGCACATTGCCGCGAAACTCGACCAGATGCAGGTCGGGGCGCTGATGCGCCAGCTGCGCACGGCGGCGCAGCGAGGACGAGCCGACAACCGCACCTTGCGCCAAATCTGCAATGCTTTGCGCCACAGGCGACACGAAGCCATCGCGCACATCGGCCCGTGGCAGATAGCAGTCCAGCAGCAGGCCTTCCGGCTGCAACACCGGCATGTCTTTCATCGAATGCACGGCGATGTCGATCTCGGCGGCCAGCAGGGCTTCTTCAATCTCGCGGGTGAACAGGCCTTTGCCGCCGATCTCTTTCAACGCGCGGTCTTGCACCAGATCGCCAGTGACCTTGATCACCACCACCTCAAACGCCTCAAGCGGCAGATCAAACGCCAGCATCAGGTGACGGCGCACCTCATGCGCCTGCCACAGAGCCAATGGAGAGCCTCGGGTGCCGATCTTGAGGGGATGCGCGGGGGTGGGCATTGCATATGTCATACGCCAGACTTACCCGCGACACTTGCGCCTTTCAACCGATTGCCTACGCAGGTGTGCTTGACACGCCGTCGCAGGTAGGGGACGCAAGGATCGAACCGGAGGCCCCCGATGACCAACCCACCATCCAAACTGATCCTGCGCGCCCTGAGCGGCGAAACCTTGCCCACCCCGCCGATCTGGATGATGCGGCAAGCCGGACGCTATCTGCCGGAATACCGCGCGACGCGGGCGCAGGCGGGGGATTTCCTGTCGCTGTGCTATAATTCGGAACTGGCGGCGGAAGTGACGCTGCAACCGATCCGCCGCTATGGCTTTGATGCGGCCATCCTGTTCGCCGACATTCTGCTGTTGCCGCAAGCTTTGGGCGCAGAGTTGTGGTTTGAAACCGGGGAAGGTCCGCGGCTGTCCACCATCAGCACCGTGGCGGAAGTGCAGGCCCTGAAACCGCGCGCAGCGATCCATGACACGCTGGCACCCATCTATGAAACTGTGCGGATTCTGGCGCGCGAATTGCCGAAGGAAACCACGCTGATCGGCTTTGCGGGTGCGCCCTGGACGGTGGCAACCTATATGATCGCGGGGCGTGGCACCAAGGATCAAGGGCCGGCCCATGCCCTGAAAGCCGCCGACCGTGCCACATTCTCGGCATTGATCGACGTGATCACCGAGGCCACCATCGACTATCTTTCGGCGCAGGTGCAGGCGGGAGCCGAAGTGGTCAAGCTGTTCGACAGCTGGGCGGGTTCCCTGAAAGGTCAGGACTTTACCGATTTCGCCGTGAAACCCACCGCCCGCATCATCAGTGCGCTGAAAGCCAAACACCCCGGTCTGCCGATCATCGCCTTCCCACGCGAAGCGGGTGCGGGCTACATCGGTTTTGCGCAGGCCACCGGGGCCGATTGCGTGGCGATTGACAATTCAGTCAGCCCGGAATGGGCGGCGGAAAATGTCCAGTCCACAGGCTGCGTGCAAGGCAACCTGTCGCCCACCCATATGGTGACGGGCGGGCAAGGGCTGATTGACGCTGTGGGCCGGGTGAAGGCTGCCTTCCAAGGCGGGCCGCATATCTTCAACCTCGGCCACGGCATCACGCCGGATGCGGACCCTGAAAATGTGGCGCTGATGGTCGAGACGTTCAGAGAAGCGTAACGTGAGGCTTTACAAATTCACAGGGCGCGCAGAGTTTGCGCTTTCGGCCATTGAGAGAAAGCGCCTGAAACTTGGGACGATCGATGATCTAAATGATCCGTTCGAATTTCGGGCGTACCACCTTAAAAATCGCAGTGAACGTGCTGAATTTGAAAAGCATCGAAAGTCGTTCGGCGAAAAAGCAGGCATTATTAGCTTTTCCGCGACATGGAGAAATCCGCTTCTCTGGGGCCACTATGGCGACAATCATCGAGGAATATGTTTGGGCTTTGATGTTCCTGAGAATGCCGCGCTAAAGGTAAACTATGTAAGTGAGAGACTTTCGGCGTCCCCGAACTATGTTGACATGGGCAAACTGCGATTCCCTGTTGAGCTTGCGGCAACAAAATTTGATCACTGGGGATATGAGGAAGAATATCGCCTCGTTTCATGGCTTGGAGCGAAGGATCCGGTTACAGGCCTATTCTTTGCACCTTTCCAGAAAGATTTGAAACTGCAGGAAGTGATTTTCGGGGCGCAGTGTAAAGTGCCACTTGATGATATAGAAGCACTGGTAGGAAGTTCTTCAGACATAAAGATAACAACGGCTCGACTTGGCTTCAGAAGATTTGAAGTCACTGAGCAAAAACTCGCCAGACTTCAGCAGAAGCGCCGCCCCACTTCCAAGCCAAAATGACCCTACAATGGTATTGATATGTATCTTATCTCTGGGTTTAGTAGATACCTCTGATCACATCTTAGGTCAGACATATTGACTTACCCAACCCCCGGCGCAAATGTCGCCCAAACCGTTTGGGAGGATAGTCGTGGAGTGGAATAGTGTTCTGGCGACGCGCAATGCGCGGATGAAAGCCTCGGAGATTCGTGAGCTTTTGAAGCTGCTGGATCAGCCCGACATCATCTCTTTTGCAGGCGGTATCCCGGACCCGGCTTTGTTCCCGACCGAGGCGTTCCGCGACGCGTTCGCCGCCGCTCTGACCGGCCCTAAGGCGGGCGCTGCGCTGCAATATTCGGTGTCGGAAGGCTATAAGCCTTTGCGCGATTGGATCGTGGCCGAGATGGGCAAAATCGGGGTGCTTTGTGCGGCGGATAACATCCTGATAACCTCTGGATCACAGCAAGCCCTTGATTATTTGGCAAAAATGATGGTGTCGCCGAACGATACCGTGCTGGTGGGCTGGCCAACCTATCTGGGGGCTTTGGGGGCGTTCAACGCCTATGAGCCTGTTTATGACCGCCTTGACCCCAACACTAACCGACCCGCCGCTGATTTTACCGCCAAGGCAGAGGCCGCTGGGGGCCGGGTGAAATTCGCCTATCTGTCGGTCGATTTCGCCAACCCAACCGGGGAAACCATTGCCCGTTCAGCCCGCGAAGCGGTGATTGATCTGGCGGATGAGATGAATATCGCCGTGGTCGAAGACGCCGCCTATCAAACCCTGCGCTACGATGGCGAGGCGATTCCGCCGATTCTGGCGCTGGAGATTGCCCGCAAGGGCAGCATAGAGGCTTGCCGCACGCTGTATTGTGGCAGCTTCTCCAAATCGCTGGCCCCCGGTCTGCGGGTGGGCTGGGTTTGCGGCGCGTCAGAGGTGATCAGCCGTCTGGTGCTGATGAAACAGGCGGCTGATTTGCATTCGGCGACGACCAATCAGATCGTCACGCATCACGTTGCCTCGACCCAGTTCGATACCCACGTCGCCAAGCTGCGCACCACCTACCAAGCCCGCCGCGATCATCTGCTCAAGGCGCTGGCGCGTGAGATGCCCGAAGGCGTCAGCTGGACCAAACCCGAAGGCGGCATGTTCATCTGGCTGACCTTGCCAGATCGGATGGACGGGGCAGACCTGCTGGCGCAATCGCTGCAGACCGAGCGGGTGGCGTTTGTGCCAGGTCGGGCATTCTTCGCCGATGGCAGCAATGGCAACACCCTGCGGCTGTCGTTTTCCTGCGCGGATGAGGCCGCGATTGACGAGGGCATGAAGCGCTTGGGCCGCCTGATCGCCAGCCAGCCATGAGCGGTCTTTCAGCATGAGCAGTCTTTGGGTGCTGGCGGCCCTGCTTGGCTCGATAGGCCAAGTTGCGCGCAATGCGATGCAATCCAGCCTGACGCGGCAGATCGGCACCGTAGGGGCGACGCAGGTGCGCTTTCTGTTTGGCCTGCCGTTTGCGCTAGGTTTCCTAGTGCTGGTGACACTTGCCACCGGAGAGGCGATCCCTGTCCCCAACCTGCCCAGCCTTGGCTTCACCTTCGCCGGGGCCTTGGCGCAGATCGCCGCCACCGGGCTGATGCTGGTGGTGATGAAGTCGCAAAGCTTTGCGGTGACAACGGCTTGGCTGAAAACCGAACCTGTCATCGTCGCCGTTGCCGCAGCCGTGATCTTACGGGATCCGATCAGCCTGCCAGTGCTCGCCGCCATCGTGATCGCCAGTGCGGGCGTGATGCTGATGTCGATCAAACCCGGCACCGCCGTTTGGCAGTTGGGTCGCCCTGCGCTGACGGGATTGCTGGCGGGCGGCTTGTTCGGCGCATCGGCCATCGGTTTTCGCGGCGGCATTGTGCATCTGGAAAGCGGCGGCTTTCTGATCCGCGCCACGTCCACCCTTGCGCTGACCCTGCTGATCCAGACCACCACTTTGCTGATCTGGATGGCTTTGTTCAACCGCCGAGCCTTGGCCGCATCGTTCTCAGTCTGGCGCAGCTCGCTGTTCGCTGGGTTTCTGGGCGCGTTCGCCTCACAATTCTGGTTCATCGGCTTTGCGCTGACCTCTGCCGCCAACGTCCGCACTTTGGCGCTGGTCGAGGTGATCTTTGCCACCGCCGTATCGCGCTATGCGTTCAAACAACCCGTCAGCACCCGCCAGACCATCGGCATGGCGGTGATCGTTTTGGGCGTCGGCCTTTTGTTACGGCTGACCGCCTAAGTCCATTTGGCAATCGGCGGCAGGCTCATCAGCACGGCATTGGCATCGTGGCCGGATTCGAGGCCGAATTTGGTGCCCCGGTCGTAAACAAGGTTATATTCGGCATATAGACCGCGATGGATCAGCTGTGCTTCGCGGTCCGCCTCGGTCCAATGCATAGGCAAGCGGCGTTCGGTGAGCGGCACGAAGGCGGGCAAAAACGCCCGTCCCACGTCTTGCGTCAAAGCAAAATCCGCAGCCCAATCACCGGTGTTGAGATCATCATAGAAAATCCCACCCACCCCGCGCGCGCGGCCCCGGTGCGGGATGAAGAAATACTCATCCGCCCAAGCCTTGAATTTTGCGTAGTAATTGGGGGAATGCGCATCACAAGCAGCCTGCATCTGGCCGTGAAAATGCGCGGTATCCTCGGGGTATTCGAGGCAAGGGTTCAGATCAGACCCACCGCCAAACCACCAGGCATGCGGCGTCCAGAACATCCTTGTGTTCATATGCACGGCTGGGCAGTGCGGATTGACCATATGCGCCACCAAGGAAATCCCGCTTGCCCAAAAGCGCGGATCGGTATCCATACCCGGCACGCCCCGTGCCGCCATCGCCTTTTGCGCGCGATCGCCCAAAACACCATGCACTTCCGACACATTGACGCCGACCTTTTCAAACACCGCACCGCCGCGCAGCACCGACATCAAGCCACCGCCACCATCAACGCGGGTTGTCGGCGTTACTTCAAAGCGTGTAGCTTGCCCGTGGCTGGCCTCAAGCCCTTCAAAAGCGCCCACAATCTGATCGCGCAGGCTGCGAAACCAAGCCGAGGCCTGCGCTTTTTCCGCACCGAAATCCCCCGCCATACCCCACCCTTTTCGCTTATATTCCGCAGCTTTGTGCCACTGTTATGGCATATCAAACCGGGAAGCCTATAGTAAAGCCAACATCCAATTTGTGAGTCGCCGATGAAACGCATTCTGATCCCCGCCCTGCTGATCCTGTCGGCCTGCGGCACCCCGCAAGAAAACTGCATCAGTGGCGCTACCCGCGATATGCGCGTGGTGGATCGGCTGATTGCCGAGACGGAGGGCAATATCCAGCGCGGCTATGCCTATGAAACCGTGACCCTTTCGCGCACGGTCTGGCGGCAATGCGGCTATCGCGGCGGCAAACCCGGCAAGCCTGATGCGGGTCCAAGGATGTGCCTTGATGACGTGGATTATACCGAGCAACGCCCCAAAGCCATCGACCTGAACGCCGAGACTGCAAAACTCGCCAGCCTGAAAACCAAACGTGCGGCGCAGGCCAAGGCTGCGGCACCGTCGATCAAGGCATGCAGGGCGCAGTATCCAGAGTAAACAGAGACAATTTGACTAAAATTGTCATCCTCTGTGCTCAAATATCCCACAGGGGTCTGGGGGTGTGAAACCCCCAGCGTGTGGCCGTGTGGCCAAGGCGTCAGCAGAAATTACCGCGTGCGGATCGGATAGGACGCGCGCGTCACCCGAAACGCTTTGTCGCCACCGATTTCCTCGACCTGCTTGAACAAAGTCACCAGCAACTTGTCATAGGGAAGGTGCCGATTTGCGACCATAAACAGGCTGCCCGAGGGCGACAGACTGCGCTGCGCCGCTTTGATGAACGCAATACCTAGCCCAGCGTCCGCCTCTCGCACGGTATGAAACGGCGGGTTCATCACAACCGAATCCCAGAACCGTACAGGCTTGAAGGTGGTCGCATCGGCCCAGTGAAACTTTGCCCGCGCATCAGGGATATTGACGCGCGCGCAGGCCAATGCCTCGGCCTCGGCTTCGACAAGATCGAGTTCCTTGACACCTTCGCGCGCCAGGATCGCTCGCGACAGATAGCCCCAACCCGCACCCAGATCGGCCACCCGTGCGCCCAGTTTCGCAGGCAAAGCGGCGGCCAGTAAGACCGAGCCACGATCCGGGCCATCCGCCGAAAACACAGCAGGCAGGGTTTGAAAGCCGCCTTCAACCTGCAAGGGTTTGGCAGCCCATTCGGCCAAAACGGGGCCGGATTTCACCACCGCCAGCTTTCCATGAGCTTTCGACAACGCCTCGCCGACCGCGAGACCCAAGGCCTTACAATCTTTCAGTAACGTCTCAACACCGTCGGTCTTTTGGCCATCCACGACGATCAAATCCGCGCCTATGGCCTCGGCCATCAACGCCCGCGCTTCGGCTTTTGCGCGTGGCACGCAGACAATGGCAACGCTGCCCGAACCTACCGTCCGGTAGCCTTGCGCTGCGAAATAATCGTGATCGGGCTTAAATCCTGTTTTCACCACTACCCGTTCCTGCGGCAAAGATGACAGATCATCCCCCGCGCGGGGCCGCAGCACCACAATATCGCCCATGTCAGGCAACACCAAAGCGCCGCTTTGCAGCGCCAATTCCAACCGGGCCGAGCGCATGAAAGCCGCCTGTTCTTTTTCCGAGGTCTATTCTTTTTCCATGGTGCATTGCAGCGGATGCTGATGCCGGCGGGCAAAATCCATCACCTGTGCCACTTTGGTCTCGGCGATCTCATAGGAAAACACGCCGACCACCGCCAGACCTTTCTTGTGAACCGCCAGCATGATCTCAAAACTTTGCGCGTGGTTCAGGCCGAAAAACCGCTCCAGAATATGCACAACGAATTCCATCGGCGTGTAATCATCGTTCAAAAGCATGACCTTATACAGCGGCGGGCGCTGCGTCTTGGTCTTGGTTTTCGTCAGAATCGAGGTATCGTTGCCGGGGCCATGCGGCGCGTCGGACATTGTGGGTTCGGTCAGGCCAGCATTGGGGTTCACGCGGATAGGCTCCGTTTGGCAGATTCGCAATTTTGGTTGCACCTCAACAATATAGCGCATTTCTGCCTTGCGCAAAGGCCCTCAACTTAGATGATGCGCAGGCAGGGGGATAATATGCTGACAACGATAGGTTTTGATGCCGATGACACGCTGTGGCAGAACGAAAGTTTCTTCCGCCTGACGCAGGATCGCTTCACCGAATTGCTGTCGGATTATGCCGAAGCTGAGCATCTGCACACGCAGCTTTTGACAGCCGAGCGGCGCAATCTGGGACAATATGGCTTTGGCGTCAAAGGCTTCACCCTGTCGATGATTGAAACCGCGATTGAGGTGACAGAGGGCCGGGTGCCATCTTTGGTGATTGCCGAGATCATGGCTGCAGGGCGTGAGATGTTGGCGCATCCGATTGAACTGCTGCCCCATGCGAGGGCGGCGGTGAAAACCCTCGCTGCCAGCCACCGGGTTGTGTTGATCACCAAGGGCGATCTGCTCGATCAGGAACGCAAGCTGGCGCAATCAGGCTTGGGCGATCTGTTTCACGGCGTTGAGATCGTCTCGGACAAAACCGCGAAAGCCTATTCGGCGATTTTCGCCCGTCACGGCACTGGCGCAGATCAGGCGCTGATGGTGGGTAACTCGCTGAAATCGGATGTGATTCCCGCGATCGCTGCGGGGGCTTACGGTGTACATATCCCGCATGGGCTGACTTGGGCGCTGGAACACGCCGATGCGCCCACGGATGATGCGCGGTTTTTCAGCCTGACAAGCCTTGCCGACCTGCCTGATCTTGTGGCGAATCTGCAAAACCCCCACAAGCCCTAGAGCGCAAGCGGCCATTTCGGCACATAAACCACAGTTTATAAAACCCGGAAGTGCTTTCAGCATAAGGGGTTTTCCTGAAACATCAGCCATGCTAGCTTTTCTGCAAGCAGAATAAAGCCCCCGATCAATGAGGGGCAAACGAGGCAGAAAAATGAGCAAATCGGCAGTAGGCCAAGTGGGGCGTTACGTCCGTCATTTTCTAATTTTGGCAGCGCTGAGCGTCGTGGCCGCCTGTTCGGGCCCGCAAGAATCCAAGGCCGCGCCCTATGCCGCCTATGTGATGGATGCGCGCACCGGCGAGACGCTGTATTCCGAAAACGCCGACACCCGATTGCATCCGGCCTCGCTGACCAAGATGATGACCCTGTACATCACGTTTTCCGAGATTGAGGCGGGCAATGTCTCGCTTGATACCATGATCACCGTGTCGAAAAACGCAGCCGCCCAGCCGCCGTCGCGGTTGGGTCTGAAGGCAGGGCAGAAAATTCAGCTGCGCTACCTGATCCGCGCCGCTGCGGTGAAATCGGCCAATGACGCAGCGGCGGCGATTGGCGATTATTTTGAGGGCACGCCGGAAAAATGGGGTGCGCGGATGACCCGCACCGCGAAACAGCTGGGGATGAACAATTCGACCTTCAAGAATGCCAACGGGCTGACCGCGAAGGGGCATCTGTCCACGGCGCATGATATGTCGATCATGGGGCGGCATTTATTTTACGATTATCCGCAATATTACAACATCTTCTCGCGTCGCAGCACCGACGCAGGCATGGCGACCGTCGCCAACACGAACCGCAAATTCCTTGACAGCTACAAGGGCGCGGATGGCATCAAGACCGGCTATACTGGCCCGGCTGGCTTCAACCTGACCGCCTCGGCGGAACGCGACGGGGTGCGGATTATCGCCACGGTGTTCGGTGGCACCTCGACCCCGATGCGCAATGCCAAAATGACCGAACTGCTCGATCTGGGCTTCCGCAAGGCCAAGAAGGGCGGCTCGCAACAGCCGATTGCCCCGACCTATAGCGCCGATCAGGAATTGGTGGCGCAGGCGGATACGGGAACCGAGATGGAAGAGGAAGGCGGCGGTGGGCCTGCCAAGACGATCCGGCTGGTGATGGCAGTGTCGTCATCACCGCGCCCAACCGCACGCCCGGTGCATGATCCCGTTGCCGTGGCGGCTGTTGAGCAAGCTGGCAACGCCATGGCCGATGATATTGCAGGGGCTTTGGCCGAGGCTACGGCAGAACCAGCGCCGGATTCGCTGGAAGCCCAAGCGGTGGAGCTCGCCGCTGTTGAGGCCCCGGCAGAGCTGTCGATCACGGCCACAGCCGCCAATCCGCAGCAGGTGCAACTGGTGTCAGCCCCAGCCAAACCGAAGCACAACGCGCCGATTTATGATGAAGCTGTGGTTGTCGCCGAAGCTGTAGAACCTGCCGCCGAAGAAGTTGTCACCAATGTCTCAACCTCTGGCGGTAAGGGCTACGGCATCAACATTGGCCGCTTCAACAGCTATGGTGAGGCCGACCGCGTGCTGATGAAGACCTTGCTGTCGGAAAACGCCACGTTGGGCGATGCGTTGCGTAAAGTGGTGCAGAAAAGCGGCGGGTTTGACGCGAACTTCCTTGGGCTGAGCCAGAAAGAGGCCGATCTGGCCTGTCGTCGTTTGCAAGCGCGTGGCGTGACCTGCTTTACGATGGGCTCGTGATGGATTTCGTGCTGCCGCCTGCCGCGCAGCCTTCGGTGGCGGTGGCAGGCAGTTCTGCGCGTTTTGCGGTGCGCCGGATCTTCTGCGTTGGTCGCAACTATGCCGAACATGCCCGCGAGATGGGCCATGACCCTCATGCCGAACCGCCATTTTTCTTCACCAAGCCCGGTGATGCCGTGGTCGATTCGGGGGCTATCGTCCCCTACCCCACCGCCACCGCCGATCTGCATCACGAGGCTGAACTGGTGGTGGCTTTGGGCGCGGGCGGCAGCTTTCTGGCCGAAGATCAGGCGCTGGCGCAGGTCTGGGGTTACGCCGCAGGCAATGATCTGACCCGTCGCGACCTGCAAGCCGAAGCAAAAGCCGCGCGCAGGCCTTGGGATATGGCGAAGGGGTTTGATCATTCCGCCGTGGTCGGGGCTTTGCGGCCTGCGGATCGGGGTGTGCCTGCGGGGCGGATTCGTTGTCTGGTCGATGGCCGCGTGACTCAAGACGCTGATCTGGTCGAGATGATCTGGCCGGTGGCAGGCATCATCGCGCATCTGTCGCGGTTGGTTGCGTTGCAGCCCGGTGATTTGATTTTTACCGGGACGCCTGCGGGGGTTGGACCCATCACGCCGGGGCAAACCTGCGATGTGCAGATTGACGGGTTGGAGGTTGCAAGCGTGACATTTCGATAAGGTATGTTGCGTTGCAGCTTTCCCCTCAGGGAAAAATTTATATGGGCGGTAGATTGGGTAAAAATCACCACATCATCGTGTGACGGCTAGCGAATTTTAACCGCGTGGGGCCGCAGCGCGGCACAAGCGATCATTGATGGCGCGGCCAAGGCCATGCTCCGGGATCGGCGCAATCGCGATACGCCCGCCCTGCCCTGCCAAGGCATCGGCCTCGCGCAGCAGGTGGAAAAGGTTTGCGGCGGCCTCGATCAGATCGCCGCTGGGTGACAGGTTCAGATCAGCCTGCCCCGCACCAAAGCCCAAGCGGACTTCGCCCGGTATGGTTGTGTCTGCGTTCAACCGCACTATGGCCCCCGGCGCGTAGTGCGAGGCCAACTGACCCGGTGCATTGGGTTTTTCGGCATTGCCGCCATAGCTGAGTGGACCGAGCAGCGCCTCTAGCGCCTCAATCGGCACGCCACCGGGGCGCAGCAAGGCGGGATCGCCGACCAAACCGAGGATGGTGGATTCTACGCCCACAGCACAGGCGCCGCCGTCCAGCACAGCGCCAATCCGGCCAGACAGCCCGCTAAGCACATGCGCCGCGCGGGTTGGAGAAACCCGGCCCGACGGGTTCGCCGAGGGTGCCGCCAGTGGCCCGCCAAAGGCGCGCAGCAAGGCTTGCGCTGCGGGATGGGCCGGGACGCGAATAGCGACAGAATTCAGGTCCGCCGTCACAAGGGGAGACAGGTCCGTATCGGCGCGCAGGGGCAGAACTAATGTCAACGGGCCGGGCCAAAACGCGGCCGCTACTGCCTCGGCGCGGGCATCGAACACAGCAAACGTCCGGGCAGAGGCCAGATCTGGTACATGCACGATCAATGGGTTGAAGCGTGGCCGCGCTTTGGCATCAAATATCCGCGCCACCGCCAGATCAGAGCGCGCGTCGCCGCCAAGCCCGTAAACCGTCTCGGTCGGAAAGGCGACAAGACCCTGTGCGCCAAGGATCGCAGCGGCGCTGGTAAGGCCTTGCGGCGTGGCGATCAGAGTTTTGGTTTTCATCATCATCCGTGACGTAGCGTAGGGCTTGATGCGCGGGGCGGCATGAATAGCTTGAGGTAAGGGCCGTTTACGCCCGATCCCTGCCCTTGCCAAGCCGCCTGCCGCAATACTGCTTCCTTCGGAGTTCGCCATGCCCTACCGCGCCCCGCTGTCAGACTTCAGCTTTCTGCTGGAGGTGGTCGGATTCGCTGAAGTCGCGGCAACCGAGCGTTTCGCCGAGGCCACCCCCGACACCGTCGCCGCGATCTTGGCCGAGGCGGGCAAGCTGTGCGAGGCCACACTCGCGCCGCTGAACCGGGCGGGTGACAAGCAGCCTGCCCGGTTGGAAAATGGTGTGGTGCGCACCTCTCCGGGCTTTGCGGAAGGCTACCGTGCGATTGCCGAGGGCGGTTGGATCGGCATGGCGGCCTCGCCCGCGTTTGGCGGCATGGGCTTGCCGATGTCGGTGGCCACTTGCGTCAATGATATGATGGGCTCGGCCTGTCTGGCGTTGCAGTTGAATCCGCTGATGACGCAAGGTCAGATTGAGGCGTTGGAGCATCATGCCTCGGATGCGCTGAAGGCGCTGTACATTCCCAAGCTGGTGTCGGGCGAATGGTGCGGCACGATGAACCTGTCTGAACCGCAGGCGGGGTCCGATGTGGGCGCAGTGCGGACCCGCGCTGAGGATAATGGCGATGGCACTTATGCGATCACCGGGCAGAAGATTTACATCACTTGGGGTGACAATGATTTCTCGGACAATGTCTGCCATCTGGTGCTGGCGCGGTTGCCGGATGGGCCGGAAGGCACCAAGGGCATCAGCCTGTTCATGGTGCCAAAACTAATCCCGGATGCGGATGGCAACCTAGGTGCGCGCAATGATCTGAAGGTCGTGTCGCTGGAACATAAGCTGGGCCTGCATGGATCACCGACCGCTGTGATGCAGTATGACGGGGCGCAGGGCTGGCTGGTGGGTGCGCCGCATCAGGGTATGGCCGCGATGTTCACCATGATGAACAACGCGCGGCTTGGGGTGGGGATGCAGGGCGTGGCGGTGGCCGAAGCCGCGTTTCAGCAGGCGTTGGGCTATGCGATGGAGCGCAAGCAGGGGAAGACTCCGCTGGGGTCGGGCGCGATCATTGATCACGCCGATGTGCGCCGGATGCTGGCGCAGATGAAGGCCGAGGTGTTCTCTGCCCGTGCCATAGGCCTCGCCTGTGCGGTGGCGATTGATATGGGGCGGGCGACGGGTGCGTCGGAATGGCTGGCGCGGGCGGCTTTGCTGACCCCGATCGCCAAGGCCTACGGCACGGATATTGGCTGCGAGGTGGCGCACTTAGGCGTGCAAGTGCATGGCGGCATGGGCTTTATCGAGGAAACCGGGGCGGCGCAGTTTTCGCGCGATGTGCGGGTGACGGCGATTTATGAAGGCACCAATGGCATTCAGGCGATGGATTTGGTGGGGCGCAAGATGATGGATCAGGGTGAGGCCGCGTACCGCTTGTTTGACGAGGTGCAGGCGGCGGCGGAAAGCGCACGCAGCCTGCATCCCGATCTGGCGGGCGCGGTCTGGACCGCAGCAGAGGCTTTGCGCGAAGCGACCGAAGCCCTGAATTTGATGCCGCCGAATGATCGCTTTGCGGGTGCGGTGCCTTACCTGCGCGCTTTCGCCCGCGTGTTGGGCAGCCATTTCCATCTGAAGGCTGCTTTGGTCGACCCGGCGCGGCTGGCTTTGGCGCAGTTTGCGATCAAACGGCTGCTGCCGGAATATGCGCCCCTGCTTGCACAGGTGCGGGACGGCGCTGCAGGGCTTTACGCGCTGACGCCCGAGGCTTTGAGCGCGTGAGCAACGCCATCCATCATCCGTGGGACGCTCCGCCTGCGATGGGCGAAGCTGTTGAAATCGCCCCGCATATTCTGTGGATGCGCCTGCCGCTGCCGATGGCGCTGGATCACGTCAACGTCTACGCGCTGGACGATGGCGATGGCTGGACGCTGATAGATACCGGCATGTCCAGCCGCAAGACCAAGGCGATTTGGGCGGCGCTGATCGCGGGGCCTTTGGCGGGAAAAGCCGTGCGGCGGCTGATTGTGACGCATCATCACCCCGACCATATCGGCCTTGCGGGCTGGTTTCAGGCACAGGGGGTCGAACTGATCACCACCCGCACCGCTTGGCTTTATGCGCGGATGCTGGTGCTGGATGAACAGGCGAAACCGACGCCGGAAGCCATGCTGTACTACCAACGCACCGGGGTCGATGCCGCCCTGCGCGCGCAAAAGGCCGAGGAACGCCCGTTCAACTTCGCAGATGTGGTGGAAGCCATGCCGCAAGGCTTCACCCGCATCGCCGAGGGTGACGTGATCACCGCAGGCGGGCGGCGCTGGCTGGTGCGCTTGGGTCAAGGCCATGCGCCGGATCATGCGACGCTGTGGAGCATGGATGACCACCTGATCCTTGGCGGCGATCAACTGCTGCCCGGTATTTCGGCCAATATCGGCGTCTACCCGACCGAACCCGAAGCTGATCCGTTGGGCGAATGGCTCGACAGCACGCGCGGCTTTGCGCCTCATGCGCGGTTGGATCACCTTGTGCTGCCGGGGCATAAACTGCCGTTCACCGGATTGCCGTTCCGGCTGATCCAGATGGCCGAGAACCACGAAAGCGCGCTGACCCGGTTACTGGGCCACTTAGCCACGCCGCACACCGCCGCGCAATGTTTCGTGCCGCTTTTCAAGCGTGAGATCGCGGGTAGCCAGCATGGCCTCGCCCTTGTCGAAACGGTGGCGCATCTGAACTATCTCTTGAAGCGTGCCTCGGTTTCGCGTTCTCTGAACACTGAAGGGGCTTGGGTGTGGCAGGCCCTGTAAGGAGCCGGAATGCCGAAGAAACCTGATCCAGCCGCCGAAGCCGCCCTGAGCGCCGCAGTTGCCAAAGCCGCAGGCGTGCCGCGTGCTCATGCCATTCATGCCGACCCGGCCGCGCCGCTGACGGCCGAGCAACAACCGCTGCCAGCCGCCTTGCAACGCCGACCTTTGGCCGAGAAAAGCCCCGCCGAATGGGCCTATGAACGGGTCATCCTTTATATCCGCAACTTTGAAAGCCACCTAGATGCCCAGCAAGAAATCGCCATGGGTTTTGCCGGATCTGAAGTGGGCGTGCTGAAGATTGAGGGTTTGGGGTTTTTTGAACCCGATCTGCTGACGTTTTATGGCCGCGATGAAGACGGTATGAAAACCCAACTGATCCAGCATGTCAGCCAACTTTCCGTCATGCTGCGCGCCGTGCCGAAATCGGCACCCGAATCCCCCGCCACCCGCATCGGCTTCCGTTTGGCCACCGGCTGGATGGGTGGCGAGTCGGGCGATGGCTCGGCCTAAGGCGTGTCAGGTTTTGATAAAAACATGCTTATTGAAAAACGCGTTCGAGCATCTGCAAGAGGCACTGATTTTCGATTCAATCTAAACCTGACACGCTTTAAGGCCGCGACATTTTCTCTGCGCCGCAAATCGCTACGCCCCGTGACAGCCGCCGCTGAATCAGCTATTGGCAAGGCAACAACTCTGAAAGGACGCTCAAATGGCCGAACACAAACCGGGCAGCATGGATACCAGCGTGCAGGAAAAGACCTTTGACGGTTTTATCCGCATGGCGACTTGGGGTGCGATTATCTCGGTCGGCATCCTGATCTTCATGGCACTTGTGAACGCCTGACCCTTAAAGCCGGAACTGTAAAATGAATTTCAAAGCCTTTGCCGTTCTGGCGCTTTTCGCGCTGTCTGCCTGTGCGGGTGACAACAAATGGGCGACCGATGCCCAGATGGCCGCCCCTTCGGCGCATTTTGTCGCCGAACCGCCGCGCACTATCACCCTGTTCACCGTGCAAAGCACCCGCAACGGCTCTGGCGCGCATTCGGGCCTGTTGATCAACGCCTCGGAACAGGTGATGTTTGACCCGGCAGGCACCTGGTATCATCCCAACCTGCCCGAGCGCGGCGATGTGCATTACGGCGTCACGCCGAAAATGGTCAGCTTTTACATCGACTATCACGCGCGTGAGACGTTCAACGTGATCGAGCAAACAGTGGTCGTCACGCCCGAAATCGCCGAACTGGTCAAACAGCGCGCCGAAGCCTATGGCTCGGTGCCCAGCGCGCAATGCGCGCATTCGGTGTCTTCGATTCTGCACGGGGTTCCGGGGTTTGAGGCGATCAGCGGCACATGGTATCCGAACAAGCTGAGCAGAGAATTCGCGCAACTGCCAGGTGCGACCCGCAAGGTGATCACCGATGATGATGCCGATAACAACCATGGCGTGCTGATGGTGCAGGCCGAACACGCCGTCACGCAGTAAGCTGCAAACCCACGCACACGCAAAGCCGCGCTGATCCCAGCGCGGCTTTTGTCATTGCTGTTACAACAAAAACGGCACGCCCAGCAGGGTCGCCACCCCTGCCAAAGCGGCGATGATCATCTGCCGCGTCGCCAGCCCCACCACCACAGTCACCACAGCCGCCAGCAGGCGCGCCGCATCCGGCTCGCCACCCGTTGCAGGCGGCCACAGCACGGCAGGGGCCACCAGCGCAGGCAGCACCGCCACTGCCGTATAGCGCAAACTGCGCTGCAACCATCCCGGCAGCGCGCGGTTGCCGAGCAGGCCCAGAAACGAGAACCGGATCGCATAGGTCGCAAGGCCCAACACCACCACGACAATCCAGAATTGCGTGCGATCAATCATGCTGCTGCCTTCTCACGCCAGTATTCAAACGCTGCCCCCGCCGCCATGCCGATGGTCGACCCCACCAGCAATCCGGTGCCATAGGGCAACACCGTCAAAACCAGCGTCAGCACCACCGACAGCCCCGCCGCCAAAGCATGTGGCCAAGAGCGGATCATCGGCGCTGTCATCGCCAGAAACGCAATCGGCACCGCGAAATCCAGCGCATATTCCGGCGGAATCGCGCGCCCCGCCAAGGCCCCGGCCACGGTCGACCCCATCCACAGCGGCAGCACCGGCGTCACCGCACCAAAGAAATACGCGGTCTTCTCCGGCAATGTCATGCTGGGCCGCTTGTCATATTCCGCCACCGATAAAGCAAAGCTTTGATCGACCAACAGATACGCCATCACCGCCCGCACCCCCAATGGTGCTGCCCCGACATGCGGCGCAAGCGTCACCGAATACATCAGCATCCGCAGATTGACCGCCAAGGAAGTCGCCAAAATCACCAGCAACGGCGCTTGATCCTGCAACAGATGCAGGGCGGCAAACTGCGAGGCTCCGGCGAAAACACTCAAAGAAAATGCTACGATTTCATACAGTTGCAACCCAGCCTCGGAGGCCAACAAGCCAAACAGCATAGCAAACGGCACGATCACCACGGCAAAGGGCAGCGCCGCACGCACGCCGCGCAGATAGCTTTCACGAGAGGCAGACATGAACCCTCAACAGCTTGGGGCGGCTTTACGCCGGATGCAGAACGGCTTAGGCCTTTGCTGGGCGGAATTGAAGGGGCCAAGGTGCGGATTTTTGGATGCGTTCTGGCGGGCGGCGAAGGCCGTCGTATGGGGACCGACAAGGCGCTTGTCCGCTTGGCAGGGCAGAGCCTGTTGTCGCATGCCATCGCGCGGTTGGAGCCGCAGGTCGAACGCTTGGCGATCTCGGCGAATGGCGATCCATTGCGGCTGGCGGCGTATGGCCTGCCGGTTCTGCCCGATGAAACCGCGCTCGGGCCTTTGTCCGGTGTGCTTTCAGCCCTGCGTTGGGCGGCTCCTCTGGGGGCAACGGCGGTGGTGACCCTCGCCGTCGACACTCCCTTCGCGCCCGGCGATCTGGTGCCGCAGCTTTGCCTTGCGGCTGAAGCAGCACCAGAAGGCCTAGCTGTAGCAACTTCCGCCAAAGACCACCCCACCTGTAGCATTTGGCCCGTCACGCTGACCGAATCCCTCGCCGCCTTCCTCACCTCAGGCGCAAAGCCCCGCGTGCTGACCTTCACCGATGCCCATCACGCCGCCCGCGCGCATTTCCCCGATGAAGCCGCGTTCCAAAACCTCAACACCCTCGAAGACCTCGCGGCAGCCGAGGCCCTGATCAAGGCAGCACGATGAGAGTCTACGGCGTGATTGGCTGGAAAAACTCCGGCAAAACCAGCCTGATGGAGCGTCTGGTGGCCGAAATTACCCGGCGCGGCTTCACGGTGTCCACCGTCAAACATGTGCATCACGACGTTGATCTCGACCAACCCGGCAAAGACAGCCACCGCCACCGCGCGGCAGGCGCATCCGAGGTGGTTTTGGCCTCGGCCCACCGTTTCGCACTGATGCGTGAACATCGCGGGCCGGAGCCTGATCTGGCGGAAGTGCTGTCCCGCATGGCCCCGGTCGATCTGATTTTGGTCGAAGGCTACAAGCGCGACGCCCATGCCAAGATCGAGGTGTTCCGGCATGAGGCCGGCCATGATCTGATCCAACCCGGTGATCCACTGGTGCGCGCGGTCGCGACCGATTTGGTGCTGGATCCGTTGCCCGTGCCCGTGCTCGACCTGAACAACACCACTCAAATCGCGGATTTCATCTTGCACGAGGTTGGACTGCTATCCAAACCGGACGATGTAGATAGACATCTGTTTGATACGGTTGTTGTTGTCGATTGGTCAGCGGCATCCAGCCCAACGCCAAAAGAACCCAGTCCAAATTCGATCTGGATTGGTATCGCCAGACAGAGTGGCGAAGAAATTTTGTATTGCCGAACCCGCGCCGAGGCCGAGGCCGTTCTGTACGATCTTTTGAACCGTGAAAAAGGTCGCCGTGTCCTTCTTGGCTTTGATTTCCCGATGGGATTTCCGGCGGGCTTTGGCAAGCGACTAACAGGCTCGGATGACGCGGTTATCCTTTGGAACTGGCTGAATGAAAGGCTTGACGATTGCCCTGACAACAAAAATAACCGTCTTGATCTGGCTGCCTCAATCAATCGGCATTTTTCTGGCGGCGGGCCGTTCTGGGTCGTCAATCGCGGGCTAGCGCGCGCTGATTTACCGTTTGGCAAGCTTGGCAAAGTGGATTTTGCCGCGTTACAACTTGCTGAGTTTCGTGAAATTGAACGATCGCGCTTGGCGGGCAATCCGAAATCCGTTTGGCAGTTGACCGGTCCCGGCTCAGTCGGATCGCAAACGCTGACTGGGCTGCCTGTGATTGCTCGACTGGCCCGCAGACCAGAGGTTGCGGTCTGGCCCTTTCAGCCAGTCGCGCACCATTCCATCGTGGTGGCAGAGGTTTACCCATCGCTGCTGGCAAATGCGGTCGAGCAATTCGGCGATCAAATAAAGGACAGGGCTCAGGTCCTTCTGCTCGCACGTGCGCTGTTGCGACTGTCTCGCACCGGAGGATTGACGCCGCTGTTTGATGTCCCCGCTATGGCAAGTATTGAGGGCTGGATCCTCGGCGCGGGCCACCGTGACACGCTGGAAAATGCGCTGATATGAAGATCACCTACCAGCTCGGCCTGCCCGAAGCCCTGCGCGCCGAGGCGGTCGATCTGTACTGGCAAGCGTTCGGCGGTAAACTCGGCCGAGTGATGGGCCCCACCCCAAAAGCCCACCGCTTCCTTGCCCGCGTGCTGCGCGCCCATCATGCTATCGTGGCGCTAGATGAAAACGGCCACCTCTTGGGCATGGCCGGCTTCAAAACCCCTGCGGGCAGCTTTGCGGGCGGAGAGGTCGCCGATATCCGGGCAATCTATGGCATCTTGGGTGCCGCGTGGCGGCTGCCGCTGCTGTGGATGCTCAGCGATGAGGCTGGGCAGGATCACTTCCTGCTTGATGGCATCTGTGTCGCGGCAGCGGCGCGCAATCGGGGCATCGGTCGCGCCTTGATGGCCGAGATTGAAGATCGAGCGCGGGCGCGGGGATATCATTTGGTGCGGCTGGAGGTGATTGACAGCAACTGGCGGGCAAAGGCGCTGTATTTGCGGCTAGGCTACCGGGTTGAGAAAACCCAACAGCTGGGCCTGCTGCGCTATGCTTTCGGATTTCGGGCGGCAATCACGATGGTGAAATCGGTCTGAGGTCTTAGGTGTCCACGCGTGGACACGGGGGCGGCTTATATAAAATCAATGACTTACAGGTATGAAATTCAGAGTTTCTTAACCATTCGATGAACCCTGCGCCCCATGCTGAAATCTGCCGCCTGCGCAACGTGTGACCCTCCGGGGGGTATATTTAAGCACAGAGGATGCCCGCAAGAATTGCTCTTTTTGAAATACTCCCGCGCGGAGCGCTCCCGCACCTTCAACCAAATCCACGCGTGAGCTCATCCCCCGGCAACGCCGCCGCGCGGGGTTTGAGACGGGCTATGAAACCTGCTGGGGGCAGGTTTCACCGCCGAATGGATGGCCCCCAAGGCGGCCCCCCCGCTCAGGTCAGTCAAACGTTCCCGTCACCCGGCCAAACAGCATGAACGCGCGTGCGGTGCGGGTGTCGGCGAGGTCGGACAGGTCTTGATCGCTGGCGACCTTCTCAAACTCGGAAAACACCCGGTCGAAGGTGCGCAAAAAGTGGTGGGCGGCGTCGCGGAATACCGGGTCTTCGCGCATCCGGCCTGCGGTCAGCGCCAAGGACGAGCGGTCGCGGATGCCGCCCAAGGCGGCGATGCCACGGCCGCGCTCGCCATTGGCAAATTTGCGCCACAACTCGGGGCGGGCACGTTCGGGTTTCAGGTCATCCATGAAGATGCCCTCTTGGCTGAGCAGGGTCAGCACGTCTTGCGCGGCGCGGATCAGTTTGGCGACGTTGCGATCCTCCAGCGCCAGACGCAAAGCGCGGAAGCCTTCTTTGTCATCCGGGCTTTCAGGGAATTGCACGGCGCGGGTGAAATCCTGCACCGACAGCGGCGCGCGCATGGATTCCGACGGCGTGCCAAGCGCAAGCCCCGGCTGTTCGGCCTCTGGTTGCGACTGCGGGGCCACCAGTGCGGCTTTGCGATCCGCCGAAGGCACGGTCAGCCCGCTGTCACGGCGCGAGTTGAAGCTGGCGAGTGCGGTTTCGGTATGTTTGGCGGTGGCTGCGATCTCGTCCAGCTTACGCTCCACCGAAGGCCGCATCCCGCCCTGTTGGCCCGACAGATAGGCCGCGCGCATCGCCTCAACCGTCGCCTGCAACCGCGCAGATTCGGCGCGCAACGACCGGACTGAGCGCAAGGTCGTGACGGCAGCCCAGATCAAAGCCAGCGGCAGAAACACCGCCAACAGGGTCAGCACATAGCCCAGCACGCCCGATTCCACTGGCCCGGTCAGGAAATAGCCGCCGACCGCCAGCACCCAAAGCAGGCTCATCACCGCGGCGACCCATTCGGTTGGGCTCACCGACGGGTCGGCGATGCCGCGCGCGCGCGACCCCAAGCTGCGGGGCGTTTCTTCAGGTTCGGCCATGTCTTTGTCCCTAAGCCGGGTCAGATGTAACGGATTGAGAGGATTTCGTAGCCACGCGTGCCGCCGGGGGTTTTCACCTCGACCGAGTCGCCTTCGTCCTTGCCGATCAGCGCGCGGGCCAAGGGCGAGCGGATGTTCAGCAGGTTACGCTCGATATCCGCCTCAGATTCGCCGACGATCTGATAGGTTTTTTCCTCGTTGGTTTCTTCGTCCACCAAGGCCACCGTCGCGCCGAATTTGATCGCACCGGTCAGCTTGGCGACCTCGATCACTTCGGCCAGCGAGATGATCGCTTCCAATTCTTTGACGCGGCCTTCGATGAAGCTCTGCTTCTCACGCGCGGCGTGATATTCGGCATTCTCGGACAGATCGCCATGCTCGCGCGCCTCGGCAATGGCGCGGATCACGGCGGGGCGTTCCACCGATTTCAACTGCTTCAACTCTTCATCCAGAGCGGTAAATCCGCGCCGGGTCATCGGGATTTTTTCCATTGGTCCATTCACGCAAATAACAAGGTCACAGCCTGTAACAGCCATGACCTTGCGCCTCTTTCGCCATACCTGACCCGACAGAGGCGCTGATTGCAAGGGGGAATGGCGGCAATCGGCGGCAGGCGGTCGCGCATGAGGAAAAATCAGTCGTCCATGAGAAATAATCTTGCGCCGAACTTGCGATATAGCCTTGGGAAGTTGCGTCATGGTTGACCCTGACGGTGGGTTCGGGCAATGACACGAGCAGCAATTTGCCCAAGGTATGCCAAGTCGGAGAGAGAGATGTCGCAAGAAATCGCGCGCGAGCAGATGGATTATGATGTGGTCATCGTAGGCGCGGGGCCTGCGGGCCTGTCTGCGGCGATCCGGCTGAAGCAGTTGGACAGCAACCTCACGGTTGTGGTGCTGGAAAAGGGCTCGGAAGTTGGCGCGCATATCCTGTCGGGCGCGGTGTTGGACCCGGTGGGATTGACCAAGCTGATCCCGGATTGGAAGGCCAAGGGGGCGCCTTTGACGGTGCCTGTCGCCGAGGATAATTTCTACGTGCTGGGGCCAGCGGGCCAGATGCGGATCCCGAACTTTCCGATGCCGCCGTTGATGAACAACCACGGCAATTACATCGTCTCGATGGCGAATGTCTGCCGTTGGATGGCGGAACAGGCCGAGGCTTTGGGGGTGGAGATTTTCCCCGGCATGGCGTGTTCGGAATTGATCTATGGCGACAACGGCGAAGTGCGCGGCGTGGTGGCCGGGGAGTTCGGCAAGAATGCTGACGGTACGCCGGGGCCTTCCTATGAGCCGGGGATGGTGCTGGCGGGGAAATATGTCTTCCTGTCGGAAGGCGTGCGCGGGTCTTTGGCGAAGGAAGTCATTGCCAAATATGACCTGTCAAAGGGGCATGAGCCGCAGAAGTTCGGCCTTGGCATGAAAGAGATCTGGCAGATTGATCCGGCCAAGCACAAGCTGGGCACCGTGACCCATACGATGGGCTGGCCTTTGGGCAGCAATGCTGGCGGCGGCAGCTTTATCTATCACCTTGAGAACAATCAGGTCTATGTCGGCTTCGTGGTGCATCTGAACTACAAGAACCCGCATCTGTATCCCTACATGGAATTCCAGCGCTTCAAGCATCACCCGATGGTGGCCGAACTGCTGAAAGGCGGCAAGCGCGTGGCTTATGGCGCGCGGGCTATTTCCGAGGGCGGCTGGCAGTCGATCCCGAAGATGGTGGCCCCCGGCGTGGCGCTGCTGGGTTGCTCGGCGGGCTTGGTCAATGTGCCGCGCATTAAGGGCAACCATAATGCCATGCTGTCGGGGATTGACGCGGCAGAGGCGGCGTTTGTGGCAATTTCGGCGGGCCGTTCGGGCGATGAGTTGACCGAATATGAGACGCTGGTGCGTGGCGGCCCGATTGCGGCTGACCTGAAAAAGGTCCGCAACGTCAAGCCTATGTGGTCGAAATACGGCCTTGTTGCCTCGCTGTTCTTGGGTGGCGCGGATATGTGGGCGAATACGCTGGGCTTCACCATTCTGGGCACCATGAAGCACGGCAAGAATGATGCGGAATCGACGGGGTTGGCGAAGGATTACGCCCCGATTGACTATCCGAAGCCCGATGGCGTGCTGTCGTTTGACCGTTTGACCAATGTGGCGTTCTCGGCGACCAACCATGACGAAAACCAGCCCGCGCATTTGAAGTTGAAGGACGCGTCGATCCCGATCTCGGTCAACCTGCCGCTCTATGCCGAACCCGCGCAGCGCTATTGCCCGGCGGGGGTGTATGAGGTGATCGCCGAGGCGGGCAAAGAGCCGCGCTTTCAGATCAACTTCCAGAACTGCGTGCATTGCAAGACCTGCGACATCAAAGACCCGTCGCAGAATATCGTCTGGACCACACCGATGGGTGGTGGCGGGCCGAATTATCCGAATATGTGACCGTGGATCTGGCTGAGAAGATCTTGCGTCTGGCTGCCGAACATAGTGGGCGGCGGCCAGAGCAGGTTGATCGGGCTGATATTTTCGGCGCGGGAAAGTTGGCGGGCGATGATGCGGATGAGTTTCTGGACGCGTTCATCCAAACCTATGGCGTAGATTTCACCGGGTTTCGCGACTACCTGCATTACGATGGCAACGAACCTCCGGGATGGTTCCGCACGTCTTGGGGTGTTGGGACGGATGGCAAGCGCCTTGCGATTGTCCCCATCAGCTTAACCGATCTGGTGCGCGCGGCGAAGAGCGGTAAGTGGCAAATGGAATATCCCGCGCATCGGCTGGTGGATCGAGGGCGGATATACTTTTGGATTTTCCCACTGGTCGTGCTCTGCTTCGTACTACTGATCGCTCCGTGGCGGGCGTCACACTAACCCCCCAACAAGTGATCTGACATTCCCCGTCAGATCAGCGAAGATATGCGGGTCGGAGGTTATAAACCCCCGGCCCGCATTGCGTCTTGGCCCGCGCGGCTCTAGCTTTGTGGCAACGCTTACAGGAGCCGCCCCGGATGCCTTTTCCCCTGCCCAAACGCACGCAACTGCTGTTGGCCTCTGCTTTGATCGTGCTGCCGCTTGCGGCACTGGCTGAAACCGCGAAGCCAAAGCCCGATGCGACCGAAGCCGCTGTCAGTGAAGGTCCGGTCAGCGAAGCCGGTGCCTATCTCGCCGCCGGGGTTGCCACGACAGAATCCGATTATGCGGCGGCGGTGGAGTGGTATGGCCGGGCTTTAGCAGGCGATGCCAGCAATCCAGCGCTGCTGGAAGGCGCTGTGATGGCGCATGTCGGTGTGGGCGATATGGAGGGGGCTGCGACGCTGGCGCGCAATTTGCAGAAGGCGGGCGCGAAAAGCCAGACAGCCACGGTGGTTTTGATCGCGGATGATGCCAAGCGGCAGGATTACGAGGCTATCCTGAAAGAGCAGGCCGCAGGCGGATCAGCGGGCGCTGTGCTGGATGATCTGGTGAAGGCTTGGGCCAAGCTGGGCCTAGGGCGGATGTCGGAAGCCAGTGAAGGCTTTGACAAGCTGGCGAAGACCAAGGGGTTAGAGGCGTTTGGTCTGTATCACAAGGCGCTCGCCTTGGCCTCGGCTGGCGATTACGAGGGGGCGGAAAATATTCTGTCGGGCAAGGCTGCGGGAAGCTTTCCGCTGACGCGGCGCGGCCTGATTGCAACGGTGGAAATCCTCAGCCAGTTGGAGCGCAACCCGGACGCCGTGGCGATGATTGACCGCAACTTCCAGCCCGGCAATGATCTGGAAATCGACGATCTGCGCCGCCGTCTGGCTGCGGGCGAACCGCTGCCCTTCACCATAGCGCGCAATGCCAGCGAGGGCATCGGCGAAGTGTTCTACAGCATGGCCAATGCGGTGAAGGGCGAGGCGGATGCCAGCTTTACCCTGCTGCACGCCCGCGCCGCCGCCTATCTGCGCCCAGACAATACCGAGGCCGAATTGCTGGTCGCAGGGCTGTTAGAACAGCAGGGCCAGCACACGCTGGCGACGGCGGCCTATGCTTTGGTGCCGCCCAGCGATCCGAACTTCCATGCCGCCGAGATTGGCCGTGCTAATGCGACTTTCGCAGCGGGACATCCTGAAGCGGCGCTGGAAATCCTGCAGGGTTTGGCGCGGGCGCATGGTGATATT
Organism: Pseudomonadota bacterium; assembly: GCA_040387915.1. Classification (GTDB taxonomy): domain Bacteria; phylum Pseudomonadota; class Alphaproteobacteria; order Rhodobacterales; family Rhodobacteraceae; genus Cypionkella. The sequence continues at coordinate 151,727 of JAZKCV010000011.1, forward strand.
CTGGCGGTGCAGGTGGCGTTGGCCGATGGGATGCGGCGCGAAAAACGCTATGATGAGGCCTATAAAGCCTATGATGCGGCGATCAAAATGGTGCCGCAACCCAGCCCCGGCCATTGGGTTCTATTCTACAGCCGGGGCGTGGTGTCAGATCAGTTGAAACATTATGACGCCGCCGAAGCCGATTTCCGCCGTGCATTGGCGCTGAGCCCGGACGAGCCGGAACTGCTGAATTACCTCGGCTATAGTCTTGTCGATCAGGGCCGCAAGCTGGACGAGGCTTTGGGGATGATCAAGCGCGCGGTGCTGATGCGGCCTGACAATGGCGCGATTTTGGACAGCCTCGGTTGGGCCTATTACCGCTTGGGCCGCTATCAAGATGCGCTGCTGCCGATGGAGCAGGCCTCGTTGCGGATGGCGGTGGATGCGACGGTGACGGACCATCTGGGCGATGTCTATTGGGCGGTGGGCCGAAAGCGCGAGGCCGAGTATCAATGGCACAGGGCTTTGTCTTATGGCCCGGATGACAAGCTGGCAGCGCGGTTGCGCCTGAAGCTGGCGAAAGGCTTGGATGCCGTTCTGGCCTCGGAAGGGGCTGCGCCTTTGAAAGCTGTTGAGGCCGCCGCTGTTACGCCGTGAACTGGAAGTGCGGGAGTTTGCGCCGGCCAAGATCAATCTGGCACTGCATGTGATTGGGCAGCGCAGCGATGGCTATCATCTGCTCGACAGCATTGTTGTGTTTGCGGGGGTCGGTGATTGGGTGACGGTTTCACCTGCTGAAGAGCTGAGTCTGATGGTGACGGGGCCGCATGCGGCTGGGTTGGTTGGCGACGACAATCTTGTGCTGCGGGCCGCGCGCGCTTTGGGCGTTGAGGCGGCCTTGGCGCTGGAGAAGCACTTGCCCGTTGCCTCGGGCATCGGTGGGGGCTCGGCAGATGCGGCGGCGACGTTGCGGGCGTTGTCTGCGCTGTCCGGCCTGGGCTTGCCGGATGCGGCGGCGGTGCTGGCTTTGGGGGCCGATGTACCGGTGTGTTTGGCCGGGCGTCCGGGGCGGATGCAAGGGGTGGGCGAGGTGTTGTCGCCCCTACCCCCTCTGCCAGAATGCTATATCGTACTGGTTAATCCGGGGGTGGCTGTGGCTACGCCAGAGGTGTTCAAGGCTTTGCCGCGCAAGGATAATGCGGCGATGACTGCGATGCCCACCTGCGGATCGACCATGGAACTCGCTGCATGGCTGCGCGACCAGCGCAATGATCTGGAGGCCCCGGCAATGGCTTTGGCTCCGGTGATCGGGGCGGTGAAAGCGGCGCTAGAGGCGCGTCCAGGCTGTCTGCTGGCGCGGATGTCAGGATCGGGGGCGACGTGTTTCGGGCTGTTCGCCAGTGAGGAATTGGCGAAAGCCGCCGCAGGTGTTTTGCGCGAAGATGCTCCGGCGTGGTGGGTGGCAGCAGCGCCAGTTCTTAGTTGATACGTTCAACAACATAAGCGGCAAGGTCTGACAGCATCGCGCGCAACGGATGATACGGCAGTGCTTTCAGCGCGGTTTGTGCTTTCGCGGCCCATGCCAAAGCGTCGGCGCGTGCGGCGTCCATCGCGCCATGTTGCGCCATCAGTGCCAGCGCGTGTTCCAGATCACCGTCACTCTGTTGGCCTTTCTCGATCACCCGCACCCAAAAGGCGCGTTCTTCCGGGGAGGCTTTGGCCACGGCTTTGATCACCGGCAGCGTCAGCTTGCGTTCGCGGAAATCATCGCCGGTGTTTTTGCCGATCACTGCCGCCGAACCGCCGTAATCGAGCAGATCATCAACGATCTGGAAAGCGATGCCCAAAGCGTCGCCGTAGTCGAACAAGGCTTTGACCTGTGCCGAGGTGCCACCTGCGATTTCGGCACCGGATTCGGTGGCGGCTGAAAACAACGCCGCCGTCTTGCCGCGCACGACTTGCAAGTAGATGTCTTCGGTGGTCGCCAAATCTTGTGCGGCGGTCAGTTGCAGCACTTCGCCTTCGGCAATGGTGGCGGAGGCGTTGGCGAGGATGTCGAGCACCCGCAGATTGCCGGGTTCCACCATCAACTGAAACGCACGGGCGAACAGGTAATCGCCGACCAGCACGGAAGATTTGTTATCCCAGAGCAGGTTCGCCGTAGGCCGCCCGCGACGGCGGGCGCTTTCATCGACCACATCATCATGCAGCAGGGTCGCGGTGTGAATGAACTCCACCGTGGCGGCCAGATGCACATGAAACGGCCCCGCATAGCCCAACAACCGCGCGGCAGCCAATACCAACATCGGGCGCAGACGTTTGCCGCCGGCCTCAATGAGATGGGCTGTGACTTCCGGGATACGCGGCGCATGTTCAGACGCCATCCGTGCGCGGATCATCAGGTTCACCGCCGCCATATCCTCGGCCAAAGCATCGGCCAGCCGATCATGCGGTTTTTGCGCCGCTTCCATCACGCTCATCACATCCCCTTCAGGTATCGACACGGGCGTGCAACCCCGCGTAAACCTAATCCCATGAAGCTTTTACTGCGCACAACCGACCCCACCGTGATCGCCTTTGCTCAAGTGCTCCTTGAGGGCGAGGGTATAGACAGCTTTGTGCTGGACGTCCACATGAGCACGCTGGAAGGCGGCATCGGATTGTTCCCGCGCCGCATCATGGTGGCGGACAGCGATCTGTTTCTGGCCCGCGCGGTGCTGGCGGATAATGACATCGCGGACGGGCTTTGAATGCAGGATTTGACGCAGGACAAGTTTTTATGCGGCAAATTGCAGCTTTGGCAGCCAAGGCAGGGCTACCGCGCGGCAACCGATCCGGTTTTGCTGGCCGCCGCCTGCCCCGCGCAGCCAGGTCAATCTGTGCTGGATTTGGGCTGTGGCGTCGGGGCTGCGGCGTTCTGTCTCGCCACGCGTGTGCCGGATTTGCGGCTGGCGGGGCTGGAGTTACAGGCCGAATACGCGGAATTGGCGCGGCGCAATGCGGCAGAGAACGGCATCGCGATGCAGGTTGAGGTTGGCGATCTTGGCAATATGCCAAAGCCGCTGCGGGTGGATTTTGACCATGTCATCGCCAACCCGCCGTATTACCCGCGCGGCGGCACGCCCAGCCCGAATGCAGGGCGTGCTGTGGCGTTGCAGATCGACACGCCGTTGGGTGATTGGGTGCAGGCCGCCAGCAGGCGCTTGGCTCCGGGGGGGTGGCTGACCTTGATTTGTGGCGCGGATGGGTTGCCAGAGGTTTTGGCGGCGATGGGCGATAAACTGGGGTCAGCCTCGGTTTTGCCGCTGACCGCGCGCGAGGGTAAGCCCGCGTTGCGCATCCTGCTGAGGGCACGCAAGACCGGGCGCGCGGCGTTTCGGCTGCTTTCACCGTTCGTGATCCATCACGGCAAATCACATGACGGCGACCGCGAGAGCTATACCCCCCGCGCCAGCGCGATCTTGCGCAGCGGCGAATCGCTTTCGGATGAATTCCGCTAATTGAACGGAATAATCGCTTAGGTTGTGTGAAGATTTGGTGACACGACTCAGATTCTGTGATGCACTTGGGGTGTTGAACCAGCATCAGGAGGACTTGCATGACCGTCGCTTCCCATATCGCTGAACTGAAAAAGAAGCACGAAACCCTCTCATCCAAGGTAGAACAGGCGCAACGCGCGCCCGCCGTGGATGATCTGCACATCGCCGATCTGAAAAAGCAAAAGCTGAAACTGAAAGAGGAAATTGGTAGGCTGAGCGCTTAAGCCCTTTTGGCGCTGGCCGCAGGGCTTTTCGCAGAACTCGCCTTTGCCGCCAGCGCCGCCCCTACCGTGATCAAAACCGCCGCTATAAGGATTGCGCCTGACGGTTTGGCAATACCAGCCGCCACCAATGCCAGTGTCGACAGCAAAGGTGCCGCATACGAGGCGACCCCCAGCAGTTGGATGTCGCCTTTTTTCATACCGATGTCCCAAGTGAAAAATGCAGCCCCCACCGGTCCAATACCAAGCGCGATGACACTTGCCCAACCCAGCGTGCCTTGCGGCCAAGTGGTTGTTTCTAATGCGATATGTGAGATAGCGGACAACAGGGCCGTGGCGAGGCAGAACACGGTGACGGATTCGGTTGGCACAGCACCCAAGCGCCGCGACAGCACGGAATAGACCGCCCAAGTTACCGCACAGAGGAAAGCCAAAGTGAGGCCGAGCGCCGAGCCTTGCCCCTCGCCGCCGCGCGCCAGCACGATCAGCGCCGCGCCCGCAAAGGCGATCAGCGCGCCGATGATGTGCAGCGGGCCTAGTCGCTCGCCCGGCAGCAGGCCCGACAGCAGCACAATGAACAACGGCCAAAGGTAGGCGATCAGGCCCGTTTCAGCAGTCGGCGACAGGCGAAACGCGGTAAAATACAGCAGATGATAGCCAAAAAGCCCCAATGTGCCAAAGGCATAGACCTTCCATGACACGGTTTTCAGAACACCTAGCCCCGCGCCTGTGATCGTCCAGATCAGCCCAATCGTACCGCCAATGCCAAAGCACAACGCGTTCAGCAGCAAGGGCGGCACCGGGGCCGAGCCGATGGTGAATAGAGCCAGCAGCGCCCACATCGCGATTGCGGTCAGGCCGATGAGGGTGGCTTTGGTTTTGGTCATCATGTTTCCCTTTTGATCCTACCTGCCGAAACTGCCTCCTGCGGGCAAGCAAAAAGGCCCGATCTTGCGACCGAGCCTTGTACCGCATGTAGGGTGCGCTTCAGCGCACCATAGATCATACCACGAATTGCCCGCCATTGGCGGAAATCGTCGAGCCGGTGATGAAGCCCGCATCATCCGAGGCCAAGAACACCACGATCCGCGCGATTTCTTCCGGCTCGCCCAGACGGCCCACCGGAATTTGCGGAATAATGCGTTCTTTCAACACCTTCTCATCAATCGCCTTCACCATATCGGTGCCGATATAGCCGGGGCAGATTGCGTTGACGGTGATGCCCGCGCGCGCGCCTTCGGCAGCGAGGGCCTTGGTAAAGCCCAGATCGCCGGATTTCGCGGCGGAATAGTTCACCTGCCCCGCTTGGCCCTTTTGCCCGTTGATCGAGGAAATGCTGATCACCCGGCCAAATTTGCGATCCCGCATCCCGGTCCAGAGCGGATGGGTCATGTTGAAAAGCCCGGTCAGGTTGGTGTCGATGACTTCTTTCCACTGGCCGGGGGTCATCTTGTGGAACATCGCATCGCGGGTGATGCCCGCATTGTTGACCAGCACGGCAACCGGGCCAAGATCAGCCTCGACCTTTGCGATGCCCGCAACGCAGGCGTCATAATCGGCGACCGACCATTTATAGGTGGGGATGCCGGTCGCTGCGGTGAATGCAGCCGCTGCCTCGTCGTTGCCCGCGTAATTCGCCGCAACTGTATATCCAGCCGCTTTCAACGCCACCGCAATCGCCGCACCAATGCCGCGCGAACCACCTGTAACCAATGCTACCTTTGCCATCTGTTCCTCCTCCAAGGCTATCCGTTTGAAATCATGTTACCTAGACACGCAAACGGGCGCAATAATATTGCGCCCGTTTGCCGCATTTTATTTCAATATATCGCAGACTTAGGCGCGCTCAATACACATTGCCACGCCCATACCGCCACCGATGCACAGGGTTGCCAGACCTTTTTTCGCACCCGAACGGCCCATCTCGTGGATCAAAGTGTTCAAAATCCGCGCGCCCGAGGCGCCGATCGGGTGGCCGATTGCAATCGCGCCGCCGTTGACGTTCACCTTGCTGGTGTCCCAGCCCATGTCTTTGTTCACCGCACAAGCCTGCGCGGCAAACGCCTCATTCGCTTCAATCAGATCGAGATCGGCGGCCTTCCAACCGGCTTTCTCCAACGCTTTGCGGCTGGCGAAAATCGGGCCGACGCCCATGATCGACGGGTCCAAACCAGCGGTGGCATAGGATGCAATCCGCGCGAGGGGTTTCAAGCCGCGCTTATTGGCATCGGCTTCGGACATCAGCAGCACTGCCGCCGCACCATCGTTCAGGCCAGACGCATTCGCCGCCGTCACCGAGCCATCTTTGGTGAAAGCCGGACGCAGTTTCTGCATCGATTCGAGGGTTGCACCGTGGCGGATATATTCGTCCTGATCGACCACCACATCGCCCTTGCGGGTTTTGATGGTGAAGGCGATGATTTCATCCTTGAACTTGCCGGCCTTCTGCGCGGCTTCAGCTTTGTTCTGCGAAGCAAGCGCAAACTCATCCTGCATCTCACGCGAAATCTGCCACTGGTTGGCGACGTTCTCGGCTGTTTGGCCCATGTGATAGCCGTTGAACGCATCCCACAACCCGTCACGGATCATGCTGTCGATGAAGGCCATATCGCCCATTTTCTGACCCGCGCGCAGGTGCGCAACATGCGGGGACAAAGACATGCTTTCCTGACCGCCCGCGACGATGATATTCGCATCGCCCAGTTGCACATGCATAGCGCCCAAAGCCACCGCGCGCAGGCCCGAACCGCAGACCTGGTTCAGCGACCAAGCCGAGGCTTCTTTCGCCAGACCCGCGCGGATATGCGCTTGGCGGGCAGGGTTCTGGCCTTGGCCTGCGGTCAGCACTTGGCCGAGAATGGTTTCAGCAACCTCTGCCTTGTCGATCCCGGCGCGGGCGACAACCGCCTCGATCACCGCTGCGCCCAATTCGTGCGCCGGGGTGGCCGCGAAGGCTCCGTTAAAGCTGCCCACAGCGGTGCGTGCCGCTGAAACGATTACCACATTGGTCATATGATGCGCCCTCTCCCAGAAACTGCTGCGGCAAAACCCGCTTTGTCGATTTGCAACATGGCCTAGAAGGGGTGGCGGTGAAAAGCAAGTTTTCTGCACGTCCGGGTTGTCGCAGGAGCAAGGCTTGCGCAATCACGCCGATTTTCGCGCGGCGTTTCGGTCAAATGCGGGCTTCAGGGTGGCGGCCCCAAACAGATAACCCTGCATACAATCCACCCCCATGCTTTGCAGCATCTGCGCCTCGGCGGTGGTTTCTACCGATTGCGCCACGGTAAACATTTGAAAATGATGACCAATCGACAACAGCGCGGCGGTCAGCACCTGATTATCAGCGTCGTGGTGGATATTGCGGATGAACTGGCCATCCAGTTTCAGGATATCAAAATAGAAATCCCTGAAATAACGAATCGCCATGTTGCCCGAACCGAAATTATCCAGCGCAAAGGCCACCCCTGCGCCTTTCAGATCATCCATGAAGGCCACCACCAGCTCTGGCACCTGCATCGCCGAGCTTTCGGTGATTTCGAGAATCAGCCGCTCACCAATCGTCGGACCGACGGAAAGCCCCCGCCGCAGCACCTGTTTCCAGCGCGCATAGCCGATGGAGCGCGCCGACATGTTGATCGACAGCCGCAGATCCGGCACCCGCGCCAGTGCTGCGAGGCCAATTTCCAGCGCGGCACAGTCGATTTCACGGCCAATTTCGTGGCTTTCGACCGCCTCCATAAAGTCTTTTGCCGGGATCACCCGCCCGGTCGGGTCCAACACCCGGATCAGGCCTTCCTGAAACGCCACGCGAGCGGCATCGCGGGCCAGCACCACGGGTTGATAAGCCAAGCGCAAGCGTTTGCTATCAATGGCTTGCCGCACCATCGACAGGGTTTCCCGGTCCCCCACCGAGATCGCCACGCCCAAGGGGCTTGCCAAGCCCGCCTGCGCATCCAAGCGCGGCTTTGGTTTTGGCATGATCATTGCGATGCTCCTGCGCGCTTGGGCCTACCGATGGACACACTGCCGCCACAACGGTAAAAGACGCCTTAACTATTGGGATTTTAGGCCAATTTTAATGATTATGAGGGCGAAATGAGTGATGAGAGCCAACGCTGCGGCTGGTGCGGCAGCGATCCTGTCTATGTCGCCTATCATGATGACGAATGGGGTCGCCCCGAGCGCGATCCGCGCGCGCTGTTTGAATGTCTGATCCTTGAAGGCTTTCAGGCTGGCCTGTCTTGGATCACCATTCTGCGGCGGCGTGAGACGTTTCGCGCGGCGTTTGCCGGGTTTGATCCGGCGGTGCTGGCGGGTTGGGGTGAGGCGGACACCCTGCGCCTCCTCCAAGACCCCGGCATCATCCGCCATCGCGGCAAGATCGAGGCCACCTTTGCCGGGGCCCGCGCTTATCTCGCGATTGAGGCGCGTGAAGGGTTTGCGAATTTCCTATGGAAGCATGTTGGCGGCCAGCCGATGGATCGACAACTGGGCAATCTGAGCCAAGCTGTCGCGCAGACGGCGGAATCTGTGGCGTTATCAAAGGCGCTGAAGGCTGAGGGGTTCAAGTTCGTCGGCCCGACCATCAGCTACGCCTTCATGCAAGCGGTGGGCATGGTGAATGACCATCTGGTCAGCTGTCCTTGGCACGGGAAAATGACGGCTTGAGGCCGATACAATCCCGTCACAGAATCGATTCAACCCTCAACCATAGTCAGCCTTGGGGCCATTTTCCCCAATCTGTCCCACCCTTAGGCTGGCATTTTGCAGCCAAGCCCTCGGACCAGTCCCCCGGTCCGAGGGCTTTTTTCATAAGCTTGCGGCGAAAGCCTGCGCATCGGCGCGAAACGGCGGGCAGGCTTCCGCTTGGGCAGACGCGCGCCCTTCCCGCAGGCTGTGCCGCGTGATTAAGCTTGCAGCAAAGCAGCAGGAGATCAGCATGACTTTCGGCCATACCGGGAAATCCATCCGCACCTTTTGGGACGGGCGTTGGCATGACGGCGATCTGGCGGTGATGAAGGCGGCAGATCATGGCATCTGGCAGGGCACTTCGGTGTTCGACGGCGCGCGGTATTTTGACGGCATGTGCCCGGATTTGGACCTGCATTGCGCGCGGGTGAACAGATCAGCTGCGGCGCTGATGATCACGCCGACCTGCGCGCCAGAGGATATGGCGGCGATCATCCGCGAGGGGTTGCAGGGCTTCGGGCCGGGGCAAGCGGTGTATATCCGGCCGATGTATTGGGCGCTGCACGGGTCCGAGTTGGGGATCGTGCCGATGGCGGGGGCGACGGGGTTTGCGATCTCGTTGGAGGAGGTCGCGATGCCCGACCCGGAATTTGCGACGACCGTGACGCGGACGCGCTTCCGGCGCCCGGTGTTAGAGGATGCGGTTTGCAATGCCAAGGCGGGGTGTCTCTATCCCAACAACGCGCGGATGCTGGTCGAGGCGCAGGCCAAGGGGTTTGGCAATGCTTTGGTCGCGGATGCGTTGGGGAATTTGGCCGAGAGTGCGACGGCGAATGTGTTTCTGGTGAAGGATGGGGTGGTGTTCACTCCGGTGCCGAATGGCACCTTTCTGGCCGGGATTACGCGGGCGCGGCATATTTCGAACCTGCGGGCGGATGGGGTGGAGGTACGCGAAGCCGTGCTGACGTTTGAGGATGCCAATGCGGCGGATGAGATTTTCTTGTCGGGTAATTTCGCCAAGGTGACGGCGGTGAAGGCGTTTGACGACACCGAGTATAAGGAACGCCCGATGACGGCGCGGGCGCGGCGGTTGTATTGGGAGTGGGCGGCGACCCAGCGCTAGCCTTGCCTTCCCAGCGCCTCGGTTGCATGATCGCGGCGTTAGGGGAGACGAAATATGCGGAAGTTTCTTGTCGTGCTGGATGACAGCCGGGAATGTCTGAACGCGATGCGATTTGCGGCGCTGCGGGCGGCGCATACGGGGGGTGGGGTGCAGGTTTTGTCGATCATCCCGCCGGAAGAGTTCCAGCATTGGATGGGGGTCGCTGATCTGATGCGGGCCGAGGCGCGCGAGCGGATCGAGGCGCATTTCGAGGTGTTTGCGCAATGGATGCGGGACAAGCAGGGGGTGAACCCGGAATTGATCATCCGTGAGGGCGATCCGGTGGCCGAGATTCTGGCGCAGGTCAAGGAAGACCCGGCGGTGGGGATTCTGGTGCTGGGGGCCGGGACGGAGAAGTCGGGGCCGGGGCCGCTGGTGACGGCGATGACGCGGTCTTCGGGGAGCCTGCCGATTCCGATCACGATTGTTCCGGGGGATATGAGCAAGGAACGGTTGGAGAGCATTACGTGATGGTCCCAACTCGGGGCCATTGATTTTGTTGGGCTATTTTGAACGGTGCGGGGTATGGTTAATGGGGTTTAACCCTGTTGGTCATATCCGCGCCCCAAGTTTGACCGTAGAATTGGGCTATGTTTTATGCAGCACGGACGCTTTTCCGAGGACACAGAAGTGGCGCAGCCGATGTAATTAGTTGACGATATGAGCTTCGGAATGGTCGTTGCGGCTGGCAAACTGCGCAGTTTTACCTAGGCATCTGGTTTGCGGGACAAACCCGCCATTCGCTGCGTTTGTGCCAATGACCTAGAGCGTCGACGCGCCTTGATGACGGACCGGGAAGCTGTTTTCTGCGATTGGGCCGATATTGATCCATCCCGTCGCTGAGATGCGTTCGTTGACTAACGCTGCAACCACAAGGAACGTCATGCTTTTGTTCATTTTTGCTGGATTTCTGGTTGGATTCATCCTGTCCTTGCGCTTTGTCCGGCGACCCCGAAGCGCGCTGATTTGGGGGGTGTTGCTGGGCGTTGTCCCTCTGGTGCTAATGCTTGGACCGGGTAACGCGCTCGTTCAGGGCATCGGCTCGGCTCTGAACTTCGCCTTCTTCGTGCTGGGGTCGCTGATGCTTATTCCATTTGTCGCCAGCGGCGCGGCGCTTGGCGTGGCTGGCGGTGCGGCGGTGCTGTGGGTCGGGCAGGGTCGTGCGCGCTGGGTTGGCTGGGCGGCAGGGATGGCCCTTGTCGGATTAGTCGCTGTGTTAACGCTGTTGCCGGTTGCGCAGCGCGAGGCGGCCAAGCTCCAGGCCGCCAAAGACCGCGATGCCCGCGCTGAGGCGATCATGCTTGCGGATTTCGAGGGCACACTGGCCAACCGTCAGGTAGCTTTCCCGGCTAGCCCACGCCTGCATCTGTTCGATGACTGCGCTCGCGGTGTACAGGCCGGGCTATGGGGCTGCTCGACCAGCCTGACCAATCCCGTGACCATTATGACCCAACAGGATGAGGTGCTGCTTCATGAGCGGAGCGATCCGATTAGCTTTCGCTCCATCAGTGTTTCAGCGGTTCAGCCAGATTGCCACTTGGGCGATTTCTGCCTGACGCAGGAGAAGATCGACCGTTGGTGCGGCGCGCTTCGCCCCGATCAAGCGGGCAGCATTTGGTGTCGTGACGCGCCACCGATGCGATTTGTAATAAAGACTGATGCGGCTGCAGCAGCCGATGGTAGTCCGTCGAATCGAGAAGAACCCGCACTGGCCGCACGCTACGCTGACACACGGCTAGGTTCCGGTCTGGTCGATTGCTTCTATCACCCCGATCCGGCCAAGACCGAACAGCAAGGAGCAACCTGCAAACTCTCATTCAAACTGGCGGATGGGGTCAAGGTGGTTCTGCCAGTACGCCGGGCGCAGATCATATCCGGCGATCCGGCGCTGGCCGGAACGATTGCGCTGATCCCCGATTACTGGGCGGCGCTGACGGGCGGGCGATAGTGGTCGTCGATGATTTCTGCAGCATTGGTCACAATGGCTTAAAGCAACGTCTTGGATTACCGCGTGAGGGCAATTTCTGCTGCGGGGGGGGGGCAGTTCCAGTCCCGCCAATACCAAGGGGGTGCAAATTGGCTGAGCGATTGATTTGGGCGCGGGCATGCCCGATCAGATTTCGGCGCGGATTGGTGGTTTTTCGGGGGCTGCGGTGGAGGCTGCGCAGATCGGCGATCATCTCGATTTCTTTTTGATTGAGCATATTGATGATCAGACGCTGTCGCTAACGGCGCGGGATCGGCATCTGGATGTGATGACGTGCGTGACGGTTATCGGCTGCAAATTGGCGATCACGGCTTCGGTGGTGACGCATAATTGGTTTGGGCGGGCGTATATGATTCCGGTGGCACCCGCGCATCGGTTGATCGTTTGGGCGATGCTGCGTCGGCTGCGGCGGGACTTCGCGCGCCGGCATGGCAAAGGTGCCTGAGCTTCGCCACAAAACCGGCCGGATTTGACTGTCTATTCGGCCGGTAACTGTGCGGGGCGCATGATGCGGAAATGGATGCGATGGGGCGTGGCGGTCATTGCCCTGTTGGCTGTTGGCGTTTGGGCCTATTATCCGCAGGCGAAGGCCGCGCCCTTGTTGGCCTATGACCACGGCACCTCATACTTGGTGATCACGCCTTTGCCCGAAGGGTTGAAGCCCGGTAAGGCGGCGATCAAGGCGAGCTATCTTGAGTTTCCGAACCACAGCTTTTTCGCCGCTTTCGCCATCGGTCCAGAGGGGCGCTATGCTTGGGTCGGCGGGCGTCACAACCGGCAAACCGCGCAGTTTGGCGCGATGGAGCGTTGCGGGCCGGATTGCGTGATCTTTCTGGAAAACCTGCCCAATCACTATCAGCCGGATCAACAGGGGCGGTCTGTAGCGCAAAAGCTGGTGGATACGTTGGATCTGACGCCCTCGGCCAGTGCGCAGCCGCGCTATTATGCTTTGGCCGCGAATGGCGCTTGGGCGATGCAGAAGCCTGCGGATGAAGGCCTGCTGGTGGCGTGGAACGTGGTGCAGCGCTGTAATGCTGTGGCCTATCCCGATAAGCGCGTCCCGGTTTTGGTCAACGGCTGTGCGTTGTTTTATGGCCCGGTTGTGGTCGCGGCGGATGCGGACAAAGCCGGATAGGCGGGCTTTCTAGAATCATTCCAATCCTTGACTTATCGCTGCCAAGGGCGCATATCCGAGTGGAATAGTCGGAGAAAAGATCATGTTCATCCAGACCGAATCCACCCCGAACCCGGCGACGCTGAAGTTTCTGCCGGGGCAAGCAGTGCTCGAGATGGGCACCGCCGATTTCCCCAGCCTTGAATCGGCTGTGAAATCGCCGCTGGCGAAGCGGATTTTTGCAACCGGGCAAGTGACCGGGGTGTTCTTTGGCACCGATTTTGTCACCGTGACCAAGGCGGAAGCTGCCGATTGGCAGCATATCAAGCCCGCAATCCTCGGCGCGATTATGGAGCATTTCCAATCGGGTGCGGCGGTGATGGAAGGCGAATCGCAGGCCGCCCATGCGGCGCATGACGGTGAGGATTCCGATATCGTTAATCAGATCAAGGAATTGCTGGATACCCGGGTGCGCCCTGCGGTGGCACAGGATGGTGGCGACATCACCTTCCACGGCTTTGATCGTGGCGTGGTCTATCTGCATATGAAGGGCGCTTGCGCGGGGTGCCCGTCTTCGACGCTGACCTTGAAGATGGGGATTGAGAACCTGCTGCGGCATTACATCCCGGAAGTGTTGGAAGTGCGCCCTGTTGCGGCCTGATCTTATACTGGCATTCGACACATCGGCGGCGCATTGCGCCGCCGCTTTGTTATCGGGCGACCGCATTTGGTTGAAATCTGAGGCGATGGAGAAGGGTCAGGCCGAGCGGCTGATGCCGTTGATCTCGGATTTGCTGGTCGATGCTGGGGTGGTTCTGGCGGATGTGACGGCGATTGCGGTCGGCACCGGGCCGGGGAATTTCACTGGGGTGCGGATTGCGGTGGCGGCGGCGCGGGGCTTGGCTTTGGGCTTGGGCGTGCCGGCGATTGGGGTGACTCGGTTGGAGGCGGCGGCGTTCGGGTTGCCGCGCCCGGTGACGGTGATCGAGGATGCGCGGCGCGGTGAGGTTTATGTGCAGCGTTTTGAGGTGGACGGGCCGGGGGCGGCGCGGATTGTTGCGGCGGAAGCTTTGGATGCGGTTGAGGGGGCTGTGGCGGGGCGCGATGGCTTGCACAGCCTGCCGATTGCTGAGGCGATTGCGCGGATTGCGCTGAGCCGCGTGGGATCGCCGCACCCGCGCCCCGCACCGTTTTACCTACGTGGCGCGGATGCGGCACCGCCGAGCGATCCGCCGCCGGTTATTCTTGATCTGGTAGCCCCGTGACTTTTGACGAAATGGCCGCCATTCATGCGGCGTGTTTCACCACACCTAAACCGTGGTCTGCGGCAGAGATTGCCAGCACTCTGGACAGCGCTTTTGCCTTTGTACTGACCGAGCCGAGCGGGTTTCTGATTGGCCGCGTGGTGGCCGGGGAAGCCGAGTTGATCACGCTTGCGGTGGACCCCGGCGCGCGCAAGCGGGGCACCGGCGGGCGGTTGGTGGATGGGTTTTTGGTTGAAGCGCGGGTGCGGGGGGCCGAATCAGTTTTCCTTGAAGTCGCGGCCAATAACCTGCCCGCGCAGAGCCTTTACGCCCGCAAAGGCTTTGAGCCGAAAGGCAAACGTCGGGGGTATTACCAAACGCCTGCCGGGGACCGGCTGGATGCTCTGGTGTTGATGCGGCCGATTTAGCGCATCGTTGCCGCCAAATTACTGACCAAATGGTAGATTTTTCACCATAGGATCACCGTGGGGCTACCGGGTCACGCAGACGTGCCACAGATTCCTGTTGACCCTCTCGCAAAGCACTGTCCTAAATCCAGCACGACCCGGCCGTTGCAGGTGATCTTCGCCGCATGGGATGGGAAAACAAAAACGCTAATAACACGTAAACCGGGAGAAAATTATGACCCTGATGAAACACCTGCTGGGTGCGGCGGCGACTTTGGCGCTGACTGCGGGCGCGGCTTTCGCTGAACCTGCGATCATCTTCGATCTGGGCGGCAAGTTCGACAAATCGTTCAACGAAGCGGCGTTCAACGGCGCTGAGAAATGGGCAAAGGAAACCGGCGGCACCTATAAAGAGCTGGAAATGCAGTCCGAAGCCCAGCGCGAGCAGGCTTTGCGGTCGCTGGCAGAAGATGGTGCAAACCCGATCATCATGACCGGCTTTGCCTTTGGCGATGTGCTGAACACCGTGGCACCGGACTTCCCTGACACCAAGTTCGGCATCATCGACATGGTGGTTGAGCAGCCGAACGTGAAATCGGTGGTGTTTACCGAAGATCAGGGTTCGTATCTGGTCGGGATGATGGCCGGTCTGGCCAGCAAAACCAACACCGTCGGCTTCATCGGCGGCATGGATATTCCGCTGATCCGGCGCTTTGGCTGCGGCTATGCGCAGGGTGTGAAGGCTGTGAAGCCGGATGCGACGGTTATTCTGAACATGACCGGGACGACTCCGGCGGCGTGGAATGACCCGGTGAAGGGTGCCGAACTGGCGAAAGCGCAGAAATCGCAGGGCGCGGACGTGATCTATGCGGCAGCGGGCGGCACCGGCGTTGGGGTGTTGCAGACGGCGGCGGATGAGGGGATTCTGTCGATCGGCGTTGATAGCAACCAGAACTACATGCATCCGGGGCAGGTTTTGACCTCTATGATGAAGCGCGTCGATAACGCGGTTTATGAGGCGTTCAAAGAGGGTGAAAACCTGAAACCCGGCGTCAATGTGATGGACCTGAAAGCCGGCGGCGTTGATTATGCGATGGACGAAAACAACGCCAAACTGGTAACGCCAGAGATGAAAGCGACCGTTGACGCGGCGGCTGAAAAGATCAAATCAGGCGAGTTGGTGGTGCATGATTACATGTCTGACAACACCTGCCCGGCTGGGTCGTTCTGATGGTGGCTACGGCCAATGGAGGGCGGCAGGCAACTGCCGCCCTCTCTCCCTATGCGATTGAGTTAAAAGGCATATCCAAGGCCTTCGGCCCGGTTCAGGCCAATAAAGATATCAACATCGCAGTGCCGCGCGGCACGATACACGGCATTATCGGCGAGAATGGCGCGGGAAAATCGACTTTGATGTCGATCCTGTATGGGTTCTATCGCGCCGACGCGGGTGAGATTTATATCAACGGCAAGCTGACCCCGATCCCCGACAGCCAGAGCGCCATCCGCGCCGGTATCGGCATGGTGTTCCAGCATTTCAAACTGGTGCAAAATTTCACCGTTCTGGAGAATGTGATCCTGGGGGCCGAGGATGGCCCGATGTTGAACACCTCTCTGGCGAAAGCGCGCAAGGTTCTGGGGGAATTGTCGCGCGAATATGAGATGGATGTGGACCCGGATGCGTTGATCGAAGACCTGTCGGTTGGGCATCAGCAGCGGGTGGAGATTTTGAAGGCGCTGTATCGGCAGGCCGATATTCTGATTCTGGATGAGCCGACCGGGGTGTTGACCCCAGACGAGGCCGACCATTTGTTCAGGATTTTGAACGGGTTGAAAGATCAGGGCAAGACCATCATCCTGATCACGCATAAATTGCGCGAGATTATGGAGGCGACGGATAACGTCAGCGTCATGCGGCGCGGCACGATGGTGGGGACGGTGAAGACCGCTGAGAGTAGCCCGGAGTCGCTGGCCGAGTTGATGGTGGGTCGCAAGGTTTTGCTGGAGGTTGAGAAGGTTAAGGCCACGCCGGGGGCGGTGGTTTTGGCGGTGGAAAATCTGCGGGTGAAGGATGACGACGGGATCGAGCGGCTGAAAGGTGTCAGCTTTGAGATCCGGGCGGGCGAGATTTTGGGCATCGCGGGGGTGGCGGGCAACGGCCAGTCGGAACTGCTGGAGGCTTTGGGCGGCATTGCGCGGGCGACGGGGCGGATCACGTTGAAGGGTGTGGATTTACCGCTGGTGGGGTTGGCGGCGAATGGGCAGACAAGGCGCGAGGCCGGGATCGCGCATGTGCCGGAGGATCGCCAGCATCTTGGGCTGATCA
Source organism: Pseudomonadota bacterium (assembly GCA_040387915.1). Taxonomy (GTDB): domain Bacteria; phylum Pseudomonadota; class Alphaproteobacteria; order Rhodobacterales; family Rhodobacteraceae; genus Cypionkella. The sequence continues at coordinate 168,395 of JAZKCV010000011.1, forward strand.
TGGATTTCAGCGCTTGGGAAAACGTGGCGTTTGGTTATCACAACGACCCGAAGTATCAGAAAAACGCGTTGTTCATGGATAATGACGCTTTGCGCGCGGATACCGAGGCGAAGATGGCGCGCTATGATGTGCGCCCGCCGATTGCGACGCTGGCTGCGAAGAATTTCAGCGGCGGCAATCAGCAAAAGATCGTCGTTGCGCGCGAGATGGAGCAGAATCCTGACCTTTTGTTGATCGGCCAACCGACGCGGGGGGTGGATATTGGCGCGATTGAGTTCATCCACAAGCAGATCATTGCATTGCGCGATGCGGGTAAGGCTATTCTGCTTGTCTCAGTCGAACTCGATGAAATCATGAGCCTTTCCGACCGGATCGCCGTGATGTTTGACGGCCATATCATGGGGACAGCGGACCCCGAGACGACGAATGAGCGCGAATTGGGGCTGTTGATGGCTGGTGTCGGCGGGAAGGTTTGAGATGAGAAAACTACCGCAATGGGCCGATGTGGTTCTGGTGCCGCTGATCAGCCTTGTTTTGGCGGCCTTTGTGGCGGCGATTGTGCTGCTGGCGATTGGGCAAAGCCCGACGAAGGCCTTGGGGATCATGGTGGAGGGGGCGTTCGGCTCGGCCAATGGCTGGGGCTATACGCTGTATTATACCACGAGCTTCATCTTCACCGGGCTATCGGTGATTGTGGCGTTTCATGCGGGCCTTTTCAACATCGGCGGTGAGGGTCAGGCGCAGTTGGGCGGGCTTGGCGTGGCGCTGGTGTGTCTGGCGCTGCCTTGGCCACATTGGACGGTTGCGCTGTTGGCGGCGACGTTAGGGGCTGCGGTGTTTGGCGCGGCTTGGGCGGCGATCCCGGCGTATTTGCAGGCCAAGCGCGGCAGCCATATCGTGATCACCACGATCATGTTCAACTATATCGCAAGTGCTTTGATCGTCTACATGCTGGTCGATGTGCTGCGTCCTGCGGGACAGATGGACCCGGCCTCGGCGCGGTTCCCAGAGGGCGCCAAGCTGCCGGCGCTGTCGGACATGCCATTCATCAGTGAGTTTTTCGCGCGCATGAACCCGGATGGCACACCAAAGTTGACCAAGGCCGGGTTGCAGATGTATTCCAACGTGCCTGCCAATGTGACGCTGTTTATTGCGCTCGCGGCCTGTCTGGTGGTGTGGCTTTTGCTGTGGCGCACGCGGCTGGGCTATCAGATCCGCGCCTTTGGCAAATCAGAGGCTGCGTCTAAGTACGCGGGTATCAATCCGGTGAAAATCACCATGATCGCGATGCTGATTTCGGGCGGTTTGGCCGGGATGATGGCAATCAACAACGTGATGGGGTCGGCGGAGCGGCTGTTGCAGAACTCGGCGGAGGGCGCGGGGTTTATTGGCATCGCGGTGGCGCTGATGGGGCGCAATCATCCGTTCGGGGTGCTGCTGGCGGCGCTGTTGTTCGGGTTTCTGTATCAGGGTGGCGCGGCTTTGGGGCTGAACACCACAATTCCGATTGAGATGCGGATCGTGGTGCAGGGGCTGGTGATCCTGTTCACCGGAGCGCTGGATCAGATGGTGCGGATGCTGCTGGTCTGGCTGTTCAGCTTCGGGCGAAAGGCGGTGGCGTGATGGATTATGAAACGCTGATGCAGATTTTGGGCTCGACCGTGCGGCTGGGAACGCCGCTGCTGTTGGCTTGCCTCGCGGGACTTTTCTCGGAACGCGCCGGGATTTTCGACATCGGGCTGGAAGGCAAGATGCTGGCCGCGGCGATGGCGGCGGGGTCTGTGGCGGCGATGTCCGGCTCGGCTTGGGTCGGGTTGCTGGCCGGGATTGGCGCGTCGATGATCTTCGCGATGCTGCATGGGGTGGCGTCGATTACGTTTCGCGGGAATCAGTTGATTTCTGGGGTGGCGCTGAATTTCCTGTCGTCGGGGATCACGGTGCTGGTGGCGCAGGCGTTGTTTGGGCAGGGCGGGCGGACGCCGCCGTTGGATGGTGCGGCGCGGTTCAATCCGATCACTTTGCCCTTCGCGGAAAGCTTGCAGGATGTGCCGCTGATCGGGCCGCTGTATTATCAGGTGATCTCGGGCCATTCGATCCTGGTCTATGCGGCGGTGGCGTTTGTGCCTTTGACGTGGTGGATTTTGTATCGCACCCGCTTTGGTCTGCGGCTGCGGGCTGTTGGGGAAAACCCGGCAGCGGTGGATACGGCGGGGGTCTCGGTGGTGGGTCTGCGCTTTGCAGCAGTCGCGATCACCGGGGTTCTGTGTGGCATTGCAGGGGCTTATATGGCGACCGCTTTGCAGGCGGGCTTTGGGCGGGAGATGACGGCGGGGCGGGGGTATATCGCCCTCGCAGCGTTGATTTTCGCGAAATGGCGGCCTTGGCAGGCACTGGGGGCGACAATGCTGTTCGGATTTTTCCAAGCTTTGGCATTGCGCCCGGATGTGGTGGAGCGCATCGCGCATTTCAAAGTCCCGGTTTCCGCATTGGATGCGCTGCCTTATATCCTGACAGTGCTGGTGCTGGCGGGCTTTGTCGGCAAAGCTATCCCACCCCGCGCGGGTGGCGAGCCTTATGTGAAAGAGCGCTGAAAGGGGGGTCCGGGGGATGCGAAATCCCCCGGCTGTTGGCAAAAGGACTTCGCTGTGACCGATCAAACCGCCGCTCTTGTCGCCCAAATCCAAGCCCGCGCGGGCAGCGCCCCGGTCAAGCTGGGCCTGATCCTCGGCTCGGGCCTTGGGCATCTGGCACAGGCGGTGCAGGGCGTGGCCATCCCTTACGGCGATCTGCCGGGGTTTCCAAATGTTGGCGTGTCGGGCCACAACCCCAATCTGGTGATCGGCGATCTGGAGGGTGCGCGCGTCGCGGTGTTCGGCGCGCGTGAGCATTACTATGAGAATGGCAATTCGGCGGCGATGCGGTTGCCGCTGTCTGTGCTGAAAGCCTTGGGCGCGGAAGCCCTGATCGCCACCAATGCGGCGGGGTCTTTGCGCCCCGATATTCGCCCCGGTGATCTGATGCTGCTGAATGATCATATCAACTTCTCGGGCCTGAACCCGCTGATCGGCGAGAAAACCGATGCGCGGTTCGTGCCGATGACCACGGCGCATGATGCGGGTCTGCGCGCCGCCCTCAAAGCCTCGGCGCAAGCGGTCAATGTCGCGCTGCCGGAAGGCGTCTATGCGTGGTATTCTGGCCCCTCTTTTGAAACCCCAGCGGAAATCCGGGCGATCAAGATCCTCGGCGGCGATGCGGTGGGGATGTCGACGGTGCCCGAGGTGATCCTCGCGCGCTTTCTGGGGCTGAAGGTGGCGGCGATTTCCACCATCACCAATATGGCTGCGGGCATGTCGGACGAGCAGATCAGCCACGAGCATACCAAGGCGATGGCGCCCTTGGGTGCGGCGAAACTGGAACAGGTGTTGCGTCATTTTCTGCGCACGCAACTGTGACGGCCACAAGGGTTTGACAAGGCCCGCAAACCCGCGCAAGGCTTAAGGAAATTCTTCTCTTTCCGGGCCTTGCGCCAATGCAAATCTACCTCCCCATCGCCGAGGTTTCGATCAACGCCTTCCTGTTGTTGGGATTGGGCGGCATCGTCGGGTTTTTGTCGGGGATGTTTGGCGTTGGCGGCGGCTTTCTGATCACACCGCTGTTGCTGTTTGTTGGCGTGCCGCCCGGTGTGGCGGTGGCAACGGGCGCAAACCAAGTGGTGGCCTCGTCGATTTCCGGCGTTTTGGTGCAGATGAAGCGCAAGGGCGTCGATTTCCGCATGGGGCTGGTGCTGCTGGCGGGCGGTTTTGGCGGATCCTTCATCGGGGTGAAGGTATTCGCTTGGATGACGGCTTTGGGCCAGATCGACCTGTTCGTGCAGTTGAGCTATGTGCTGTTTCTAGGCCTGATCGGTGCCATGATGTTCGCCGAAAGCACGCGGGCGCTGATCCGGGCACGGCGGGCCGGAGCGGCAGCGCCGATCCGGCGGGCGCATGTGCATACTTGGGTGCATCGGCTGCCACTGCAGATGAAGTTTCGCGCCTCTGGCCTGTATATCTCGGTGCTGCCGCCGCTGGCGATCGGCGCGGGGGTGGGGTTTCTGTCGGCGATCATGGGGGTGGGTGGCGGTTTCATTCTGGTCCCGGCGATGATTTACCTGTTGGGGATGCCGACGCGGGTGGTGGTCGGCACCTCGCTGTTCCAGATCATTTTTGTCACCGGCTTCACCACGATCATGCATGCGATCAACAGCCAGACCGTCGATATGATGCTGGCGTTTCTGCTGATTATGGGCGGGGTGATCGGCGCGCAGATCGGCGCGCGGCTGTCGACCCGGTTGAAGGCGGAGCAACTGCGCATCATGCTGGCGGTGCTGGTGCTGACGGTCAGCTTCAAAATCGCGCTCGATCTGTTGCTGCAACCGGCCGAGTTGTTCTCGGTCACACCGGGGCTGTTGCCATGATCCGGGCGCTGATCCTGCTGCTGGCCCTCGCAGGCCCTGCTGTGGCGAATGAGGCTTTGGTCAGCGGCCTCAGCCAGAACCGCGTGCAGATCACCGCGAATTTCGATGGCTCGGAAATTCTGATCTATGGCGCGGTGAAACGCGATGCCCCTGCCCCGGACGGCCCTCCGCTGGAGGTGATCGTGACGGTGGAAGGCCCCAGCACTGGGCTGATCATACGGCGTAAAGAACGCGTCGCTGGAATCTGGCTGAACCGCTCCTCCGTCACTGTCGATGCAGCCCCCAGCTTTTACGCGGTGGCGACCACCGACAAACTGGATAAAATCCTGTCCGGCACCGAGGATCTGCGCCACCACATCACCATCCCGCAAGTGATCCGCGCGGTGGGCATCAGCGATGAGGCCGAGAACGCGCCAGATTTCGTCGCCGCTTTAGAGCGGATCAGGCTGGAGGAAAGCCGCTACCGCATCGCCGAACGCTCGGTGCAGCTGGCGGATGAGACGCTGTTTCGCACCGATGTGGCGCTGCCCGCCAACCTCACCGAAGGCAATTACAAGGTGCGGCTGTTCATTCTGCGCGGCGGCGTGGTGCTGGATACCCAGGAACGCCTGATCGCGGTGCGCAAGGCCGGGTTGGAGCGTTTCCTCTACAACCTCGCGCATCAGCAACCTTTGCTCTATGGCGTGCTGTCGCTGGTGATGGCGGCGGTGGCGGGCTGGGGCGCGTCGGCTGCGTTCCGGTTTGTGCGCTGAGCCTCAAGCCCGCCTCAGATTGCTCTTTTTGAAATACTCCCCCCGGAGGGTCCAGTCTCTCCACCAAGGCACCGCATCCGTCCCTCCCCGGCAGCGCCGCCGAGTGGTGCCTCCGCTCGGCGGGAAAATGCGCTCCCAGCGCATTTTCTGATCCGCCTCCCACACCCAAGGCGGCACCCCGGTTCAGGTCGCACCCTCCTCCGGCATCAGGCAATGCACCGAGCCCAGCGCGAAGGGCCGCGCGCGGTTGTCTTGCCACGCCTCGACCTGCACCGAGGCAAAGCGGCGGCCAGAGCGGTTCACCGTGGCCCGCGCATAGCAGTCACGCGGCAGGCCAGCGCGCAGGTAATCGACGGTGAAATCTATGGTTTTCGGCAGGGGTGGCAGTTGACCTGCGGCGACACGTGCGGGGTCGATGCGGCCCGCTTCCAGATCATCCCACAGGCTGGACCATGCCAGACCAATCAGGGCTGTGACCTCCAGAAACGACGCCGTCACCCCGCCATGCAGCGCGGGCAGGCTGGGGTTGCCGATCAGCATCTCGGCATATGGCAACCATGCGGTCAGCTCGTCGCCACGGCGGTCAAAGCGGATGCCGAGGAATTGGATATAGGGCACAGCGCTGACCAGTGCCGTCAAGGCGCTGTCGCGGCGGGATTTGACTTGGGCAACGGGTTCGGGGCGTTTCATGCTGTGGCCTCTTTCGGTCGGTCCAGCGTGAAAACGCCTGTGCCCATCGCCACCGGGCGGGTTTCGTCCTCATCGCAGGCGGTCACGCGGACGAAGGCGACGGAGCGGGTGACATGGTGACATTCCGCCCGCGCGGTGATCGTCTGGCCGGGGGTAGCGGGGCGCATGTAGTCGATGCGCAGATCAAGGGTTGCGGTAGAGGTCGGCGCAGCAGGGTGGCTCATCACCGAGGCACCGGATGCGGTATCCATCAGCGCCGAAATCGCACCGCCGTGCAGCACCCCCGTGGCGGGATCGCCGACCAGTCGGGCATCCCACGGCATGGTGATGGTAGCACTGCCCGCCCCGAGTTCGGTCAACTCCATCGCCAGCGCGTGGGAAAACGGCAGAGCCTGGATGAATTGGCGGGCGATGCTGAGGATGTCGGTCATGCAGCTATAATCTCGCGCTGCGCGTCGAGTGCAAGGGGCTGCTCACAATTCTTGCGCGCCACACGGGCAAAGCTTAGTCTGAGGCTGGGAGGCCGCTATGACTGAGACTCGCCTAAGCTTCAAAGAAATGTGCGCGAAGTTCGAGGTCACGCCCCGGACTTTGCGGTATTATGAGTATATCGAGCTGCTCTCGCCGGAAAAGGATGGCCGGGCGCGGTTTTATGGCGCGCGCGAGGTGGCACGGCTGACGCTGATCCTGCGCGGGCGGCGATTTGGCTTTAGCCTTGAGGAAATCCGGCAATGGCTGCTGATTTACCGGCAGAAAGGCACGCAGACTCAGTTGGAGCAATGGTTGGGGCTGGCGGATCGACAACTGGCTGACCTCACCCGGCAACAGGCCGAGTTGGAAACCAGCATCTCTGATCTGCGGGCGTTGCGCGACACCGCTGCGGCGGAAATCCGCAAATTGACCGAGATTTGACATCACGTCATGCGAAACTCTGACGTGACGTTACATTTACGTTAACGTCAAGCACTCTACTATGATGGGCGAAACATCCCCATCTACCCGGCAGTCTTTGCCGAGGAAGTGCCATGAGCTTGAGTGAAACCGAAACCCTGTCGATCCGCCAGATGTGCGACACCTATCAGGTGACCGCCCGCACCTTGCGGTTTTATGAGGCGAAAGAACTGCTGTCGCCGATCCGGGCGGGCAGCAAGCGGCTGTACACCAAACAGGATCGCGCGCGGTTGCAGCTGATCCTGCGCGGCAAGCGCTTTGGCTTCAGTCTGGAAGATATCCGCCAGTTGCTTGATATGTATAACAGAAATGGCAGCAATCTCGCACAGCTGGCCCGCACCTTTGATCTGGGCCAAGACCGTCTGGCGCAGATGAAAGCCCAGCGCGATGAGTTGAGCATCGCCATCACCGAGTTGGAAACCGAATTGCAAAATGCCGAGGCGGCTTTGGCCGCCTTCCGCGCGGCGGCCGAATAAGGCCCAGACCCGCCTATCACAGACAGCCGAATTGAGGAGTAAGGCCATGACCACCTACACCGCCCCGCTGAAAGACATGCAGTTTCTGTTGCATGATGTGCTTGGGGTCTCTGGCCGCGATATTCCGGGATATGGCGATCTTGATGCGGGGTTTACTGGGGCGGTGCTTGAGGAGGCGGGCAAGCTCGCCTCGGATGTGTTGGCACCTTTGAACGCGGTTGGCGATCGCGAGGGCTGCGTGTTGGAGAATGGCGTGGTGCGCACGCCCACAGGGTTCAAAGCGGCGTTTGAGGCGGTGAAGGCGGGTGGCTGGACGGCGCTGGATTGTGACCCGGATTATGGTGGGCAGGGCTTGCCTTACGTGATGGCGACGGCGGTGGGTGAGATGTTTGTCTCGGCCAATATGGCGTTCAACATGTATCAGGGGCTGACCCACGGGGCCTATTCGGCGATCCATGTACATGGCACGCCGGAACAGAAGGCGACCTATCTGCCGAAGATCGTCTCGTGTGACTGGACCGGCACGATGAACCTGACCGAGCCGCATTGCGGCACCGATCTGGGGCTGATGCGGACCAAGGCTGAACCGCTGGCGGATGGATCGTATAAGATCACCGGCACCAAGATTTTCATCTCGGCAGGCGAGCATGATCTGGCTGAGAATATCATTCATCTGGTGCTGGCGAAGGCTCCGGGTGGCGGTGAAGGCACCAAGGGGATTTCGCTGTTCATCGTGCCGAAGTTTCTGGTCAATGCCGATGGGTCTTTGGGCGCGCGCAATGGTGTCAGCGTTGGCAAGGTCGAAGAAAAGATGGGGATTCACGGCAACGCCACTTGCGTGCTGAATTATGACGGTGCTGTCGGCTATTTATTGGGCGATCTGCACAAGGGCATGCGCGCGATGTTCACCATGATGAACGAAGCGCGGCTGGGTGTGGGCCTGCAAGGCTATGCGGTGGCCGAGGCGGCGTATCAAAACGCATTGGGCTATGCCAAGGATCGCTTGCAGGGCCGCGATGTGACCGGGGCGAAGAATCCTTCGGGACCTGCCGATCCGCTGATCGTGCATCCCGATATTCGCCGCAGTCTGATGGATCAGAAAAGTTTCGTCGAAGGCGCGCGCGCGTTTACCTATTGGGCGGCTTCGATGATCGACCAGTCGGTTCGTTCAGGCGATGCGGATGCCGAGGGGCTGGTGTCTTTGCTGATCCCGGTGCTGAAAGGCTTCCAGACCGACCGTGGGTTTGAGATGGCCGTGCAGGCGCAGCAGATCTGGGGCGGGCATGGCTATATCGAGGACAATGGTGTGAGCCAGTTTGTCCGCGATGCGCGGATCGCGCAGATCTATGAAGGGGCCAACGGCGTGCAGGCGCTGGATCTGGTCGGGCGCAAGCTGGCAACCGATGGCGGCAAGCATGTGATGGCGTTCTTTGCCTTGGTGAAGGGATTTATCAAGGAGAATGAGGGCGATGCGCGGATGGCGGTGTATCTGGACCCGCTGAAAGCTGCGTCGAAAGACGTGCAGGCGGCGGCGATGTTTTTCATGAACAATGCGATGAAAAACCCGAATGCGGCGCTGGCGGGGTCTTATGATTTCATGACGATGATGGGGCATACCTGTCTGGGGCTGATGTGGGCGAAGATGGCGAAAGCGGCCTTTGCGGGGCTGGATGCCGGGGGTGATGCCGATTTCCTGAACGCCAAACTGGCCACCGGACGCTATTACATGCAGCGGCAACTGCCTGCGACTGCGCTGCATCTGGTGCGGATCAACAGCGGGGCTGATCCGGTGATGGCGCTGGCGGCTGAGGCGTTCTAAGCTGACGCATAGGTCAACGGAGATAGCCCATGCCGAAACGCTTCCGCCTCACCCGCCGCTTTCCGGTTGCGATGACCGAAGACGGTTACCGCCGCCTGAAAAGCTTCGCCAAAGAGGCGGGTCTGGACGAGGGTGAGGCTTTGTCGTTTCTGTTTGAGAATTACTCCTCGGTGATCAACCACGACAATCTGACGCATCGGCTGCGTCTGTTCAATTCCGAGGTCGACGCGCGCAAGACCTGAGGCTTTCATACTGGCTTAAATATCCCACGGGGGTGTGGGGGTGTGAAACCCCCACTCCGCCCTGCCCGGAAAGGCACCACGATGTCCGCAAAACTCTACTGCTTTGGCGAATCCGGCAATGCTTACAAGGTCGCCCTCGCGCTGACTTTCGCCGATATCGAATGGGAGTCGGTGTTTGTTGATTTCTTCAACGGTGCCACCCGCACGCCGGAATTTCGTGCGCTGAATGAAATGGGCGAAGTGCCGGTGTTGGTGGATGGCGAAACCACGCTGACGCAGTCCGGCGTGATCCTTGACTACATCAGCAGCAAATCCGGCAAGCTGGGCGGTAAGTCTGCGGCAGAGCGGCGTGAGGTGTTGCGCTGGCTGTTTTGGGACAATCACAAACTGTCCACCCAGATCGGCACCGCGCGGTTTTTGGCGAATTTTGTGCCGGAAGAAAAGCGCCCTGCTGGCGTCATCCCGTTTCTGCACAGCCGCCTGAAAACCGCCTACACCGTGCTGAACGGCCATCTCGAGGGTCGCAAATGGGTGGCTGGAGAGGCGATGACCATCGCGGATTTGTCGCTGTGTGGTTATCTGTATTACCCCGAGCCCTTCGGTTTTGACCGTGCGGATTGGCCGCATATCGACGCTTGGCTGAACCGCATTGCGGCGGTGCCGGGCTGGAAACATCCCTATGATCTGATGCCCGGCAAACCGTCTGACCGGGCTTAAGGAGGCAACATGACCGACGCTTTTATCTATGACGCCGTACGTTCCCCGCGTGGCAAGGGTCGCCCGGATGGGGCTTTGCACGAGCTGACCTCGGTGGCGCTTTCGGCGAAAATCCTTGATGCGGTCCGGGAGCGTAATGGGCTGGTGGGCCATGCGGTTGAGGATGTGATCTGGGGCAATGTCACGCAAGTGGGCGAGCAGGGCGGGTGCCTCGCTCGCTCGGCAGTGCTCGCGTCGGGGTTGGATCAGTCGATCCCCGGTTTGGCGATCAACCGGTTTTGCGCGAGCGGGATGGAGGCGGTGAATTTGGCCGCCAACCAAGTCAAGGCTGGCGCTGGGGCGGCCTATATCGCGGGCGGGGTCGAGATGATGGGCCGGGTCGCGATGGGCTCGGATGGAGCTGCGATTGCGGTCGATCCGTCTTTGGCGATGAAGACCTATTTCGTCCCGCAGGGGATTTCGGCGGATATCATCGCCACCGAATATGGCTTCACGCGTGAGATGGCCGATGCTTTGGCGGTGGAATCTCAGGCGCGGGCGGCGGCGGCTTGGGCGGATAATCGGTTTGCCAAATCGGTGATTGCTATCAAGGATCAGAATGGTCTGAGCATTCTGGACCGTGACGAATACATGCGGCCCGGCACCGATATGCAGAGCCTTGGCGCATTGAAACCGGCGTTCAAGGATATGGGTGAAACCATGCCCGGCTTTGATAAGATCGCGCTGATGAAATATCCGCATCTGGAGCGGATTAATCACATTCACCACGCCGGCAATTCCAGCGGTATCGTTGACGGTGCTGCGGCCTTGCTGATCGGCAATGCGGAATTCGGCCATGCTTACGGCCTGAAACCCCGCGCGCGCATTCGGGCGACGGCGAAAATCGGCACTGACCCTACGATCATGCTGACCGGGCCAGTGCCAGTGACCGAGAAAATCCTGCGCGATGCCGGGATGGCGATTGGCGATATTGATCTGTTTGAGGTCAACGAAGCCTTCGCCAGCGTGGTTTTGCGCTTTCAGCAGGCGTTCGATGTCGATCCAAGTCTGGTCAACGTCAACGGCGGCTCGATTGCGATGGGGCATCCGTTGGGGGCGACCGGGGCGATCATCATCGGCACTTTGCTGGATGAGTTGGAGCGCAGCGGCAAAACCGTTGGCTTGGCCACGTTGTGCATCGCTTCGGGCATGGGGGCTGCGACCATTATAGAGCGGCTCTGATCATGCCTGAACACGCCTTTGCTGCCATCGGAGAACGCTTGACGCAGGCCTTGATCGGCGGCGATTTTGCGATGTACAGTGGGCTGTTTGCGCTGCCTTTGACGGTGACGCCGCGCGGCGATCTGTCTTATGTGATCCAGACCGAGGCGGCATTGCGGGCTGATTTTGATCTCTACCACATCAATATCAGCGGCCGCGGTGTGACAGATATTTTCCGCCAAGTACTTGATATAAAACGGCTTGATCCAAGCCGCACCAAGGTGCGTGTGCTGACCCATATCATGGTGCGCGCGCAGCGCATCATCGATCCATTTGAGACGCATTTCTTTCTGGTCGAACAGGCTGATGTCTGGCGGATTTATCAGATTGAAAGCTCGGGCGGGCATATCAACTGGTCGCTGGGGCGGTCGGATATTTTGGCGGGGTCGTTTGTGCCCAAAGAGAAAGGTGACGGTGATGACAAAGCTTGATCTGAGCAAGGTTCCGGTGAAAACCAGCTCGATTTACCCCTCGCCCTATGCCGAGATGATGGCGGGGCGCAGCAGTTTGCGCTTGGGCGATGCCGGAGGGCTGACGCAGTTTGGCGTGAATTTGGTCAGCTTGCAGCCGGGGGCGTTGTCGTCTTTGCGGCATTGGCATCTGGTCGAGGATGAGTTCGTGATGATTACCTCAGGCGAATGCGTGCTGGTGCAGGATGCGGGTGAGACGCTGATGGTGGCGGGTGATTGCGTGGCATTTCCGGCGAATGTGCCGGACGGGCATCACTTCATCAACCGCTCGGATGCTGTGGCGCAGTTTCTGGTGGTGGGCAGCAAATCCAAGCGTGAGGTGGCGACCTACTCCGATGTCGATCTGGTGTTCACGGTTGAAGCTGGGCAGGCCAGTTTCGCCTACAAAGATGGCACAAAGTGGGAGGGGCCTCGGTGAAGCTGGACCCGGCCCAAATCCCGCGTGAAGACGGTGACAACGGCGTTTTGCTGTTGCTGTCCGCTGGCGGCGGGCTGACGCAGTTTGGCGCTTATGCCGATACTTTGGCACCCGGCGCCTATTCTTCGACCCGGCATTGGCATTCGACCGAAGATGAGATGGTTTATATTCTGTCGGGCACCGTGACGGCGATTGATGACGATGGCGCGCATGTCTTGCAGCCGGGGGATGCGGCCTGTTGGCGGCATGGCGATCCAAATGCGCATCATCTTTTCAACCACAGCGCCCTGCCCTGCACCTATCTGATCATCGGCAGCCGAGCTGCTTTGGACATCTGTACCTATCCAGATACGGGCGAACGGCAGATCAACGGCGCGACCGATTGGCGAATCGAGCGGGCAGATGGCACGATCCGCCGTCAGGGCGCTTTGCCTGCGGCCTTGCTGAACCTGCGGGCGGTCTGGGGCACTCCGTTTGATCCTGCGCAAAGCTATCCGCGCATTCTGCCTGATGCCGCGCGGCCTTGGATGAATGAACCTGAAAACGTTCATAAAATTCTTGGCCGCGGCCTTGGCGCTTATCGCTATCAACTGATCTCGGACCTTGGTGGGCTGAGCCAGTTCGGCGCGTTCATCGAAGAATTGCCGCCCGGATCGCTCTCTGGCCATCGCCATTGGCACGCGGATGAAGATGAGATGGTCTATATGCTGTCGGGCGAAGCGGTGCTGATCGAAGACAGCGATATCAGCTTGCGTGCGGGTGATACCGCCTGCTGGCCTGCGGGCGTGGCTGTTGGTCATCGCCTTGCCAATCGCAGCAGTGCCGCTGTGCGCTATCTTGTCATCGGCACCCGGCATCAGCGCGATGCCGTCCACTACACCGACCACGATCTGATCACCCATAAAGACGGCAGCGTCCGGCGCTATTTGCACCGCGACGGCACCGCATATCCTGACCGGAGGACCACATGACCGATTTCACCATGGCCACAGATACAGACGGCGTCGCCACGATCACTTGGGATGTGGCAGCAAAGTCGATGAACGTGATGTCGACAGCGGCCTTTGCCAGCTTAAGCGGTCTGGTGGATCAGGCTTTGGCAGATGCAGCTGTGAAGGGCATCATCGTCACCAGCGGCAAAAAGGATTTCGCCGGCGGGATGGATCTGAACGTGATCGCCGAAATGCGGGCGGGCGGGGCGCAGGCAATTTTCGACGGCGTGATGACGATGCACAAGGTGCTGCGCAAGATCGAACTGGCGGGGATGGACCCAAAGACCAAAAAGGGCGGCAAGCCGATTGTGGCGGCTTTGCCGGGGACCGCGTTGGGCATCGGGCTGGAATTGCCGCTGTCGTGCCACCGCATCATTGCGGCGGATAATCCGAAGGCGAAGATCGGGTTGCCCGAGATTATGGTGGGGATTTTCCCCGGCGCAGGGGGGACGACCCGGCTGGTGCGGAAGATGGGCGCGATGATGGCGGCTCCGTTCTTGTTGGAGGGGAAATTGTCCGATCCGAAGGCCGCGAAGGCGGCTGGGTTGATTGATGAGGTGGTGGCCCCCGATCAGCTTTTGGCGCGGGCGAAGGAATGGGTTTTGGCGGCTAAGGATGCCGATCTGGTCAAGCCTTGGGACGACAAGGGCTACAAAATGCCCGGCGGTGCGCCGTATCATCCGGCGGGGTTCATGACCTTTGTTGGGGCCAGCGCGATGGTTCTGGGCAAGACGATGGGGGTTTATCCTGCCGCCAAGGCTTTGCTGAGCGCGGTCTATGAGGGCGCTTTGGTGCCGTTTGATACCGCCTTGAAGATTGAGGCGCGTTGGTTCACCTCGGTGCTGTTGAACCCCTCGTCCTCGGCGATGATCCGTTCTCTGTTCATCAATAAGGAAGCGCTGGAGAAGGGTGCAAATCGCCCCTCGGTCGCCGATCAGTCGGTGAAAAAACTGGGGGTGATTGGCGCGGGCATGATGGGGGCCGGGATCGCTTATGTCGCGGCACTGGATGGGATTGAGGTGGTGCTGATTGATGCAGCGCAAGACAGTGCGGATCGCGGGAAGGCCCATTCGGCGGGCCTGCTCGATAAGGGTATTCAGCGCCGCAAGGTGACGGCTGAAAAGAAGGCGGAAGTGTTGGGGCGGATACTGGCGACCACAGATTATGCGGCCTTGAAGGGTTGCGATCTGGTGATTGAGGCGGTGTTTGAAGATCCGAAGGTGAAAGCGGACGTGACCGCCAAGGTTGAGGCGGCGGTGGGGGCGGAGTGTATCTATGCCTCAAACACCTCGACATTGCCGATTTCGTTGCTGGCGCAGGCCTCGGCGCGGCCGGATCTGTTTATTGGCATCCATTTCTTCTCGCCCGTCGATAAGATGAACTTGGTGGAGATCATCCGGGGCAAGAAAACCGGGGATCGTGCGGTCGCCAAAGCGTTGGATTTTGTCCGCGCCATTCGCAAAACGCCGATCGTGGTGAACGACACGCGGTTCTTCTACGCCAACCGCTGCATCATTCCCTATATCAATGAGGGGATCAGGATGGTCGCCGAGGGCGTGGAGCCTGCGCTGATCGAGAATGCTGCCAAGCTGGTGGGCATGCCTTTGGGGCCGCTGCAACTGGTGGATGAAACCTCGATTGATCTGGGGGTGAAGATCGCCAAGGCGACCCGTGCCGCGATGGGGGATGCTTACCCGGATGGCGCAGTGGATGCGGTGTTGTTCTGGATGGCGGATCAGGGTCGGATGGGCAAGAAGGCCAATGCGGGCTTCTATGCCTATGATGCGGCAGGCAAACGCGAAGGGCTGTGGGACGGGTTGGCGGCGGAATATCCGCATAAAGCCGACCCGGAACTGACCACCGTGCAGCACCGCCTGCTGATGGCGCAGGTGTTGGAGGCGGTGCGGGCGCTGGAGGAAGGCGTGTTGATGGACATCCGCGAAGGCGACGTGGGGGCGATCCTTGGCTGGGGCTTTGCGCCGTGGTCGGGCGGGCCGTTCTCATGGCTCGACATCATCGGGGCTGCGCGCGCGGTTGAGATTTGCGAGAAGCTGGCGGCAGAGTTTGGGCCGCGGTTTGAGGCCCCTGCCCTGCTGCGTGAGATGGCGGCACAGGGTGAGAGTTTTTACGGGCGGTTTGGGGTGCAGAAGGCGGCTTAGCTTCGCACCGATTTAATCGGGATCGAAGCGATAGCCAAAGCGGATGATATCCTCGGCGCTGATTTGGGCCACCAAATCGGCGTCGGCATCAGAATAAAACCCACGCCAATCGCGGGCGCGATCCGAGGCATTGGCTTGCGGCAGAGGTGTGAGGCGAAAGCCCAGATGCGCCTCAAACCGGGCAAGGTCGGTGTCGAGATGCTCCAACCGTGCATAGAGGCTGGCACGTTCAAACCCCAGACGA
Source organism: Pseudomonadota bacterium (assembly GCA_040387915.1). Lineage (GTDB taxonomy): Bacteria > Pseudomonadota > Alphaproteobacteria > Rhodobacterales > Rhodobacteraceae > Cypionkella. Next base: position 184,041 of record JAZKCV010000011.1, read on the forward strand.
TCACGCATATAGGCGGTGTAGGGCCAGAGGCTGAAGGCGGTGCGGGTTTGGGCGTGGTTCAGGAAGCCGCTGAAATCATGTGATTTTGCCAGACCCACGGCGGGATGCGCGAAGTTTTGGCCGCGCAGCCAGTGGTAATAGCTGACGGCGCGGTCCCATGGATTGCGCACCAAGGTCAGGGTGAAGAAATCGGCGATCTCATCATCTGTAGCGAGGCCCGCAATGTCGGACAGCGTCGAATGTTTCCAAAGCCTGCCCGCCGATTTCACCCCGACCAGCCGCGCCTTGCGGGCGCGTGCCTTGGGGGTGTCGCCGATCAGAATGTCGTCCTTCATCGCGCGATCTTCCAGCGCAAGGCTCAGCGCCGTGCCGCCGGTTTTCGGGATATGCACGAAGATAAACCGCCGGCCGCGTGAGAGGATCATGGTCTGACCTGCACGGTGATGCCGTCCCTGGGGGCATCGAACCCCCGTGAACGGCTTTGGTGTTTGGATTTCACATTGGCCCAAATATCCCCGCCGAAGGCTTCTGCCATATCGGCGAGTGCCTCCGGCGGGGATATTTGAGCACAGAGGATGACCATGGCGTCAGACCGGGTTGGGCAGCGGTTGCCCATCCAAGTAAGCGATCAGATTGGCGACGGCCATCAGGCCCATCGCGGTGCGGGTTTCCAGAACGGCGGTGCCGAGATGCGGCAGCAGGGTGACGTTTTGCATCGACAGCAGGGCGGGGGTGATTTCCGGTTCATTCTCATAGACATCAAGGCCTGCGCCCGCGATCTGGCCCGCTTGCAGGGCCGCAGCGAGGGCTGTTTCATCGACCACATCGCCGCGTGCGATGTTGATCAGGATGCCGCGCGGGGCCATCTGTGCGAGGGCCTCGGCGTTGATCAGATGGCGGATGGCGGGGCCGCCGGGGACGGCGATCACCACGAAATCGGCTTGCAGGACTTCGGGCATGGTGACCTGCTGCGCGGGGACGCCTGCGTCGGTGGCGGAGCGGTTGTGGTAGATCACCCGCATGTTGAAGCCATGATGGCAGCGCTGCGCAATGGCGCGACCGATGCGGCCCATGCCGATGATGCCGACGGTTTTACCCGAAACGGCTGCGCCCAACAGTTGCGTTGGATGCCAGCCCTGCCATTGGCCTGCGCGCAAGATCCGCTCGCCTTCGCCCGCCCGCCGCGCGGTCATCAGCAGCAGGGTCAGCGCTATGTCGGCGGTGGCATCGGTGACGGCTCCGGGGGTGTTGGTGACAGCAATGCCAAGCGCTGCGGCGGTCTTGGTGTCAATGTGGTTAAAGCCGACCCCGAAATTGGCGAGCAATTTCGTCTTGGGGCTGGGCACATCGGCAAACACTTCAGCGCTGAACATATCGCGCAGCGTCGGCAGTACCACGTCGTAATCCGTCAGGGCGGCGCGCAGTTCGGCAGCATCCAGCGGCAGGGTGCTGGCGCGGGCGGTCACATCAAAGCGGGCGCGGGCGGCGGCCATGACGGGATCGGGTAAGGGCCGGGTGATCAGCAATTTCATCAGAACAGCTTTCCGCCCAAGGGCACATCGTGGCCGGGGCCGATCAGCACGACCTCACCCGTCGCATCGGGCAGGCCGAGCACCAGGACTTCCGAGATCATCTTGCCGATCTGGCGGGGCGGAAAATTCACCACCGCCAGCACTTGCCGGCCGACAAGCGCTTCGGGCGTATAATGTTTGGTGATCTGGGCAGAGGAGCGTTTCTCGCCAATCTCAGGGCCGAAATCGACCCACAGTTTGATCGCGGGTTTGCGCGCCTCGGGGTAGGGTTCGGCGCGGGTGATGCGGCCTATGCGGATATCAACCTTCTCAAAGTCGGCGTAGGTGATCTGGGCGGGGTTGTCGGTCATTTGCCAAGCTCCCTGCCCCGGTCTGCGGCGGCTTTTACCGCGCGTTTCAGGAGCGGCGGGAAGCCGCTGTCCGGGTCCATCAGCACGGCGAGGGCTGCGGCTGTAGTGCCGCCGGGAGAGGTGACGTTGATGCGCAACTGGCTGGCGGGTTCTGTCGACTGATAGGCGAGTTCACCTGCGCCGCAGACCGTGGCGCGCGCCAGTTTCATCGCCACCTCCGCAGACAGCCCTTCGGCCTCACCCGCCGCCGCCATCGCCTCAATCAGATGGAACACATAAGCGGGGCCGGAGCCGGAAACCCCGGTTACCGCGTCAATCTGATGCTCGCCGTCGAGTTCCACCACTTGGCCGACCGCCAGCATCAACTGATGCGCGAGGGCAAGGCCAGCGGCCCCAGCATAAGCGTTGGCGCAGATGCCGGTGATGCCGCGCCCGACCATTGCCGGGGTGTTCGGCATCGTGCGCACGATGGGCGTGCGATCCCCCAATGCGGCCTCGAACGTTGCAATAGACGTACCGGCGGCAATCGACACGAACAGGGTCGTGCCATTGCCCAAGGCTTGCAGCGCGGGTAAAGCTGCCCCCATCATCTGCGGCTTGACGGCGAGCAGGGCCACAGCAGGCGCAGGTGGCATCCCTTGGTTCAGATGCACGCCGCAGGCTTTCAACCAATCGCTCGGCTGCGGTTCGATCACCCAGACCGATGTTGCAGGCACCCCCGCCGCCAACCATCCGGTCAGCAGCGCGGTGCCCATCTTGCCACAACCCAACAGAACCAGCCCGTTGCGGGCCACAACATCCAGCAGCATCGAAAACTCCCCTTTTGCGGAGAGGTTAGTTCGGTTTGGCATGACATTGAATCGGAAATAGCATTGGTGGTGCAGAAACTGAGGCTGCAGACATCACAGCCGGGTCAGGCCCGGCCGTAAGCCTCGGCAATCGCGACTTTCATCGCCTCAGCGGGGGATTTATCGGCCCAAGACACCAGCTGAAACGCCGGATAAAACCGCTCGGACGCGGTGACAGCACCCGAAATCAGCCGATCAATCTGTTCAGGTGCCACCATTTGCCCGCCCGCTAGGCAAAGGCCGTAACGGAACACCATCAGCTTTTGCTCGGCCCAATAGGTGAAGGCCCCGGTCCAGATCAGATCATTGCAACGGTTCAGCACATCATAGAGCGCCGTCATTTTATCGGTCGGCGGCTCCATCTCAAAGGTGCAGATCAGCCGCAGGGTTTCGTCCTGCGCCGACCATGCGAGGGTCAGCGCGTAGGTGCGCCACTGGCCTTCGACCGCCATCGCGATCTGGTCATCGGTGACGCGGTCGAACTCCCAATCATGGTGGGCGGCAAGATTTTCCACGATGTCGATCGGATGCAGATCGTCACTCAGCAGGTAATCTTCGGAAAACGCCATGGGCCAGCCTCACTATAAAGCCCTAGGGACGATACCGTCCCCTATGGGCTGGGCGCCCGGCAACCAACAGCATAACCCGGCATTGCCCTTACTAGATATAGTGTGGGTCTGGGGGAAGTCTGTAAAGAGAATTCTGGGGAAATCTTCTGTGGACAATTTGTGTGTGTGGCGTGACAGCAAAAGCTGCAGAGTTTGACACCATAACCTGCAGCAACGCGATTTTCAGGTTTTTGGGCCGGGGTCAACTGCATACCGGCTCGTCGCATATCCGATTTTTCACCTACGAGCGTCTCGAAAACCAGAAACGCGCTCGGATAGGCCATCGCTGCCAATCCAATTTAACAAGGCCTTAAAGCCCCACTTAAAGGACGTTTTCACATCATCAGTTCGACATTCTGCATGAACCACGCCCGAGGGCTCACTACCCCCGTCGCGGCACTTTTACCTTCTCTCCGAGGCCGAGGATATGATTGGCTATCGGCAACCCACGTCGGTTCGAGCTTGCCCAAATGAGATAGTAAAGTGGTCTGCCCTGAGTGTTCTTGACTAGACTAGGCTGGGCTACCACCTCGAAGATTTCCTCTAACCGCCGAACATACAGGCCAAGCAACTGCGCAGCTGCGTCGGTCCGCTTGTATTGAATGTCACCGAAGAGCCCTTCGTCCTTTCCGAACGCCAGGTCTCTCCAATCACGGCATCCAAAGCACTGATCGAGCTGTATCTGCCAACGCTCTGGAATGATGCCATCCCTTTTGACGAGCCGGTTTATAGCCATAGCGAGCGGAAAGTTGATGATCACATCAAATTTGCCCGTGCCAGCAAGGGCGGCGACCGTCTCCCAATGCAAGTGCGGGCCATACGGATCAAGGAATGCCACCCCGCGCCACAGTCTATGAGTGAATTTTTTGGCGATATCCTGAACAACAGAATTTGCTTCACCCGTGAGCGCGCGCGCATCCCCGACTTGATAATCAGCTATCAGTTCATCAAGGCCCTTGGTCCTCACAGGGTCCATGTCGACAAATCGGTAATGATGAAATGGCCTGGACAGACCTAGAGCTCTTAGAGGTGACCCCAAGATGAATTCTTCGGCTTCGATAATTTCTTGTTCCTGAAAGGCCTCTGGCAGCAAGGCGTATTCTGAATCAATCGATGCGAGATTTGATTTGTCGCGAACCTTCACAATCCCAGCCCCGGCAAACGCGTCGATGTAAAACAACTTAAATGGCTGTTTGACCATCACTTGCATGTATGCTTCGAGGTAGCTCTCTAAAGCGTCAAGCTTCTGTTTCGCCCATGGGCCAACCGTCTTTTCAACATGAGACTTGCGGCGCACCTATTCACCTTTAACAAAGGATTATGCGGCTCCCAAAGCCTCCAATATTGCTTTTGGAACAATGTCAGTAGGAAAACCGTTCCACTCTTCGCCGTCAAGGATTCTCCCTCCCGACTTCGGGCGCGCGCCCCCCCATTGCTTGAAGAAGAAGGCAACTCCGTCGCGCTCGCAGGCCACTTTCAGTTCTCGCACCCAAGCTTCCTCCATTGGCCGAGCTCCCGGTCCACTTTCGCCACCTACGATTGCCCACGCCACACCCTTGAGGTCAACAGCCCCAATCGGTCCCAACAGCGGCTCAAACGAGATGAACAGGGCATCCGAATTGATCTGTTTGAGATGATTGATCCGGCTTTTGTGGTCGGCATCCTCGACTGAAACCCCGAGCCAGATGTGCGAAGGCACTTTGCCGCCGTCATAACGGTTACGGATGTAGTTCCGCATCAGCGAGCTGCGTTTGGTCAGCACCTGATACACATGCCAATCCGCCGCCTCCATCGCATCGAAAACCTGATCGACATAGGCTCGCGGAATTTCCTTCTGGAACAGGTCGCTCATCGAGTTTACGAAGATCATGCGCGGCTTTTTCCACGCGTTCGGTTGCTTGAGGCGCGCGGGCCAAAGCCGCAGATCGAAGCCGAATTCGTATGGATGATTTGGAACGCCCCGCCAGCGCTCTGCAAAGCGTTCAGCATAGCAATGATCGCAACCGCGCCCGACCTTCACGCAACCCGCGACGGGGTTCCACGTCGCGTCTGTCCATTCGATATCGGTCTTTTGTGCCATGGCCCGCCCTCAATCATTTTCACTTAAGATAGCACGAGAAAACTCGCATGAGAATCCTTGTCAATCAGCACTTTAATCGGCCAATTAATCCCTCGTTAAAGGGGGGCATCCAGCAGCTGCAAAGCTCCATCTGGCAGCGGTCGCTGCAACAGAGCCGCCATCTCAAACGGCGCACCCAGCCACGTTTCCCACTCGGCTGGCTTGGTAAAAATAACGGGCATAGCCTTTGGATGCACCGATCCCACTTCAGCGTTGGGCGCGCAGGTCAGAAACGCGAATAGGTCATCGACGGTCTCGCCATCTTTCACTTTGCGCAGTGATTTCCAGCCGCGCACTTCGATCCCCGCAAAGAACATCGGCGTGCCTTCTTGGGCGGGGCCAAACCACTGATTGCCGCCCGACTTAGGCTCGGCAAACGAAGTCACAGGAACAAGGCAACGATGGGCTGGGCCTAGCCAGCGCCGCCAGTGTGGCGAGCTGAGATTGCGCACGTTGGTCACGCCGGGGTCACGTGCGGTTTTCAGCACCGAAGGTGGCGACGGCATGCCCCACCGCGCCCGCGCCAACTCCAGACCTTCAGGTCTGTGACGAATGATGGGTGCCAGCCGATCTGGGTAGATGTCGCCCGGTTCAAGGTTGCCGGTGCTGTTTTCAAGCCCTGCGAACAACTGGCGCATCGCATCAACGGCCATCGTCTGATTATAGAGATTGCACACTTCGACATCCTCAACTGTTGCATTTCCGCGTGGCGCATTGGGTGAATAATAGCCGGGCTGTATGGTTCCGTCTGCCAACTCTAAGGTCGGAAAAGCCGTGAGAAAAGCAGTGGCATCCTTTGGGTCGCGGAAGTAGGCGGCGATGGTGTCCCCTAACACTGACCGACTGCCGCCATGGATGGCAAAACTTGCGCGACCGACGTGGTTATCGAGCCATGTATGCATCGGGGCCATCATCGAGCCAAACCCACGTTCAGGCACTTTGATAAAGACGCGCACCGGGAAAGCGCCTTCATCTACCTTGGACTGGGCTGTTGTTCTGCGTGTCATTCGACAAGAACAATCACGGAACCACGCCGAGTCGCAAGAGTAGTGATGAACTGATGCAAATGGGCGGGGCGGGCACGCCAAAGTGAGGGCAATTCGGCGCGCCCTACACTCTGCCACTCACGACAGCTTAAGAGTGCTGATGAAAAACGTCAGGCGGTGCGCTTTGGTTCCACCTGTTTCCCTGGTCGGCGGGGCTTGTCTTGGCGGTAGTCCCCGTGCTGTAGGGTGTTAGCGCACCCCCTGGCCTCCTAAAAAGGAGGCTCGTTCTTGGTCAGACAGCCACGGTCATTGCCGCTTCAAACAGGCTGTCCATTTGCTCGGGTGTGAAGCCCAAGAGCCAAGCCATCTCGTCGATGGTCTGCGAGGTGCGCCGCCATTCGCGGGCATTCTGGATCGCCTCGCGCATTGCCCAAGGCGTTGCCGGATTGGCGGCGGTGGCGTCGAGCATGGCGCAGATTTCCGGGCCAGCGGTGAGGCGACCTTGCAGCGGGCTGCAGACCATATTGGAGCGGCGCGCGGCGAGTTCGGCGGCAGCTTTCGCCTCGGCCGAGACTTCAGGTTCCGGGGTCAGCATGCTCTGCACCAAGGCCAAGGCTGCGGCGGCTGAGCTGGTGGCGGCAGGCAGCGCAACCCGGTGCTGACGGCCCGGAGCCGGGTCGCTCGCGCCTTCCGTGACCATCCATGTCGTGGCGTCGATTTGTGCGGCAATCATTGGGATGGACCTCAGCTGAAGGTGACTTGGAAGGTGCGCGCGGCACCCGAGCGGTTTTCGATTTTCAGGAGGCCCGCCTGCACGGCGACGGTGACATAAGTGTCGGTGCCGGTGGTGCCCAAGACGTCCGTGGTCACCACGTTCAGGAAGGCCGACAGCCCGGTGAAGGCCGCCCCCTTGATGATCTGCAGCGTGGTGCCCGCGTCGAAGTAGAGGTGCCCTGAGAAGTCGGGCAGCGGGCTCGCACTGGCCCCGTTGCAGGTGATATGCGCGAAACCGCCTTGGCGCGGCACGGTGATACTGCCCACCGCATCATCGGCAATCGTGATCGCCAGCGCGCCGGTGGCGTTGCCTGCCAGCGTCCAGACGCCCGCTGCACTCAGCTGCGGCAAGGTTGCCCAGGCGCTCCAAAGCCCGGTGCTTTTGGACGAGCGAAAGAATACCGTGCCTGTTGCCGAGAAGGCGATTTGCTGCTGTGATCCGTTTTGGGTGACGCCTGCAAACTTGGTCATATGCAGCACGACGCCATTGGCCACTTCCGGCGCGCCGGTGGCGGTGGAGGCCCAGAAGAACAGCCCTGAGACGCGGTTTGCATCGAGATCGGTCAGCGCCGTGGGACCGGTGTTGTTGATGCCCCAGCCAAAGGCCCCGACCTTCATCAGCCGACCGACTGTGGTGTCATCCAGCGCCGATTGCAGCGCGGTACCGGTGATCGCCAGAAACGCCGCTGCATCGCTGCCGACAGCCCCAACCGTCACCCAAGCGGTGCCATTGCAGATCAGGAGGGTGGATTGCCCTCCCGCCAGCGGCACGGCGGCTGCACCATTGATCAGCTCGGCGGCGTCAGGGTCGAGCGTGATGACACCCGCGCCGCCATTGCGGATCATCAGGCTAAACCCAGCCCCGGCCGTTGCAGCGGCGGGCAAAGTGAGCGTCCAAGTGTTAGAGCAATCCAGCACCTTGCCCCGATCCCCCACGACCACGGTATAGGCAGCGGTTTTGGCCACGATGGCGGCCCCCATTGCCCCCAAAGTGGCCAGCGCCGTGGCGGTCAGACCGTCCGCTCCGAGCAGGCCAGAGAGGAAGTCGCGCAAGCCGGTCAGGGCGGTTTTGAACTGGCCCTCGGTGACGCTGGAGCCGGTGAAGTCGGAAGAGGCGGGAAGTGCGGTCATTTAGCTGCTCCACATCGGGTTTGCATTGGTGGTCCACATCGCGGTGGCGTCGGTGTTCCACATGTCGGGGATCAGGGTGCCCAAGGCGGCCGCCATCCACGGCCCCGCTGCCAAGCCAATCCCGCGCACCCGGATCAGGGTTTGAGCGGCAAAGAACAGAGTGATGACATAGTTGGAGGCCGAGGTATCGGCGGTGCGCGTCCAAGTGACGGTCGGATCGAAAGGATCGATGCCGGACGCCATTTCGATCTGGTAGCTTTCCGCCCCCACAGCGGGACGCCATGCCAGCACAGCGCGGCTGTTGTCGCCGGGGATGCGGCGGGCCATGAGACCGCCTACGACGGGGATGGTGACGACGCGCGGCAGGCTGCTGGTTCGGACAGGTGCTGCCGTGACGCCAGTGTCGGCGGTATGCACCGAGGGATCTTCGGTCACCGCTTCAATGCCGACCTCATAAAGCCCGCGCGGCTTGATCGCGGTGACCTTGGCGAGCGTGCGCCATGTCTCAGCTTTGCCGAACACCACATGGGTGCGCTCGCGGTCAGAGCCGGTGTAAGGCGTCATGTCCGGCGTATCGGTCAGCACCACGATCTCTGGCGCTGCCCCAGCGGTGACCAACCAAGGTCCGCTGACGCCACCCGCTGCCGTCCGCATGCCGATGTAATAGCTGCCCGCGCCAAAGATCATCGGTTCGGTCAGGGTCAGGCTGCGCGTGGCGGCATCCCAAGCCACGGCTTCGGCATGCGCGCCCCAACCCGGCATGTCATGCTGAATCGCGATCAAATCGCCGATCGAGGGAATGAAGCCTTCCATCTCAGTAGCGAAATGCACCATGCGGCGGCGGTATTTGTTCGCAGCCGCATGGTAGAGCCCTTCGCGATAGACCTGATCGCGGTTGGTGGCCCCGAACAATTCCATCTTCACCGGCCGGGCCAGAGTGCTACCCGCAAGAGCCGCTTTGACTCGGCGCGGTGACCATTTCACCTCGTCGAAATAGGAGAGGTCCAGCGCGTCAGCGGTCTGCTCAGAGGCCAGCAGATAGTCAATCGAGAACGAGCCCTTCTTGATGTTGCGCATCGAATAAAGCGCCACCGGCAGGGTCTGCGGCCCATCGCGGACGACGCGCAAGCGGCCACCTTGCATGAAGATGCGCGCCCGTCCGACCAGTGCGATTTTGGAGATTGCCTCCCACCAGCTGGCAGCGGAATCGAAGCGGCCGTTGAAGCTATCGCCGCGAGCAGACCACAGCGCATCCAGCGCCAAGAGGGCTGCCAGATCAAGACGCGTATCGGGCAGGTTCGCGCCGTAATCTGTATTGCGGGCGGCATCGGCGATGGCCCAAGCAATGGACCGGCTGGCGACCGGCGCTGACCAACTTACGCCATTCCAGACCGGGATCTTGCGCGTGCAGACCACGCCCACTCGGCGGCTGGCTTGGGCGGAAAGGTTGTTGGTCGCCTTCATCCGCATCGCGATCAGGGTGACGTTGCCGAAGTCTTGGGTCTCGGCGAGGTAGCAGCGCAGGCCCGACCAGATCATCTGGTGGCCGGTGTTGGCTTCGGTGGATTTTGCATCAATGCGGTAGGCACGGACGCGGTAGCGCCCTGCCCCGGCTGGCACGTTGCAATCATAGGACATCGCCTTGGGTGTCACGGTGCGATCGCCGACGATCTGGCCGATGACGTTGTACCAGGCACTGGTGGGCAGGCCGTTGTCGTCGACGCGGCGGGCCTGAATGACCAGGTGCGAGCTGATGTCTTTCGGGTTCCCGCTGCCGTCGACGTCGTAAAGCCCAAGCGGCCAGATGATATCCACCGCAAGGCGGCGCGCGAGCGTGCCTGCGTCGCTGGCGATAAAGCCGTCAATACCGCCCACCACTGTGCGGATATACATCGTGCCAGAGCCTGAGCCGCTGGGGGCTGTGACGGTGAAGGTGTCGGCGGTCGGCACCGTGGCGATGGCATAGATCTCGGTCGGCGCATCGGCGGTGGTGGTCGAGAGCTGCACCGCTTGGCCAACAGCGCGGCCGTGGGCGGTCTCGGTGACCGTGATGATGGTGCCCGAGCGGGTATAGGTGCCGGTTTTGCGCCCCGGCAGCTCTTGCCCTGACACTTCGACAGAGGAGATCACATTGGTCGGAAACAGCGTGACTTGGCCATGCGGCTGGATGACTTCGTAAGTGATCTCGGAAAAGTTCGAGATCGGGGTGTCCTCGATGCGGATCTGCTCAATGTCAAACTCGCCACAGCCAAGGCACAAGAGCTGATAGAGATACTGATCGTTGCCTGCGTATTCCGCATAGGGCTGGGCGGCAAAGTCCGGCCAAGCCAATAGCCTGCCGTATTGCACCGGAATGGCTTGCTCGATGCGCGCGATATTGCCCTGCGCGCCGATGGAATAGGTGGGTGAAGCTGAAGGCAGTTGCTTTGGCGTTGGCAGCGGCATCAGGGCGTTGATCGCGGCTTGGCCCACCAGCATCGCTGCCATGCCGACCGCATTGCCCCAGGTGAAGCTGCCGAAGATCGCGGTGCCTGCCAGTTCCGGGCCGAGCAGCAGAGCGCCGAACTGCGGCGCAAAGATCGTGAGTGCTATGCTCAGAAGCATGCGCAAAGGATTGCTGCCGCCCTGCCCGCCACCGCCTCCACGCGGCAGAATGCAGAACACCAGCTGATCGCCCGGCCGCATCCGACGCCGCCATTCCGAGCGCAGGATCGGGCGGCCATTCAGGATGGCAATGCAGGGAGCCGAGCCGGGAGGGGCCAGACGGCGCAGGCGCAGCGGGCGGCGAACCTCTTGCACAACGCGGCTGCCGAGTGGGTCAAACGGATTGTAGATGGTCAGGCATTGGGCCTTCATGCCGTCCCCCGCCGATAGAAGCCCACAATGCGGTAGCCGAGATCAACAAGCCGCTCGGCAGGGGTGAAGATCGCGCCCGCGCCTTCAACGCAGTGCAGCACGCCGCCCAAATCAAGCCAGATGCCGACATGGCAAGGATGCGCCCCTTGCGCCATCATCACGCCGCAGCCCTCGGCCGGGGACACCACTTCGATCCAGCCGCGCTTCTCGGCCGAATGCGCAAGCTCGCGCCGCGTGGCGCGTGGATCGGCGCCATCGATCTCTATTAAAGGCACGGTGATGCCGAAGCGTTCCGACCAGACCCGCGCGCAAAAATGCCAGCAAGTGGCGTCTCTGGTCCATTCCATGCCGATGTAGGCGCTCGCCCAATGCGGCGTCATGGTTGCAACCCCGGAAAGGTTTCCAGATCATAGTCGAGCTTCGGGAAGCGCAGGTTCACCAGATCGGGGAAGCCCGCCGTGGCCTTCAGCCGAAACGGGTTGGCGTTGACCGTGATCAGCGTCAGTTCCATCGGCGGGTTGTTATCCGGGCCGATGCTGAGCGTGTCCGACAGATACGCGCGATAGGTCGCCGTGATCGGTTGGGCGGTGACCACGGCCAGATCGATCTGCGACAGTATCTCTTGGCTGACGTTATCAATCTCGATGGTGCATTGCGGCAGGCCGGTGCTGGTCTGATCGGGCGGCACGATGTCAAAGGCGAAGCCGACGAAGGTGACAATGGCTCCGGCATCACGCGCAGCTGTCACCTCAATGCGGGCGTCCAGAGCGTTGAAGTCGCGCACAACCCGGATCGGTTGGCTGAAGGCCGGGTGCCAAAGCTCCAGCGTATGATAAATCACCTGGTTCACCGGGGCCGAAGCATAAGCCTCTTGGATCGCAGCCGAGAGCGTCGGATCAGGCATTGCGCACCTCCATTTGGGCGGTGACATCCCAGTTCAGCGCAGGGCCAGCACTGGCTTTGAACACGCCCTTAAACCGGCCTTCAACGAACTTGAAACCGCCCCCGACAGCGGTCGGAATCAATGCCCAAGCCGTTGTGCCTGCGGCCCCAAGCGCCTTGCCATCGCTGCCGGTGCGCAGATGCAGATCAAAACCCGTGACCATGCGCGCGCCGACTTCTGAGATCCCGAGGCCCCAAGCAGCATTGCCCGCGTAGCTCGGGTTGTTCGACGCCGAGAGCGCGCTGATCCGCATCGCAGGCGTGCCGCCGCCGCTGGCGACCGGGGCGGTCAGGGTCAGCCGCCAATAACCGTTCTCGCGCGGCTCCAGTGCCCGGCTCACCAGCCCGCTTTGCAGGCCGAGCACCCCATTCGCCAGATCCACGTCGGTGAAGCACTGCACCCCCGCGCGGTCGAAGAACGAGAGCCGCGCCCAATTCCGGCCTGCGGCTTTTAAGGTAGCGCGGCACAGCACCGTTTTGTTGGCCTCTGCCAACGGCAGTGCCAGTTCGGCATGGTGCAAACCATTAGCCGCCGTCTCGAAAAGGCCGTCAACGATCACACCATCGGGCGACAGGCCTGTGCCGATGCCCCGCGTCGCATTCAGCCAAGACCAGGCGGCAAGGTTCTCGCTGTCGCCCGCAAGGCTCCAAGCCTCGTCGTTCCACCAGGCGCGGAAGGCGGCAAATTCGGCGTCGGTCATCACCCATGCCATATCGACCAAATCATTGCGGGCAAAGGTGATGCGGCGGACGCGCTGCGCGCCGACCTCCATATCGGTGCGCAGGGCTGGATCAACCGGCGACAGCCCAAATCCGGGCATCGAGGGCGTGGGCAAAACATCGGGCCAGCGGCGCATTATTTGCCCACCCGTGAGAGGCCGTAGGCGCTGCCAAGCGCGTCCGACATTGGTCCACGACCTTGGGCCAAGTTGCCCGCGATCGTGCTCTCGACGGTCTCGATCATCACGTCGATGATGCGACTGCTGCCATCCGAGCGCTCGGTCGCGGTGGCCTTGGTGCCATTGGCGTTGTTGATCACGTTGACGGTCACGTCACTGCCCCCGCCCGAGGCCCGCACGCCGAGCCTGCCGCTGCCGTCGCGGGCGAGCGGCAGCACCCCTTCGGTGCCAGCTTCGCCCATCTCGCCAACAACAGCGCCCTTCGCCATCGGGAAGAAGGTGGGCTTGCTGACGATGGTGCTGCTGAAGGCCTTGATCCCCGGCCCGGTCGGCACGCCGCCGAGCGCAAAAGGCTGCGGCAGACCCAGACTGCCGGTGCCGCCGCTGGTGCCACCCGACAAACCGCCCGTGATGCCACCCACCAAGCTGTCGATGAACGGCGTGATGATCGACTGTGTGAACCGTTCCGCCGCAATCGCTGCCAGCTGCTGGATCACGAAGTTCTTGAAGTCGGCCATCGCGGCCTTGCCTTTTTTGGCCCCAGACAGGAAATCGGCAAAGCCCTTCTCGAAGTTCGACGAGAGCTTATCCGCCAGACCCGCGCTCGCCTCGTTCAAATCACCGACGAGGCCTTTGACCTCAGCCCGCCATTTGGCAACTGCAGCTGCTGCCTTCGGCCCTGCCGCATCGGCCACCTTTTCCAGCTTGGGGATCAGATCCGCGATGCTGTTGGCGGCTTGATCCTTGGCGGACGCGATGGCCTTGGTGCCCTCGGCCGTCGACATCAGGCCAAGACGGACCTTCTCGTGGATGCCCGCGACGGCGCTTTCCAGCTTTGCGAGCGCATCCTCCGCCGCCTTGGTCAGTGCGTTGAAGCTGTCGGGGTCGATCTTGGCCGCACCGCCGCCGCCACCAGTGGCCTTAGGCGCGTTTCTGACGATCAGCTGGTCAAGGGTCAGCACGGGTTTGGCAGGCGGGGGAAGGGTGTTGCCACCACGACCGCCATTTTCAAACCCCGGACCCACGCTTGGATTGGCATTCACGACAGCGCCGCCGCGCGCCGCCGCTGCTGCGCGTGCCGCTTCCCAAAGTGTGCCCGCCAGCGTGGATGCATCCCCGATTGCCCCGGCAAGCCAACCGCTGCCAGGAGCGGATGCGACTAGTGCCGCCATTGCACTGCGCGCCTCATCGACGGCACCGGCCCAATCAAAGGTCGCGCGGGTCACCGCATCCGTCGTTCCCAAGATCGACGCCGCTTGCTCAGCGAGTCCGGCCATTGTGCTATAGGCTGTCTCCAGAATGGGTGGCAGATCTCCGGCGCTATCGCGGGCCGCGTCGAGTGCATTGACGACACGCAATGCGGCCTGCGCCTGCGCCTCTGGCCCCTTTGCTTCGCTCAATGCCTCCAATGCCAGAAGCAACGAGTGGGCCGCACTTTTGGTCAGATCGAAGTCTTCTGCGAGTAGAAACTTGCCGCCCTGATTACCACCCAGCAGCGCATCGCGCGCGGTGACCGCCCGGAGCAGGCTGCCAGTGGTTTCTTCCACACCGACCCTCAGCTTGCTGATCGCGTTGCGTTCGTCGGCCTTGGCCATTGCGGCGAATGCCCGCTCGGCTTCATCCGCCATATGGCCATACTGTTTCGCAATTTCTTCTGCAGGCTTGGTCAACTGCCCCGCGCTCTTGGCATATTGCCCGACCGCCTTTTCGAGATCGGCGATGGCGTCTTCGGCAGACTTGGCCTCTTCTTTGGTACTGAACAGCCATTGAACAAGTGCCGCTCCAGCTGCGATGGCCGCATAGGTCACCAGGTTGATTGGGCTCAGCATCTGAATGAAGGACGCACCAAGCGCCTTGACTGCCCCGCTAGTTCCCATCGGGCCAATCACTTGGGTGATTTGAGAGCCCTGCTGGATGGCGAGTGTGAACGGATTTTGCCCCGCCGCCATCATCATGCCGATGTCGTTGAACTGTGCGACAAGGTTGCCCATTGCACCAGCCGCCCCAGTACCTCCACTGCCGCCGCGTCCGCCCCTGCCCAGACGGGCCTCCAATTCGAGGATGCGGGCGGCTAGGGCAGCAGTCTGCTGCTGGGCCGATACTTCCGCCGCAGTCACGCTCATCAGTTTGGCCCGCAGGGCTTCCAGCTTAGCCTCAAGTGCTGCGACTGCGGCAGATGCCTGATTGCCCGCCGCTGATAGGCCGGGGCCAAGTTTCGCACCATCGACTGAGGCTTCCTTCGCAGCTTCCCCCACGCCTTTCAGATCAGCCTTGGTCGCCGCCAGCGCGGCCTTCGCCTGGTCATTCTTGACCCGGAGTTCCATTGCGGCGGTCATATCCATCAGCGGCCCTCCTCAGGCTCAAAGGCAGTGCAAAGCACCGTCATGGTCGCCCCGATGTGAGGCTTTGGGGTTGGTGGTGTTGCGCAGCCAATTCGCGACCTGCTGGCTGTCGCGCGTCACAGCAAAACTGATCGCCGCAATGGCGCGGGCGTCGTCCTTGGCGTCTTGGGCGATATGCCCAGCCGACAGCGCGCCAAGCGCCGCGATGGTCAGATCGCCAACTTCGGCGAGGCTGTGTCCGCGTCGGATAAGCCAGGCGAAGGCTTCTCCCCAGCTAAGTTGATCATCAGCGCCATCATTCGCTCGCCCGCTGCCGCGCCCGCTGGCAACAGGCGGCGGGCGAAAAAATCAAAGTTCACCTCATAGACCGCCGAGATCAGCCGCAGCATGTCGTCTGGATCGAGATCCATCAGCCACGCCACTTCCGCGCCGGTGACGATCGAGACCGCCTGACAGGCGGCTTCGGTGTGATGGGTCAGCACCGCCATGTAGTCTGCGGTAACGATCAGCGGCATGAAGGCCTCGGACGCTTTTCCGAAGGCCGTCAGCTGGCGCACTTTGAGGTTCGGGACCGACAGCGTCTTGCCCGCGATGCTCTCGGTGCGGATTTCGGGGAAGAGCGCGGCCAGTTCGTCAGTCTTTTCCATGCCGATCACCGCGCGATGATGGTGAGTTCGGGCGCTCCGGTCACACCCGGCAAAGCCCGCAGATCGGTGCTGATCATGATGCTGCCATCGTCATCAATCGCCTGCGGATTGGTGCGCTGGACACGGGGCGCAAACACACCGATGCGCTTGCCCGCCGCGTTGCCATGGTTAAAGCCCAGCGTGGTCAGCGACACCGCGTTGATGTCGGTGCGCCAAGTGATCTCGTCAGTGTCCGACAGATCGACCGTCATCTGACCGCTGACCGCACGATCGGTGATGGCAATTTTCTCGCCGCCCAGCAGCTTACGGTGAGCCAGTTTGCCGCCCACGTCCCACATGATGCCTTTCGACGACAAAGACGTACCGCCTGCGATTGCACCGGCAGTAAGGGTCGCGCCCATCAGGATGTCGCCCGAGTTTTCCGTGGTGACCACTTGCGGCGTTTGAAACGCCGAGAGGTCAATCGCGGGCAAAGCCGAACTCAGTGCCTGCACATCAAAGCCCCAGAATTCAAAATCTGCGGTCGGAATGGCATAGGCCGAAAGATCAAGTTTCACCGTGCCGCGCGCACCACGGGTCAGATAGCGCACCCCGTCGCGGAAGAACCGGAATGTCAGCCCCTCAAAGCCAGAGTTGATGAAGGCGTATTCAACGCGGTTGGCGGCCACGATGGTCTCTGCAAAGCCACAACCGCGCAGCAACTTGCCCCATGCGGGTGGTGTCCCAGCAGCCCCGGAGCCGACCAGTTCAACCTTGAAGTTCAGCTTGGCGCGCCGCGTTGCGGGCAGTTCTTCAGAATTGCCCATCCAAGGTGTCACGAGATTGCGTGGGACGTTGTCAGGCTCGATGACAAAGCTCGGCGGTGCCGCGAGCAGAATGCCATCGGTGGCCACGAACGCCGTCTCGGCAGTGCCATAGACCGCCTCGGGGCGGGCAAGGATGGCAGAGCGGCGGGTGTAACGATCAGCCATCAGCGGGCCTCCTCAGGATCGGATTTAACGGGGGTTTCAATGGCCCCTTCAACGGCCTCTGGCTCTGGTACCGGCAGCGGCACATGGGTCAGGGTATTGTCCTGCTCATTCAGCACAAAACTGCCGCCATGCGGCGGGATCGGCATGGGCGGGGCTTCCTGTTCGGCAACGGCCGGGGCGGCGATGGGCTTTTTCATGATGGGATGATCCTGAGTTGGTCAGACAGGGAAAACGAAAGCTCGTAGGTCAGCGCGCCTTGGCCCGCATCAACGAGGGTGGAGCGCTGGAAGATCATCACGCCGATCCGCTCGCCCAACTCCCAGCCCGCGAGCGCTGTGATGATCGACTCGATCATATCTGCGGCAGGCGTCAGACTGCGGGAGGCGGAAGCATCGGCGGCGCGCAAGGACAGGATGATCGAGAACAGACGCTCGACCTTCTGGATATACATCCCAATCTGGGGCTGCATCGGTTTGCCCACGATCCCGGTCGGCACCACATGGGCGGCGGGCATCGTCTGCGGGCGCTTGCCCGTAGCCGCAAGGGCCGCAAATTCAGCCGCCCCGGCTACGCGGTTACCCAGATCCGGCACACGATCCTTCAGGCGCTGGATGATCAGGTCCACATCCATCAGATGAAGCCCTTCATGTTTTCGGCGGTGAAGGGGCGCTCGCGGTCCACGATCTGCACGCCTTGCGCACCGGATGTGGCGGGCTCGATGCCTGCCGCCTGAATACGCATCGCGCCGCTGCCGATCTTTTCGAGCATCTTCAGGGCGGTTTTGTAGTCTTCGCTGATCTTTTCATCCGGCGCATTGATGTGCAGCTTGTAGATCGCGATCTGCAACGCGAGATCCAGCACCAGCGGCGGCACCTCGGACAACGGCAGAATGTAACGGGTCGCCAGATAGCCATCGATCAGGGAGTCGGTGTCGGTCAAAGCCCGTGCGATCACCGTTGCGTCGACCAAGCCAGTAGCCACGTCCGCGCGATCTGTCAGCAAGACAAGCATCGCTTCGCCGAAACGCTCCATCAAATTGGCTTGGGTCGCATAGGTCACGGGCACACCTCGTTTGGGAAACTGGTTGCGGGGGCGGGACTTGAACCCGCGACCTTCTGGGTATGAACCAGACGAGCTGCCGCTGCTCTACCCCGCAAAGGGCTGGCACGAGGCGATCAGAAACCGCCCCGGCCAAAGCGATTGGAAATTAGCCGGCGAGCATCTGCACAGCCGGACGGCCTAGAAAGCCGTGGACGCGCACACCGCCGACTTGGCGACCGTTCAAGGCCGTTGCGGCCATCCCGATCCGGCGTGCGGGTTTCTCGTGCTGGGCAAGGCGCGGGATATAATCGATGGCCCAGACCGTCACCTCACGCACGAGGAAGCCGAAACGGACCACCAGATCGCAAACGAACGTGGCGGCCACTGCCCACGCGGCAGAGGCCAGAGCAAACGCAAACATCGGTAGAGTGACGATACGGTGCATTGAGCATCCTTTGAGGTTGACGGTTAAGCGGTGACCGTCTCTCCGGCCTGTCTCGGTCATCTTCCCCCGTTGCATCGTCTCTCGCCCGACGAGGGGCCTACTCGGATCGCCTGAGGCGGGGTTTCTGGTGCGGCCCCGGTTGCCCTTCAGGTTCGCGATTGATCCTTTCGCTCGGTATTCAGTAGGTCGGGTCGATCAGCTGGACCAAGAGCTCGGGATCATTCGCCAGCGCATACTTCTGCTCGGACGTCAGATCGGCCTCAGGGATCGAAACCGGCTCGGGGCCAAAGTGGCGGCCAATGCGCCAGCGCCCTTTTGCGGGGCCCCGCACGATGATCGTCGCGGTGGTCAGCTGATCCGAGGGCGCATCGGGGTCAAGCAAGCCTGCGCCTTTGCGTTGCGCCGGGGCATCCGCCGCCCCAATCTCAGGCAATATTGTTCCCGTGCCGTCGCCAGTGACAGCGCCCGCGTCTGCGCCATTCGGGGCTTCTGCTACTGGGCCAGTGACAGGCGGTTTGTTCTCTTCAGTCTTGGGTTTCGCGTTGGCCACGGTGTGCTCCTATTGGCTTTTCGGCTTGATGAAGGGGGCGGGCCTGACCGCCCCCTCTGATAAAACCGATGCGTTCAGAGCCACGGGCAGAGCAGAACTTCCGCCGTGCCAGCCCATTTGTTGCTCTCGCCACCATTCACCAGCTGCGACTGGACGATGCCGCGTGCAGCACCCTCGTTGGTTGCCCCAACGACCAGCAGATCCGGGATCAAGCCCAGAGGCCCGCCACCGTCCGCTTTCATGTTGATGATCGCAGCACGGGCGACCTCATAATTGGCGGCATTCAGGGTCTGCTTGGAGCCCCAAGCCAGCTGCGGCAGGCCGTAGCCGACGTTGCAGCGCATATCGACGCCGTAGAGATACTCTTTGCGGTCAAACACATTGTCGTCGGTTTCTTTGTCCTTGGAGACAAAGTTGGGGGCTTTGCGCTCCTGATAGATGATCGGTTTGATCGGCCGCTTGCTGCAGATCAGGAACCAAGGCTGGCCCGCGCCACCATCGGTGTTTGCATAAGTGCCCATCGTGCCATCGGCCAACAGAACCGGGTGATCGGTGTCAAAGAAGTATTGACCATCCCAGCAGTTGGTCGCAAACCCGGCTTTCAGCAAGCCCCAGACCAGTTCTTCCGGCAGGCGGCCCGCCCCATCACCCATCATGGTGAAGCCGTCGGAATACATGCCCAGATTGTCGTCTTCGATATTGTCGCGGTTGACGCCGATGGTCTTCTCGAAGGATTTGTTGAGGATGGTGTAGGAGGCTTCCGAAAGGTTATCGACCAGACGGTTCCCGAGCCATTCGCGCATGCCGGTCAGGCTTTTCAGCCAGCCATAGGTGTTCATCGCGGTGGTCGATTTGACGGTTTTAGCCACCCGATCTTTCATCTTCGGAACGGCGTCGAAGGCACCTTGGAATTCGGTCTTGAAACCGACGCGCAGGGCCTGAAGCGAGGTATTGGTAATCAGCATGTCTGTGATCCTTACGAAAGCTGGGCGCGGGTGAGGGCTTCGTCGAAGCGGACGAAGACACCATTGGCGTCCACATCAACGACGGTGCCTGCGGGCGAGCGGGTGGCGGAACCGCTGGTTTTTGCGACCGTCTGATCATCGACGATGTAGCAAACCGTGCCGATATCGGCGATGGCGATCAGATCGCCGGCTGCCGAGTTGGCATATTGAAACACCCCCTCGCGGAAGGTCTGTGGCGTAACACCTGCGGTGGTGCTGACACCGGGCGCTTCTGCGCGGCCCGCGCCGAACGAACCGGTTGCGGTGGCCCCTTTGATCAGCTGCCCTGCGGCATTGCGCATCAGGATCGCACCGGCGTAGATCGTCTGGTTCGCGCCCAGCAGGCCAGAGCGGTCGCCAGCGGCCATCTGCTTGGTCGAGCGGTTATCGGTCAAGGCAACCATCAGTTTGCATCCTTTTTGGCATCGGCCTTCAGCGAGGCGAGGAACTTGTCATGCGGAATGCCCAGCTGATCTGCGACCTGCAGCTGCTCGGAATTCAACGCGGTGATCTCAGAGGTGGAGCCGGGGGCCACCTGAGAAAGCTGGCCCGTCAGCCCGAGGATCGGCAGAGCGCTGATCTCTTTCTCGACGCGCGCGGCGTCCTGGGCGTGCATCGCGATGTAGTGCTCGCGCAATGGCTTCACGCCGACACGACCCTTGGCGATTTCGCCGTCGATGAAGGTGGTGGCCTTGGTGGTGGCACCTTCGGTCTGCAGCGCGGTCAGCTTGCCTGTCACAGTGGTCAGCTCGGCCTGCAGAGCGGTGATGCTGCCGTCGGTCGTTTTGGCCGCACGTGCCGCCGCAAGGATTGCAGCCGCGTCGCCGCCCTGAACGCCAAGCGCCACGCCGATCTCGGTCATGGCGCTTTGCAGCGCGGGCAGATCGCCGGAAGGCTTCAGTTTGCCGATGGCGGCGACAATCGCCTCCTCGGATGCGTCGTCACCAAGGCCGAGGGCCTTGGCAATGGCTGCCAGGTTCATGTCGGAGGTCTCCGTGTTGAGGGAAGTGAGGCCCATCAGATTGGGCTTGTTGGTCAGCGAGGCGCGCAGCACCCGCGTGATGACGTTGTCAGAGGTGTGGTTGAACACCGGGGAGATGCCGCGATAGGCGCGGTCGGACATCAACTCCTTGCCCGCATTGGTCCAGCGCACCTTGCCCCAAAGTCCGTCTGCGCGGGCTTCAAGTTCAGTGATCCAGCCACGGGCCGGAGCGGCACCGCCCCTGATACCTGCGAGATCGGTCGCATGGTTCTCATCAATCGGCATGCCGCGTTCAGACTGCATCGACGCGGTGATCAACGTGGCCAGATCGGCCACCTTGTAAGGGCCGCGCCCGTCATAGGTCTGGATTTCACCGGCTGCGGCGGGCAACAGATGCACCCATTCCGGCGCGTCGGCGCTGTCGGGAAGATCAATGGCCGCAGCAAGGGCGACAAGGGGGCGGGATGTTTTTGTCATGCCGCAACTATAGCGGCGGGGGCAAAACCGAATAACCTACAACGGTGTGTAGGGAGGCGCGGTTGATCCGTTCGTCAAAGCCTGCATGGCTTCAGGATGGCGGTCAACCCTCTAGCGCGGCGGCGATCGTCTCGGTCACGATGGCAATGATGCCTTCTCGATCCTCGTCTGAAAATCCGAGATACGGCCGCGCCGGGATGTTACCCCACGGCAGATGGTGGAAGTGATCGCGCCCCAGCTTGTCCTTGCCCATGAACGCCCCAAACGCGCCCTGCGCTGCGCCAAATTGCTGCACGGCGGCCCAAGGTTCGGGAGAGCCGACCCGCACCGATTCCGCGTCATAGTCGTGGAAGATATTGCCACTCAGTTGCCCGCTCAGATGCAAGATACCGCCGAATTTCAGCTTGCGCCGCTCGTAACTTTTCAAGGTGACGGCTGAACGCGGTGCCCACGCCGTGCCATCCGGCCCCGCTTGCGTCTGGAACCTATCTTCCACTTGGCCATGCAGAAAGTCACCGATCGCGTTCATCATCGCCGTGGCATCGGTCAAAACGCTGGTGGCCCGGTCCAGAGCCGCCAAGACTTCGGTGTCGTTGATTTCCACGGTGAACATGACTATATTACTCTCAAGGTGTTGCGGCAAATTCCCGGCATTCGCTGAGGACCGACCTGGGGTCCAAAAGTTCCGTCGGTGGCAACGGGAGCCCACCGCGCAAGACCCAAGGGGCGGCCCAGGTGCCGCCTCATTTCATTCAGTCAGCGGGCTTCGGTCGTTGCCGATCCTCAAGCAAGCGATTGATCTCCTCATCCCGCCGATATTGATCACGTGACAGGCGGCGCATGCTGGTCACAAACAATCCCTCCCCTGTCAGGGTCGCTTTCACAACCAGCACATAGCCGCCCGCGTCCTCTGTCGGCAATTCCAGAATGAAAATCCGGCTCGTCGTTCCGGTTTTTGGGTCGGTATCGGTAAGGCGAACCGTGGCTTGATCCACGACGCGCTGTGCCGCGAGGTATTCCTCAGCCTTCAACTCGCCATGTCTTCCACGCTGCTTTTCGACCGATGCTGAGGTGAGAGAAGCCACCCGAGCCTTTGCGCCTATTGCCAAAGCATCGTCGGCGGATATTTTCACCAGCGGCCAAGCGCCTTTTGGATCTGCAAGCCAAGCTGCGAAACTCTCAGATTCCGCCCAGCTCTTCATCAGATCTGTCGCCAACCGCTGCGGCAAGATTTCCAGCTTTGGCACCATCTTGGTGATCAGCGGCGAAACACTTGCCCCCGGCGCATAATCCCAGCCCTTGTCGATGCCGCGCGGTGCGCCCGTCTTCGGGTCAGGCGACTGCCAACCATCAGGCAGCGCCTTATTCGGATCACCTTTGGCCCGCAGAATACCTGCCGGCGTATTTGCGCCCCGAACACGGCAAGTGCAGCCCCAGCCGTTCGGGGGTGCATGGGTCTCCCAAAAGGGATGATCCGGTGGCAGCGCAATGCCGTCCCAAGCCAAGTGCTGGAGACGGGGCTCGACGGCGTTGCCATGTTTGTAGACCCAGAATTTGAAATTGCCGTCCACCAGCTGCGCCATGCGGCCCGCTGCATAGGACGTCGCCATGTTGGTGCGGTAAATCACGCGGGCACGCCAAGCGCGGCCCTTTTCGGTGGTATCGCCTGTCCAGCCCCGCCAGTTGTGCTTCTCGGCGGTCGCAAGAAACTCTTCGCGGAATTGATCGAAGGACCGGTGTTCGATCACAGCGCGATCGACGGCCCCAGCAATGTCTGCGAGCAGATCGGCTTTCATGGCTCCGGCGATGACAAATGCGCGGTCATGTTCGGCATGGCGCAGATCGTCCCAAGCTTGGGTCGGGAGTTGATTGCCCAAACGCAGCCGAAGCGCCGCTACCTGCTCGGGGAATGGCGATCCGAAACTTGTGCTAAGGACGGTCAATCACTCTCCTCCTCAACGTCGATCCGCCCCGCCAAATTTGCTGCCATGAACCCCTCTGCCAGCACCTTTGCCAGTGCGGCTTGCGGTACCTGGTCAAACCCCTCGGTCAGCATCGCGCGCAGCTCGTCGAAGCTGGTTGCCGACTGAAACATGGCTTTGATCCGGTCAGTCATGGCATCCACTGCCGGACCGGCCTCCAGAGCCATCTGATCGGTCAGTAATTCCTCGGCAGAACACCCCTGTTTTTTGCCCGCTAAGGCCCCTTCCGCTTGAAGGGCGGGCGTTGGCGCTGAATGAGGCTCAACCCGTTTAAAAACGTCTAGAACCCGTTTAATTTTTGAATTCGGATCGTTCGGGTCGGTTGGGGTTGCACCCGCGCCCTCTGGTCGGAGCAATTTAGCTCCGGGTTTGGGTTCTGGCAGCCCGAAACGGGAGAGGATCGTCGCCTGTTCGACCTCAAGGCCACGATCGATCAGCGGCCCCAAGGCATCCGCCAGTGCCTTAAGATCTTCCTCTTCCGGCTCCTCAATGCGCAGACGCGGATAGGCGGTCTGCGGGCCAAACTCCATCTGTATCCAGATTGGCACGAGGTCACGGTTGATGGTTGCCGCCAGCGCGCGCGCATCGGCGCGCTTGATGTCTCTGCGCACGTCGCCATGCTCGGCACCGGAACCCAGCCCGCCTGTGACGGCATCGGTGGTGGCGGTCTGCCCCAAGACCGCTTTCGAGATCTGCATATCGATCCAGTCGCAGCGCTCTTTGTACATGCTGTGACCGGCACCGACATTGCCGCTTTCAATGAAGTCGATCGACATGCTTTCGGGGATGATCGCTGCGCAATCGCCCGCGATATTGGCCACCGCCCGAAACAGTGTGGCCTTGTCCTGGTCTGACGCACCGGGGCCAAACTTGCCGACACGCACCGGCTGGCCATAGGTCTGGCTGAAGATCGCCCAGTCGCGCTGACTGAAGGCTTTGAACATCCAAGCCCAAGCCGCACCCCGTGCAATGCCGCTACGCATGGGGAGGCCCGATTTCGCCTGCATGCGGGCGAAGATCCACTTGCCGGGTTTCAGAGGTTCCTCCTGCCCGTTCTCAGTCAGAACCATCGGCGAGGTCAGATCGCGCCGATCGAAACGGAACCAACGCGGGTCCCACCGTTCGAGACGCGGCAGATACTGGCCTTCCGAGTGGTCATAGGTCACTTGCGTAAAGCTGTAGCCTTTGCCCACTGCGTCGAGAATGTTGAACATCTCTTCCTGCAGCTCGTCGCGCTGCAGCCAATCGCGGATCAGCTTGGCGTGTTTTTCATGTTCGGGCGCGTCCGAGGCCGCATCGACCTTCACTTCGATCTGGCTGACAGCGCGGCGGCGGGTGCCAAGCACGCCCTGATAATGCAGATCGCGCTCCTCGATGGTATCGGCCAGCTCTAGATAGCGAATGGGGTCACCAACATCAGCTTCGCGCAGGATGTTGGCGAGCCGCACGGGGTTGAGCCCATCGCCCGGATAGCCCGAGATTGGGCTGCGCACGCCGCCCAAGGTCGCGCCCGTCAGCTCTTGGGTGAGCGCTGTACGTTCGATAGGACGGCCATAGGCATCCAGCAGAGTCGGGGATTTCATCAGATGCTTCCTCTTAGGCCAGCGCCAAGGGGCGAGCGATAGCCGCCGCCGCTGTCGTCTTCGTTGGGTAGATCGCTGTAATCGGTCGGATTTGCGGGTGCATTGGGTCGCGGCACGCTTTGATAGCCGTATTCGACAAACCGCATGCGGCTGGCCCAATGCGCCAGTGCGACGGCAATGGCATGGTCGCCGTGGCGCTTCTTGCCGGTGGTGCCTTCGCGCAGGGCAGGCACGCGGGCGATGCCTCGGACCAGCTTGATTGCCCGGATATCGCTCAGGTGCTCGGCATCGGCGATCAGGGCAATCATGTCATCTTCAAACGCCACCTTCAGCGGCGGCATGTGCAGGCGGTACCATTCCTCGGAAAACTTCACCGCGATGACAATGCCCGCGCCTTCAGGGTCTTCCCGCAACCCGAACTCGCGGCCCATATCTTCAGCGACCGTCCAACCCATGCCGGTGGCGTCGAAGGCCGCACCGATCAGGCGGGAACGGACATGGCTCAGGATGGTCCGCACAATGAGCTTCTGCTCGACACCCGGCACATTGCGCAACTCGAAGGCCAGCACTTCGCGGCGTTTAAGGCGCTGTTCAATGGCCATTAAAGAACCGGCTGTCAGGTCAGCCACGCGGGCAAAGTCGAAGCCAAAGGCAAACTGCGGTGTCAGATCCAGTGCGGCGAGCTGGGCGCGCAAAGCCTCCATGAACGGCGCCATAAGCGAGGCCTGATCAAGCCGCGACGCGAACATATAACCGGCTGGCAGTTCCAGCCGCAGCACCGGCGTCTGTACCGTCATCCGCGCCTCAATCAGCGGTGCCGGCAACCATGCCCCTGATGACAGCGACGGCACGCAGTAAAGCTCCTCGTCGGCATTGTCGCGGTAGCGGTTGATCACGCCCTCGCGCCATTGCGCCTCAGCCTCGGCTGTCCACTGTTCGCCCGTGACAAGCGCGATGCGGCGGTAAAGCCCCTGCTCCAGCGCCTGATCCAGCGTGATCGCCATATGGGCATAATTCGACCGACCACCCAGAATGTCTTGGATCTGGACGTTGAACTCATTCTCTGCGCCCAGATGCGTCGAGCAGACCACGACTTGCCCGCCCCACATGGTGAACGCCATCGCGGATTTGAGGAGCGCGGGCAGATCGTCCACAAACGCCGCCTCGTCGATGATGACGCAACCCTGCTTGCCGCGCAGCCCGCGCGGAGCCGACGACAGTGCCATGATCTCGAAGCCACTGGCAAACTTGATCCTGAAGGCGTTGATCGCCTTGTCCTCGCTGTCCTGGTCAAACAGCACTTCCTCGACAGCACCGGCTGCGGAATTGAACGCCTTGGCCCACATCGCGCACACGTCGATAAACTCGCGGGTCATCTCGCGCGAATACGAGATATACATCACGTCCATACCGCGCGCCGATTTCTGCCGCGCCGCGCGCAGCACAGCATAGGCCCCGAGCGCCCAAGTCAGCCCGATCCGGCGCGATTTCTCGACAAACAACACCGGGCAAGCGCTGTCCAGCAGCGACACCGTGCGAGCCTGATAGGGCAGCAGCACAGAGGGCAAGCCATGCGCCTGCACCTCGGCCGGGATCGACGCCATCGCCGCCGCGCGCGCCGCCGCCCACTGCTTTTCGGTCAGCATCTCGGTCATTGGACAAGCTCCGACAATGCTGAAAGCCAAAGGCTAAATCCGCCAATCACGGCGGGGATGATCCACCAGCCTGTCATAGCGTGGGCGCGGTTTCAGTTGCCCCGACGCCGATACCCATCCAGAACAAATCGCGGTCGTTTGCGGAGTTCCGCAGGCCAAGGCCAAGCGCGCCCGATGCCAGTGGCGCGGCGTCGGTATAGGTGATTTGCCACGCGGCGGGTTCTGTGGATGGGTAGGTTTCGGGGTCATCGCTTTCCCACCAGAATTTAGCGCGGATTATCAAGCTGCCGCCCGACATGCGCCAATCGAAGCGGATGCGAGACGGCCCAGCCGCAGAGACGTTCCCGATGGGCTTCGGCAGCACAAGCGAAGTGCCGGGTCCGCCCGTGTAGGCCATGGTTTGCTGCGTCCCTACGCCTGCGACATAGCGCCAAAGTTGGATCTGGCGGTTAGTGCCGCTGCCGCCAAATTTAAGGACGTAGCCATTGGCCGCTGCCGCGTTCGCTCCGGTCGCACGAATAACAAAATCGTTGAACTGGTTGCTCGCGCCGCTGGAAATGCCGTACTGCACCTCCGCTTGGATTTCGCCTTCCGCCACATTGTTAAGGTAGCCGATGGGGAGCAATTCATCCAGCGTCCAAAGCCGTGCTGCTGCCGTGGCATTGGTTGCCATCCGCGCGACAGGGCGGATGTCGGACACGCTCGACGCTTGATAGGTGAGTTCTGAACCGGAACCCCAAAGCTGGGTGAGGTTGACCGGAAGCGCCCCAACTGCGCCGATGGGCCGATACAAGCCTTTGGTTCCGCCGACACTTGGCATGGTGACTGTCGAGGTATTCGCCGATGTGTTCGTAACACCGTCGAATTTCTTCACCACCGCATAACAAGGCAGGCCTGCCCAAGCCGCCTTGCGCACGATGCCAGCGTTGAAATCGCTGACGCCCGCCAGCACCGTGACGCCGTTGACGACAAGATCATAGGTCCACGTCAGGCCAGTTTCATTGCCCACATCGCCGCGCGAGACATATAGATAGGGGTTATCGGCAGAAAGAATTGCAGGCGCGACGACGAAGAAGTTGCCCAGCCAGTTGGGATATTTCTGGACATAGAGATCCTGCCCAGTGATCGCCTGCGGCACCGATACTGTGGTGCCTGTCGGAGTGACGGTAAGACGTGTCGTTCCTGTGTTGGTCTGACGCGGATGGTTGACCGACCATGGCCCCCAACCGGAAGCAGACCGCCTGCGCCAGCGGACATACAACAGCCGCTGTGGCAGGCCTGTTTGCGTCCCTGAAATTGCGGGGCTGGCAACGCTTTTCCAGAATTTTTGATCCTCGGAATATTCGATTGCCCATTGCAGAACGGTTTCCGTCACGCCCCCCGCGTTGGTCAGATTCCACGAGAACCCTTGCGAGATTGCGGCCAGATACGAGCCTTGGTTCGCGTCGGGCGTGAAGCTTTCCGGTGCGCCGGTCCACTTGGCAACAGCACAACCCGCCCGCCTGTCGTCGTGGTATGCGACGTGGCGCGCCAGCGTTGGGTCGATGCTGGACACCGTCAGAGCGTTGGTGTTCAGCGTCCGATATAGGTCGTTGTAGGCCACGGGTGCAGCGTCGTTGTTGGCCGCGATCATGCCCAGATTGCGCGTGATGACCTGCGACCCATCCTGCCCACCCGGCCCCGCTTTCAATAGCATGATGTTGAGCATTTCGGGGAAGCTGCCTGCACCTGCTGTGTACTCGTAGTCGGCATTATGCGTGGTGTTGATGCGGTTCGGAACAAACGCCGCTACGCTGTGCGCCCAAGCTGGCCTGCCGATGTGTTCGGCCATCACGGCGGTATCAAGTACAAAGTGGTTGCCCGGCCATTTCGTGGCAACGCCTTCTTGCCCTGCGGTCATCCAATATTGCTGATTGGTCACGTTGCCTTGGATCGCCAAAGCCTTGGTCAGTAGCCCGGCCACACCTGAATAGGCCATGCCGAACAACATGGCGAACTGCTTGTGTCCATCATTTTGACCCGCGCCGCCCTGACGATCATCGCCGCGATTGTAGAGGCCGACCAGCTGCGCCCCAAATGCCAGCGCCATTTCAAAAGCCGTGTTCAGATTGGTCTGGTTGGCCGCGTTTTCACCCTCGGCCAGCATCGCAGCGAAGAAATCGGACCATGTGACGCCGTAGCCGCCCGTCCCGCCTGAATAGCCGGTGCCCGACAAGTCAGTGTCTACGATCATCATGCGGCGACGCACCTCGCCGGATCGCGTCCAGTAGGGCTGCAAGGCCCGGAAATAGTTGGAGGCCAGACATGTCGCCAGCGTCGGCATCCCTGCTGAATAGGCAAAGCCCGGCCCCAAAACCGCCTTGATCCGAGTGTTGGCGTTGCAATCGAGAAAGGAGGACTTGTTGAGGTCTGAAACACCGGGCGGAACCGAACCGACCTTGGGAATGGCGCTGACAAAGTGAATGGCTACGAGGTCATCAAAGTGCCGCCACGCGCCGGGGTCCGTCATGCCCGCTTTACGCACGGATTTGACCAGCGTGAAGGGGGGCGTGCTGGGGTTGAAAGAGATTGGCGCAAGCGAAGGATCGGCATTTGATCCATGCGCATAGCCAGATACCGCCGCGACTTGGCTTGTGCCATTGCTGACCGCCAGCAGGCCATCAAAGCCCTGTGTCCCGCCATCCGCGATGTAGGGGTCAATCATCGCGCCGTTGGCCCAATAGGGCGTGCCAATCGGAAACACCGTGCCGGTGACGCCGTCGGTGAAGGCCGCGACAGTTGCGACTTGGGCGCTGTTTGGGGCTACTGAAGTGACGGTCGCGACCCGATCCATCACCACGAACATATGCTTCGCGTTCCACGCCCCAACCGTGATGGGAACGTTCGAGTTGACAGTCGCCATCCCGATTGCCTGCGCGGTTTGCAAGCTGGTCGCCATGTCGGCAACCACACCGCCCCCGCCCGCCGCAGGGCGCAACCCGCCCCACAAAAGGGCCGAAAGTGCGTCACGCATAGCTGACCGACACCGCAGAATTTGAAAGGCTGTAGGCCCACAAGAACGCGGTGGTGCCACCCGCAACGCCGCCCGGCCAAGTCATTGCCACTGTGCGATCTGCGGTCTGTCCCTCGAATGGCCGCAACAGCAAAGAGCCTTTGAGATCAGTCGGCGCCGTGACACCGCTTTGATTGGCCCTGATGTGAACCTCGTAGGGGCCTTGGCACTGCAAACGCCCCGCCGCGATCGCAGCTGGCGTCAAAAGCACCCAAGTCCGCAGCGGGATAGCGAAGGTCTCTTCGAAAACGGCCATGTCACTGCATCCCCAGAGCTGATTTATACATTTCGAACCTCTTCGGCGAAAAGGCGAAGCACGTTCGACCGGCCTTCTGCTACAGACAGCGCCGCCTCACGCTCCACCGCCCATTTTGCCAAGCGCTCGATGTGACGAAGCCGCTGCAGTTCGGTCTTCGGCTTTACGTTCGGAGCGGGCGGACCCTGTTTGGCGATCGCCACCATCACTGCATCCCCAGAGCTGATTTATACATTTCGATGATCGACTCTTCCTCGGCGATCTCATCGGGCTTGCGTTTGCGCAGGGCGATGACGCGGCGCATGACCTTGGTGTCGTACCCCCGGCCCTTGGCCTCGGCGAACAGCTCTTTTTCCTGTTCAGCCACGTCCTTCTTCTCAGATGCCAGCTGCTCGGCGCGCTCGTAGAACTGGCGCAGCTCGTCGGCGGTCACGGTGTAGGCTTCGGTCACATCGGTCACTTCGTCACCCCCAGAATTTCGGCTTTGATGGCCTCGGCAGTTTCAGCAGTCAGGCCCTTGGCGCGGGCGACGGTGGACACCGCTTCGCCCAGGCGTTCTTGCAGCGCCGCTGTCTCCTTGGCCTTGCGGGTGCTGGACAGGTTCTGTGCCGCTTGCGCAGAGCGGAAGGCGTCCGCCAGTTCCTTCAGCTGCTTCGGAGCAAGCCCGTCAGCCGCGTCGCCCATCATGTAGAAGACAACCGATTTGATCATCTCGGCGGTCATCGCCGTCAGATCATCACTGGCTTTGACATCGTGCTTTGCGGCCAGCACCGCGACGATCTCACGGGTTTGATCCAGACGGCGGGTCATGCGCGCCTGTTTGATCGAATGCCGGTTGAACGCGCTGAAGGATGGAATGACAAATTCCAGCTCGCCGCGATGCTCTGCCATCAAGGCTTGGCACTTGGCCGTGAACTCCGCGTAAATGTCGGTCTGTGTTTTGTCCCGATCAGACAGCTCTGACGCGGCCCATGCCACGATGGCATCGGCCTCGGATGGCAAGGTGTTGAAACTCGAAAGCCGCCCGCGCCCGGTTGCCATGCCTCAGGCCCCCGGACGCGACGGGCGCTTGATGCCCTCGATGATGATGCGGCGCTCCAGATGGTGCGCGCCCTTTTCGGTCAGGGTGGCAATCTTGATTGACCCAGCAGCGGTGAGCTTGATTGCGCCCATCTCGGCAAGCCAGTCCAACTCGCCATGCAACCATTCCCGCGTCTTGCGGATGCCGCCAAAGGTTTCGACGATTTCCAGCAACAGCGACGAATTCAGCCGCTCGTCGGTCTGCTCGCGCAGGGCCTTTAGAACAATCAGCCGCGCATCTTCCCGGATCAGTTGGTCCATATCGCTCATTTGCGGCCCTGCTCCATCGCCCATTCCTGCATCCGCACCGTCATGGATTCGAGCGGCTTCAATCGCTCAATCGTGACGTTCAACGCTCCCTTTAATTCGGTCATCGTCATTTCCAGTTCGTGGAAATCCTGTTGCTTCGGCATGCCTTGCTGAGCGGTCTCCAAGACAGCCACGCGCTGATCAAGCCGCTGCATCGACTCGCCTTGTGTCTTCAGTTCAGCCGCATTGCGCTTTGACGGCCCAGATAGGATGTTCCAGAACGTCGCCCCCAGATTGGTGAAGGTCAGCAGGACCAGCGCCCAGAGGTTCAACACCTGGACGGAAGTATCAGCGGGGGCAGCGGCCACGGCTTGCACAACATCGTTCGCGGTGGTCACTTGGCCACCCACTTCCCGATCACATCCTTGATGGTGTGACCGCCCATGTAGAGGCCCATGTAAAGGCCGCTTAACTGGATCAGATCGGTGAAGGGCATGGGCGGCAGCGCGGTCTTCCAGATCGCGTTTGCGACGTGCAACAGCACCGAATTCCACAGCCACAGAAAGCCCAACAGATACATGCCAGCGGGACGCCAAGCGCGCATCCAGACAGGCTCATCCTGATCAGCCGCAAGGGTCGCCAGCTGCAGTTGCAGGTCGCGGTCATAGGCCGCGAGCATGTCAGGCGTGCTGGCCTCAACGGCGCGCATCGCCTCAATGACGCGACCGGGGGTCGTGTCGGCCATAGGTTCCAACTCATCAGGCCGCAGACCGGCCCGCGCCGCAATGGCGGTGAGGACTTGGCCAACCAACTGACCATCTCTGTCGCCCAGCTTGCCACGCAGCAGCTTATCGACAAACGGCAGCCCGGCCTTCAGCGCCATATCGGCGAGGATGAGGCTCATTCAGAAACTCCGCAAAAAGGCCGCAACGCGCGGCAAGACAGGGTTGGCCACTGCTGCAACGGTGTCGCGGTAGCGGTAGAGGTAGTTCAGCCCGTAGAG
The DNA here is from genome assembly GCA_040387915.1 of Pseudomonadota bacterium. GTDB lineage: Bacteria > Pseudomonadota > Alphaproteobacteria > Rhodobacterales > Rhodobacteraceae > Cypionkella. Next base: position 216,405 of record JAZKCV010000011.1, read on the forward strand.
GGCAGCGGCGGCGATCAGCACGGCATCCGCGTGCGGCAAGGCCAGCAAGGCATCCGCCAGATCGGAGGTGCCGGTGGGCAGTGCGGCTGCGGCAACGGGGGCTGCAACAGTTGCGGCAGTGGTTTTGGCCTTGGCACGCGCGTCGAGTTGACGCTGCAATGTGGTCAGCGTGGCGCGGCCAATGATGCCGTCGACTGTCAGCGCATAGGCGCGCTGAAACTGCATGGCGGAGCTCAGCAGCACAGTGTCGGGGCTGTTGCCCGGATCATAGCCCAAGGTGCGAAACCCCTCGCGCACGGCGGTGATTTCCGCCCCCGACAGGATCAGACCCCAGCGCGCATAGCTTGGGTTTGCAGGCACAGGGGCGGGCGCGCTGCGATAAACGCCATCCAGCAGCATTGACGCTTCCCGGTCGCGTCGTGCCGTCAGTCCCGGCAGCACCTTGCCGCCAGCCTTGTTCCACATCAGCAGGCGCATGCGGATTTCCGCGCGGGGAGCCTTCGCCTTCCACGCCTTGACCCAAGACGCCTTGCGTATGGTCCCGCAGTTCCAGTGAAAAGACAGGCCAGCATCAAACTCATGCTGATTGGGCCGGGTGACGGCAGAGCCCATGACAGACGACATCGCCATTTCGACGGCTGGCTCGTACTTGGCGCGCAATGCTTCCTGCAGCAGCGCCGTGGCCTGCTCTTTGGTGATCACCATGCCTGCCTTGGGTTTCACAACACCAGATGCCGCAGTCAGCCCCGCCCCGATGGTCCAAAACCCAACGCTGTCACGGTAGGCCCGCAGCACAACACCTTCTTCAAGCTCTAGGGCAGCAACACCTTTGGCGCTGGTTTGCATGACTGGTCCTCGGGAAAAAGGAGGCGGGCCAAGCCCGCGAATTCCCGGTCAGTATGCAATGCAAAGGGGGGGCAAATTAACCTACAACGGTGTGTAGGGAGATCAGAGCAGGGAGTGCTGGCGCGGATCAATCCATGCGCGCGGCGGTCCATCGGCCAGCCAACGTGCCACAGTCGGCATCGACGCATGCAGCCTGCGGCAAATATCGGTTCTGGACAAGCCCTCAACCGTCAACAGATATTTCGCAATCCATGGCTTGGCCGTAGGTACCCGCGCGGGCAATTTATCGGCAACCTCAGCCAGTGCGCGCAGCCCCTCGATGCCGATCACTTCAACCGCCAGCGCTTTACCCTTCGGGTCTTTAGCGATGTAAAACTCCGCGCCACCAAACGTCAAAAGGAACCGAACGGCAAGTTCGGCTCCAAGGGCGGTAACGTAAGGTTCAATGTGTGCGGGCGGGCGCGGGATGTTCACGGGTCGCCCCCGAATTTTTCCGTCTGGTTGCCCCAGACATCGTTGCCCGGCCAAGGCTCCCGCGCGAACAACTCGCAGAAGTAATAGTGGCGCTTGAACAGCTTCTCGATCATCTCGCGCATCTGATCTGGCTTGCGCGAATGCTCGCGCCGGATCGCCTCGATGCTGTCAGCGATATCCTCGGGACGCAGCGTCTCTATTGGATCGATAATCACATTGCGAATTCTGTTCGAATCCGTCTCGGCGGGGCCGAACCGTCCCACGAGATAAGGCTCGGTCGAAGAGCGCAGAACAAAGCCGGTGCCGAAACTCACCTTCCAATGCACGGTGCGTTTCAGCCATGATCCGCCTGTGATGTAGTGAAAGCCCCAAGCCTTCATCACCTCCATCGCCTGATCCAAATGCGGCCATGTTGACCACAAGAACAGATAGCAATCACGCCCCGCCAGATCGGCCACCGGGAGCGCCTTGATCGCATCAAGTTCCATGGTGGCATATTGGGCCTCGGGGCTTTTATCGTAGCCCTTGTCCGAGCGCATCGCATAGGCCCACGGCGGATCGGCAAGGATCGCGCCATACTTCATCGGCGTAAGGCCTGCGAAGGGCCAGTTCGTTTGTGGCTTTTGGATGAGAGCGGCATCACTCAAAGCACGATCCCCGCGCGCCCACACATCGCCTTCAGCGCCTCAATGACGGTGGCGATCTGTTTCCAGTCGCGCAGCCCGTCGATGTCGAAAGGCACAGCGCCCCATGCCTTCTCAAACCGCGCCCGGATGAAGGCGTTCAGACCAGCGGCACCCGGCAGATCGACCGCCCCGGCTTTATGCAGCTTGCCCCACAGCACATGACAGAACCGGATATCACCGCGTGTCGCAGGGCGGCGGTGGGTGCGGCTGGCCTTCCCTGCCGACGGCTTGAAGCCCTTGGCCTTCAGCGCCTCCAGCACGGCCAGCTGCTCGGCAGACGTCATAGCGGCAAGGCTTTCCTTGCCCGTCACCAGCAGCTGCAAATCGCGCCGGGTGTCGTTGTCCATGCCCAGATCACGGCAGGCAACATGGATCGTTTTCAGGACGGTGCTGGCGGTCATCTGATCACTCCCCGATGTTCGTGGCTGGATGGCGCGCGACGGTCAGATGCGACACGGCGACGCCACCGGCGCGGCCCTCGATGGCCACAACGATCTCGCCATGCCCAAGCGCCCACGGGGCGGAGCGGACGCGGCTGTTTTCCGTTTTGGGATGCCCCTTCACAGGCTGGAAAATAACCTGACAACCGATAGGAAAAAGCTTGCGCGCCTCTGCAAGCCGATCATCGAGAGTGCTGCGATCAAACATCACCTGATCCCTTTCTTTTTGCCCAACAGCAGCTCGACCGCCTCACCGAACTGGCGGGCAAGCACGTTGATATCGACGACGAAACTGCCGCCCTGACGCCCCTCAACTTGCAGATGCACCTCTTCGTGGGTGACGCAGACGGTGAAGGGCGTCATGTCATCCATCGTCCCTTTGGCCTCGGCCAAGGGAGCGCCAATCGACCCGCGATCTGCGACATAGACGGGCACCGAAAAGTGACAGGCTTCGCGGGTCATGCTATGGCCTCGAAGAGCGGGGCAGCCCACTTGATCAGCATGCCGTTGAATTCCAGCCCGGCGAGTGGGCCGTGCTCCCTCCGCCAAAACTCGGACATGTCGCCGATGTCGATGAAGCCGTCACGCACGGCGAAAACATCGAAATCGTGGACATCAATTCCGCCAATCATGATGCGGTTAATTTCGCGCCGGTTGTCGAAGCTGATCAGAATTATTGATACGCCGGTGCAGCACACATCCGGGCAGATTTTCTTGCAATGGACTGTGGGCATCCCAGTAAAGAGTTGCAGCATATGACCCTTACTAGCGTGACGTTTGTGGCCCTTGCGAATGGTCTGGGTTTTCCAGCCCTCGCGGATGGCAGTCTCAAAGCGCGGTCTGAAGCTATAGGCGACCATGGCTTACGCCTTCGCCAGATCGATGGTGACTGCCTGCCACTGGCCATCGACCGTCTTGCGGCGGTGGCATCGGACATAGGTCTTGGAGCCTTCCACCCGCATGGCATCGCGGATCGCCTTCATCGCGCGCAACCAGCGCGGATCGGTGATTTCCAGCCGCAGCAGCATGAAGATTTCCGAGCGGTTGATCTGGCCCGCCTTGTCGGTGTTAAATGCGCGGGTGACGATGGCGCGGATTTCATCGCGCGAGCCTTGCGCCCATTCGTTCAGGCATTCATCGACCAGCCCCTTGGCGATCTGCAACTCGGGGCCGAAGACGATGTTGTCCGCGACCTGCACCGAAATCTTGAACAGGCCGTCATGCGTGGTCAGGGTCTTGTTGCCCTTCGCGCCGCCCACGGTGCTTTCGTATTCCTGTGCCAGCAGCGCCTCAAAGGCACCCAGATCATCAAAGGTGTGTTCCTTAAAGCGGCTGACCTGCTCGGAAAGGGCTACGGCATGGCCCATCACCTTGCGCACCAAGCCGTCTTCCAGAAGGTGCTGGGGCTTGGCGAGCGACACCGGAATCCAGCCGCCTTTGGGATCGCCGATTTCTTCAACGCCGCCAACGATGCGACGACCGGAGGGGATTTCAGCGGGGGGATAAACGCTCATTTTAACGGTCCTTTAAGGGGGTGATTAAGAGGGTTTCCGGGGCTGCTTGCCCCGGCACAGTCGCCACAAGGCCAAGCTCGACGAGAATGATCGCCATCGCTTCGGTTTCATCGGCAGAGACCAGCGTCACGCCACGCCGACCGTGAAGGTCGATCTTGCCCACGGCACGCGAGGCGCGGATCAGCAGTTCTTCCATTGGGAACAAGCCAGCATCGCTCATCGGTCGAACTCCCCGGTCAGCAGCCAACCAACAGGGCAGCGCAGACCTTTCGCGAGTGCCGCCAAGGCCACCGAACCGGGCATGTGCTTGGCGTAAAGATAATCCTCAAAAGCGGCGTTTGAGATGCCGCAGGTTTCCGAGGCTTTTGCGATAGTCAGGTTGTGCCGCTCGACTTGCAGCCGGATGCGCTTGGCAATCTGGGCAGCGGTAGGTTGATCATTCATCATTTCGCGCCCTCCGTCAGATAGCGCGGGCAGGCATTGCAGGCCCGGTGCATCCGTTGACGCAAGGGATTGCCGATCACGAACTTGCCTGCCTTCTCCCGCCAGTCCTGGCACTTTTGCAGCGCGATCTCGCCCTGACCGGGGCATGCCACGACGCCGTTCATAAAGACGCCGCGCACCCGCTCTTCCAGCCTTGCGGTGTCCGCAGGGTAGATGTTGTTCAGCACTTGGCTGATCGCCCCGCCCGAATAATCCAGCTGCGCCGCGACCTTGGTTTGCGAGGTTTTCACGCAAGCGAGGGCGAGCATTTCCACCCAATCGGGCATTGCCGCGCCCCATGCCGCGCGGGCGACGTCAAACGATGTCAGTTTCTGCACCTTCATTGCCCGACCTCCGCCAGCGGAATCGCCGTCCCAAGGTTGGGATCAACGAGGCAGGACAAGCGGCGCACCCGAGGGGCCTTGATGCCGGTCTCATTCGCCAAACGGTAAATGGCTGGCTTGCTGGGCGGCACGGCCTTTTGCGACACCCGCAGATAGCCCGCAGTCAACAGATGACGGCAATACGCCGCCGCCTCGTCCAGCGAAACGCCAGCCGCACAGGTCGCCTTCAGATCGACCGGAGAGAAGCCGCGCAGCTTGCGCATGGTCGTCCACATCTGCTCGTAAGCGTCCCCGATCACAGGCAGCACGCGGATTTCATCCTGCGGCACCACTTCGAAGTGAACCTTGTTGCGTTTGCCCTTGGCGGTAGCTATCCGGCGTACCTTGCCCTCAGCTTCCCAGCCTTTGACGATATGCGTGGCGTGCGGCAGCGACGTGGAAACCTCGAAGCTGATGTTGGCATAGCAAAACTGCTGCAGGCGCAAGGCAGCTGTCCAAGCCGCCGCCGCTTTGGCCAGCGAGTCCGGTGACTGATACCCCAAGTTCATGCGACCGCCCTCCGGGGCCGTGCGGCAATGACCCCAAGCTGGGCGCGCGCGGTGGGCGCTTCGCCTGTGTGGAAAGGCTTTTGGCCCCAATCCGCGCGGGAAAGCTTCTTCAGGCCCTTGCTGGCCGCGAACTCGGAAATATAGGCCAGATTGGTCGATGCGTTGCGGATCGATCCGCGAGACGCCTCTAGCACCGCCATCCGCAAATCGGTGTCGATTGTGACACCCGCCGCATAGATAGGTGCCAGAAACCCGATATCCTCCAAGGTGACCGCTTCGGCGGCAACCCAGCTGAGAATGCGGCTATGCACCCGCTCCCATGCGCGCAGCTTTTGCGGGAGCAATTCTTCGCCCATCAAGATCAGCGAGGCCTCGGTGGCGTCGTGTAGCAGGCGCAGCATTTCGATGGTGCGGTCGGTCAGGATCTGATCTGCCTCGTCGATGATCAGGATTTTGCCCGTCTTTTGCAGCTTGTCCGCTGCTTGCTGAAACAGATCGTGGATGTTGCGTTTGGGATGCTCGCCCAACTCATTAACGATCATGGTCAGCAGGCCCTTGGTGCCGCCAAAGGGCAAAGCCTGAATATGGCAGGCCCCGATGCTGTTGGTCACAAAGATGCCTGCGGTGGATTTGCCGTAGCCTGCGGGGCTAAAAAAGCAGCCGATACCGGGCAGACCATGTGCGCGGTTCTGCAGCCGCACCGCCAAGGTCTGCAGCCGGACAACATTGGCCAGCGGTGCTATGTTGTTGATGGGTTGGGTCGCCTGTGTCATCATCCTGTCCTCTGCTTGTTACCGCCGCCGTAGGGCCTGCACGCCCTCGGCGGCTTTCCTCATCCGAAATACGCTGCGCCAAACTGGCTCCACATCTGCCGCTCGGCGATGTATTCGGGGCTGGTCTGGTAAGCCTTCAAAGCGGCGCGCTGATCCTTGGTGACGGGGTCTCCCGCCGCGATGCGCTGCTCCAACTCCAACATCCGCTTGAAGCGTTCGCGGGCGGTTTCTTCCTCTGCCGCTGGCTGCGCTTGCCGTGCGGCGATATCGGCAATCATCACGACCTGCGCCTGATGCACCTCGGCATCCGAGTGTTCGGGCGCGGAGCGAGGCCGCTGCGACAGGCCTTTGCCCTTGCCAAACGCGCCCTTCACGACCTTGCTCTCAACCGGTGCCAGTGCTGCAGGTGCCGACTCGTCCAGCATCCGGCCCACTTCGGCGGCGGTCAGGGTGCGGTGCGCCGCAAGGGCTGCTTTCTCGGCATTCATCCATGCCTTGCGCATCCGTGTGATCGAGCGGCCCTCGTCCATGTCGAAGAAGCCAACCGCCTGACGGCAGGGCGCAAAGCCGAGATAGGCGTTGTCCGAGGAATAGACGTGCAGCCCGTCATGAAAGGCCGCGAGATCAAACCGGATGATCAGCCGGTCGCCTGCATATTCATGCAGCCAGTCAGCATAGAACTCGTTGCGCTGAAACCAGATCGCACCGGTATTCTTGTCGGCCCGGATACCTTCCGCCCCCAGCAGCCAAAGGCGGCGCTGTGCTTCGGTGGCCTTGCGGATCGGTGCCGTGGCATAGGCTTCGTCAAACACTTCGGCAAAACTGCGGCCCCACGCCACTTCTGATCGCCGCCCGACGCGGGTGTTGTGCTCCTCAATGCCCTCGGCCAGCACCCGCTCGAATTCCTCCAGCGGGATAGCGCGGCTGCCATAATCCTCCGGCTTCGCCATCACCGTGTTGCCCGTGTAAGCCCCGGCAAAACGCGGATCGAGGGCGATGCTTTTGCACATGTCGCGGAAAGCCCGCTCGATGGGTTTGGCTTGGCCGTGATAGGGGGTGGCAAAATGAATTTTGCACCCCAGCGCCGTGAACAACCCCGGAATATCGTCCTCTTTGACCTTGAAGCGATAGCGGGTTGCAGCCCCGCCCGTGATGGATTTGGCGGCAAATTCCCGCCCGTTATCCAGCAGGATATGCTCGGGGATGCCCCATGTTTCGATCATGTCGCCCGCGCACAGCTGCACCGCCGTCGAGTTCGGGTTCACGTCGATGCGCCAAGCCAAAATCCGGCCCGAAAAGATATCCTGAAACGCGCACATCTGCGGGCGACCGATGATCGGCTTTTCGCCCTTCGGCACAGGCCACGATGCAAACACGTCGAACTTGTGGAAGTCGGCGTTCACCGCCTCCATCGGGGCCAGCGCCGTCTTGTCGCGCACCTGTGGCGGATAGAGCCGCTTCAGCGCCTCAACACCCTTGCGGGCGAGTATTTGCGTAAGCTTGGACACCCGGCGATCCATCACCCGGCGCATGGTGCGCTCGGGCAGCACGTCCCAGCCTTTGGTCGCAGCGATGCGGATCGAACGGCGGTAGCTGTCGGCAAAAGGCGGCTCACCGAGGCGCAGGAAATCAGCCTTCAGCACCTCAAAGAACTCCGGGCTGAAATCTTTGGACCGCACCCATGCAACCGCTGCCCGATTGCGCGGCGCGAGATAGGGCAAACGGTCATCTTCCCGCACGCCTTCGATCAACTGAAACCACGTCCAGATCGTGCGCGTGCCGGTGTCCTCAATCTTGCCGACATCGACTGCGGCCATATGGCGACCGCGTCCTTGGATCGCTTCCAACGCCTCGACCTGCTGAATGATCTTCAGCCGTGCAAGGGCCTTGTCCTTGACCGATTGCGGCAGGGTCTCATACCACTCCCACGCCTCATCGCGCGAAGCCCGTGCCGGCGTTTGCGGTGCGGCAGATTTCAGCGCAGCCACCTGCAACAACTGCCGCTTGGCGCGGTCGGGAAAGAGCTGCCAGTTATACTCCCAGCCGCCGCCTTTGCCCGCGCGGCGGCGGGCTGCGATGGGGCCAACTTCGCGCCAGCTTGCGCGCTTGATCACAGCATCCACGCCCTGCCGAGTAGCGGGCAGATCGGGCAAAGCCGCAGCAGCGATCTCCTCCGCTGTCCACCATTCCTGCGAGGGCGTGATTGGGCTGACCATCAGAATGCGACCTCATCCGGTGCAAGCGCCACATCGCCAACAGGCGCGCTAAGGCGGTTGCCAGTATGCTCTGCGACCAGCTCGTCCAGTTCGGCGCAATGCTCTTCGGCAAACCGCCGCTTTGCAGCTTTCGGCGCGCGCGCCCACAATGCGGAGAGGGCTTTAAACGCCACTTCAACGGGGTCTATAACGGCCACTTCCGCGCCGGTGTTTTGCGCCTTAATCGCCCGGAGAGCCTCGGCGGCATTCTTGGCTTTGCCTTCCCGCAGCGCCGAGATGACAGCGAGGCGATCTTTGCCAAGCCGGGGCATTTTGGCGATGTCACCAAGGTCTTTCAGCGTCACCTGACGCGGTGCCGCCCGCAGGTCCAACCGATCCTGCACTTCAAGACTGCCACCCAGCGAGACCAACCGCCGCACGTGTCGCGGGTCGATGCCGAACTTCTCGGCTGTGGCCGCAGCAAACGATCTAACGGACATCATGTCCGTTTGATCCGCAAAAGCCGCACTCTTACGATCCCCGCCGCGCTTGGCCTCAGGATGCAGCCGCTCATAGATTTTCTTGCGCTCTGCCAAGAACACAGCGGTGTCGAGCGGGTTCAATTCCGCCCCGGCGATGTTGTCATCGACCTCCATCAACAAGGCCCAATCGTCGGTCACATCGGTCCAGATTTTCGCCGGGATCGTCGCCCAGCCAAGCCGTGTTGCGGCCTCCAAACGGTGCGCCCCCGCCATAAGGAACAGCCCTTCCTTGCGCTTGCGCAGATGCACCGCATCCTTCATCACACCCAACTCGCCAATCGAGGCGATCAGGCTTTCCACTGCCGCTTCCGACACCGGACGCAGGCGGCTTCTGACGATGATATCGGCGACGGGAACTTGCGTGGCGTCACGCTCAACAGGGGGCTTCATTTCTGGATCGGTGCCTTTGTCATTGTGTAAAAAAACCGCCGCTGGCCATCGGTGTATTGGCGGGTGCAGATGATCTCCGCCCCGTGGTGGCGCAGCTCGGCGACAACAGCGTTCACCGCCATCACCCGCGCCTTGCGAACCAGATCCCGCGTCGTGTGCGGGCGTCCGTCAGACAGCACCTTCAGGGCGCGCTGCAGGCGGGGCGAGGATAGGGCGGCGGCGCGGATCATCATCAGCCCCGCTTGCTTGGGCGGATGACGCGGTAGGGGCTGCCATCGACGCCCTCCGCCACGTTGCGGCAGTGGGTACACATGCGATGGTGAAAGCCCTCGCTTAGGAAGTCCGAGCGGCATCGCATGCAGCTTCGGGTTTGCGGGCGTTTCGATGCGGGCACTTTGGCGAGTTGCGGCTTCAACCAACCCTCCGCAGCCGCACGCGTCGGAAAGACAGGTGATACCTCAATCAAGCCTACGGCCTGAAATTCACCGTTCCCGACCCGCACAACGCGCGGGCCAGATGGCCGAGGCTGGCTGAGCAAAAGTTCACCCATCACACCCTCCCCCGCTTGGCCAGCCACTCGGAAATCCGGCCCGTCAGGCCCTGCTCCATCATCTGATCCAGACGATCAAAGATCGCATCCATCGCGCGGCTGTATTCAACGGTTGCGGCGTCGCGGATCGATTGATCGACCGTGATATCGCGCATCCCGCGCCGTGCGACCTGCGCCCGCCGCAGATGGCCAATCAGGTCAATCCATGGGGTTGGGGCGCTCATTTCAGGCCCAACCCGGCACCGATAAACAGGCCAATGAACAGCAGGGAAAACAGGCTGACGGCACCGATCAAATCGCCAGCCCAATGGGCATCAAGCCGCGCCATAGCGCGCAACAAACGGGCCATCATGCGGCCTCCTTCTTTTTGCGGGGGGGAGTGAGAGCCATCATGCGGCGCTCTTCTTGCTAGTGATCGCCTTCACCAACTTGCGTGGTACGCCCTCTGGCCATTGCAGATCGGCGGGCCAGTTCAGATCGAACCAGCGCAACGCGTCGATATAGGTATCAAAGTGGCAGCCTTTGCCGTTCTGAAGTCGCTCAAACAGCTTTGGATGCACACCGATGCGTGCGGCAACGGTGTAGAGGCTCCGGTCAATGTGAACCGCATAGACAGAGCCGAGGGTGAGGGGCCATTCGTTTTCCATGCTGCAATCTATGCAAAACTACAGTGTATAGTCAAGTTAGATTTACATAGATTCAGAAACAGACTGTCTCCGCCTCACCCCTCTTGTGGAAAATGCCAGAATCACTGTATTTTTACAGAATGAAAACCGCGCAAAGCATCTTCGAAACTCTTGAAGCACGTCGAAAAGAGCTGGGCCTATCACAGGCTGAGGTTGGTCGGCGGGCGCTTGGACAATCGGACGGATCGGCACTTCAAAACATGAAGCGCGGCTCGTCTCCGTCGCCCGAAAACCTAGACAAGATTTGTGCAGTCTTAGATCTAGATTTTTACATCGGCCCACGCCGCGAATCCGGCCCTGTCGCCCAGATGACCCTGAACGGTGCCGACTATATCCACGTGCCATTGCATGATGCAGCGCTTTCCGCTGGACCAGGAGCAGAAAACGGCGGGCGTAATGTCATCGACCATCTGGCATTTAGGCGTGACTGGATGCGCCGCATCGGCATCTCGCCAACCTCGGCCTGTCTAGCCCGCATCGACCGCGACAGCATGGTGCCAACTTTATTTCCAGGCGACATGGTGTTGATCGACACCTCGCGCACCGAAGTGCCCGTTCATCGCAACAGCAAAGGCAGCTATCGCCGCGCTTCAATCTACGCATTCGTCGAAGACGGACAGGCACGCGTCAAACGCATTGAGCGTGCCGAGCCGTCAGCTATAATTCTGCTTTCAGACAACCCGGATTATCCACCGGAACTGCGTACCGGTGCGCAGATCGAAGCACTTCAAATGTCCATTATTGGCAAAGTCGTCTGGTGGGGACATACATCTAAAGATTAGGCGCGAGAGGAAGCATTTTGGCTGATTGTAGACAATGTAATAAGCAGCTCAGCTTCGTCGAGCGTTTATCCGGTATTTGTGGCGACTGCCTTGAGGTAAATCACCGCGCGTCGCTTGCAAGTGGCAAAGCAGACCTTACGGACCAACTTACAAACGCGGAAGCGGCTGCCGCTATCATCTTGACCACGGAATCCTCGCCTAACCTCGATATTTCAGAGCGCCTTGAGATCATCACCGCTGAATGCGTTCTGGGCATGAATATCTTTAAAGATATTGGGTCTTCCCTGCGCGACCTAGTTGGCGGTCGGAACGAGGCCTATCAGAAGGCACTCAAGGATGCTCGCAAAGCGGTATTGCTAGATCTAAAGCGCGAAGCGCATGCAATCGGCGCAGATGCCGTGGTGGCGGTTGATCTCGACTACAGCGAGATATCCGGTGGCGGTAAAAGCATGCTCTTCTTGGTTGCCTCTGGCACGGCGGTTCGCATTGCCACCAAAGAAGCCGCCACATCCTGACGCGCGATGAGCGCAGCTTCGACCGCGTGAAACGCTCACTACAGCGAAAATCAGTTGCATGTTAGCCAGACAGACCGACACTTAAGGTGTGGGTTTTAATTATTTATTTTCAATGCCTTATCCTAACATGCAAATGGATAATCGAACATGCAACGCCATTTGCATGTTCCAGCCGCCCAAATGCAGCGCCAAGCGGTCAAAACCTCCCCCAAACACTGCCTTAAAGCCTTATTTTATTGGCGTTTAAACGGTCTCTTGCCCATCGCGCCCAATCGGCCCACAATGCCCGCGCAGACCCCGCAAAAGGGCATTTCCGGCCTCTCTGCCAACTCCACCGCGCGCAACCCTTCGTGCCGCTCACTGGCTCTCAAGCCCCCGTAATCACGGTGCTTTTCGCCAGTTCCCACCAATTATCGGATAATACCGCTTCTCTGCAGGTTATGGTGTCAACACACAGTGTGTGGCGTGACAGCAAAAGCTGCAGAGTTTGACAGCATAACCTGCAGCAACGCGGTTTTGCTTGAGCGCCGATATTTCAGGCCGCCGCAATGGGCAAGGGCCTATGGCGCTCTTCCAAAAATTCGTAATTGTCGATGAACGTTTGAACGGCTTGCACGACGCTCCTCAAGTACAGCGTAGTGTTGTCGACGATTTCGCGCAGCCCAGAGGCTGTCTCCACGGCACCGCACTCGGCAAAGGAAAGACTTCCGTGCGCAAGATCGTTGCGCAGCTTAACAACAAGTGCCAGTGGACCCATGTCATCGCGGAAACGTCGCTTCGCAGCCGTCGTGGCTGCAAGCGGTAAATTCAGCCTCAAACCAACGCGGCCCAGAAAATTCTCGATGTTGCTGTCGTTCCAGTTTCCACCGCCACCCTTTTCAATCTTAAACTGCTGCAGTGGCTGAGCTTGCATAAGAAATTCAACTAACACACACGCATTGGCGAGTCGGTTGTCTGCGTTGAGCTCCTTGTGTACTCCCGTCATGACCTTCACCCATTCTCTGCGAATATCGGGTATCAGATCCGAGGCTTTCCAGCGCCCATTACAGGTGGCAGCGGCGAGTGCGTCCAAGAGCTTTGTCATGGTCGCCTCAATCAGATTATATAGCTGAACGTAGATGCCCGCCCTCAGAATATTTATTTGCTGAGCGGTGAGAGCACCTCCGCTTGTCCCAAAACGTGGCGCGCCAGACTGCGCGGCGGTTTCGAGTTCTTGCAGAAAATCAAGGTAGGCGGCTACTTCCAGCAATCGTTCATCAAACGCAATTTCGAGTTCGTTTGCCATCTGGTCGTGAGCTTTTTTGTGACGTAGGTGAACCGATTTATGAGCTTTGACTTCACATTCGCAGCATCTGACGTCGTGATTAATTTGAACTCGTCGCTATCCAGCCATCCGCTCACATCCGGCGGGGCATCAAATAGATCAGGCGGCAAAGCCAGTGCATGATCACATCCTATAGAAATCGCCTCAAACCTTGCTCTGGGCGTAGATTTCGCCGTCCATACTTTGGTGAAGCCATTTGGGAAGGTTTTTTTGAATTGCCCCTAGATTTGTAGACGCGTTGCTTGGTAATTTTGGAAGCAGGGAGGACGCTA
>JAZKCV010000012.1:0-102333 GCA_040387915.1 Pseudomonadota bacterium
CGTCGCACAGGCTGGCGGCAACGTCATCGAGGTGAGCCACCAGCGGCTCTTCGCGGCACCCTCGGTTCAGAGCGCGGAGCTGGAGCTGATGGTCGAGGTGCGCGACGTGCCGCAGGCCAACGCGATCACCGCGCTGCTGGAGGCCGGGGATTACGTGGTGCGGAAGGGATAAGGCGCGCTCAATCCACCGGCACGCCGGGCGAATCCTTCGCCGTGCGGATCGTCTGCAGCGTCATCACCTTCTGCTCTGCCCCAGCCGCAGCCGCCAGCGGAGAACTCCGCGCCACACGCAGCGATGTCACCACCGCCCGCGCCACGCCGACATGGCGATCAACCAGCAGCGGGAAAGACACCAAAGACACCGCAAGCACGACGCAAGCGAACACAAACCCCACCGCGATGCCCGAAACCGCCATCAGCCGACCCGCCGATGTGGTGAAAACATCCTGCAGGAAGCCCTGCACCGAGGCGGGCGCGGCTGGGCCAAGCGTCGCGTTGTAAATCTCATTCGCGCTGAGCAACCATGCGAGGAATATCCCGAACAGATAGACCCCCAGCGTCACAATCGGAAACAGCGACGGCGATCCCAGCACGCCAAACGCATCGCCCCAAGTCGTAGGCAACCCCAGCTCGCGCCGTCGGCTCATCTCGTAAAGCCCGATGGCGGCGACGGGGCCCAGCAAGGCAAAGCCCGAAATCATCGGAAACAGCAGCGGCAACATGCCCCGGTTCAGCGCGAATCCTGCCAGTGCCAGCCCGATGAGCGGATAGATCAGCACGACAAAGATCACATCAGTGCGCAGCGCCAGAAAATCCTCCAGCCCCTTTTTCAGCGCGATGCGCAGATCGGCGATCTGCAAGCCGGTGATTACAATCGGGGCTTGGTCGGCCCCGGCAATTTCAGCCGTACCGTCCTCGATCCGACGCGCACCCGCGCCAAGCTGCCGCGCGGCCCATGAAATTGGATTGCCGATTGTGTCTGTCATGACGTTTCCTCCACCTGTTTCGGCGCGCAAACGACTGGAATGCGCCCGCATTAAGCACAGCAACACTGACGTTAGCTTAGCATTGATGCGGCGTTTTGTCGCGCTTGATCCACGGGGTCACGTAGGTGTGTAGGGGGGATTCAGGCGGGTTGCGAAGTTGTAACCTTCGGGCGGATGGGCTCGTCCCTGAAATCTAAAGTCACCGCCCCTTGTAGCCATCGCGTCTGTTTGATACGTTATATTATAACATAACGGAATCACCCTATGCCCAAACTCCCCGTCACCGTCCTCTCCGGCTTTCTCGGCGCGGGCAAAACCACCTTGCTGAACCATATCCTGAACAACCGCGAGGGCCGCCGCGTCGCGGTGATCGTCAACGATATGTCCGAGGTCAACATCGACGCCGATCTGATCCGCGACGGTGCAACCCTTTCGCGCGCCGAGGAAAAACTGGTCGAGATGACCAACGGTTGCATCTGCTGCACCCTGCGCGATGATCTGCTGATAGAGGTCCGCAAGCTGGCCGCCGAGGGCCGCTTTGACTATCTGCTGATCGAATCCACCGGAATCGCCGAGCCGCTGCCCGTCGCCGCCACCTTCGATTTCCGCGATGAGGATGGCGACAGCCTGTCCGATGTGGCCCGCCTTGATACCATGGTGACGGTGGTGGATGCGCTGAACCTGCTGCGCGATTTCTCCAGCCATGATTTCCTGTCTGATCGTGGCGAAACCACCGGCGAGGGCGATCAGCGCAGCCTTGTCACCCTGCTGACCGAGCAGATCGAATTTGCCAATGTGATCATCCTGAACAAGATCTCCGATGCGGGGCCTGCACGCGCCGATGCCGCCCGCAAGATCATCCGGGCTTTGAACCCCGATGCGCAGTTGATTGAAACCGACCACAGCATCGTCAGCCCGCATGCGATTTTCGACACCAACCTGTTCGATTTCGACCGCGCGCAAGAGCATCCTTTATGGGCGAAAGAGCTTTACGGCTTCGCGCATCACACGCCGGAAAGCGAAGAATATGGCATCACCTCTTTCGTCTACCGCGCCCGCGCGCCGTTTGATCCTGCCCGCATTCATGCGGTGCTGAACGGCGAATTGCCGGGGGTGATCCGCGCCAAGGGGCATTTCTGGATCGCGACCCGCCCGAATATAGCGCTGGAATTCAGCCTTGCCGGGGCTTTGTCCAGCGTCACGCCGTTGGGCGGCTGGTGGGCCTCGGTGCCGCAAAACCGCTGGCCGACGCATCCCGACGCTTTGGCCGAGGTGGCCGCGAAATGGGCCGAGCCTTGGGGCGATCGGCGGCAAGAGCTGGTGTTCATCGGCGCAGATCTGGATCAGGTGGCGATCACCGCCGCCTTGGATGCAGCCCTGCTGCCGGTGCAAACCTTCACGCCGCAAGCTTGGGCCAACCTGCCCGATCCGTTCCCGGCATGGGCGCGCGTGGCCGCCGCATGAGCCTTTGCAACCTCGCCACATCCCTGCGCCGCAGCCCACGCCCCGACACGATGCAAGCCTATGACGCCCTGCCCGCCGAGGCCCGCCGCTGGCTGGCAAGCGCCAAACTGCCATGGAGCGCGCACTCCGTCGCCCGGTTGTGGGCGCGGGCATGGGTTGAGGCGGGCGGCGATCTGGCAGCAGTGCGATCGCGGATGGATGCCGCGCAAGCCCGCAAACTGGCGCGCGATGCAGCGCAGGTTTGGGGGGAATGTTACCCTGTGCCACCTTGCGCACCCGCTAAACTGCGACTACGCAAAGCCGCAGCTATACCATTTTGGCAGGCGCTAAATCGTAAAGTCGGATCGCAGAGGGTTGCTTAATCGCGGGCGATGGCCCTCCGATTTTTTCAACAACACAGGGCAACGCCTGACCGCCGGGTGGGCGAGCAACGCCCGTTCTGCACAGTTTATCCCTCAACCAACCCCTCAGAAGTTCTAAGCGGGACAGCGCAGAAGCGCCCGCCCGAGGGGGGTGATGAGCGATCAGAAATCCTCCAGTGGAGGATTTCCGCGAAGAACGCCCGACCCGTGGCCGGGCCGGGAGGCAGGCGCTGCCCGGCGGCGCATGCGCGCCTTGATTCCGGGCGGGTTGTTTGCTTGAGAGAGCGGGAAAAGGGGAGTTTGTGGGGAATGGCGGGTATGGGGACGGAGCTACGGTTCGCGCACTCTCAGAAATTTGTTTTTTAAAGGAAAAATGGCTAACCTTGAACAAACGATCCGTTCTGTCCAATGTCATGCTTCGACTTCTTTGACAAAATAGTCATGATTTGCACCAGCAATTATTAGTGTCTTTCCAAGCGGGATTGGCGCGGCACGCGCACGGTTGTAGACTCCTATTGGATCTGCCGTTGCTGGATCAGCATTAAACGCTTCACGAGCTTGTTCGCGGCGATGTTCCTCCCGCATATCCTCTATCTGAAAAGGGTCATAAAAGTGCTTGGCATTTGAGCGGAGGCAAGAGCTAATGACGGTGTCATCATCTAGGTCCCGGCAAATGAGCCTTTCTAGCAAAAGTTGTATGTTGACAGTTTTCGGTACGCGTAATTCTTTAACAATGCTGGAATCTTTGGCGTACTGTATGATGAGATACTCGGTCCTCTTCACATTCAAGTCCCCCTTTGCGCTAAACCCATAAACGGCTGCAACAGGCTCATAGCAACACAAAATCGGGTTCCCCTAGATACGCTTTGAAAACAGAATGCCTCTGGCAGGCAAAGCATAACAATCCTGCGCCTCAGATTGGCTACTTTTAGCGTCAAACGTTAAAAATCCTTTAACACGCCCACCTCATCCCCCTGATATCCCATAACAAAAAATGGTCCCGAGTTGGGACCATATCTAACCCTGCACCAAAACCCGCCCCGCTGCCGCCCGGATTTCCTTCGTCAGCGGGGCCAAAGCCGGGGCGGTCAGGCGGCTGAATTGCCAGTGCAGGGCCACGTCCAGCGGCGTGTCCGCCACCATCTCGATCAGCTGCCCAGAGGCGAGGTGGGGGGCCACCAGAGCCTCCGGGTTCAACGCCCATCCCAAGCCCGCCAAGCAGCCATCGACGAAGCCTTGACTGCTGGCCAATCGATGACTCGGAAACGCCGTCCGTTTCGATTGCTTACCCGTCTGGCGCTCCACCCATATCTCTTGCAGCCGATCCTTGTCCGAGAAATTCAGCGCAGGTGCAGCAGACAGACTGGCCGCCGTCACCCCATCTGGCATCCACTTTGACATATAGGCGGGCGAGGCCGTGGCCCGGTAGCGCAGGCTTCCCAGCGGGATCGTATCGCAGCCCTGCAACGGGCCGGGATGCGCGGTGATCGCAGCGGCGACCTCCCCGCGTTTCAGCCAATCCTGACTGACCTCCTGATCGTCGATCACCAGATCGAACAGAAACCCCGTCGTGGCTGCCAAGGCCGGGATCACCCAAGTCGCCAGACTATCGGCATTCACCGCGATCCTTAAGGTAGCGGGGCGGGGCGACAGCCAGGGCAGATCGGTGGCAAGGGTGCGCTCCAGCAGCGTCACCTCATCATGGTGACGGATCATCCGCAGGCCCGCCGGGGTAGCGGTGCAGGGCTGGGCGCGGCGGATCAGCAGGGTGCCTGCGACCTCCTCCAGCGCCTTCAATCGCTGGGAAATCGCGGAGGGGGTGACATGCAGTTCCGCCGCCGCAAGGTCGAAAGACCCGCGGCGATGCACGGCGGCGAGGGCAGCGAGTTGGGCGGGGTCGAACATTAGTTTCGCTTATCTGATCGGAGGACGATTAATTTGATTGAAGGAGTGCTGGGCTGATAGGTCAAGCCGAAACCGCAGGATGCGATGGCCGGGTCAGGGGATTTGCGAGGAATGAGTGATGTTTGAGGCGGCTTTTCATGGCTATCTGGTGTCGCTCAGTCTGATTTTGGCGATTGGGGCGCAGAATGCTTTCGTTTTGCGGCAAGGCTTGCGGCGCGAGCATGTGGGCGTGGTGGTGCTGGCTTGTGCGGTGTCGGACGCGATATTGATCGCTTTGGGGGTGACGGGGTTTGGTGTGGTTTCAACCTCGGTGCCGTGGTTGGCCGAGGCGATGCGCTGGGGCGGGGTGGTGTTTTTGCTGGTCTATGGGGCGTTGCGGTTTAAGGCGGCTTTGGCGGGGGGCGAGGCTTTGAAGCCCGGTGAGGGGGCTGTGGCCAGTGTCTCAAAAGTGCTGACCACGGTGATGGTGCTGACTTGGGCCAATCCGCATGTCTATCTGGATACGGTGGTGCTGCTGGGGTCAATCTCGGCGCAGTATCCGGGGCATCGGTTGGCGTTTGGGGTGGCGGCGGCTTGCGGCAGCTTCAGCTTTTTCACGGCCTTGGGCTATGGTGCGCGGCTGTTGGCGCCGGTGTTTGCCAATCCTAAGGCTTGGGTGGTGTTGGAGATTATTGTCGGGGCGACGATGTGGGCCATCGCGGCGGGGCTTGCGTTTGGCGGTTAGGCTTGGTTTTGTCCGCGCATGAACATGACTGATCTGGGACGGCCCCGCGAAGGGGTGATGTGGATGGTGCTGTCGGGGCTTTCCTTTGTGGGGGTCAACGGCATTGTGCGCTATCTGGGCACCGATCTGCCTGCCGCGCAGTCGGCGTTTTTGCGGTTTGCGTTTGGGGTGGTGTTGCTTGCGCCGGTATTGCCGGGGATGCTGCGCGGGATAAGCGGGCAGGCGCTGCGGCTGTTCGCGTGGCGGGGGCTGATGCACACGATTGCGGTGCTGTTCTGGTTCTATGCGATGGCGCGAATCCCGGTCGCCCATGCGACGGCGATTGGTTATCTCAATCCGGTTTTGATGCTGATCGCTGGGGCGGTGATTTTGCGGGAGCCTTTGTCGGCACGGCGGATCATTGCGGTTGGGGTGGCTTTGGCCGGCGCGCTGATTGTGCTGCGGCCGGGGGTGCAGGCGCTGAATGTGGGGCATCTGAGCCAGATCGGGGCCTCGGTGTTTTTCTGTGGCAGTTACTTGTTTGCCAAAAGGTTGACTGGGTTGGCGAGTGCATCCGTGATTGTGGCGATGATGTCGGTGACGGTGACTTTAGGGCTGGCCCCTTTGGCGTGGTGGGTTTGGGTTCCGGTGAGTTGGGCGCAGCTGGGATGGCTTGCGATTGTGGCGGGATGTGCGACCTCGGGGCACTATTGCATGACACGGGCGTTCCGGGCGGCTCCGCTGACCGTGACCCAACCCGTGACGTTTCTGACGCTGATCTGGGCGACGTTGGTGGGGGCGATTTTGTTTGGTGAGGCGGTGGATGTGTTCGTGCTGTTGGGTGGTGCGATGATCATCGGCGCGATTACGTTTGTGACGTGGCGCGATGCTGTGGATAGCGCGGCGTTACAACAGGACTGACCACCGCGCGCTGTGTTGCGGCGGTATTAACGGGTTTTTCATAGCTTCTGCCTCCACGAGCGTTTTGCGGAGGTTTCTATGCCCGACACATCGACAATCCTGTCGCTGCCCTTGATCCAACCCGCGCAAGCGCAAAAGCATGTGACGCATAACGAGGCCGTGCGGCTGCTCGATTTGATGGTGCAGCTTAGCGTCAAGGCGCGGGCTTTGACGGCTCCGCCGATTGGTCCGGTTTTGGGCGACCGTTATATTGTACCTGTGGGGGCGAGCGGGGCTTGGGTGGGGCAGGCGGGGAAAATTGCGCTGTTTGAGACTGGGGTTTGGCAGTTTTTCACGCCGCTGGCGGGCTGGCAGGCCTATGTCGTGGCTGAAGCTGCGATGGCTGTTTACACCGGATCGGTCTGGCTGACGGCGGCGGATGTGCCGCCGAGTTTCAGCCAGTTGGGCGTCTCGGCCACTCCGGATGCGACCAATCGGCTGGCGGTGTCTTCGCCTGCGTCGCTGTTCGATCATGCCGGGGCGGGGCATTTGATGAAGCTGAACAAGGCTTCTGCGACGGACAGCGCCAGTTTGGCGTTTCAAACCGGATATTCCAGCCGTGCGATGCTGGGCACCCAAGGCTCGGATGATTTCAGCCTGAAAGTCACGCCCGATGGCAGCAGTTTTCTCGATGCGGTGACGGTGGCGGCGGTGACGGGCTATGTCGCGCTGCCGCAGGGGATGTTGGCGAGCGGGTTCAGCTTGCGTGATCCGAGTGATCCGACCAAGCGGGCGATTTTCTCGGTGGCGGCGGTGACGACGGGCACGACGCGCAGCTATACGCTGCCGAATGGCGCGACCGAATTGGCGGGCTTGGCGCTGACGCAGACCTTCACCGGGGCGAAGACGTTTTCGGGTGGGTTTACGGTGAGCGGCGCTATTGCGAGCCTTGGGACTTCGACCGCCAACAGCACCTACAGCTTGGGCGGGGGGGCGACGGCTGCGGGCAATACCTCGACGATCAATCTGGGGACGGGCGGGGTCAGCGGCTCGACCACGGTGGTCAATATCGGATCGAGCGTAGCGGGGGCCGCAGGCAGCACGGTGATCAACAGCCCGAGTGTGAGTTTTGCGGCCACGGTGGCCAGCATTGCGGCCCCCAATGCGACGGTGACGGTGGATGAGTTGGGGGTGGGCGGGGCTACCCCGGATGCGACCAACCGCCTGTCGGTTAATGCGGCGGCGACGCTTTTGAACCATGACGGCGCAGGGCATCAGTTGAAATTGAACAAGGCGGCGGCGGCGCAGACCGCCAGTCTGACGTTTCAGACCGGGTTTTCCGGGCGGGCCGAGATGGGCACCACTGGCTCGGATGATTTCGCCATTAAGGTCAGCCCGGATGGGTCGACGTTTTACACCGCGCTGACGGTGGCGCGGGCGACGGGGCAGGCCACGCTGCCGCAGGTGCTGAATTTGGGCGGGCAAGCGGCGGACCCGGCCAGCCCGGTCAACGGCATGGTTTGGCTGAACTCCATCAGCGGGCAGGTCAAGGTGCGCAGCGCGGGGGTCAGCCAAGTGATCAGCGCCGGGATCAGTGACGGCGCTAAGGGCGATGTCACGGTCTCAGGTGGCGGCACGGTTTGGACGCTGGCGGCTCCGACAAAATACGGCGTGCAGGTCGCGCTGAACCAACAAGCATTCATCAACTAGGAGAGTGGCAATGCCCGGCAATACTTCCCCGATTTTCTCAAAAGTAGCGCGTGTCGAATGGGCGGGTGGTATCACCGCCGCCAATACCGCCAAGGATGGCACTGGCACGGTGGATACGGTGTTCACGGCGGATGCGACCAATGGGTCTTATCTGCAAAAGTTGGGGGTGCGGCCAAAGGGCACCAATGTGGCCAGCGTGCTGCGGGTGTTTCTGAACAATGGGGCGAGCAATGCGACGGCGGCCAACAACGTGCTGATTGCTGAGGTGTCACTGCCTGCCACCACGCTTTCGGAAGTGGCGGCTTTGTCGGGCAATGAACTGCCGCTGAACATCCCGGTGCCGCCCGGTTACCGCGTGAATGTGACATTGGGCACGGCGGTGGCGGGCGGCTATGCGGTGACGGGTTTCGGGGGGGATTACTGATGAGTTTTCCGCATTTCCTGCCGCGTGAGGCGGGGCAAACCCGGCGGTTTGATCCTGCAGGGGCGGCGGGCCAGTGGTACAGCTACACGGTGCCGTTAGGAGCTGTGCTGCTGGAGATTTTGCTGGTCGGTGGCGGTGGCGGCGGTGGGGCTGGCTTTGCAGCCGCAGCGGCCTCGGCGCGGGGTGGCGGTGGCGGTGGCGGTGGTGGGGCGGTGTCGCGCATCGTCATCGCGGCGACGCTGCTGCCGGGGACGCTGTTCGTCTCGGCGGGGGCGGGCGGGGTGAGTGGGGTGGCAGGCGGAGCCTCGACCGTCGGGCTGGCCCCGGTTGCGGCGGCGGCGAGTATGCTGGCCAGCGCCAATGGTGGTGGCGCGGGCGGTGCGGGGACTGGCGCTGCGGTGGGCGCTGCCGGGACTGCGGGCACCGTCACCACCGGCGGGGCCTATTCGGCACTGGGCAGTTTTGTCAGCATCGCGGGCCAAGCGGGCGGCGCGGGTGGGGCTGTGGCGGGTGGCATTGGCACGGCGGTGGCGTTTGGTGGCGTCAACGTCTTTGTCAGTGGCGGGGCGGGGGGCGCGGGGACAAACTCGGCGGATTTCGCGGGCGGTGCGCTGAATGGCGCGGGGCTTTGCCCGACGCTGTTAGGCGGGGCAGCGGGCAGCAACGGCGGGGCCGCGGGTTATGAGCTGTGGCTGCCGCCGACCTTCTCGGGCGGCTCTGGCGGTGGGGCTTCGAACACGGGCGCAGGTGGTGCGGGTGGTGCGGGCGCGCGTGGTTCGGGCGGCGGTGGCGGTGGGGCTGGCGTGAGTGCAGGGCAGGGCGGTCGCGGCGGCGATGGCTTTGTGCTGATCACCTGTATTTCGTAAATTGCGGCAAGCGTGTGGGGCTGGGGGCAAATCCCCCGGCCCTTTTGCTTGACTTGCGGCTTTCCGCTTGATTTTCCACGCTTTGATTGTTCGCGGATTTGACACAACCGCGCAGCCTGCCTAAGACAAGACTGGAACAGCCAGGAGCGTTTGGCATGAAGATTGCGATGATCGGAACCGGCTATGTCGGCTTGGTTTCGGGCGTGTGTTTCTCGGATTTCGGGCATGAGGTGATTTGCGTCGACAAAGACCCCGGCAAGATCGAGCGGTTGCGCGCCGGTGAGGTGCCGATTTTTGAACCGGGGCTAGAGGCGTTGATGGCCAAGAACGTCAGCGCCGGGCGGTTGTCGTTCACGCTGGATCTCGCCGAGGCGGTGGCGGGGGCCGAGGCGGTGTTTATCGCCGTCGGCACGCCAACGCGGCGCGGCGACGGCCATGCGGATCTGACCTATGTGATGGCGGCGGCTGAGGAAATCGGTCGGGCGCTGACGGGCTATGCGGTGATCGTCACCAAATCGACGGTGCCAGTGGGCACCAATCGCAAAGTGGCTGAGGCTGCGGCAGCGGCAAACCCGGATGCCAAGTTTGATGTGGCCTCAAATCCGGAATTCCTGCGCGAAGGGGCTGCGATTGACGATTTCATGCGGCCTGATCGGGTTGTGGTGGGGGTCGAATCTCAGCGTGCGCGCAAGGTGATGGCGGATATCTACCGCCCGCTGTTTTTGCGCGAATTCCCGGTGGTCTACACAGGGCTCGAATCCGCCGAGATGATCAAATACGCGGCCAATGCGTTTCTGGCGACGAAGATCACCTTCATCAACGAAATCGCGGCTTTGTGCGAGAAGGTCGGCGCGGATATCAAGGATGTGTCGAAAGGCATGGGGATGGATGGCCGCATCGGCAACAAGTTCCTGCACGCAGGCCCCGGCTATGGCGGATCGTGTTTTCCGAAAGATACCATGGCGTTAGCACGCATTGGTCAGGATCATGCCGTGCCGATGCAGATCACCGAAACCGTGATCAAGGTGAATGACGAGATCAAGCGCCGGATGATCGACAAGCTGGTGGACCTGTGTGACGGCAGCTTGAACGGCAAGACCATCGCGGTGCTGGGCGTCACCTTCAAGCCCAACACCGACGATATGCGCGACGCACCCAGCCTGACCATCGTGCCTGCCTTGGTGGGCGGCGGTGCCAAGGTGCGTGTGGTTGATCCACAAGGCCAGCGCGAGGGTGAGGCTTTGTTGCCCGGCGTGAAATGGGTCGAAAGCCCGTATCAGGCAGCGCATGGCGCGGATCTGGTGGTGTTGCTGACCGAGTGGAACGAATTCCGCGCCTTGGATCTCAGCAAGCTGGCGAAAAAGATGGTCACGCCTCGGATGGCCGATCTGCGCAACATCTACTCGCTGGAAGAAGCCACCGAGGCAGGGTTTGAAACCTATGTTGCGGTGGGGCGGTAGAGATACGGGTTTGGCTTTGCCGGGGCGCTAAGCTTTGGCAAAGTCTGTGGCAGGTGGGGTGGTTCGGATGGCTGAGGCGAAAGAGTCGATCCTGTTCGTGGTGGATGGTCCGGGGCTTGAGGCGCAGTCATTGCTGCTGGCCGCGTCTTTGGCCAAGCACCACCCCGACCGCAGCAAGGTTGATCTGATCGCTTATGTCTCACCCCGCTCGGCGGGTAGTCTGTCAGAGGTGACGCAGGCGCTTTATGCACAATGTGGCGTGCAGATGCAGGCCTTGCCCTCGGCGGAAGGGGTTTGGGCCAAACCCTATCCGCATGGCAATAAGATCCTCGCCTGTGCGGCACCCCGCAATTCAACCCGCAGTCTGTTCATTGACACCGATGTGGTCTGCCTTGGCGCGCTGACCGGGCTGGAACTGACCGATCCCGATGCGGTGGCGGTGGTGCCGGAGGGTCTGCCGACTTGGGGCAAAGAAGACGACAAATGGCCACGTGCGTATGAGTTTTTCGGCCTGCCGTTGCCGCAGGATAAGGTGCAGCTGACGCGCGGGCGGCAGCTGGATTATCCGCCGTATTTCAACGGCGGTTTTGTCAGTTTCAGCGATCTGCCGCGCCCTGGTGCGACCAAGAATTTCGCGCAAAGCTGGTTGCAGACCGCCATCGACTTTGACCACGGCTGCCCGATCAAGGGCAAGCGGCCCTGGCTGGATCAGATCACCCTGCCGCTGACGATGAAGCGGTTCGGCTTTTCCTATCAGGTGCTGCACGAGCTGTGGAATTTCTCGATCGCGGATCGTTTGAAGCTGAGCCGCGCGAAGAAGGCGCGGCTGATCCATTATCACCGTTTTGTCCATCTGAAGCGGCTGGATTTCCACAGCACCTTTATCGCTGACACCGTCGCTTGCGTGCCTGCGAGCATGGCCGAGGCGCTGCTGGCACAGCTGAGCAGCCTTAGCGCTGATCCGGTTGAAACGGCGGCGGCGTGAGGGGCAAATTTGCGCCGTGTCGGGCCGATTGCGCTGGACCTTGGCGCTAAAACCCCCTTTTAGTCGGGGCATTGGCTGGGGATAGGCGAAAGCGGATGATGCAAAAGCATGTGTTGGTGACGGGCGGCGCGGGCTATATCGGCGCCCATGCCTGCAAGGTTCTCGCACAGGCGGGCTTTGTGCCGGTGGCG
The DNA here is from genome assembly GCA_040387915.1 of Pseudomonadota bacterium. Classification (GTDB taxonomy): domain Bacteria; phylum Pseudomonadota; class Alphaproteobacteria; order Rhodobacterales; family Rhodobacteraceae; genus Cypionkella. The sequence continues at coordinate 11,957 of JAZKCV010000012.1, forward strand.
TTTGACAACCTGTCAACTGGCTGGGCGGAGGCGGTGAAATTCGGACCATTTGTGCAGGGTGATCTGCTGGACCGCGCCCAGATCGACGCGGCCTTTCGGCGGTATCGCCCGGTTGCGGTGATGCATTTCGCAGCCTTGTCCTTGGTCGGCGAGTCGATGTCCGATCCGGGGCGGTATTGGCGCACCAACGTCAACGGCTCGCTCAATCTGGTTGAGGCGGCGGTGCAGGCGGGTTGCCTGAACTTCGTGTTCTCCTCGACCTGTGCCACCTATGGCGATCAGGATGGTGTGCTGCTGGATGAAGACACGCCGCAGCATCCGATCAATTCTTATGGCGCGTCGAAGAAAGCCATCGAGGAAATCCTGAAGAATTTCGGCGCGGCTTATGGGTTGAACCATGTGATCTTCCGCTATTTCAACGTCGCAGGGGCGGACCCTGACGCTGAAGTCGGTGAACAGCACCGCCCGGAAACCCATCTGATTCCGCTGATGCTGGACGCCATCGAAGGCCGCCGTCCGGCGCTGACGGTGTTCGGGCAGGATTATCCAACCCCCGACGGCACTTGTGTGCGGGATTATGTGCATGTGATGGATCTGGTCGATGCGCATGTGAAGGGGCTGAACTGGCTGCTCGATGGGCGTGGCAACCGGGCGTTCAATCTGGGCACCGGGCATGGCTTTTCGGTGCGGCAAGTGATTGATGCCTCGCGCAGCGTGACCAACCGCGATGTGCCGATCGTGCAAGGCCCGCGCCGTGCTGGTGATGCGGCGGCACTGGTGTCAGGCTCGGTCCGCGCCCGCGCCGAACTTGGGTGGGAGCCTGCACGCTCGACCCTGCCCGAGATGATCCGTGATGCGCTCGGCTGGAGCCAGAAGCCGGGCTTTCTGCGCTAATGCTTAAAACTTAGCTAAAATTGTCATCCTCTCTGCGCAAATATCCTCGGGGGGCACGATTGGCGCTTTGCCAATCGTGTTTGGGGGCAGACAGCCCCCGGCGCGCTCAGCGCAGGGCGATATCCCGGTAATCCTGTGCCTGTGTCGACAGCCGCGCCGCATCCACCTCTGGCACATCTGCGATCAGCAAGGCAGGCCCGATCCCGGCCTGCGCCAAGACCTCGCCATCCGCGCCGACGATCAACGAGCCACCGGCATAGGTCAAATCGCCCTCTGCCCCGCAGTAATTGGCGTAGACGATGCTGATGCCATGATTGGCGGCCATTGCGGGCACGGTGGCGCGCATCACATGGGTATAGGGCAGCATGTTGGCGGTCGGCACCAGCAAAATCGTCACCCCCGCTGCCGCCAAAGCCGCGATATGCGGTGCGAATTCAACGTCATAGCAGATCAGCAGTGCGGCTTTGTGTCCGGCCAGATCGAAGGTGACGTAAGCGTCACCGGGTTGGTAGATCGTGGCCTCACGCGCGCCATAAAGTTGGATTTTGCGGTAATGTGCCAATTCGCTTCCATCCGGCCCCAAGGCCAAAGCGGCGTTATAAACTGCATCGCCGTCACGTTCGGCATAGCCAAAAACCAGCCCGCAGTTTGCTTCGTAACAGGCCAGTGCCAACCGATCCTGCCATGCCCCGCCATGTATCAACGCCAATTCTGCGATGGCATCGCTGTTGTACCCCGGCGCGAAACTTTCCGGCACCACCAGCATATCGGCCCCCGCCGCCCCCGCTGCGCGCAGGGCGCGCTCCACCGCCTCAAACGCCACGCCACAATCTCCGGCGGGCGAGGGCGCTTGCAGCAGCGCAAGGCGAAGATCGGGCATCGGAAAACTCCTGCGTTGGTTTGACTGTATCATGGCGCGTGGCGCTTGCGCTGTCACCCCCAGCAGCATTGACTTTCCCTGCGCGCTTTCTTCATCTGTCCCGAAACCAAGAGGTTCCGCTTGCCGCCCCGCCATACCCTGATTTCCAGTGTCAAAGATGAAGGCCCGTTCCTGCTGGAATGGGTGGCGCATCATCTGGTGTTGGGGTTTGACCGCATCCTGATCGCCTCGAACGATTGCAGCGATGGCAGCGACCGTTTGCTCGCGGCTCTGGATGGCGCGGGCTATATCAGCCACGTCCCGAACAAGCTGAAACCGGGTGAGATTCCGCAGCACGCAGGCTATGACAAAATCCGCCGCCTGCATGATATTGACGCCTCAGATTGGCTGATGATGCTGGATGCGGATGAGTTTCTGAACGTGCATGTCGGCGATCACCGCGTCGCCGATCTGACCGAGCGGGCCGAGGCCGACATTGATGTAATCGCGCTGAATGGGATGTTTTTCACCAGCCAGCCGGTGACGCGGTGGCAGCCGGGCCGGGTCTGCCCGCAGTTCGTGCAAGCGTTGCCCACCCATCACAAAGCCAATGCGGCGCTGAAAACCCTGACGCGCAACCCGGCGCGGTTTCGCGGCATCCACAATCACAGCATGGTGGGCTTCAAAGAGAAAACCCCGCTGCAAGTGCTGTGGGGCGATGGCACCCGCACGCAGTCCGATCCGGCGCTGCCCTTGTGGCGGCAGTTGCGCAATGGTGACATTAAGGCGGTGTCGCATCGCTTGGCGCATTACAACCATTACGGCCTGAAATCGCCCGACAGCTTTGCTCTGCGCGCAGCGCGTGGGCGCGGGGCGGTGGCGGAAACCAATGCCGACACCGCCCGCCACACCGCCGCCTATTTCGCCGAGCGTAACCAGCCCAGCGGTGAAGACCACTCCATCGCCCGCTACAGCGCCGAAGTGCGGGTGCGGATGGCCGAGATGCTGACCCATCAGAAAATCAAGCGCCGTCAACGGGTTTGCGAGGAAACCTACGCCGCTTTGGTGGCACCCTATCGGCGGTAACGGGTCTAGCTGCGGCGCAGGCCAAAGCGCAGAATTTGCCGATGCACCGTGCTGCGATCCACCCCCAACAGCCGGGCCACGGCAGAGACATTCCAGCCCTGTTCGGTCAGCAGATGTTGCAACAGCGCTGGCCCGGTCGTGCAGTGATCGGGCTGGCCCCCCGGCAGATGCGGCAGCAGATGCGCTTTGCCCAGTATGATCGCCCCCGACTGCGGCGGCAGGCTGGCGGCCAGTGTTGCCGCGAGTGTCGCCATCTGATGCAGATTGCCGCTCCAGTTCTGTGCGGTCAGCAGGGCCGCCGCGTCTGCGTCAAAGCCAACCTGCACGCCGAAGGCGCGTCGGCATAGCCGCTCGGCCAGCGCAATCAGGTCTTGACGTTGTGACAGCGCAGGTAGTTCCAGCACAGCCCCTGCCAAGCGATGCAACAGATCCGGTCTAAGGCCGCTTTGCTGACCCGCACCCAGCGTTGCAATGATCCGCGCGTTTGAGGTCCGCTCACGCAATGCCCCCACCGGGCGGAAGCTGCCCGCGCTGATCAGCGTCAGCAGACGCGCCTGCAAGCGGTGTGGCAGTTCATTCAGGTTCTCCAGCAGCAAAGTGCCGCCCTCTGCCGCGTCGATCAGGCCGGGACTGTGGCCGCGTGGATCGCCACGCCCGAACAACACGGCGGCTTCGTCCTCGCTCAGGCTTTCACAGGCGACGGCGATGCAGGGGCCTTGGCGGCTGACGCTGTGGATGGCTTGCGCAAGGCTGGATTTTCCCGAACCCGTTGCCCCGGTGATCAGCAGGGGCATCTGGCCCGGTGCCAGGATTGAGGCGCGGTTCAACAAGGCCCGCATCACCGGATCATCCCCTGCCAAAGCGCGCAGAGCGGGCGGCACCGTCGGGCTGCGCAGTGCTTGGGCCGGGGCGTTGCGGCGTGGCTCTATCGCATGGGCGAACAGGCGGTAGCCGTCGCGGGTCTGGATCAGGCGATCCCGCGCCGCGCGTTGGCGGGTCAGGCCTTCGAGCGTGTCAAGGCCAAGGTCGAACACCTCAGACACATGCCGCCCGATCAGGCCCTGACCCTTGCGCCAATCCTGCCCCAAGGTGCGGGCCATCAGACGCGCCGCACCATTGGTCATCCCAATCACATGGCCGCCCGCATCCAAGGTCAGCGCGGCTTCGGGATCGACATCCAGAAAATCCGGGCTGCTGGCCAGACGCAGCACCCAATCCGAGCGGCTTTCGGCCATGATATTGGCCATCTCGATCCGCCTTGCCGTTTGACGCACAAGGTTCAGCGCAAGGAATTGGCTGGCGCGTGCAAGCGGCGACGACAGCAGCGAGATATCCAGCACCGCAGCCAAGCTGCCTGCGGTGTCATAGATCGGCGCGGCGGTGCAGGACAACCCGCCATGCGTCACATCGAAATGATCGCTTTGGTGGATGATCAGCGGCTCTCCCGTCTCGATACAGGCCCCCAGCGCACAGGTGCCTGCGCGTGCTTCAGACCATTCGGCCCCCATGTAGAGGCCGCTGCGGCGCAAGTCTTGTTTGTGGGTATCTTCGCCGAGATATTCCACCGTCACGCCATCGCGATCTGACAGCAGCAGCACATAGTTCTGGCCTGCGACCAGCTTATACAGGTCATCTATGCCAGAGCGCGCAATCGAGATCAGGTCGGCAGAGCGTTCGCGGTGTTGGCGCAGGGCGGTGTCGGGCAGAATATAGGCCTCGGCCCGCGCGGTCGGATCGAGGCCGTGTTTGTCCAGACAGCGCAGCCAGCTTTGCACCACCAACGGATCGCGCGTGCCGCTGCCGTGGCGAGCTGTGCCCTCAATTTCGCGGATATGCTCGATATCGGTCTGCATCGGCCCTCCACCCCTGCGCCCCGTTGTCTGGGTGATCCTAGCCGACAATTTCCGATTGTATAACCCAGCCGTCTGCGTGGCGCAGCATTCCGCCATGCCGCGCGCGCACCTGTTGCAGCGGGATGCAACAGGTGTGCGGAAGGATGCAACAGGGGGGCGGGCTAAAGCGTTGAAATCGTTGGCCGTGGTTTTGAGTGTTTGGTGTGGCAGGGCGCGGGGCCACTCTGTCTTGCAAGTTGAGGGAGGACCGGAATGACAGCCCCACGTTTTCACGCCGCCAAGGATTTGCCGACGCAGGATGCGGTGGCGCTGGGCATTGACGTTTTGCGCGACATCGCCGGAACGCAGCGGAAAATACGGATTGATCTTGGCTGACGCAATCTTGCCACGCGGGCGACAGGTCTGGAGGGGCCTGCGCGCGTCACCCCAACATAAAGCAAAAGGGAGGAAACCATATGCTTGATAATACCCCTCAGGCCGCACTCGCAGCCCTTGTCGATGATCTGGAGCGCGCGCTGGTGGCGCAGGACGGTGATGCGGTGGCTGCGCTATTTCTGGAGACTGGCTATTGGCGCGATTTGGCCGCTTTCACATGGAATCTGAAAACCTGCGAGGGCCGGGCGCAAATCGGCGCGATGGCGAAAGCACAACTGCCGAAGATCGCGCCGAAATCGCTGACCCTCGACCCCGCTGAAGCGGTCGCCCACGCCGATGGCATCACCGAAGGCTGGCTGCTGCTGGAAACCGCCACCGGGCGCGGTCAGGGCTATATTCGGATGAAAGACGGCAAGATCTGGACCCTGCTCACCACTTTGCATGAACTGAAAGGCCACGAGGAACCCCGTAAGTTGCGCCGCCCGATGGGGGCTGAACACGGCCACGATCCAATGCGCAAGACGTGGAAGGAAAACCGCGAGGACGAGGCAGCTACGCTTGGCTATCAGGATCAGCCCTATGTGCTGGTGATCGGTGGCGGGCAGGGTGGCATCGCACTCGGCGCACGGCTGCGGCAGTTGTCTGTGCCGACCATCGTGATCGACAAGAACCCCCGCCCCGGCGATCAGTGGCGCAACCGCTACAAATCGCTCTGCCTGCATGATCCGGTTTGGTACGATCATCTGCCCTATATCCCCTTCCCCGACACCTGGCCGGTGTTTGCGCCGAAGGACAAGGTGGGCGATTGGCTGGAGATGTATACACGCGTGATGGAGTTGAACTATTGGTCCTCTACCACCGCCACATCGGCCAGCTATGATGAGGCCAAGGCTGAATGGACCGTCACCGTTCTGCGCGACGGGCAGGAGGTTATTCTGCACCCCAAGCAACTTGTGCTGGCGACGGGGATGTCTGGCAAGGCCAACGTGCCCAGCTTCAAAGGGCAGGACATCTTCAAGGGTGAGCAACAACATTCCAGCCAACACCCCGGCCCGGATGCCTATCGCGGCAAGAAGGTGGTGGTGATCGGGGCAAACAATTCCGCGCATGATATCTGTGCAGCACTTTGGGAGAATGGCGCGGATGTGACGATGGTGCAGCGCTCCTCCACCCATATCGTCAAATCCGACAGCCTGATGGAGGTTTGTCTGAGCGGGCTTTATTCCGAACAGGCGGTGGCGAATGGCATCACCCACGACAAGGCCGATATGATCTTTGCCTCGGTGCCCTACGGCATCATGGCGGGGTTCCATGTGCCGCAATATGACGAGATCAAGAAGCGCGACGCGGGGTTCTATGCGGCGCTGGAAAAGGCCGGGTTCCAACTGGATTTCGGCGATGACGAGTCCGGGTTGTTCATGAAATATCTGCGGCGCGGGTCGGGATATTACATTGATGTCGGCGCTTGTGATCTGATCATCGACGGCTCGATCAAGCTGCAATCGGGCAAGGGTATCAGCCATTTGTCGGAAACGGCTGTGGTGCTGGACGATGGCACCGAACTGCCCGCCGATCTGGTGGTTTATGCCACGGGCTATGGCTCGATGAACGGCTGGGCCGCCGATCTGATTTCGCAGGAAGTCGCGGATAAGGTTGGCAAGTGCTGGGGGCTTGGGTCCGATACCACCAAAGACCCCGGCCCGTGGGAGGGTGAGCAGCGCAACATGTGGAAGCCGACGATGCAGCCCGGCCTGTGGTTTCACGGCGGCAACCTGCATCAGTCGCGGCACTATTCGCGCTATCTGGCACTGCAACTGAAGGCGCGTCATGCCGGACTTGACACCTCGGTCTGGGGGCTGGAGCCGCCGCACCATCTGCGCTAGCGCCGAAGCCCAGCCGTCACGTCACGGCGGCTGGGCAACGCCATACCCCCCAGACCTATTGCCGCAGGCTGGCCGCATTGCGTTACCCCAAGATGCAGCACAGATTAGGCATTGCGGGGCAAAAGCGCAGGGTCACTGACGGGGCGGGATGACGCGGCAAACCGATCAAGCAACAGCCAAAGTGCTGGCCGGGATGATCGCGCCCGCGCAGGATAAGCTGCGCTGGGCGGCTATTCTGTCAGGGTTGGCGGCGCTGATCTGGCCTGCGCAGGCGGCTTTGGTTGCAACCGCGCTGGCGGGCTTGCTGACAGATGCGCGCCCATTGTGGTCACATGTCGCGGGGTTTGCCCTCCTGGGGGGACTGCGGGCGCTTTTGAACCATTGGGCCGAGGGTCTTGCTTTCACTGCAGGTCAGCGCGTCACCAGCCAGTGTCGGGCTGCGATTGTGACGCGAGAGGCCGCCCGCAGTGATGGCCTTGCCGCTGGGCCACTCGCGGCTTTGGCCGCCGAAAAGCTGGACGCGCTGCTGCCCTATGTCAGCCGTTACGCCCCGGCACGCGGTCGGGTGATGGTGGTGCCGCTTTTGATCTTGGCGCTGGCGTTCTGGCAGTCTTGGACGGTGGGAGTGATCTTTCTGATCACCGGTCCGCTGATCCCTGTGTTCATGGCGCTGATCGGCTGGGCCGCGCAAGCCGCCAGCCAGCGCCAGATGGCCGAGATCGGCAGCCTGAACGATCTGCTGGTGGAACGCCTGCACGCGCTGCTGGATATTCGCTTACTGGGCGCGGGCGAGGCTGTGGCCACCAGCTTTGCCGAGGCCGCAGACCGTCTGCGCGCGCAAACCATGGCGGTGTTGCGGGTGGCGTTTCTGTCGTCGGCAGTGCTGGAGTTGTTCGCGGCCATCGGTGTGGCGATGGTGGCGGTCTATGTCGGGTTTTCGTTGCTGGGCCTGCTGGGCTTTGGCAGCTATGCCACGCCTTTAACCCCGGCTGCAGGGATCTTCCTGCTGCTGCTGGCCCCCGAATTCTACCAGCCTCTGCGTGATCTTTCCGCCGCATGGCACGACCGCGCGGCGGCTTTGGCGGTGGCTGCGGACTGGGCCGAATGGCAGGCGCAAAGCGATACCCCGCTGCTGGGGCAGGGCGCTGCTGCGGCGCGGTTGGCGGGGCGGGCGGATATTGCGGTGACGGGCTTACAGGTTCAGCTTGGTCCCCGCCTGCTAAGCTTGCCGGATTTTCAGCTTGGCGCAGGCCAGACTTTGGCGCTGCTTGGCCCCAGTGGCAGCGGCAAGACCACGCTGTTGCGGCTGCTCGCCGGGATGTTGCAACCCGACGCCGGGCAAATTCATGTCGCAGGCCAGCCGCTGAACGACCAAACCGCCGATGGCTGGCGCGCGGGATTGGGCTGGATGCCGCAACAGCCGCATTTCCTGAACGCCAGCCTGCGGCACAACCTTGGCTTCGGGCGGGGCGGTGATCTGGCCCCGGCGCTGGCGGCGGTGTCGATGCAAGAGGTGGTCGCAAGCCTGCCGCAAGGGCTTGGCACCCGGCTGGGCGAGGGCGGCGGCGGGCTGTCGGGCGGCGAGGCGCGTCGACTGACTCTCTCTCGCGCTTTGTTCTCCCGCCCGGATGTATTGCTCGCCGATGAGCCGACCGCCGATCTGGATGCGCTTACCGCAGCGACCGTCACCGCTGGCCTGATGGCGTTGGCGGAGACTGGATGCAGCCTGATCATCGCCACCCATGACGAGGCCCTTGCGGCCCGGATGGATCGGGTGATCCGGCTGGAGCCGCTGGTATGAGCGCGCTGTGGCAGGTGTTTCAGCTGATCTGGCGTGACCAGCGCACTCCCCTGTTGCGGGGTGCTGCTTTGGGCGTCGTCGTCTTACTGGCCGGAGTCGCTTTGCTGGGTGTGTCCGGCTGGTTCATCACTGCGGCAGCGGCGGCAGGGCTTGCCGGGGTAGGCGCGTCGTTCGATGTGTTCCGCCCCTCGGCCTCGGTGCGCTTCCTTGCGCTGGGCCGCACCGCCGCGCGCTATGGTGAGCGGCTGTTGACCCATGATGCCACCTTGCGCGCCTTTGCCACCCTGCGGGTGCGCTTGCTGCAAGGCTATCTGCGCGCGCCGTATGATCGCTTAAGCCGTCTGCGCGGCCCGCAAATGCTGAACCGCCTGACCGCTGATATTGACGCATTGGATGGACTACCCCTGCGGCTGATCCTGCCGCTGATCGCCGGGATCGCGACGCAACTGCTTACGTTCGCGGTGCTTTGGGCGCTGCTAGGGCTTGCGATTGCGGCAACGCTGGCGCTGGGCTTTATCGGTGGCGGTGCTGTGGTGCTGATCTGGGCGGGCAAAGCGGGCTATGCCCCTTCGCGCCGGGCCGAGCTGGCCGCCCAAGCCTTCCGCAGCCGCTTGATTGATCTGGTGCAGGCGCGCGGCGATCTTGCGGTGTATGGCCAACTCGCTGTGCAAAAAGCCGCAGTGCTGGCCGCAGATCATCGCAGGCAAACCGCCCGCCTTGCGCAAGACCGTATCGAGCGACGGGCAGGCTTTGTGCTGTCCTGCCTTGGCACCGGCTTGGCGACGGCGGCTTTGGTGCTGGGCATGGTGTTGGCACAAAGCGGCCAACTTAGCCCGGCACTGGCGGCCACGGGCTTCTTCGCCGCGCTTGCTTTGTCCGAAACCGCAGCGCCGTTGCGTCGTGCCGTGGCCGAACTGGGACGGATGAGCCTTGCGGCCCGCCGCGTGGTGGAGGGGCTGTCAGCGCCTGGACTTCAGACTGAGCAGAGCCACACCGGGCAAAACCACACAGCGACCAGCTTACGGTTTGACGCCGTTACCTATCACCGCTTCGGAGCCGCCCGCCCCAGCCTGCCCCCGCTCAGCTTCACCCTGAACCCCGGCGAGACGCTCGCGCTTGCCGGACCCAGTGGCGCGGGAAAATCCACCGCTTTGCTGCTCGCCGCAGGCCTGCTTCCCGCCACCAGCGGCGCGATCTGGCTCGGCAATCACCCGCTGCCCGACTGGGATGAGGCCGCCCTGCGCGCCCATCTGACCCTGATCCCGCAACGCGCCGCGCTGATGGCGGGCAGCATCCGCCAAACCCTTACCCTCTCCAGCCCCGATGCCACCGACGCCGCGCTTTGGGCTGCGCTCAACGCCGTGGCGCTCGACCAAGTGATCCGCGCCAAAGGGGGCCTCGACTTCCAACTCGGGCCGCGTGGCGCGGGTCTTTCGGGTGGAGAATCCCGCCGCCTGAGCATTGCCCGTGCCCTGCTGCGCGCACCTGCAATCCTGCTGCTGGACGAGCCCACCGAGGGCCTTGATACAGCCACCGCCCGCGAGGTTCTGCACGGCATCCGCCGCCATCTCCCCCGCGCCGCAATCCTGACTGCGTCACATCGCCCTGTCGAGCTGGATTGGGCTGACATTGTGCTGCGGCTGACCTAAATTGCAATCTGTGGTATAGATCGACATGTGCCGCCGGGGCCAAGCTGCCTCACCCGTGACAGATCATCAGCTAAGTCCCGCAGCGCCGCATGGCCTGCGCGATCAGCAGGAGCATAGGCTATGGAATTCGGCATCGTTGAACTGTCACGGTTGCAATTCGCCACCACCGCGATGTTCCATTTTCTGTTCGTGCCGCTGACCATCGGGCTGTCGATCATCGTCGCCATTATGGAGACGGTCTATGTGATGACCAACCGCCCGATCTGGCGGCAGATGACTAAATTCTGGGGCGCTTTGTTCGGCATCAACTTTGCGATTGGTGTGGCCACCGGCATCACCATGGAGTTTCAGTTTGGCATGAACTGGAGCTACTACAGCCAGTATGTCGGCGACATCTTCGGCGCACCCCTCGCCATTGAAGGTCTGATGGCGTTCTTTCTGGAAGCTACCTTTGTCGGGCTGTTCTTCTTCGGCTGGGATAAACTCAGCAAAACCCAGCACTTGGCGGTGGCTTGGCTGGTCGCCATCGGGTCCAACTTTTCGGCCCTTTGGATTTTGATCGCGAATGGCTGGATGCAAGATCCAGTCGGGGCCGAATTCAATCCAATGACGATGCGGATGGAGATGACCGATTTCTGGGCCGTGCTGTTCAACGAGGTTGCCCAAGCAAAATTCGTCCATACCGTTTCGGCAGGCTATGTCACCGCCTCGGTCTTTGTGCTCGGTGTCTCAGCGTGGTATCTGCTGCGCGACCGCCATGTCGAACTTGCCCGCCGTTCCATCGCGGTGGCGGCGGCGTTCGGCTTGGCCTCGGCGTTCTCGGTCGTGCTTTTGGGCGACGAATCCGGCTACAACGCCACCCACAGCCAAAAGATGAAACTCGCCGCGATTGAGGGCATGTGGCACACCGAGCCCGCCCCCGCCGCGATCACTGCCTTCGGCTTCCCGGATCAGGAAGCGCGAAAGACGCATTACGCCATCCATATCCCCTATGTCATGGGGCTGATAGGTACGCGGTCGCTGACCACCGAGATCCCCGGCATTTCGGAACTGGTGGAGCAAGCAGAGGTCCGCATCCGCTCCGGCATGATCGCCTACGAGGCGCTGTTGACGCTGCGCGCCGAGCGGGATGCCACGCCGCAACTGGTGAAGGATACGTTCGAATTACACTCCGCCGACCTTGGTTTCGCGCTGCTGCTGCGCAAATACACCGACACGCCGCATCTGGCGACCGAGGCGCAGATCAAAATGGCGGCGGGCGACACTGTGCCAACCGTCTGGCCGCTGTTCTGGGCCTTCCGCATCATGGCAGGGCTTGGCTTTGCCTTTATCGGCACGATGATTTACTTTTTCTACCGCGCCTCGTTCAAGCGGATGCAGTTCCAGCGCCCTGCTTTGCATCTGGCGGTCTGGATGATCCCCGCGCCGTGGATTGCCGCCGAAATGGGCTGGTTTGTCGCCGAATTTGGCCGTCAGCCGTGGACGGTAGACGGGGTTTTGCCGACAGCGCTTTCGGTTTCAGCCTTGTCGATGACCGAGGTGGCGATCACGCTGGCGGGCTTTGTGATCTTCTATTCTGTGCTGTTCGTGGTCGAGATGGGCCTGATGCTGAAATACATCCGCAAAGGCCCGTTCCTGGAAGTGGCCGAAACCGAGGCTTGGATGAAGCGGCATGAAATCCGGCTGGCAGGGCGTAAAAACGCCGATGCCATCGCGATGGTCAAGGAGTAACGCCATGATCCTGCACGAACTTCTCAGCTACGAAACCCTGCGCCTGACATGGTGGGTCTTGGTCGGCGTGCTGCTGATCGGCTTTGCGCTGACCGATGGTTTCGATATGGGGGTCGGGGCTTTGCTGCCCTTCGTCGCCAAAACCGACACCGAGCGCCGCATCGCCATCAACACCGTCGGCCCGGTGTGGGAGGGCAATCAGGTCTGGTTCATCGTCGGAGGTGCTGCGATTTTCGCCGCTTGGCCGCCACTTTATGCCGTGTCGTTCTCTGGCTTCTACCTTGCGATGTGGATCGTACTTGCGGCGCTGATCGTCCGGCCTGTGGCGTTCAAATACCGCTCCAAACGCGATGATCCGCGCTGGCGGGCGGCTTGGGATTGGGCGCTGTTCGCGGGTGGTGCTGTGCCTGCCACGATCTTTGGCGTGGCAGTGGGCAATGTCATGCAGGGTGTGCCATTCCACTTCACCGACGATCTGCACGCGATCTACGAAGGCGTGTGGTATTGGAAATTCCTCAGCCTTCTCAACCCGTTCGCATTGTGCGCGGGCGTGGTGTCGCTGGCGATGCTGGTCATGCACGGTGCGGCTTGGCTAACCCTGAAAGCGGAAGGCCCAGTGCAAATCCGCGCCCGCCGGATTGGCTCGGTGGCCGCATTGATCGCGGTCGGCGGCTACATCGGCCTTGGCCTGTGGCTGGCCTATGGCTTTGACGGCTACCAGATCGCGGGCGCTTACGTCACCGATGGCCCCTCCAACCCGCTGCATTTTGAGGTCACAAAAGGCGGCAGCTGGATGCAGGCTTACGCTTTGCGCCCGTGGATCGCGATTGCCCCGGCGATGGGCGTGATCGGTGGTATTCTGGCATTCCTTGGCCTGCGGGCGGGCCGCGAAGTGACCACGCTGCTGGCGTCAAAACTGGCGATATTTGGCATGATCGCCTCCATCGGGTTGACGATGTTCCCGTTTATCTTACCGTCCTCGACCGACCCACGATCCTCGCTGACGGTCTGGAACGCCTCGTCCTCGCATCTGACTTTGTTCATCATGTTGGTGGTGACTGCGATCTTTTTGCCGCTGATTATGCTCTACACCGCATGGGTTTACAAAGTGCTGTGGGGCAAAGTCACCGAGGCGGATGTGACGGAAAACTCTCACGGCCTGTACTGAAAGGACAAGAAAATGTGGTATTTCGCTTGGATGCTCGGCCTACCCCTCGCCGCGATGTTCGCCGTGGTCAACGCGATGTGGTTGGAAATGCAGGAAGACAGCCGCAAGATTGGCGTTTTAGACGACGACGATTAACGCAGCCACAACCCCTCGCGCTTCAGCACAAACCTAATCGCCTGTTCACGCCGGGGCAGGTCATCACGATCGAACAAAGCCCGCACTTTACGGCCCCGGTTTTGATAGATCATCAGCTTGGCAGGCTCATGATCGCGCAAAATCCGCCGCAGTTCCTTTTGTCCCGCCACATGCTCCAAAACCTCAACCACGCGGTCACTTTCCCGCGCATAAAGCAGTGGCAAGGTACGGTAATGACAAGTCACTGCGCCATCTAACCCCGCCAAAGCCGGCCCTGGACGCCCGCCGCCAAAGCTGTGGATCACCAAGGGCAAAGCGATCTGGTCCAACCAAGGATAAATTTCCTGACAGATCAACGCCTCTGGCCGATCATCGCGGATCGCCAAAGCATAGTTCAAAAACCGCGAGCCAAACGCCTTCGGGCTTTGGTGGAAAAACCACCCGGCGTTGAAATACATAAACCTTTGCCAGTAATTCTCCGGCTGGCTGGGATCAATCGTATCGTCAAACCTCAGCTCAAAGCGATCATACAGCGCCTTCCACGTCGCCGCCAAATCCGGGCCATAGAGTTCCTGCGAAGGCCAAGTCCCCTCGCGTCGCATTGACGCCGAAGGCCGCTCGAAATCAAATCCCACCGTGTCGAAATCCCCGGTGATCAGCGTATCGGTGTCCAGAAACAAAAACGGGTGATCCGGCAGGGCCGCCAAGGCCTCAATCTTGTTGCCATGCGGATAGCTTTGTCCGAAATGCCTTGCCTCAAACGGCAAAAACTCCGCCCCAAGGTCAACCAACATCGCCCGCACCGCCGCATCCGTCACCCCGATCGACTTAGGCCAAGCCCCGCCCTGTTGCGGTTCCGCCAGATACAACTTGCCCGCAAAATTCGGATTGGTCGCCCGCAACGAGGCCGCCAGCAACAAGGCCTCATACTGAAGCCGCCCCGCTTGCACCACCGCGACGATATTGAACGCTTGCCGCGCGGGCTTGGGATCGGTCATGTTTCTCTCGCGGGGATTGGCCCCCGTGCTGCTGCTGTTGGCGCGACATTAGGCGCGATTGCGGGGCAGCAAAAGCAAAAGGAGGTTCAGATGTTTAGGAATTGCCTGATTGTTGCCGCTATCGCGACAATCCCCACCGCAACCTTGGCCGAAAACTTCACCACCGCCGCCGAGATCAAGCCGATCCTCGACGCCACCCGCGCCAACTGGATCGCGGTGCGCGAATATGACGGCAAGGATCTGTTGTATTTCACGCATCTTTTGTCATGGCGCTGCGGCTTAAGCGAAATCCGCTACGGGTTAAACGGTGCCGCACCCGACAAAGTCTGGCCGATGGAACCCTGCTATGACACCGAACCGCAACCTAATGCGCTGAAGATGGAGGGGGCAGAGATTTTCCTCACCGAACCGCTCAGCTCGATCCAGACCATTTCGATCAGCGTCACCTACGATGACGGCACCGAGGCCAGCGCCGATTTCAACCGCGCGGCCGTGATGACGCCCTGATTTCATCTTGGCAAAAATATCCCCGCCGGAGGCATCTGGGCAAACGTCAGGAGCCTCCGGCGGGGATATTTAGAAAACGGATGAAATCACTTTTTCGGCGAGAACCGCAGCGACAGGCAAGACATGCCGCCATCAATCTTGGCACATTCGCTATTACCGATCTCAACCACCTTATAGCCCGCCTGTTCTACCACGGCGCGGGTTTTCGCAAAACCCGCAGGCATGATCACCAGATCATTAAAGCGGATCGAATTGGCGCAAGCCTCCTCGCCCTCGGCGACATAGATCACCTTATAGCCATCAAAACAGCCCGAATCTGCCAGCCGTTTGGTCGATAGGATGGTGTCAGCATCGAGCAGCGAGCAATCGGTTTTGAAGTGCAACACCCCCGGTGGCGTGAACACTTCGCGCACCGCATATCCCCAATCCGCCACCAACCGTGCCAGTTCTGCGACACCCGCCGCATTGGTGCGCGCCGAGCGGCCAACCAGAATTTCGGTCTCGGTGGTCAGAATATCGCCGCCCTCAATGAAGCTGTCTGTGCCTTCAATCCGGCGGACCTCGCCATAAAGCGCTTCCAGATGCGGTGCCATTTCAGCAGCTTCGCCCAGACGCGAGGGCGCACCAGGCCGCATCACCACAACGCCTTTCGGCAGACACAGCGCGGTATCTTCGACAAACACCGAATCGGGGAAAGCCTCCAACGCGGCCAGCTCAATCACTTCCGCCCCGGTTGACCGCAAAGCCGCGATGTAATCGGCATGATGCGCCTGCATCAGCGCCAGATCCGGCGTGCCGGTATCTACCGCCCGCAGCCCCGCGATGATGCTGGCCGAGGGTCTGCGGGTGATGGCATGGCTGAAGGTGTAAGACTGCATGGAAGGCTCCTGATCCGAATATGCGCGACACTAGGGCAAACTCGGCGCGCCCGCAAACCCAAGCGCGGCAGGCAGCGGCCAAAACCGACAAGCCAAAAGTGAAGCTCTGTCAGCATATTTCAGAAACCAGAGTGGGAAGCCGCAGCAGGTTTCAACGCGGATACACCCTTGTCGCGCCCCAGCCACCCCGGCTGCGCTGCCAGCAAGGCCACAGCACGGGCGATGTCCGCGCTGAGTTCATCAACGACCGGGGCCGCGACGTGTATAACCTGTTCCGGGCGTTGCAAGAGCATGATGTCGCCTTTCTTGATATGCTGCGATTCCAGATCACGAAGTAGGCCAATTTCAACCGCTTGGCCGATGTAGCCCCTGAAACCCTGACCGATTTGCCGCGCGCCGCGCGCTTTCTTTATCTCCAGAAACAGGCCTTCGGCGGCGAGGTCTCGGGCAAGAGTTCGGCCTGTCCACCGACCGGGACGCTTCAATCAGGCCGCACTGGAGCCTGACTTGGAGGCGCTACACAGCCGCCTTTCCGCGGTGACGGTGAGGGATGGTAATCCCCCCATTTTTAACGGGGTGCATCCGTAGAACTTTCGCGGCCCTTTTGCACGATCCTTGAACGTCCGCAACGGGCTCAAAACAACAGTTCTCCAATCCGCAGCCTATGGGCAATCTCCCCCACCATCGTGAACAAGTTCCCCCACCCCAACTGCCAAACCGCAATCCGCCTTCCCCCGCCCGCAAAGCCCGCGTAAACTCAAGCCATGTCAGACCTTTTCGACACCCCCGGTAAACCCGTGCCAGAGGCCCCGCGCCCCTTGGCAGACCGCCTGCGTCCCCGCAACCTGTCCGAGGTGATCGGCCAAGGCCATGTCCTCGGCCCCGATGGCCCACTCGGCGCGATGATCGCCGCCCACAGCCTATCCTCCCTGATCCTCTGGGGCCCGCCCGGCGTTGGTAAAACCACCATCGCCAGGCTTCTTGCACATGCGTCCGACCTCGCCTTCGTGCAAATCTCGGCGATTTTCACCGGCGTGCCTGATCTGCGCAAAATGTTCGAATCCGCCAAGATCCGCCGCCAAAACGGCCAAGGCACCCTGCTGTTTGTCGATGAAATCCATCGCTTCAACAAAGCCCAGCAAGACGGCTTCCTGCCCTATATGGAGGACGGCACCATCCTCTTGGTCGGGGCCACCACCGAAAACCCCAGTTTTGAGCTGAACGCCGCACTCCTCTCCCGCGCCCAGGTTATCATCCTCGAACGCCTCAACCTGATTGATCTCGAACTGCTCGCCCAACGCGCCGAAAAAGATCTCAACCGCGCGCTTCCGCTGACTGGAGACGCCCGCGAAGCGATCATCGAGATGGCCGACGGCGATGGCCGCGCTTTGCTCAATCTGATCGAACAAGTCACCGCGTGGAAACTCGACAAACCCCTGACCCGCGACCAGCTTTCCACCCGCCTGATGCGCCGGGCCTCGAAATACGACAAATCCGGCGAGGAGCATTACAACCTGATCTCGGCCCTGCACAAATCCGTGCGCGGCTCAGACCCCGATGCCGCCCTCTACTGGTTCGCCCGCATGTTGGAAGGCGGCGAAGACCCGCGCTTTCTCGCCCGCCGCATCACCCGCATGGCGGTCGAAGACATCGGCCTCGCCGACCCGCAAGCCCAGCAAATCTGCCTGGAATCCTGGAACACCTACGAGCGTTTAGGCTCGCCCGAAGGCGAACTCGCCCTCGCGCAAGCCCTCGTCTACCTCGCCCTCGCCCCCAAATCCAACGCGGTCTACACAGCCTACAAAGCCGCCCGCGCAGCCGCCCGCGAGACGGGAAGCCAACCACCACCCTTGCACATCAGAAACGCCCCGACCAAACTGATGAAGGAAATCGGCTACGGCGCGGGCTATGCCTATGACCACGATGCCGAAGACAGCTTTTCGGGGCAAAACTACTTCCCCGACGACATGAAACGCCCGATCTACTACAACCCACCCGAACGCGGCTTCGAGCGCGAACTGAAAAAACGCATCGACTATTTCGTCAAACTGCGCGCAAAACGCAACGATCCCTGATCTTTGGCTTTCATACTGGCTTAAATATCCCGGGGTGCGGGGGCTGGCCCCGGTCCGACAGTTGACAAATCCCCCGCCTGCGCCCAATGAAAACCCATGTTCTACACGCTTTCCCAAGTCGCCCTCGGCGGCGCCATTGGCTCGGTTTTGCGCCACCTGTGCATCTCGACGCTCGGCGCACCATGGGCCACCGCCCTCGTCAACATCGCGGGCAGCTTTGTCATGGGCGTCCTCTACATCGCTCTCAGCCGCACCACCCTATCTCCCCTTCTGATGACAGGCGTGCTCGGTGGCTTCACCACCTTCTCCGCCTTCAGCCTCGACACGCTAAAACTCTGGCAATCCGGCCAGATCACCCAAGCCGCCCTCTACACCGTCACTTCCGTCACCCTCTCTCTCATAGCCGTCGCCCTTGGCGCAGCCCTAGCCCGTGGAGCCCTCGCATGAGCGACGTTCAACTGATCACTGTCACCGAAAACGATGGCGAACAGCGCCTGGACCGCTGGTTTAAGAAACGCTTTCCGCAAGTCACCCAAGGCCATGTCGAAAAGATGTGCCGCACCGGCCAAGTCCGGGTCGATTCTGCGCGCGCCAAGGCGTCCGATCACGTCACCCCCGGCCAAACCATCCGTATCCCGCCCTTGCCCGAATCCGCAGCCCCGGTGCAACGCCGCGCGGGCAGCTATTCCGCCGCTGACGAAAAGATGATCCAGAACGCTGTGCTCTGGAAGGATGAACATATGATCATCCTCAACAAACCCCCCGGCCTGCCCAGCCAAGGCGGTTCCGGCCAAGGTGATCGCCATGTTGATGGCCTGACCGAGGCGCTGAAATTCGGCTACAAAGACCGCCCGAAACTGGTGCATCGCCTCGATAAAGACACCTCAGGCCTGTTGATGCTCGCCCGCACCGACCGCGTGGCGCGTGCGCTGTCAGAAGCCCTGCGCCACCGTCTGACCCGCAAAATCTACTGGGCCGCCGTCGCGGGCGTGCCACATCCGCGCCAAGGCTCGATCAAATATGGCCTGCAAAAATCCGGCGGCGGCAAGTATGGCGATGAGAAGATGATCTGCATCCATCCCGCCAAAATGGCCGACCACCCCGATGCCAAACGCGCGCAGACCGA
This sequence comes from Pseudomonadota bacterium, assembly GCA_040387915.1. Taxonomy (GTDB): domain Bacteria; phylum Pseudomonadota; class Alphaproteobacteria; order Rhodobacterales; family Rhodobacteraceae; genus Cypionkella. The sequence goes on from JAZKCV010000012.1 coordinate 30,975, forward strand.
TTATTTCACCCTGTGGTTCCTAGGCAGCCGCCTGTCGTGGATGGCGCTGGAACCAGTGACGGGTCGCACCCACCAACTCCGCGCCCATATGGCCGAGATGGGGCATCCGATCTTGGGTGACAGCAAATATGGCCCGACGGGCACCGAGAATATGGGTGACGGCTGGGGTGCCAGCATCGGCGGCGACATCTCGCGCAAGCTGCATCTGCACGCCCGTATGCTGACCATTGAGCACCCGATCCTGAAGAAAATGATGACCTTCACCGCGCCTCTGCCGGAGCACATGGCCCGCACGTGGAAAACCCTTGATTGGGGCGAAAACCAAGTGCCAGCCGATCCGTTCTCGGGCTTTGAATAGGCAGGGCGGGCAGGTGAGCGCGTGGACCGCGAAACGCTTTTGGAAACAAGCCGCAGCAGAACCCTGCGACGGCGGTTTCACCGTAACCCTTGATGGCCGCGCGGTAAAAACCCCGGCCAAGCGCCTGCTGGTTCTGCCCACCATGGCGATGGCCGAAGTGATCGCCGCCGAATGGGATGCGCAAACAGGCCGGGTTAAGCCCGAAACCATGCCCGCCACCCGTGCGGCCAATTCCGCCATCGACAACGTCGCGATCCAATTCGCCGCCGTCGCGCATGACCTCGCCCGCTACGGTGAAACTGATCTGCTCTGCTATCGCGCCACTGGCCCGCAGGAACTGATCGACCGCCAATCCGACGCTTGGGATCCGCTGCTGGCATGGTCCGCCGCCGCCCTGCGCGCGCCGCTGATCGCCACCGCTGGCGTCATGCACATCCGCCAGCCCGAAGCCTCCATCGCCAAGCTGACAGCGCAAGTTCACGCCTTCACCCCGTTCCAACTCGCCGCCGTGCATGATCTGATCGCCATTTCAGGCTCCTTGATCCTCGCCCTCGCCGTCACCCGAGGCCGCCTCTCGCTCGATGAAGCATGGCGCTTAAGCCGAATCGACGAGACTTGGCAGAACGAACTCTGGGGTGTCGACGAAGATGCCGCCGCCTTAGAATCGCTTAAACGACAGGCAATGTCCGAGGCCGCGCGATTCTTCGCATTGTGCGGGTAACAATCTTCTCCCATCTTGCCGCTTCTTTGCACATTCTGTCTGTCTAACTGCCCCAAAGCGTTATGATAGCGGTAAAATCCGTTATATTGGCAGTTTTGCTTGACCGATTGCACAGCTATGTCCGAGTATGATCAACACTGGCGACAGTGTTCGTCATGGGGAGCGTACCCGCATAAGATGTGGGGCATATAACCTTCGCCCGAAAAACGGGCGGAAACAACAAGAGGTAAGAATGAAAAAATCCGTATTCTTCGGCGCACTCGCGGCCACCACCATCTTGGCAGGTTCGGCATTTGCCGGCACGCTGGATGACGTGAAAGCCCGCGGCGAGCTGATCTGCGGCGCGAACGTCGGTCTGACCGGCTTTGGCGCACCGGATGCAACCGGCGCTTACGTCGGTTTTGACGTTGACCTGTGCAAGGCCATCGGCGCTGCTGTTCTGGGCGACGCTGCCAAGGTCAAATACGTCCCCACCACCGGTGAGACTCGCTTTACCGCGCTGGCGTCCGGCGAAGTTGACGTGCTGATCCGCAACTCCACCTGGACCTTCTCGCGCGATACCGACCTCAAGTTCGATTTCGTTGCGGTGAACTACTATGATGGCCAAGGCTTCATGGTGAAAAAAGAGCTGGGTGTTTCCTCGGCAAAAGAACTCGATGGCGCCACCGTCTGTATCCAGACCGGCACCACGACCGAGCTGAACTTGGCCGACTTCTTCAAGTCGAACAACATCAGCTACACCCCGGTCAACGTGGCTGACGATTCCGAAGCCCTGCGCCAGTATGACGCCGGTGCTTGCGACGCCTACACCACCGACGCTTCGGGTCTGGCTGCTTCGCGCGCTTCGCTGGCAAACCCGGCGGATCACATCATCCTGCCGGAAATCATCTCGAAAGAGCCGCTCGGCCCGGTCGTGCGTCACGGCGACAACAACTGGGGCGATATCGTCCGGTGGACCTATTTCGCGCTGCTGGAAGCTGAAGAAAAAGGCATCACCAAAGCCAATATCGACACCGTTGGCGCATCGACCACCGATCCGGAAGTCAAGCGTTTGCTTGGTCTTGAAGGCGACATGGGCGCGATGATGGGTCTTGATAAAGAATGGGCCAAGCGCGCAATCGCCGCTTCCGGCAACTATGGCGAGATCTTTGAAGCCAATATCGGCACCTCGACCCCAATCGGTCTGGCACGCGGCCTGAACGCTTTGTGGACCCAAGGCGGTCTGCAATACGCTCCGCCGTTCCGGTAGGATCAACCAGCAGGGCGCGGAGAAATCCGCGCCCTGTTCTTACCAAGATCACACTTCATCTTGATCCGGCACATCACCTGACCGCAGGGGACCACCCCAAACGACCGGCAAAAGTCCGGCAGCGGCAGGGCAGGGGGAATACATATGACGCTCGCCACCGAGCCACCGAAAGCAAACTTTCGGTTGGGCATGTTAATTTACGACACCCGCTACCGCAGCTACACCATCCAAGTGATCGTGCTGATCCTTGTGCTGATGGGTGTGGCGTGGTTGGCCAACAACACCATCGAGAACCTCGCCGCCAAGGACAAAGACATCAACTTTGGCTTCCTGTGGAACCGCACCGGCTATGATATTGATCAGCACCTGATCCCCTATACCAATGATGACAGCCACTTCCGCGCTTTGCTGGTGGGGCTGTGCAACACGCTCGTGGTCGCTTTGGTTGGCTGTATCCTGTCAACCGTGCTCGGCGTGATCATCGGCGTGCTGCGGCTGTCGAAAAACTGGCTCGTTGCTCGATTGATGACTGTTTATATTGAGATTTTCCGCAACGTTCCCCTGCTGTTGTGGATCATCCTTGTCTATGTGGTGTTCTCGGAAACCCGGCCCGCGCCGAAAGACTTCAAGATTGTCGAAGGCAAAGTCTCTGCCGCGCATATGAATTTCTTCGACACCATCGCTGTGACCAACCGCGGCACCAACGTGCCTGCACCACTGCTCACCAACCCGCTGCCCACCGTGCATCTGGGCTTCCTGCCGATCAGCCTGTCATTGATCGCCGTCATCGCGGTGATTGCGGCCTCGATCTACGCCAATATCCTGCTGCGCCGCCGCACCAAAATCACCCAGGAAGCCACCGGGATCCGCCCGACGATCTGGTGGAAATCCGTGCTGATCCTGTTCGTCCCGGTTGTTGCCCTGCTGTTCGCCATGGGCCTGCATTGGGAATATCCGGTGTTCAAGGGCTTCAACTTCAACGGCGGCATCAACATCGCCCATTCCTTCACCGCTTTGACCATCGCGCTGACGCTCTATTACGCGTCCGTCATCGCCGAAACCGTCCGCGCTGGTATCCAAGCCATCAACCGCGGCCAGTCCGAAGCCTCCGCTGCCCTCGGCATCCGCCCCGGTCGCACGATGTCGCTGGTGATCCTGCCGCAAGCCCTGCGCGTCATCATCCCACCGCTGATCTCGCAATATCTATCGCTGACCAAGGACACTTCCCTCGGTATCGCCGTCAGCTACCTCGATCTGCGCGGCACTCTGGGCGGCATCACCCTGAACCAAACCGGGCGCGAGTTAGAATGTATGACCCTGATGATGTTGATCTATTTGATCATCAGCCTGATCATCTCTGCGGTGATGAACGCCTATAACGCCTCTGTCAAACTGAAGGAGCGTTAAGATGTCCCTGCTCTATGTCCGCCGCGACATGCTCGCCCCGCAAGCCCCGCCGACCTCGCAAAGCGGCATCATCCGCTGGCTGCGTGACAACCTGTTCAAAGGCCCGTTCAACACCATCCTGACGCTGCTGGCGGCTTGGGTGCTCTATGAACTCGTCACCCTGTCATGGCCTTGGCTGTCAAATGGCGTCTGGAGCGACGCCAATTCGATGGCCGATTGCCGCGCCATCGTCGCCGCAAGCGCAGGGCCCGACGCCTCTGGTGCCTGCTGGGCGATGATCCGCGAGCGTTGGCCGCAGTTCATCTTCGGCTTCTACCCGCCCGCCCTGTGGTGGCGTCCGATCCTCGCCTTTGGCCTGTTGTTCGTGGCCCTCGCCCCGGTGCTGTATTCTGATAATAAGCGGGCGATGTCATGGCTTTGCGGCGTGGTAGGGGCCCTCACCGTGCTGTGTCTGATCGGTGCGGACGGCTTCTCGTTTCACACCATTCTCGCGATTGCCCTGTTTGCTGGCCTCACCGCCATCGCTACGATCAAGCCTCGCGCTTTGCTGGCAGTCACCATGCTGTTCCCCTTCGTAGCCCTGTGGTTGCTCTGGGGCGGTTCAGTCTGGGGCCCGATCACAGCCCTTTTGGGCTTCACCGTCATGGTCGTGGTTTACGGCTTTGTCGCCCCGAAACTTGGGCCCGTGATGGGCGCAAGCATCGGCTTTATCGCCGCCTGTCTCTGGTGGTTGTTCGTGCAATCCTATGTCTCCGAGGCATGGCAAGCCCTGCTGCCGTTCCAACTCACCTACGTCAACTCCGACAAATTCGGTGGCTTCCTTCTGGCCTTCGTGATCGGCGTCTCGTCGATCTCGATCTCGCTGCCCCTCGGCATCCTGCTCGCCTTGGGTCGCCGCTCGGATATGTTCCTGGTGAAAACCCTCTCGGTCGGCTTCATCGAATTTGTCCGTGGCGTCCCACTGATCACCATGCTGTTCACCGCCTCGTTGCTGCTGCAATACTTCCTGCCGCCGCAAACCAAGTTCGACCTGATCCTGCGCGTGGTCATCCTCGTCACCATCTTCTCGGCCGCCTACAACGCCGAAGTGGTGCGCGGCGGCCTGGCCGCCCTGCCACGCGGCCAATATGAAGCCGCCGACGCTTTGGGTCTGGATTACTGGCAGGCGCAACGGCTGATCATCATGCCGCAAGCGCTGAAAATCTCGATCCCCGGCATCGTGTCGACCTTCATCGGCCTGTTCAAAGACACCACCCTCGTGTCCTTCGTCGGCCTCGCCGACCCGCTTAGGGGCATCACCACCATCGTGCGCGCCGACATCGCGTGGAAGGGCATCTACTGGGAGCCCTACATCTTCGTCGGCGCTATCTTCTTTATCGTCTGCTTCGGCATGTCCCGATACTCGATGTATCTGGAGAACAAGCTGAAGACTGATCACCGCTAAATCAAGGACTTACATCATGGCAGACCCCGCAATCGACCGCAGCAAGATGAAAGTCTCGGATGAGATCGCCATCCAGATCACCAATATGAACAAGTGGTATGGCACCTTCCACGTCCTGCGCGACATCAACATGACCGTCAACAAGGGCGAACGCATCGTCATCTGCGGCCCTTCAGGCTCGGGTAAATCCACCCTGATCCGCTGCATCAACCGGCTGGAAGAACACCAACAGGGCCAGATCATCGTTGACGGTACCGAACTCACCTCTGATCTCAAGAACATCGACAAGGTGCGCTCGGAAGTCGGCATGGTGTTCCAGCATTTCAACCTGTTCCCGCATCTGACGATCCTTGAGAACCTGACTTTGGCCCCGATCTGGGTCCGCAAGGTTCCAAAGAAAGAAGCCGAAGAAACCGCGATGTATTTCCTGCAAAAGGTTAAAATCCCGGAACAGGCGCATAAATACCCCGGCCAACTTTCCGGCGGCCAACAACAGCGCGTCGCCATCGCGCGCTCACTCTGCATGAAACCCCGTATCATGCTGTTTGACGAGCCAACCTCGGCTTTGGACCCAGAGATGATCAAAGAGGTGCTAGACACCATGATTTCGCTGGCCGAAGAAGGCATGACCATGCTCTGCGTCACCCACGAAATGGGCTTCGCGCAGGCCGTCGCCAACCGGGTGATCTTCATGGACCAAGGCCAGATCGTCGAGCAAAACGAACCACGCGAGTTCTTCAACAACCCGCAATCCGAACGCACCAAGCTGTTCCTCAGCCAGATCCTCGGCCACTAAGAACACGGAACACAAACAAAAAGGCGCCCCTCCCTGGGCGCCTTTTTAGTTAACAATCCCTTACTGCCAAAACCTAAACCCTTGATCTAACGGCAGTCCTAATCCTGTCCACGCGTGGACAGCCTCAAACCACCATCTCACGCGGAATGACAAAATCCACCGTCACGCCCTGGCCCAGTTCAATCTGATCCCAAGCCTCGACCGCGAAATCGACCACCAAAGTCGCCCCCGTCGGATAGCGGCCAAACTCCGCATTCAGCGGCGCTTTCGCCACCAATTTCTCGGCAAACTCGGCAATCCCCGGATTGTGCCCGATCATCATCACCACATCCGCCTGCGCGTGCTTCAAAACCGCCAGCATCACATCCACGCCGGCATGATACAGCGCGGGTTTCAACTCCATCAGCGGCGTCGCAGGCAACGCGGGCGCGATCCCAGACCAAGTCTGCCGAGTCCTGACCGCATCCGAACACAGAACCTTCTGCGGCACATACCCGCGCGAGGCCAGCCATTGCCCCAAATCCGCCGCCGCAGCCTTGCCGCGTTCATTCAAGGGCCGGTCATGGTCCGGCGTCAAAGGGTCGTCCCAAGCAGACTTGGCGTGGCGTGTCAAAATAAGGCGTTTCATGTGTGGAATGTTCCCATGTGATAAGCCGAGTGTTCCGCCAGTCTTGCATAGCCAACCGACACCGGGCAAGCCCGTCGCACAGCGCAACCGAAATTCATGCAATCCCCGCCACTTGGCCCGTTCAAATACGCGTGGCAGGCAGGCACATCATACCCCGCCGCATCCAACGCGCCCGCAGGACACGCCGAGACACAAGGCCGCGCACATCCCTCACAAGGCGAAACTGCGCACGGAACCTCCACCCGCTCTTTCAACGCCAAAGCGCCGCGAAACGACACCATCAAGCCCTGTTCCGCCTGCACCAACAACCGCACCGGGCTGTCCCAAACCCGCCCTGTCCGCAACGCCCAACGGTAAAACGGATGATAAGGTGCGCCGCCAAATGGAAACAGTGCCTTCGCGCCCAGATCGCAGGCCATCCGCCCAATCACCCGCCGCGACCAGCGATCAATCGGATCTGCTTTGCCATCCTGCCATTCCGGTTGCGCCTTGATATGGGGCCAATACCCTGGCTCCGCAGGCCCCAGCAGCAAGACCGAGCGCGTCGCCTTCGGCAAACCAGTCTCATCTTCGCAAGCAAATCCGCCCAACACCGTCAGATGATGCCGCGCTGCCGTTGCTTCGATTTCAGCCAGCATCGCCCGCCTTTCACATTGGCTCAAAGACTCCAGCCGCAGGTATCCGAGGCAAACCTAAAGAGCCTCCGGCGGGAGTATTTAGGCCAATGTGAAGTTTTAGCGCTTCACTCGCGGCGTCACGCGCGGCACGGTAGAGCGGATTTGCGACCCAGCACCGTGATCGGTGAACAATTCCAACAGACAGGCATTCGGAATCCGCCCATCCAAAATCGTCACCGCCCGCGTGCCAGCCTCGATCGCCATCAACGCGGTTTCGGTCTTCGGGATCATCCCGCCGGAAATCACCCCATCCGCCGTCATCTGGCGGATTTCCTCGGGCGTGATCTGGGTCATCACCTGACCGCTGGCATCCTTCACCCCCGGCACATCGGTCAACAGCAACAAACGATCCGCCTGTAATGCGCCCGCGATTGCGCCCGCTGCCGTGTCGCCATTGACGTTGAACGTCTCATTATCTGCCATCCCCGTCGCAACCGGGGCCACCACCGGAATGATCCCAGCATTATACAAATCGCGCAAGACCTGCACGTTCATCTCAACCGGGCGGCCAACGAAGCCCAGTTCTGGATCATCGGCGACGCAGACCATCAGGTCATCATCCTTGCCAGAAATCCCCACCGCGCGCCCGCCCGCATCCATGATCGCCTGCACGATGCGCTTGTTCACCAGACCCGACAGCACCATCTCAACCACTTCGACCGTGGCTTTGTCCGTCACCCGCTTGCCACGCACGAATTCAGATTTGATGCCCAGCTTCGTCAACATCTCGTTGATCATCGGCCCGCCGCCATGCACCACAACCGGGTTCACGCCCACTTGCCGCATCAGCACCACATCGCGAGCAAACTCCGCCATCGCGGCATCGTCGCCCATCGCATTGCCGCCAAATTTCACCACCACCACCGCGCCCTCAAAGCGTTGCAGGTAGGGTAGGGCTTCGGACAGCATCTTGGCGGTGTTGATCGCATCACTCATGGTCAGGGTCTGCTTTTGCATGGGGAAGACTCCAGGATTTTTTGCCTGATAGCCCCTTTAGCCCCCCCTGCCAAGCAAAGCTTTTGTGTCTGGGCAGAGGTTAATTTTTGGTAAATCAGGGGGTGCTAAGTGGTTGAAATGATTTGGGCGCTGCAGCTGTCCACGCGTGGACAGGCTTGCAATCGCCCTCCAATGCCCTAGCTTGAGCCGCAGCCAAGGAGGCCATCATGCCCGAGCAGAAAACTCTCGTCCTGACAGGCGCCAGCCGGGGAATCGGCCACGCCACCGTGAAACGTTTCGGAGCCGAAGGCTGGCGCGTGCTGACCTGCTCTCGCCACCCGTTCGATCCGCGCTGCCCGTGGCCGGGGGGCGAGGAGAACCACATCGAAATTGATCTCGCCGACCCCAACAAAACCATCGCCGCGATGGAGATGATCAAGGCGAAACTGAACGGCAAACTCCACGCTTTGGTCAACAATGCCGGGATTTCCCCGAAGGGAGAGGGCGGCAAGCGGCTGAACACTTTGGAAACCGATCTGCGGACATGGGGGCAGGTGTTCCACGTCAACTTCTTCGCCAGTGTGATCCTTGCCCGTGGCCTGCAAGCCGAACTTGTCGCCGCGCAAGGCTCGGTCGTCAACGTCACCTCTATCGCCGGAAGTCGCGTTCACCCATTCGCCGGGGCGGCCTATGCCACCTCAAAAGCCGCACTTGCCGCATTGACCCGCGAGATGGCGCATGATTTCGGCCCCTTAGGTGTGCGGGTGAATGCGATTGCGCCGGGTGAGGTCGAAACGAAGATCCTCTCCCCCGGCACCGACAAGATCGTCGAGCACCTGCCGATGCGCCGCTTGGGTCAAACCAAAGAGGTCGCCGACGCGATCTGGTTCCTGTGCTCCGAACAATCGAGCTACATTTCCGGAACCGAGATTCAAATCAACGGCGGCCAGCATGTTTAGGACGGAATTCGCGCGAATTCCGGCCCGATTTCTGCGCAGAAATCGCTTGTTAGACCAAGGTTGCGATAATCGCCCGCAGGGTTTCGATGCCGTCTCCCTTTTCCGAACTGGTCACCACCAGCTCAGGATAGGCAGCCGGATGTTTTGCCAAAGCGCCTTTGACCTGCTCGATATTCGCATCCCGTTCGGCGGCTGAAACCTTATCCATCTTGGTCATCACGACCTGAAATGTCACAGCAGAGCGGTCAAGCAGTTGCATGATTTCTTCGTCAACGGCCTTCACGCCATGCCGGGTGTCGATCAAAACAAACGCCCGCCGCAGGGTTTGCCGCCCCGCCAGATAGGCCTTCAGCAGCGCTTGCCATTTGGCGACAATCGGTTTCGGCGCCTCGGCATAGCCATAACCTGGCAGGTCGACGAGGAAACGGTTCATCTCGCCCAACGCAAAATAGTTAATCTCCTGCGTCCGTCCAGGCGTGTTAGACGCGCGGGCGAGGTTCTTGCGACCCGTCAAAGCATTGATAAGGCTGGATTTTCCAACATTCGAACGACCCGCAAAGCAAACCTCCAACCGATCCGGTTCTGGCAGGCCAGACATCGCGACCACGCCTTTGACGAAATCGACTGGGCCTGCAAACAGTAAGCGGCCCGTCTCACGCGAGGGGAATTCCGGCTCTGGGGCCAAAGTGAATTGCAGGCTCGTCATGCCAATCTCCATTCATCACCGACCGCAATCGGCCCACTTTCCACTACTACGCCGTAAACACCGAAATCCTGATGGCCAAAGTGCGTGTTCAACGCCACCAGAGTCGTCGCGTTCGGACGCCCGGTTTCAGGATCAACCGTAGTGGCGCTGCACCGCTCTATGCGTTCTTTAATCTCAAACACCGCGCCACCAATCGCCAGGTGCTTGCCAACCCAGTCTAGTTCTGCCCAAGGCGCGATGCCGTCCAGCCAAAGATTGCCGCGCCAGCGATCCTTCGACAGCGCGATCCCCATCCGCGCCGAAAGGTCGGCAAGCGAGGCGGTGGACAGGATCGACAGTGCGGGCAGTTCGCTATCCGTTATCCCGCGTCCGGCGGTGACAATCGCCACCGGCTGCGCCCGCTCGGGCGGGTTCAGCGGCGTGACCCATTCCAGAAATCGCGGCAGATCAGCAGGATCATCCGGGCGAAAGCTGATCTCGCCCCGTTCTGGGTGCCGCAAAGTCACGGTCGCCGTCGCCTCATCCAAGCTTGAGGTGATCGCCATCAGCGCCGGAGCCTTCGCGCCACGGGCAAAATTCGCACAACGATTCCACCCGGGTACAAGCTTTGCGGCTTCATGTGCCACCGCCCAATGCCGATCCCAAGCCAGACACTCCCCCGCCAAAAGACGAACGGACGCGAGGGCTTCGCGTCCGTTTCCTTTGATCGGGTGGCGATAGATATCCGCCAACCGCCCGGTCATTTCTTGGCGACCTCGACGGGTTTTTTCTTGGCAAAGCCCGATTTGATATTGCCGAAAATATCCGGTTTGTGACCGTGGCTGCGCATGATCATATATTGCTGGGTGAAGGTGATCGTGTTGTTGGTGATCCAGTAAATCACCAGACCGCTGGCGAAACCGCCGAGCATGAACATGAACACGAAGGGCATCCAAGCGAACAGCTGTTGCTGCACCGGATCGGCGGGGGCTGGGTTCAGTTTTTGTTGCAGCCACATGGTGATGCCCAGCAGGATAGGCAAGACGCCGATGAAGATCGTGGCCAGCAGGGTGTGCGGCGCAGGTGCAGCCCAAGGCAAAGCACCGAACAGGTTGTAGATCGACGAGCTGTCGGGTGCCGAAAGATCGCGAATCCAGCCGAAGAACGGCGATTGCCGCAACTCGATGGTGACGAAGATCACCTTATACAGCGAGAAGAAGATCGGAATCTGGATGAAAATTGGCAGACAGCCCGCAGCGGGATTGACCTTACGCTCTTTATACAGCGCCATCATGTCCTTTTGCAGCTTTTGCTTGTCGTCGCCTGCGCGCTCTTTCAGCACCTCAAGTTCAGGCTGCAATTCCTTCATCCGCGCCATAGAGACGTAAGATTTATAGGCGAGCGGCAGTACCAGAAGCTTCAGGATGAAGGTCAGACCGATGATCGCAAGGCCCATGTTGCCGATCAGACCGTGCAACCAATGCAGCACGAAGAAGATCGGTTTGGTCAGGAAGTAAAACCAGCCCCAGTCGATCGAATCGATGAACCCGGCAATGCCCGCCTTGTCTTGATAGGCGCGGATGGTTTCCCATTCTTTCGCGCCCGCGAACATCCGGGTGGTGGTTTCCATTGTCGCACCGGGGGCCACCGTCATCAAAGGCTGGCGCACCTCGGCTTGGTAGATATCCGAGCCTGGCAGATATTTCGCCACCGCCGTATAGGGTTTGCCCTGTTCGGGGACCAGCGTTGTCATCCAGTAGTGGTCGGTAAAGCCGATCCAACCATCCTTGCTGGCCTCGGTCACTTCCGCGGGATAACCTTCGCGCTCATTCGGCGTCATCGAGGCGAATTTCGAATATTTCAACTCTTCTAGGCTACCGTCGGTGCGGCGCACCAAACCTTCATGCACCACATAGATATTTTGTAGTTTCGGCAGGCCTTGGCGGACGATCTGACCGTAGGAATACAGGTTCGCAGCGGCCGTTCCGGTGTTTTGCACCTGATCCGTCACAGAGAACATGAAATCCTCATCCACCGCGATGGTGCGGAGGAATTTCAGACCCTTGCTGTTTTCCCATTGCAGTGTCACCGGCTGGCCGACCGACAAAGTGCCGCCTGCGGCGATCTTCCATTCGGTCGCAGCGCCGGGTACGTCATCGGTGGTCAGGCCCGCGCCCGGAGCCCAGCCGAACACCGCGTAATAGGGTGTAGTTTGACCAACGGGTGACAGCAGTTTGACGGTGGGCGAGTTCGGCTCAATCGTTTCGTGGTAGGTTTTCAGCGACAGATCATCAAAACGTCCACCCAGCATCGAGATCGAGCCGGAGAGTTTTGGGGTGTCGATGGTCAGACGCGGCGCTTCCGGCAAAGGCTCGGTCGAGGCCACGCTGCCTGCGGGTGCTGCGGTGGCCGGAGCCTCGGGCGTGGCGGCCACCGGGGTCAGCGGCGCTTGGGTTTCAGCGGGAAACCATTGCGGGAAAAGCATCGGGCCTGCGACGAACCAACCAAGGATCACCAGAAAGCTAAGCACGGTTGCGAGGATGAGATTCTTGTTTTGATCGTCCATCGGGACAAGCACCATTCCTGTTCAGGGTCAGGCGTGGTTCAACGATAGGGGGGCGCAAAGGTCAAGCGGTTTTCCCCTATTCACAGGGCTTGGCACCGGGTTTGCCGCGCAATTCGCGGTCTGCGCGGCGATTTGCCCCTATCGCGCGCGTGAGCCGATGCGGGGAATCGCCCCGACCTTGGCGCGGTGACGCGCGATCCATTCCATCGTCTCATCCACCGGCATCGGGCGGGCGATGCCGAAACCTTGCACATCTCCGCAACCTAATTGTGACAGCATCGCATGTTCGCCGGGGGTTTCCACGCCTTCCGCCAAGGTTTCCAACCCTAATCGTTCTGCCATCGACAGGATCGCCGCGACCATCTTTTGCTGCTCACGGTCTTCGTCCAACTTGGTGACAAAGCTGCGGTCGATCTTGATGCGGCGCACGGCAAAGCGGCGTATTGAGGTGATTGAGGCATGACCGGTGCCGAAATCATCCAGATCAATACCGCAGCCTAGTGCCGCTAGCGCCGCGATGTTCGATACAATGATGTCATTGTCGGTCTGGGCGATGACATTTTCCAGCACCTCAACCGACAGCCGCTTGGGCTCCAGATCAAAGCGATCAAGCTCCCATTTCAGCTTTTCGGCAAGACGCGGGTTGCGCAGTTCTGGTGAGGAAAAATTCACTGCCACGGTTGGTACATTCAGCCCGGCGCGATCCCAACGGGCCAGTGCGCTGAGCGCGTGGTACAAAATCACCTCGCCCAGACGTTCGCAGAGCCCCGCATCTTCAATCATCGGCAGGAATTCGGCGGGGGGAATCAGGCCCTTATCGGGGTGATACCAACGTGCCAAGGCCTCAAACCCGGTGATCGCGCCGGTATGGGTGGAGATTTGCGGTTGAAAATGCGGGCGGATATGGCCTTCGTCGAGTGCATGTTCCAATTCATCGCGCAAAGCGTCGCGGTCGGCGCGGGTGGCGGCCATATCCTCGGAAAAGCTGCGAATCGCGCTGGGGCCGTGGCGCAGGGCATCGTCGGCAGCGATCTGGGCGGCATTCAGCAGGCTGGCCCCGGTCGCCTCCGGCGCGCGGTTGCCCAGACAAAATCCGATCGAGCCGGTGGTATAAATCCGCGTCGCGTTCAGGCTGATCGGGGCGGACAGTGCCGATTGCAGTCGAGCCGCGACCTGCACCACGGTTTCAATATCCAGCCGCCGGACAGGGGCCAATGCCACCGCAAAGCCGCCGCCTTCCAACCGGGCCACCACATCACCCGCGCGCAGCGAGGCGCAAATCCGTTCGGCTGAACGCGCCAGCACCTCGGTTTGTGCTGCGCGGCCGTGCTGTTCAACCATCCGCTCTGCCAGATCGAATTGCAGCACCAGACAGGCGGTTGTGCGGCCGCTGAGGTGCGATTCGCGTAAAATCGCGTCCAGATTGCCAATGATCTGCGCGCGCAGCGATAGGCCTTCCAGCACTTGCAGGTGATCGGGCGGGGTTTCCAGTGGCCGCACCGCGCCCGAGATCGCAAACAGCAGCGGCGCGCCAAGGGCTGTCAGGATCAGATCCCGCTCGCCGCCCAGCCAGAACGCGGCGAGGGTCAGGGCGGGCAGGAATACAAAGGCCTCTGGCCTGCGCATCAGCACGCCGATGCGGCTGAACCCGGTAGAGACTGCGGCTAAGAAATGTGAAACCATCGGCCCGGCCCTGTTTTCAATCCGGGTAGAAGCACCCCGATTGAAAACAGACTATCCAAACAGCCTGTTCGGAAAGTTAATCCTCACGCCAAAGTTGCAGAGGATTTTCCCTAAATGTTCTACTGTTTGTTAACCAGCAGGCGCACCGCGGCACTGGGCAAAGCAGCGAGGGTTCTGCCTAATGCTTGGCGTCAAACTCGGGGTCGACACCGGGCACCGGATCATAGCCCTGATCGCCCCACGGATGGCAGCGGCAAATTCGGTGGATCATCAGATATCCGCCCTTGGCCGCCCCGTGCCGTTCCAAAGCCTCCATCGCGTAGGCGGAACAGGTGGGTTGAAAGCGGCAGCCGTGGCCGACCCAAGGCGACAAAACCAGCCGATAGGCGCGCACGGGCAGGGCCACGATGCGCGCCAGCGGGGTCATGGGCGCACCTTGTGAACTGAGGCCAAAGCCGTGGTCAGATCAGTCAGCATGTCTTTGTAATCGCGCGTAATTGTGGCTTCGGGCTTGGCAACCAGCACATAATCCCAACCGGGTCGCGCCAATCCGGGCAGCACTTCGCGCGCCAAAGCCCGCATCCGGCGTTTGGCGCGATTGCGCGCCACGGCGTTGCCGATTTTCTTCGAAGCGGTAAAGCCGATCCGCACCAAGGCCTGATCGTCGCCGCGCGCACGGCCCTGCAGTAGAAAGCTGCCCGTGCCTTGCCTGCGCCCCTGAGCGGTGCGCAGATAGTCGGGGCGGCTCTTCATCGTCTGCACACAAACGTAAACCGCCGGAGGCGCTTCGGACGCTTCGGCGGTGGGGCCAATGTCCGATACCTTCGGCGGTGTCATGGTCTGCTCCTGTATCTGACCCCGCAGGGTCAGTCAGAAATTAAGCCGACAGCTTCTTGCGGCCCTTGGCGCGGCGGGCTGCCAGCACAAGACGGCCACCCTTGGTTGCCATACGTGCGCGGAAGCCGTGACGGCGGGCGCGAACCAGGTTCGACGGTTGAAAAGTGCGCTTCATCGCGGTCTCCATCAGACGGGCACGGCGAACCTTGAAGATTCGACGGCGTAAACTTGAAGCCCGGTCTTTAGGGGCGGATCAGCGGTAAGTCAACGCGCGTCCTGCGAGATTTCTGCAACATTTGCCGAACATAGCGCGTGGGGCAGGGCAAACTGTTACAAATCCGCGCCTTTAAAGCGTGTCAGGTTTAGATTGAATCGAAAATCCCTGCCTCTCGCATGGGCTCGAACGCGTTTTTTGATAAGGATGCCTCTATCAAAACCGGACACGCTTTAGATCGCCGATTTCGCGAACCTGATCAAGCTGGCGTGAGACGGCTGGCGTGGACCGGGCAATCCGACCATCTTGGGCTAAAGGAAGACCATGACCAAGTGCACCCGCCTGATCCCGATTGTGCTGATTCTCTGCGCCGCTGTTGCTGGCGGGGTGTTTCTGCGTGATCGGTTGTCGTTTGAGGCTTTGGCCGAAAACCGCGAGGCGCTGCTGGCCTATCGCGATGCGCATTTCCTTTGGGCGAGCCTTGGCTTTATCGCGGTCTATATCGTCATTGTCGGGTTGAGCCTGCCCGGTGCCACCATCGCCACCCTGACGGGGGGCTTTCTGTTCGGCCTGTTCCCCGGCACGCTTTATAATGTGCTTGCCGCCAGCATCGGAGCGGTCTGCATCTTTCTGGCCGCCCGCGCGGGGTTTGGCGCGACCTTGGCCGCGCGTTTGCAAGGCGGGTCAGCCTCACGCGTGCAAACCGCGTTGCGGGAAAACCAGTGGTCGGCTTTGTTGATCATGCGTTTGGTGCCTGCGCTGCCGTTCGTGCTGGCCAATCTGCTGCCCGCCATCGTGGGCGTGCGGCTGTTGCCGTTTGCGGTGACGACGTTTTTCGGCATTATTCCGGCGGCGTTGGTGTTCACGTCGGTTGGCGCAGGTCTGGGAGAGGTTTTCGCGCGTGGTGAGCGGCCCGATCTGGGGGTGATTTTCTCGGCCCCGGTCTTGCTGCCATTGCTGGGGCTTGCGGCTTTGTCTGCTTTGCCGATCCTGTTGAAAAAACGCAAGAAAGGCGGCTGAATGGAGCGGATTTCGACGGATATCTGCATCATTGGTGCAGGTTCGGGGGGGCTTTCGGTGGCGGCGGGGGCGGCGCAGATGGGCGCGCGGGTGGTGCTGATCGAGGGCGCTGCGATGGGCGGCGACTGTCTGAACTATGGCTGCGTGCCGTCGAAGGCTTTGCTAGCGGCTGGACGCGCGGCACAGGCGATCCGGGCGGGTGTGCCGGGTATAGCGGGGGCTGAGCCGCAGATCGACTTTGCGGCTGTCAAAGCGCAGGTCGCGGCGGTGATCGCGCAGATCGCCCCGATGGACAGTCAGGAACGCTTTGAGGGTTTTGGCGTGCAGGTGATCCGCGCCTATGCTCGCTTTATCAACTCGCGCGAGGTTGAGGCGGGCGGCAAGATCATCCGGGCGCGGCGGTTTGTGATCGCCACAGGTTCGTATCCGACAATTCCTGATGTACCGGGGCTGGATGCGATCCCCTATCTGACCAATGAGACGGTTTTCGCGCAGAACGCGCGGCCCGATCATCTGCTGATCCTCGGCGGTGGCCCGATTGCGATGGAAATGGCGCAGGCGCATCGTCGGTTGGGTTGTGCTGTGACGGTGATCGCCCGCAGCCGGGTGCTCAGCCGCGTTGACCCCGAGGCGGCTGCCGTGGTGCTCACGGCTTTGCGGGCTGAGGGCATCGAGGTGCTGGAGGGCCGCGACATCGCCCGGCTGCGTGCGGTTCCGCAGGGGCTGGAAGCGGTGCTGAACGATGGCACCACGCTGACCGGATCGCATCTGTTGATCGCAACCGGGCGCTCGCCCGCGCTAGCCAAGCTGGATTTGCCAGCCGCAGGCGTGGCTTACAGCGATAAAGGCGTGACGGTGGGCCCCAATCTGCGCAGCAGCAACCGCCGGATTTTTGCGGTGGGCGATGTGGCGGGGGGGCTGCAATATACCCATGTCGCGGGCGCGCATGCGGGCGTGGTGATCAAGCAAATGCTGTTTGGTCTGCCCGCTAAGCAGGCGCGCATGGTGCCAATGGTCACCTACACCGACCCAGAACTGGCGCAGATCGGGCTGACCGAGGCAGAGGCACGCGCCGCGCACCCGCAAGTGCAGGTGATCCGGCAAGAATTTCTGCACAACGACCGCGCGGTGACCGATGGTCAAACCGAGGGTTTTCTCAAGCTGATGCTGGTCAAAGGCCGCCCGATTGGCGTCACCATCGTCGGCGCTGGGGCGGGTGAGTTGATCGGGCTTTGGGCGCTGGCGATGACCTCTGGCCTGAAGGTCGGCGGGCTGGCCGCAATGATCGCGCCATATCCGACGCGTGGCGAGATTTCCAAGCGTGCAGCGGGGGCCTATTTCTCACCGAAACTCTTTGATAACATGGCTGTGAAGCGGGTGGTGCGGCTGGTGCAGCGGCTTTTGCCATAAGCTGCGTTTGCGGGCCAAGCTGGGGGTTTTCACCCCCAGACCCCCGCAGGATGTTTGTGCACAGAGGATGACCAGAAACGTGGCAGCAAGGCGGGGCGGATTTATAAACACCCTGTCGGGGCGGTTTCTGGCCTTGACCGTGGCCTTTGTCATGCTGGCCGAGGTGTTGATCTTCGTGCCCTCGATCGCGCGGTTCCGCGCCGATTTCCTGACCCTGCGGTTGGAGAAGGCACAGATCGCCTCGCTCGCGCAACTCGCCGCCGAAGACATGGTGACGCCGGCGCTTGAGAAAGAACTGCTGGCCAATGCCGAGGTCTATAACGTCGTGCTGCGCCGCAATGAGGTGCGCCAACTGGTGCTGTCCTCGCCGCTGCCAACGCCGATCTCGAACACTTTCGATCTGCGGGAAGCGGGCCCTTGGGCGTTGATCCGAGATGCCTTTGCCTGTCTGCTCGACCCCGATGACCAGATCATCCGGGTGATCGGCTATCCGGTGCAATCGGCGGGGCTTCTGATTGAAATCACCATGGATTCTGCGCCGATGCGCAATGCCATGCTGGATTATGGCGGGCGGATTTTGCTGCTGTCGGCGCTGATCTCAGGCGTCACCGCATTCTTCCTGTTCCTTGCGGTGCAGCGCCTGATCGTTCTGCCGATCCGCCGGGTGGTCAACCACATGACCGCCTATGCCGAAGCGCCCGAGGATGCCCGCCGAGTGATTGAGCCGACCGCCTCGGTGGTGGAGCTGCGCGATGCCGAGGAAGCCATGCACGCGATGCAGACTCAGCTGACGGGCTCGTTGCGGCAAAAAGAACGCCTCGCACAGCTGGGCGGGGCGGTCGCCAAAATCAGCCACGATCTGCGCAACATCCTGACCACGGCGCAGTTGTTTGCGGATCGGATTGAAGGCAGCACCGATCCGATGGTGGCGCGTGCAGCACCCAAACTGGTCGGCTCTATCGCCCGCGCCGTGGCTCTGTGCGAATCGACTTTGGCCTTTGGCAAGGCCGAAGAACTCGCGCCGCAGCTGCGCGAAGTGGCCTTGGCGACTTTGGCCGAGGATGTCGCCGAGGGGGAGGGCCTTGCTGGGGAAGGTGCGGTGACCTGCCTGATCGAAGTGCCAGAGGCGCTGGTGATTCATGCCGATTATGACCAGTTGTTCCGGGTGCTTTCCAACCTTGTGCGCAACGCGCGGCAGGCGATTGAGGCAACGGGGGCAGAGGGCAGCATCGAAATCTCCGCCGGAGAAAGTGCTTCGGAATGGTGGGTCAGGGTGGGCGATACCGGCCCCGGCCTGCCAGAAAAGGCCCGCGAGCATCTGTTTGAGGCGTTTCAAGGCGGCGCGCGCAAAGGCGGCATCGGCTTGGGGCTGGCGATTGCCGCCGAGCTAATCCGCGGCCATGGCGGGCGGCTGGAGCTGGCGCGCAGCGATGCCGATGGCACCGAGTTTCTGGTGCATTTGCCCAAAACCATCGGTTCTGCGGCCTGATCCCGATTTGCCCACGGTTATGGCGGATTGCGCATCAAGTTGCATTTCGCTGCGTATTCGCCCTTGCAATGCCCGGCGGGGGGGGCTAAATGCAGCCGCAAGAGTGGATCCATAGCTCAGCTGGATAGAGCATCAGACTACGAATCTGAGGGTCGGGCGTTCGAATCGCTCTGGGTCCACCAAAGATTTCAAGGGGTTAGCTGAAAAGCTGACCCCTTATTTTTTCGCTAGTAGGCATATAGTAGGCAAACATGCGGTATCGGGGTGAAGCTGGCCATTTTTTTGCTTTCGGCTAGCATGCGCATATCGGTTACTCGGCAGGTCATTTTTTTGCGGAGATGCAATGGTCCACACCCTGCTCTATAGGTTGGAGCGCAACCCAAAAAAATGTTTGACCGGCTTGGGGCTGCTTTTTTTGATCCTCACGGTGATGTGGGTCATATTGGCAGCGCACGACAGCAAATTCCCAATGGAACCGATTGTGGTGTTCGTGGGCGGCTCTGCCACATTGCTTGCTTCTTATTGGCCTTGGCGTCCAATTTACATGGACAGACGTTCGTGGGGCAGAGCCAGCTTTGACTACCTGAGCAACAACCATGTTTTCACAATAGGTGCTGGCCAGCTTGAGTTCAGTTTGAAGTTCTCAAAGGCGAGCGACACCTCAATTCTCCTCTATAGTGACGAACCGAATGTTGAAAAAATCGGCCTCGCGTCGGATGCGGGCAAGTTCTCCGACATAGCCGACGCCTCCGTCTTCGAATTCACAAACAGAGTGGTAACGGCGGGCGAAGGACAGATAGTCGCCTTAATCAACACTGGCGGGAACTATGCTCTGGTCCACATACACGATGTACGTGATGCGACTCGTGGTGATGACAGGGACGAGGTTACTTTTTCATGGCTTATAAACCCTGATCGCGGCACCGATTTTACATAATCATTCTGCCTGCATCACTTCGAGTTCATGGCCTAGCACCGCCAAGATGCGTTCCATGGTATGCACCGTTGCAACCGCATCGCCGCTTTCGATCTTGCGCAGCGTGTTGCGGGGCACCCGCGCCAAATCCGACAAGGCCCGCTGCGACATGCCGCGATCACGGCGAAGCGTTCTAACCAGATCAGGCTAGAAGGTGCCGTGCTTGCGGGGGACAGGGATATACTTTTCCATCAGCCTAGTCCCGCCACTTCCAGCAACAGGCGAAAATCAGTCTCAGAGGCGCGGCCCCGGCGTAGGGCTAGGGCTGCACGATTGAGGGGGAAGCGGTCGGATTCGGTAAACCCCGCCTCTGCCAGCGTCTCAGGGGCAGCGCGTGCCATGCCTGCCAGCTTGTCCGCCGCCTGTAGCGTGTTGCGGTGCGCTCAAGGTGCACCATGGGCTAACGACAGGCCCAAGCAGCGTGTGAGGGTCGCCGCCGATGATGATAACCTCGGGATCAACCAGATTGATCATGCGCGCAAGCTGGCGCCCGATCTGCTGTTCGCGCAGATGCAGAAACGCCAGCGCCTGCGGCTTTCAGGCCATGATTGCCGTCTGAGGATCCTGATCGCAGTCCGGGCGCACCTCTTTCCATACGCGCATCACTGCGGATTCTCAGTCATTTGCTCTCCAATCGCTTGGTGACTTCCTGATAGAGCGCCTGATAAGCCTTGTCGGCCGCACTGTTCGGCGCGCTGGCCATGACAGGGGCGCGGTGCACCCCCATGCGCTCGACATCGGTGGCAAACGGTACTTTCGCCGCCATGAAGCGTTTCTTGTACGCACTATTCATCGCGTCCATCGTCTCGATGTGAAGGCTTTTGACACCCTGAACCATACAATAAAACCCGTGCAGCTTTTTGACGGGAAGATCGTTCTGTTTGAAGAAATCGACAAGCTGCTCAAAGGTGCGCTGGCAGAGGGTGGTCGGGATGACAGGGACAAGGATTGCGTCGGCTGCCCGGAACACGTTTTCGGATAAGGCCGAGATATTGGGCGGGCAATCCAGCACGATCACGTCGTAATCGGCTTGAACCGAATTCAGTGATTTCTTCAGGCGCGAACGGGTATCCCGCATCCGCGACAGGAAGATATCGAAATCACGGAAGCTCATGTTTGCGGGCAGGATATCGAGATTTTCATAGTCGCTGCCCCGGATCGCTTTGGTGAACTTCTCGACATCGTCAAAGAAATTTGCCTCGGTCAGTTTTTTTGAGGGTTTCACCCTGAAGTAGAATCCAGCGGCCCCCTGCGGATCCAGATCGCACAGCAAGGTGCGTTTTCCTGACATCGCGGATGCATAGGCAAGATTGACCGACGCCGCCGTTTTACCGACGCCGCCTTTGTTGGAATAGCAGGCAATGATCTTCATGTTTTGTCCTCGCGGCGATGAAAGAGATTTTGGAAGGTCTCTTGCATGGCCGGATCGTTAAATCGCGCAAAGCTCTGGATGACCTTAGTGCGCTCATTGATTTGCCGATGGTGCAGTACGGCGGTCAGTGCGCCGACGCTTTGAGCGACAGCCAGACTGACGGCGTTTGGCCAATCGCTTGCTTTATGCAAAAAATCCTGAAGGCTTGCCTGCTGCACCGAATAGTCATTGAACAACCCAAGTGAGTCCTGCAATTCTTTCAAGGGTTTAATCAATGATTTGAATTCCGTCTTCGGAAAGATCGGACGGAAGAATGCCATCAGGTAGCGCAGCTTCTTGCATTGGATGCGCAGCGCGTGCACTTCGGCATCGTCGGTTTCCGGGCCGATCCGAGCCGTAATCTTGCGGACCCTGCTGTAGCGCTTCCAGATCAGGCCGCAGGCATAGTCATGCGCTTTCCTATCGGCTTTGGCACCAGCTTTCAGTTTTTTGCGTTTGTGAAACAGTTTCGCGAGCTGTGAAATGTCCTTCTGATAGCTCTTGCTGTGCAAATGCCGCGCCAGCTTGGCAAACTCAGCCCTGCGCTGTTCAGCGAACAGCTTGAACATGATGTCTAGACCGCTGTGCAGGGTCTTCGGCACAAGGTCGTAAAATTTCTGCCTTTCGAGCAGGTAAACATCCAGATCACGCAACCTGCCCGTTGGCTCCATCAGCTTTGCGAACTTGGTCTTGAGTTCAGTGGTCTGGTGTTTCGCATAAACGCCTTTGAAAATACTCAGAACGGAACGGATTTTGCGCAGCACAACACGGAAGTCGTGCAGGAATTCGGTGTCGAGATCCGCGATGATGCCCGCTTCGTTGGCGCGTGCCACGGGAATATAGGTTGAAATAATAGTGTTGGCGGCGTCGAGCGAGGTGTCGTCGGGCGCGACGATGACCTCGGGCTTGGCGGTGTAGGCGACTTGGCCGGGGAAGAGGGCCGCATATAGCCCGCCGCAGCTTAATTCTACGCCACCGCAGGCCTCAATTTGTTCGCGCAGCGCCGCAAGCGACCTGTCATAACCGCGCAGCCCCTGCAAGGTGAGCAAGACCGCGCCCGCGCCCCCGGTGTCGGTCATCATGCGCAGATGTGCGCGACAATGGGTCTTCTCGCCACTGTCGAGCAGCGCAAATGCGGCCCGGCGCAAGTTTCCAGAGCCGACGGGCAACAGGCTTCGCAACGGCGACACATCCGCCAATGCCTGTTTCACCGGCCCCTCCTGCAGATCTGCGACAAACCGCGCGGCGTGATGTGTTGGCTGGGAAAGCACGCGCCCATCGGCCATGAACAGCTCAAGGGAACCGCCGGTCTCCAGAAGCAACCGACCCGAGCGGCGCAAAGACTGATCGAAACAATCGAGTACCCTGAAATCGGCCGCGCGCTCCTCCAGCGTCAGCAGTAGGGTCAGCTTTCCAAAGGATCGCTCCGCCAAGCCATCTGCTGCTTCTATTGGTAAGTGGTAACACCCAATTTCGGATGGCATGATGTATTGTTCTTTCGGTATGCGAGGTGAGCCATTTTCGTTTGCCCAAGCTTCGAAGCTCTCCTCACGCTGTGCCTATGCGAACCGCAACGCGCGACCTTTACCTGCCACCCTGATCGCTGACGGGATAGCTTACGGCCGCTCATCCCGCGTCAAGAACGCCAGAGTCCCGGCAGGATCGGGCGCGCGGAGATAGCAAACAAATGGATTTTAGGCGGCAGGTGATGTCGTGGACCCGCCGCAGAACAACCCATCACTGGCGCGCGCGGCTCGGCTTCTTCTTTGGTTTTTCTGTTTCGACGACGGCTACTTCGACTGCCGCCGCAGGTTCCGCAATAACTTCCGCCACGACTTCCGGCGCTATCGCCACGTCATTGGCAGGCGCGTCGTCGATCATTTCCACAATCTCGGCGGATGCCAATCCGACACCCGAGACCAGTACTTCGCCTTCATGTGCTGCAACCAACTCACGCATGAAACGACGTATTTCGCGTGCGGCACTGGTATCCAACCGCTCACAAAGCGTGACGAAAGCATCACGTTCGCCCTTTTCCAACCGGATGACCAGTTGGCTGGCCTTCTTCTTGGCTTTGCCTTCGGTCTTGTGTTTTCCCATGATCCACACTCCAAAATGTATATACTTTGTATATGCACTTTTGCGGTGAGGCAAGCACAGAGCGCTGCAAACTGCCAAATAGGCGATCTCAGTTCTGTCACATCGCTGTCGCCATCCAAGGCGTAGTCTAGCCCCGTCAATAGGTCGAAATTGCGAGGCACTGCTTGCTCTACCAGTCCCTGTTCCTTTCCGACACCCATCTTGGCACGCGGGGTTGTCAGGCAGAGATGCTGCTGGAATTTCTGGCCGAGCATGACGCTCGTTCGATTTATCTGGTGGGCGATATTGTTGATGGCTGGCAGCTGCGGCGCGACTGGCATTGGCCGCAGGCGCATAATGATGTGGTGCAGGCGCTGCTTGCCAAGGCGCATGACGGCACGCGAATTATTTTCATTCCTGGCAACCACGACGAATGGCTGCGGTCCTATTTCGGCACGCATTTCGGCGGCATCGAAGTGATGTCATCGGCCGTTCACATCACTGTTGATGGGCGGCGTTTTCTGGTGACGCATGGTGATCAGTTCGACTCGATCGTGGTCAACGCCAAGTGGTTGGCGCATTTGGGCGATCGGGCTTACGTCTTCGCGCTTTGGCTGAATCTGTGGCTGAACAAGGCGCGGCGGTTGTGGGGTGGGCAATACTGGTCATTATCGAACTGGGCCAAGCAGCAGGTCAAGCAAGCGGTGAGTTTCATCAGCGAATACGAAAAAGTTCTGGTGAATGAGGCGCGATCAGGCGGCTACGACGGCATCATTTGCGGCCATATCCACAGCGCAAATATCCGCAAGATCAACGGCATCGACTATGTGAACACCGGCGATTGGGTGGAAAGCTGCACCGCCGTCGGCGAGCGGGCGGATGGCTCGCTGCATCTGATCGAATGGGCCGCGATCAAACGCCGCCAGAAGTTGTTTCAGGACGCGCGGTCGGGCGATCCCGCGCTCACCAAACTCCGCGAGAAACGTAAGAAGAGAAGAGAGATTGCGTAAGCCATGACCTATACATCGACAGTGGAAGACCAACTGAGCGCGGCAGTCCACCAGAGCGCGGCACTGAGCCAGACCGGAATGTTGGAACGACTGTTCGCGCGGTTGTTTCAGGGGCTGGTCTATCCGCAGATCTGGGAAGATCCGGTTGTGGATATGGCGGCGTTGCAGATCCGGCCGTCGGATAATCTCATCTGTATCGCCTCGGGTGGCTGCAATGTGATGTCTTATCTGACCGCTAGCCCCAATTCGATCATCGCGGTTGATCTGTCCCCGGCGCATGTCGCGTTGGGGCGGCTGAAACTGGCGGCGGCGCAGCATCTGCCGGATCAGGCGCGGTTCTATGACTTCTTCGGTAGGGCGGATCTTGCCGCCAATATCGCCGCCTATGACCAATACATCGCAGGCCATCTTGACCCTGCAACGCGGGCGTTCTGGGAAGGCCGCCCCATGGGCCGTCGCCGGATCAGCATGTTTCAGCGGGGGTTCTACCGCTTTGGCGTGTTGGGGCGGTTCCTTGGCATGACGCATCTGGTGGCCCGTCTGGGCCGGGTGGATTTCAACCTGTTGCTAAACGCGGCCACTTTGGCTGACCAGCAGCGGTTCTTCGACACCAAGGTTGCGCCTTTGTTCGAGATGCGGCTGGTCAAATATCTCGCAAAGCGGCGCGCATCGCTGTTCGGGCTGGGCATCCCGCCTGCGCAATATGACAAGCTGGCGGCGGATGGCGGCGGCGATGTGATCCCGGTGCTGCGCGAACGGGTGCGCAAACTGATCTGCGATTTTCCCATCGCTGGAAACTACTTCGCTTGGCAGGCGTTTCAGCGTGGCTATGCCAGAACCCAAAATCCATCCATGCCGCCCTACCTAGAGGCGGATCATTTCGCCACCCTGCGCAGTCATGCAGGCCGCGTGCAGGTGGTCAATCGTTCCCTGACCGATCTGCTGGCCGAAGCCGAGGCTGGCTCGAAAGATTGCTATGTTTTGCTGGATGCACAGGATTGGATGAATGACAGCCAGTTGAACGCGCTCTGGCAGCAGATCAGCCGCACCGCTGCCCCCGGCGCACGGGTGATTTTCCGCACCGGCGGCCATGCCGATATTCTGCCGGGGCGACTTGCCCCAGTGATCCTTGCGGAATGGAGCTATGACAGCGCGGCCTCTGCCACCGGTTTTGCACAGGATCGCTCGGCGATCTACGGCGGCTTCCATCTTTACCGTCGCAAAGGCTAGGCGATGACCGAACAAACCCTGTCCCACGCCGAGTTGATGGATGAGACCTATCGCTACCAGCGCCTGATTTATGATGTGACGCGGCGGTTTTTCTTGCTGGGGCGGGATCACCTGATCAACACGTTAAACCCCGGTAAGAACGCGCGTATTCTTGAAATCGCCTGCGGCACCGGGCGCAATCTTGCGCTGATCTCGAAACGTTACCCGGATTGCGCGCTCTACGGTTTGGATATTTCCGATGAAATGCTGCGGACAGCGCACGACAAATTGGGTTTGCGGGCGCATCTGGTCAAGGCGGATGCCTGCACATTTGACGCGGGCCAAATATTCGGCACCGCGCAGTTTGACCGGATTATCTTGTCCTATTCGGTGTCGATGATCCCGGACTGGCAAGCGGCCCTGACGACGGCCGCCCGGCATATGGCCCCCGGCGGACAGATGCATGTGGTCGATTTTGGTGATCAATCAGGATTGCCCACTTGGTTTGGCAGGCTCCTCCTGCGCTGGCTGGCAAAATTCCATGTCGCCCCTCGCGCCGATTTAGCGGCAGTTCTGGCAGAAATTGCCGCCAAGCACGGGGGTAAAGTGGGCTTTCAAACCCGCTTGCGTGGCTATGTTCAGCATGGCGTGCTGACCAAAGCCGTCGCATAGCGCGCGATACGGTCAGAGTTGCGCCCGGTTGGCGTCGCGGAAGCGTACTGACCAAGCTCCCCGAGGAGAACCCGAGTTTTGGAGCGTTCAGGACGACGATAGCTCGGGATGCGTTCGGCGCCGAGGTGAGGGATCAGCTCAAGGACGTGTTGGAGATTGTCACTTGAACTGCTTCGGTGGATGCCCCCGCCCGAGTGCATCGAATGTGCCAAAGTGGTTTTGTAGGAACCAAGATGAGGGAGGCATCCATGTCTGAGATTAGCATATTGGCGATCGATCTCGCCCAGAACAGTTTTCAGGTTTGCGGCGTCAGGTCCGATGGCGTTGTTGTCTTCAACCGGGCAGTATCGCGGGGGCGGCTTGTTCAGGTGCTTGCGGATCAGCCGCCGTGTGTCGTGGCGATGGAGGCCTGCGCTACATCTCATCACTGGGGGCGTGTTGCCATAGCGACCCCAACTGATCAATGCGCTGCGAGGGCATCTGGCCGAGTTCGGCCTAGCGGCTCCGAAAGGGCCGATCCATCTGAAGCTTTTGCAAACTGCCTTGAAGGGATCGGATGTCGATTTGCCTGCATCGGTTCGGGAGATGGGACAGATCTATTTGCAGCAGATCGACCAGTTGACCGGCATCATCACGCGCCTGGCCTGCGACCTTGAGGCTGCGACAAAGACCGATTGAGAGTTGCGGCGACTGTGCACCGTGCCAGGCATTGGCCCGGTGACCGCCGGCGCCATCGCGGCTTTTGTTCCGGATCTCGAGACCTTTTGATAATGGCCGGAACTTTGCCGCGTGGCTGGGTCTAGTCCCGCGACAACACTCAACCGGCGGCAAGACCCGCCTAGGTGCGGTCAGCAAGATGGGGCAATGCGACATCCGCAAGTTGTTGATCGTCGGGGCCATGGCCCAGACCAAACGCCTGCCGTCCCCCGCTTGCGCGTGACGGCTATATCAATCTCGCCACGCGCGGGCTCGATATCGCCGACGATATTAACGCCGTCCGGCTGATCCCACTGCTGCGTGGGTTCGAAGTAGCGCTCCTGCGGCTTCAGTCCCGTTGTCCGAAAGGGCGCACACAGATCACGAGGGTCTGGCTGCTACTGGATTTCATGGCCGAAGACTTTATGGACAGGGCGCTATGATGGCGGCGCCAACCTCATGGCATCGCTGTCGATCTGATGGACGCAAAGCACTTACAAAACGTTACCCAACGCTGGCCAAGACTTCCTGACTTCTTGAAACAGGGCAGCATCGAATTGTTGAGCCTCAAGGACCCGCTCAGGGGCGGAGCTGGGCGCAACTCAGACATTTGGTTTGCCTGCTTTGTCATTGTAGGCGACGGGTCTGGGAGAGATCGCCGCGCCCACTATAAAGGTCTACTTTCTGGTGTCGCCACGGATGCCGCGTTGCCGTGCTTGCAGGCGGCTGGCTACCACTCGGCGAAAGAACCGTCCTTATGTCGCCAGATCGGGTTGCGCCAACGGTGTCCCTCGGCGGCGCGCTCACGTACATAATCTTCATCAATATCCACGCCAAGGCCGGGGCCATCGGGAATGGCGACCATGCCGTCTTCGTATTTGAACACGTCTTTGTTCAGCGCATAATCCAGCAGGTCATTTGAGGCATTGTAATGGATGCCTAGGCTTTGTTCCTGAATGAAGGCATTATACGTCACCGCATCCAGTTGCAGGCAGGCCGCCAGCGCAATCGGCCCCAGCGGGCAATGTGGTGCGACGGCCACGTCGTAAGCCTCGGCCATGGTGGCGATCTTGCGACATTCGGTGATGCCGCCTGCGTGGGAAAGATCGGGCTGGATGATGTCGACCACCGCCTCGTTCAGCACCGATTTGAAATCCCAGCGCGAAAACAGCCGCTCGCCTAGAGCAATCGGCGCGCTGGACATTGCGGCAATCTCTCGCAATGCCTCGCGGTTCTCGCTGAGCACGGGTTCTTCGATGAACATCAGTTTATAGGGTTCGAGTTCCTTGACCATGGCGCGGGCCATCGGGCGATGCACCCGGCCGTGGAAATCTACCGCGATGCCGATATGGGGGCCAACGGCTTGGCGCACCAGCGCCACACGTTCAATCGCCTCGTCAATCTTGGCATGACTGTCGACGATTTGCAGTTCCTCGGTGCCATTCATTTTCAGCGCGGTAAAGCCCTGCGCCACCATATCCTGCGCGCCTTTGGCAACATCGGCGGGACGATCGCCGCCGATCCATGAATAGACCTTGATGCGGTCACGGCATTGGCCACCCAGCAATTCATGCACCGGCACGCCCAAGGCGCGGCCTTTGATGTCCCACAAAGCCTGATCAATCCCGGCAAGCGCGCTCATATGGATGGCCCCGCCGCGATAAAAGCCGCCGCGATACATCACCTGCCAATGATCCTCGATCCGGCGCGGGTCTTGGCCGATCAGGTAATCGGCGAGTTCATGCACCGCCGCTTCAACCGTCAGCGCGCGGCCCTCAACCACGGGTTCGCCCCAGCCCGAGACACCTTCATCGGTTTCGATCTTTAGAAACAGCCAGCGCGGCGGCACGATAAAGGTTTTCAGGGCGGTGATCTTCATGGGTATGCTCCGGGGACTTTAGGGGCGGTCAGTCGTTGCCAAGTTGCTTGGTCAGCGCAAGATCGCGTGCGGCGAGGTTGACGATGTTATCCGCCGCCTGCCGTGCAGCGCGGGGATCGCGCAGGCGTAAAGCCTCGACAAGTTCATGGTGAACACGGATCGCCTCGGCGCGTTCATCCGGCGATAGGGTGGCGGTCGCGGTGATGGTAAAGTTCAGGGCCGCGTCAATCAGACTGCCGATCTGGCGATACACCGGGTTGTGGCTGGCGGCATAAAGAATGCGGTGAAATTCGATGTCAAAGCGGGTGAACAATTCGATGTCCGCGCCTGCACCCTTCATGCCTTGCCAAGCCGCCTCTATCGCCGCGACTTCGGTTAAAGTGGCGCGGGTTGCGGCCAGTTCGGCAACCAAAGGCTCGATCCCGGTCCGGGTTTCCAGGATCGCATCAAACAACCGCTGATCCAGCGCGCCGGGCGGGTGCCATTCGATGATCTGCGGATCAAGGATGTTCCACAGATCGGGATCAGCCACCTGCGTGCCAACCCGCGAACGGGTGACGATCAACCCCTTGGCATCCAGCATCTTCAACGCCTCACGGATCACCGTACGGCTGACGCCGTATTCGGCGCACAGGTCAGGCTCGCGCGGCAGCATGGCGCCGGGGGCAAAACGGCCCGACAGAATATCACCGGCAAGCGCACGCACCACATCGGGCATCACCCGCGGGCGGCGCAGCTTGATCACTGTGGCTGCCGTCATCCTATCCTCCGTTTTGCGCACCCTTTGTCAGGGCGTGGGCGTGGCCTTGTCACGCATTCTGTCGCGCAATCTAGCATCGAACGCCACCACTTGCGGCGGCGCCAGATGGCCACAGTTTGCACACTGTATTCATCTGATCAAGCGTATTGACTGGTATGATGAATTGTTTTACCAAAATTGTCATGGCGGGTATGGAGGCCCGCTCTACCCGGAGGAGATACCCATGCGATTCCTGAAAAAGGCGCTTTGTGTAAGCGCCCTTGCCGCTGCATCCGTCATGACGCTAAGCGCGGCCTATGCTGAAGACATCAAAATCGGCTTCATCGTGAAGCAACCCGAAGAGCCGTGGTTTCAAGACGAATGGAAATTCGCCCAGCAAGCTGCCGATGAAAAGGGCTTCACCCTTGTCAAAATAGGCGCGGAAGATGGCGAAAAGCTGATCGCCGCGATTGATAACCTTGGCGCACAAGGCGCGCAGGGTTTCATCGTTTGCACGCCCGATGTAAAATTGGGGCCGGGTCTGGTCGCCAAAGCCGAAGCCAATGGGCTGAAGATGATGACGGTCGATGATAGGTTGGTTGACGCGTCAGGCACGGCGATTGAATCGGTGCCGCATATGGGTATTTCGGCCACCAAGATCGGTGAGGCTGTCGGCCAAGCTATCCTTGATGAGGCCAAAGCACGCGGCTGGAATCTGGCCGAGGTTGGAGCGATCCGGGTTTCCTATGATCAGCTTCCCACTGCAGTTGACCGGGTTGAGGGTGCTATCTCGGCGCTGAAAGCGGGCGGTTTCCCGGAAGCGAGCATCTTTGATGCGCCGCAAGCCAAAACCGACACCGAAGCAGCTTTGAATGCGGCGACGACCGTGCTGAACGCGCATCCTGAAATCAAGCATTGGGTGGCGTTCGGTCTGAATGACGAAGCGGCCTTGGGGGCTGTGCGCGCATCAGAAAGCGTTGGCATTCCTGCGGACAGCATGATCGCTGTTGGCATCGGTGGTGCAGAATCCGCGATCAACGAGTTCAAAAAGCCGGATGCAACGGGTTTTGTCGGCACTATCATCATCTCGCCCAAGCGGCACGGTTATGAGACTGCGTTGAACATGTATGATTGGGTGGCCAACGATAAAGCGCCCGAGCCGCTGATCCTGACTGCAGGTGCGCTGGCCAAGCGTGACACCTACGAATCCGTCCGCAAGGATTTGGGGATCGAGTAAGCTTTGGTGGGGCGGCGGCTTGCCTGCCGCCCCAACCACCCACAGCGGGGGCAAAAATGGCATTTCTGGAATTTGACGGCATCACCAAGACCTATCCGGGCGTCAAGGCGCTGGAGTCGGTCGGGTTCGGTGTTCAAAAGGGCGCAGTGCATGGGCTGATGGGCGAGAATGGCGCGGGGAAATCCACGCTGATCAAGATCCTGTCGGGCGACCAACACGCCAACGCGGGGCAAATCCGCATCGACGGTCAGGTGCAAAGCTACACCTCGACCCGCGACGCCTTTGAAAGTGGCGTCATCGTTATTCATCAGGAACTGCAACTGGTGCCAGAACTGACCGTGGCGGAAAACCTGACGCTGGGCCGCTTTCCGGCCAAGGCAGGTGTGATCGCAAGCCGCCAGATGCTGGACTATGTCGGCACCCGGCTGCGGGCGGCGGGCATCGACATTGACCCCAAGCGCAAGGTGAAATCCCTGTCGATTGGCGAGCGTCAGATGGTCGAGATCGCCAAGGCAGTGATGCTTGATGCCCGCGTGATCGCACTGGACGAGCCGACATCTTCGCTATCTTCGCGCGAAAGTGAAATTCTGTTCACATTGATCGGCAGGCTTAGAGCCGAGGGCAAAGTGATCTTGTATGTCTCGCACCGCATGGATGAAATTTTCCGGCTGTGCGACAGCCTGACCGTGCTGCGTGATGGCAAGCTGGCCGCGCATCATCCCACGATGGCGGGCGTGACCCGCGATCAGGTGGTGTCCGAAATGGTTGGGCGTGCAATTTCCGATATCTGGGGCTACCGCCCGCGCACGCCGGGGGCAGTGCGGTTGCGCGTCGATGGTATCAACGGCCCGGCTGTCCCTAACCCGCTGAGCTTTGAGGTGCGGGCGGGGGAAATCCTTGGCTTTTTCGGCCTGATTGGCGCGGGGCGGTCCGAGTTGATGCGGTTGATTTTTGGCGCGGATCCGCGCAGTGGCGGCAGCGTGCAGATTGACGGCCTGGCCATAAAATCCTGCGATCCCAAAGGCATGATCCGCGCAGGCTTGGTTTTGTGCTCGGAAGACCGCAAGCATGACGGTATCCTGCAAGGTCGCTCGATCGAGGAAAACATCACGATTTCGTCGCGCCGCCACACCGCGCGCTGGGGCATCCTGAACCGGAAGTCCGAGGCTGAAACCGCCGACACCTATATCGCCCGATTGCGCGTCCGCACGCCGTCCCGCAAGCAAGACATCATCAACCTGTCGGGCGGCAACCAGCAAAAAGTGATCCTTGGCCGCTGGCTGTCCGAGCAAGGCGTCAAAGTGCTGATCGTCGATGAGCCTACACGTGGCATCGACGTGGGGGCCAAGGCCGAGATTTATGAACTGTTATACGGTTTGGCCGCGCAGGGCATGGCGATTGTGGTGGTGTCTTCCGAATTGCCCGAAGTGATGGGCATCTGCGACCGCATCCTTGTGATGTGCGAGCGCCGGATCAGCGCCGATATGACGCGCGATCAATTTTCCGAAAACACCATTCTTGCGGCGGCGCTGCCAGATCGTGCCGCAGCCGACCAGAAAAAAGCCTCGTAAGGGATCACCATGCAAGACCAACTTAAAAAGCTGCTTCTGGGCGAACAGGGGCTTGTCGTTATCTTCGTTTTGGCCTTCGCGCTGGTGTCGCTGTTCGTGCCGAACTTTCTGACCGAGCGTAACATGCTGGGCCTTTTGCAATCGGTGGTGACGGTGGGCATCGTCGCCTGCACCATGATGTTCTGCCTCGCTGCGCGGGATTTCGATTTGTCGGTGGGGTCTATTGTGGCCTTTGCCGGGATGGTGGCGGTGATGGCATCAAACGCCACAGGGTCCATCGTGTTGGGGATATTGGCGGCGCTGGTTTGCGGTTTTGCGGTCGGCTTTATCAACGGCGTGGTGATTGCGAAATTCCGCATCAACGCGCTGATAACCACACTGGCGACGATGCAGATCGTGCGCGGCTTTGCGCTAATCGCGTCGGATGGCCGCGCGGTGGGCATCAACGATCCGGCGTTTTTCAACATCGCGCTGAACAAATACTTTGGCGTGCCTGCGCCGATCTGGGTGCTGGCCGCGCTGTTCATCCTGTTCGGGTTCGTTTTGAACCGCACAGTATTTGGCAAAAACACACTTGCGATTGGTGGCAACCCCGAAGCCTCGCGCTTGGCGGGGGTCAATGTGGATCGCACCCGCATCATGATCTTCGCGCTGCAAGGCTTGGTTTGTGCTGTGGCGGGGGTTTTGCTGGCGTCACGCATCACCTCGGGTCAGCCGAATTCAGCAGTGGGGCTAGAGCTGTCGGTGATCTCGGCTTGCGTGTTGGGCGGCGTTTCGCTGGCAGGCGGTCGGGCGGCGATTTTGGGGGTGATCGTGGGTGTGATGATCATGGGCATCGCCGAAAATGCGATGAACCTGCTGAATATTCCGGCGTTCTACCAATACATCGTGCGCGGCGTGATCCTGCTGTTGGCAGTCTTGCTGGATAACCTGCGCTCCAGCGCGTGGGGGCGGCACTAGGCCATGTTGCGGCTTGAGAGTGATGCGCTTACCGTCAGCCTGTCGCCGCAGGGTGCGGGGCTAAGCGGGGCGATGCGCGATGGCAGGGTGTTTCTGGGGCCGCAGCCATGTTTTCCGCTTGTGCCGCTGGGCAACCGGGTTGAAGACAATTCCTTCGCGCTGGACGGGCACGAGTTCCGCTTTCAGCCCAATACGGCAGAACCGTTGTATCTACATGGCGACGGTTGGCTGGCCAAATGGCAGGTGATCAGCGCAACCACGACCAGCGCGCGGCTTACGCTGGATCAAACGCAACCCACAGCCTCGCCCCAGATCTACCATGCCGAAATGGCGGTGGTGCTAGAGGGGGCGGCGCTTTCTGTCAGCCTGTCCGTCACCAACCACGGCGCACAGATCATGCCCTTCGGCCTTGGCCTGCACCCGTTCTTTCCGCGTAAGACTGCCACCCGCATCACCGCCCCGGCGCAAGCCTATTGGAGCGAAGGCGGGGGCTACCTGCCGCACAAGCGCGGCCCGATCCCGGCAAGTGCCGATTTCAACACACCAGCGCCCTTGCCGCCCCATCGCCTGAACAACGCCTATGAGGGCTGGAGCGGCCAAGCCCGCGTTGATTGGCCGGACGCCCGGTTGCGGCTGGATATCACCGCCGATCCGATCTTTGCGCATCTGATGGTTTACGCGCCTGAAGATGACGCCAGCTTTTTCTGTCTGGAGCCGATGACGCATCTGCCGAACGCTTTGGCGTTGCTGGGGCCGCGGGCTTTACATCTGCTGTCGCCCGGCGAAACCTTGTCGGGCAGCATCACCTTTCGCCTTTCGGATATGGAGTGAAAAATGGCCGATCGTCTGGCTGGCAAACGCATCTTTCTGACGGGGGCCGCGCAGGGCATTGGCCTTGCAATCGCAACGGCTTGTTTGCGCGAAGGCGCTGCGGTTTTCCTTGTGGACCGCGATGGGGCTTTGCTGGCGCAAACTGTGGCTGACCTGAACGCGGGCGCGCGGGTTGCCTCTGCTGTAGCCGATATCTCGGAGCGCCCTGCGATTGAGGCCGCAATGGCGCAGGCCAGTGCCGCCATTGGCCCGATCAATGCGGTGATCAATAATGCCGGTATCAACGTGTTTCATGCGCCGCTGGATACCTCGGATGATGAATGGCAGCGCGCTTTCGACGTGAATGTGAAGGGCGCGTGGAACTGTTGCCGCGCCGCCCTTCCGGGCATGATCGTGGCGGGCGGTGGGGCGATCCTGAACATCGCCTCGACCCACAGCTTGACCATCATCCCCGGCACCTTCCCCTATCCCGTCGCCAAACATGCGCTACTGGGCCTGACGAAATCGCTGGCGCTGGAATTTGCGGGCAAGGGCGTGCGCGTCAACGCCATCGCCCCCGGCTATGTGCAGACGCAAAAGACCGATGATTGGTGGAACAGCTTCCCCGATCCCGAAGCCGCCCGCGCCGCCACACTGGCGCTGCATCCGGGTGGCCGCATCGCCACCACAGAAGAAATCGCCATGGCTGCGGTGTTTATGATTTCGGATGAAGTGCCATTCATGACCGCCGCTTGCCTTGTGATTGATGGCGGCCTTAGCACTTTGCAACACGGATAACGCGCATGAAAATCACCGCCCTGAAGACCTTCATTGTCCCGCCGCGCTGGTTATTCCTAAAGATTGAAACCGACGCAGGCATCACCGGTTGGGGTGAACCGGTGCTGGAAGGCCATGCCGAAACCCTTGCCGCCAAAATCCACGAGCTGGAAACGGTGATGATTGGCCGCGATCCGATGTTGATCGAGGACACTTGGCAGATGATTTACCGCAACGGCTGCTATCGCGGCGGCCCGGTGCTGATGAGCGCGATGTCCGGCATCGACATGGCGTTGTGGGACATCAAGGGCAAGGCCTACGGCCAGCCGATCCATGCTTTGCTCGGCGGTAAGGTGCGCGACCGGGTGCGCAGCTATCGCTGGATTGGGGGGGATCGTCCGCAGAACCTGATTGAGGATGCGCAGGCGCTGCTGGCGATGGGCTATGATGCTTGCAAGTTCAACGTCACCGAGGAGCTGCAATACATCGACACTTACCGCAAGGTTGACGAAATCGTCGCCCGCGTCGGGGCTTTGCGCGATGCTGTGGGGGCTTCGATGGACCTTGCCTTTGATTTCCACGGTCGCGTCCATGCCCCGATGGCAAAGGTGCTGCTGAAGGAGATGGAATATCTGCGCCCGATGTTTGTCGAGGATGCGGTCGCCTCGGCGCATATTGACGTGATGGCCGATCTTGCCCGTTCCACCTCGATCACCCTGTGCATTGGCGAGCGTTTGCATTCCCGCTACGACTTCCGCGCGGTGTTTGAAAAACGCGCGGCGGGGCTGATCAACCCTGACACCGCCCATGTTGGCGGTATATCCGAGATGGTGCGGATCGGTCATATGGCCGAAGCTTACGATGTCGGCCTCGCGCCGCATTGCCCTTTGGGGCCGATAGCATTGGCCGCCTGCCTGCAAGTTGATGCGATCTGCTACAACGCTGTTATTCAAGAGCAAAGCCTTGGCATTCATTATAACCAAGGCGGTGATCTGAACGATTATCTCGTGCCGGAAAGCCGCTTCAAAGTCGAGGCTGGCTTCTTACCGATCCCAACAGGCCCCGGTTTGGGTGTCGAAGTGGATGAGGCCATCGTGACCGAACGCGCCGCCCAAGGCCATGCATGGCGCGCACCCGTCTGGCGTCACGCTGATGGCTCGATTGCAGATTGGTAAAGTGATGCGCGATTTCTCGACCGATCACCTGTATGGCATCCACGCTATCCTCTACGCATTGTTTGATGCCGACGAACGCCTTGATCGCGCCGCCATGCGCCGCCAGGTGCAGCACTGCGTTGCCGTTGGCGTGCATGGCATGGCAGCACTTGGCCTTGCCACCGAGGTCGCCAAACTGACCGAAGCCGAGCGCCGGATGGTGATGGATTGGGTGGCCGAAGATACCGCAGGCGCTGTACCTTTGGCCATCACCATCTTCGGCGCTTCGGTGGCAGAGCAGGTGGCGCAGGTCAAACACGCAGAAAGTGTCGGGGCTGATTGGGTGATCCTGCAACCGCCGATGGTTGGTAGCTATGGTGCGGGTGAATACATCCGCTTCTTTGGCCGGGTGGCCGAGGCCACAACCCTTCCTGTGGCCATTCAAAACGCCCCCGCCTTCATGGGGCGCGGGCTAAGTGCTGCCGAGATCGCCGACCTGGTCCGCCAACACCCCAACATCCGCGCCATCAAGGGAGAGGGCGCTGTTACCGACATTGCAGGCGTGATTGCGGCCACTGGCGGCACCCTGCCGGTGTTCAATGGTCGCGCGGGGCTGGAAATGCTGGACAATTTCCGCATTGGGTGTCGTGGCCTGATCCTCGCGCCCGATTGCATCGACTATGCCGTCGCCGCCTATGAGGCGTTCCGTCTAGGTGATGCGGCCAAGGCCGAGGCGAGTTATGCCCAAATGCTGCCCGCTGTGGTGGCGACGATGCAGGGTTTGGAGCATCTGATCTGCTACGGCAAACGCCTGTATGCGGCGCGCACAGGGCAAGACATTCATGATCGCGCACCAGCCATGCGCCCGAACCAGACCGGGATTGAAATGGTTGCGCGTTTATCGGACAGCCTCGGGCCATTGCAGCAGCGGTAAGGTCTTATCCGATATAGGCCACAGCTTGCGCGGGATGGAGAAATTACTCGGTTCGAGAATGGCTCAAACGTTAACCGCGCTACCCCGCCGTGCAATCTCAAAGAAAGCCTGCACCAGCTTGGAGCTGCGCCTTTCGTGCAGACAGATCAACGCTTCGTCCATCATCATCCTGTCCTCCGGGTCCAGTCGGATTGGCACAAGGCGGCTGTCCTCGCCAAATTCGGCAAGCGAAACAAAGCCGATGCCAACGCCCGAAGCAACGATCTCTCGCACCGCCTCGCGGCCTTCGGCTTCGATGGTTGGCTTTAACTCAACGCCTTCAGCACGCGCCGCTTCCTCCAGCTTCACCCGCGTCTTTGATCCGCGCTCGCGCAAGACCAAAGCCTGATTGGCAAGCTCCGCAAAGGTCAGCCGTTTGGATTTCGCCAGCGGATGCCCCGCTGCGACAAAGGCAATAATCGGCGACGAGCTGAGCAACTCGCAGTCGAAATTTTTCAGGGTTGGCATTTCGCCCAGAATGCCCAGATCGGCTTCGTAATTATGCAGGCTGGTGACGACGGTTTCGGTATTGCCCGCGCGCACCGAGATTTTCACCCCCGGATAACGTTTTCGGAAGGCGGCAAGGATATGCAGCAGGTGGTGGGCACTGTCGGCGACGATGCGCAGGTTGCCCGATTGCAGCGCACGGCTTTCCGACAGGAAATCCAGTGCCTGTTGTTCACAGTCAAACAGGCGGCGGGTGATCTGCAACAACTGCTCACCTGCCGCCGTCAGCACCACTTGCTTGCGCATGCGGTTGAACAGCAGAACGTCATATTCATCCTCCAGCTTGCTGACCTGATCGGAAATCGCGGGCTGGGTCAGGAACAAGGCCTCGGCGGCACGCGAAAAGCCGCCGCAGGTGGCAACGTAGTGAAAAGCACGAAGCTGGACATAGCGCATGAGTCACCTGTAAAATCTATGATAGGATTAAAACTAACGATTTGATTTATGATTGGCAACAGTGCCTTCTGAGGGATCAACCGCAGGAGCCCGCCATGCACCCTTTTCTGATCCTGATTCACCTCGCCGCCGCCGTCATGTTGCTATTGTGGGCGGTGCGCATGGTCCGAACCGGGGTCGAGCGCGCTTGGGGCACGGGGTTGCGCTCCGTGCTGCGCAAGGCAGGTGGCGGGGCTATCGGCATGGCATTTGCCGGGGCCATATTGGCGATTATCCTGCAAAGTGCCACGGCTGTCGGGATCTTGGCCGCAGGCTTTGCGACATCGGGCATCATCAGCATTAGCGCAGGCATCGCAGCACTTTTGGGGGCAGATTTCGGATCGGCCCTAGTGGTCAAACTGTTGTCCTTTGATCTCAGCGAGTTGATCCCGATTCTGCTGCTGACGGGTGCGACGATGTTCCTGAAGTTTGAACACCGCCAGGTGCGCCAGATCGGGCGAGTGGTTCTGGGCATCGCCTTTATCCTGCTGTCCCTGCGCATGGTGGGTGCCGCGACCGAGCCTTTGCGCGAAAGTGCCGTGCTGCCGCAGGTGGCGGGATGGCTGGCGGGCGATCCGCTGACCGCGTTTGTGGTGGCGGCGCTGCTGGCTTGGGGGTTGCATTCCTCGGTCGCGACATTGTTGATCTTTGCCAATTTCGCGGCGAGCGGCGTGCTTCCGGTTGAGGCGGCAGCACCGATGGTGCTGGGGGCCAACCTTGGGGGCGCCTTGGTGGCGGTTTGGCTGACACGCGGCGCAGGGCTACCCGCACGCCGCATTCCGCTGGCCAACCTGATGTTTCGCGGCACTGGGTCGGTGATCGCCCTGCTGCTGTTGCAGGTGGTGCCACATCCGCTGGATCATCTGGGTGCAGGCGCGGGCGCTCAACTGGTGAACTTCCATGTGCTGTTCAACCTGTGCCTGTTGATCCTCGCCCTGCCTTTCACTGGCATGATGGACAGGTTGACGGCGATGCTTTGGCCGACGCCCGAGGATGCCGTCACCACCGCCACATGGCGCAGTGCGCTGGATCGCAGCGCCATCACCCGGCCCAATTTGGCGCTTGCCAGTGCGCAGCGCGAATTGCTGCGCATGGGTGAGACATTAGAGGCCATGTTGCGCCCGGTGATGGATATGCTGGAGGCGGGGGATGACCACCACATCACCCGCTTGCGCGCGATGGATGATGAGGTGAACCAGCGCCACAGCGATATCAAACTGTTCGTCGCCGAGTTGAATCGCGGCGTCCTGACCGAGGACGAGGCCCGGCGTGGGCTGGAGCTGGCAGGCCTTGCAAATGATTTTGAGGCGATTGGCGATATCATCGCCAAGACCCTGCTGTCGCAGGCGACCGACAAAGCGCGGCTGAAAGTGCGGTTTTCCGATGAAGGTTGGCGAGAGTTAAGCAGCCTTCATGCGCGTGTCATGGCAAATACGCAGATTGCGCTGAATGTGTTGGTTTCGGGCGATCTGGAAAGCGCGCGGCTGTTGGTGGCTGAAAAGGCGGTGCTGCGGCAGGTGGAGCGAGATTTCCACGACCGCCACATCGCGCGGCTGCGCTCGGGCAACCTGCGCAGTATCGACACCAGTGACATTCATATGGAGGTGGTGCGCGCGTTGAAAGAAGTGAACTCTTTGCTGGTCAAGGTTGCCTATCCGATCCTGTCTGAATCTGGCCATCTGCTGGAAAGCCGTCTGACCGCGCCAATCTGATCATCATTAAAACTAATGATCTTATCTTAAATAACGATTTTACATATGTATGGCATCATGAAAAACTAAGGTCAGATCTTCGCATTCAACCCAAAGAGGCCCGCCATGACCAATGCCGACACCGCCTTTGCTGATCCCCGTCTGGGTGAGCCGTTTTTGCTGACGCCGGGGCCGTTGACCACTGCATACAGCGTCAAGGAAGCGATGCTGCGGGATTGGGGCTCGTGGGATGGTGATTTCCGCGCCATGACGAAATCCATGTGTGATCAGTTGGTTGCATTGGCCGGCGATACCAAGGCAGAGTTCGCTTGCGTGCCAATGCAGGGTTCTGGCTCATATTGCGTCGAGGCTATGCTGGGTTCGATGGTGCCGCGCGATGGCAAGGTTCTGGTGCTGGCAAACGGCGCTTATGGCCTGCGTGCGGCGGAAACATTGCGGGTGATGGGCCGCGCCTATACGCTGATCGACAAAGGCGACTATCTGCCGCCGCGCGGCGATGAGGTTGGCCGTGCGCTCGATGCCGACCCCGCCATCAGCCATGTCCTCGCGATCCATTGCGAAACCTCATCGGGCATCCTGAACCCGGTGGCAGAGATTGCCGAGGTGGTCGCCGCACGCGGCCGCAAGCTGCTGATCGACTCGATGTCGGCCTTTGGGGCGGTTGATCTGGATGTGGGCCGCATCCAGTATGAAGCGATGGTGTCCTCGGCCAACAAATGCATCGAAGGCGTGCCGGGTTTTGGTTTCGTCATCGCCCGCAAATCGGCGCTTGAGGCGGCAAAAGGCAATGCCCATTCGCTAAGCCTTGATGTCCACGCGCAATGGGCGACGATGGTGAAAACGGGCCAGTGGCGCTTTACCCCGCCCACCCACGTCGTCGCGGCTTTCCTAGAGGCGTTGCGGCTGCACGCGCTGGAAGGCGGCGTTGCGGGCCGGGGTGCGCGCTACATGCGCAACCGCGATGTGATGGTGGCGGGGATGCGGACCTTGGGGTTTGAAACCCTGCTCGCCGATACTTGGCTGTCGCCGATCATCGTGACCTTCTTCAACCCCGCCCATGCGAACTTCGTGTTCTCGACCTTCTACGATCTGATGAAGGCCAAGGGCTTTATCATCTATCCGGGCAAGCTGACCGTGGTGGACAGCTTCCGCGTCGGCTGCATCGGCCGGATGGACGAAAATATCATGCGCCGGGTGGTCGCCGCTGCCGCCGAGGCGCTGGCCGAAATGGGCGTCGATACCGCCGTGCCGCCCGCCGCCGCGATTGCCGAGCGCGCGAAACTTGCCGCCTGATCTCCTCCTCATAGAACGGACCCTGTCATGAACGCCCATACCCGCCCGCCCGTTGTCGCCAATGACCGCACCTACCCCTGGCCAAAAGTTGCCGCCATCGCCATCTGCCTTGACGGTTGCGAACCGACTTATCTTGAGGTCGCCATTGCCAATGGCCTGATGCCGACGCTGAAGAAAATGCGCGAGGTTGGCACCGACCGGCTGGCCCATTCGGTGATCCCGTCTTTCACCAACCCCAACAACCTGTCCATAGCGACGGGCCGCCCGCCCGCCGTCCACGGCATTTGCGGCAACTACCTTTATGAACGCGAAACTGGCAAAGAGGTGATGATGAACGACGTGCGCTTCCTGCGCGCGCCAACCGTCTTTGGCCAGTTCTACAATGCCGGTGCCCGCGTCGCGGTCGTCACCGCGAAAGACAAGCTGCGCGCGTTACTGGGTGCTGGCCTGCGCTTTGACGAAGATCGCGCGATCTGCTTTTCGGCAGAGCGGTCGGACAAGGCCACGCTGGCCGAAAACGGCATCGACAACGCCAGTGCTTGGCTTGGAATGCCGGTGCCAGAGGTCTACTCTGCCGACCTGTCAGAGTTCGTCTTTGCCGCCG
Organism: Pseudomonadota bacterium; assembly: GCA_040387915.1. Classification (GTDB taxonomy): domain Bacteria; phylum Pseudomonadota; class Alphaproteobacteria; order Rhodobacterales; family Rhodobacteraceae; genus Cypionkella. The sequence continues at coordinate 72,758 of JAZKCV010000012.1, forward strand.
GGGTCAAGCTGCTGCGCGACTGGAAGCCGGATGTGATGTATCTGACCACCACCGATTATGTGCAGCACAAATACGCGCCGGAAGATGCGCAGGCGCAAAGCTTTTACAAGATGTTCGACCTGTATCTGGCGCAGTTGGATGCCCTTGGTGCGGCGATTGTCGTCACTGCCGACCATGGCATGAAGCCCAAACACCTCGCCGATGGTTCGCCTGCGGTGATCTATGTGCAAGATAAGCTGGACGCCATGTTGGGTAAAGATGCAGCACGGGTGATCCTGCCGATCACCGACCCCTATGTGGTGCATCACGGCGCACTTGGCTCTTTCGCCACCGCCTATCTGCCGGAAAGCGCCGATCAGGCGGCGGTGATCGCCGAACTCGCCGCCATTCCCCAGATGACACTGGTGGTCGATAAGGCCGAAGCGATCCGCCGCTTTGAGCTGCCCGGCGACCGGATCGGCGATATCGTGATGATCTCGGGCGAAAACATGACGCTGGGCACCTCGGCGCACCGCCACGACCTTGCCGCGCTGAATGAGCCTTTGCGCAGCCATGGCGGGCTGACTGAGCAAGTCGTGCCGTTCATCGTCAACCGTGTGGTCGATCTGCCGACCGCCCCGGTGTTGCGCAACTTTGATGCCTTCTTCTTCGCCTGCACCGCTGCGGCGCTCTGAGGTGTGATATGTTGAAAAGATCCCCCCCCATCGCGATCCGGCACGAGAGCATGCGCATCGCAGGCCGCAAAGTGGATACCGTGGACCGCGTGCCGGTCCACTACCCTTGGACGGATGAACTGATCGGCACCGTGCCTGCGGGCAATGCCGAACATGCGCGCGAAGCCTTTGCCATCGCGAGCGCCTATCAGCCGACGTTGACCCGCTATGAGCGGCAGAAAATCCTTCTGAACATTGCTCGCATCATCAGCGAGCGCAAAGCCGAACTCGCCCCGATCATCACCGCTGAACTGGGCATCTCGCTGGCCGATGCGCTTTATGAATGCGGGCGCGCCTATGATGTCTATACCCTCGCCGGGCAGATGTGCATCCATGACGATGGCGAGATCTTTTCCTGCGACCTCACCCCCCACGGCAAGCAGCGCAAGATATTCACCACGCGGGAACCATTGCGGGCGATCTCGGCAATCACCCCGTTCAACCATCCGCTCAACATGGTTAGCCATAAAATCGCCCCGGCGATTGCCACCAACAACTGCATCGTGGTCAAGCCGACAGAGCTGACTCCGCTGACCGCGCTGTGGCTGGCCGATGCGATCTATGAGGCGGGGCTACCGCCGCAGATGCTGTCGGTGCTGACCGGCTGGCCTGCCGACATCGGGGATGAGATGATCACCAACCCGGATTTTGATCTGATCACTTTCACTGGCGGCGTGCCGGTGGGTAAGATGATCGCAGCGAAAGCCGTCTACAAACGTCAGGTGCTGGAACTGGGGGGGAATGACCCGCTGATCATCTGCAACGATCTGTCCGATGCTGATCTTGCCAAGGCTGCCGATCTGGCGGTGGCTGGGGCAACGAAGAACTCGGGCCAGCGCTGCACGGCGGTGAAGCGGATTTTGGTGCAGGAAAGTGTGGCAGACCGCTTCGTGCCGATGGTGTTGGAACGCGCCAAAGCCCTGCGCTTTGGCGACCCGATGGACCCCGCAACGGAACTTGGCTGCGTCGTCCATGCCCGCGCCGCCGAGGTTTTTGAAAACCGCGTACATCTGGCCGAAGCCGAAGGTGCCAAGATCCTCTACCATCCGGGCCGCAAGGGGGCGTTGCTGCCGCCAATCGTGGTCGATCACGTTCGCCACGAAAGCGAGTTGGTGATGGAGGAAACCTTCGGCCCGATCATCCCAATCGTGCGCGTGCCGGATGACGATGTCGAGACGATGCGAATCTCAAACTCCACCGCCTTTGGTCTTTCCTCGGGGGTCTGCACCAACGATTTCCGCCGGATGCAAAGCTATATCAAAGGCTTGGTGGTCGGCACCGTCAACATCTGGGAAGTCCCCGGCTACCGCATTGAGATGTCGCCCTTCGGGGGCATCAAAGACAGCGGCAACGGCTATAAGGAAGGCGTGATTGAGGCGATGAAAAGCTTCACCAACGTCAAGACCTTCTCGCTGCCTTGGGCGTGAAGGCTGCGTAAATCACACCAAAGGCGGGTCCGGCAGGGCCCGCCTTTTCCATTTCCGCCCCGTTCCCACGTTTGCCTGAAAGGCAGCCCAATGACGCCAACTGCGCTCGCCCTCGTGCTTTTTGCAGCCCTGCTGCACGCCGGATGGAATGCGATGGTCAAGGCGATGGATGATCGCGCCGGCGTTTTGGCGGCGGTATCGGCGGCGCATGCGGTTCTGGGCCTGATACTGGTGCTGAACTTTCCACTCCCTGCCATCGCCAGTTGGCCGTCAATCGCGGCCTCAACCCTGCTGCACTACGGCTATTACATCTTGTTGTTCCGCGCCTACCGATTGGGCGATCTAAGCCAAGTTTATCCGATCTCGCGTGGGCTCGCCCCGGCGGTGGTGGCGCTGTCTGCCATGCTGCTGATCGGCGAATTCCTTGCGCCATTGGGCTGGATTGGGGTTGCCTGCGTCTCGGCTGGAGTCACTATTCTGGCGCTACAAAAGGGGGCGGCGCAGGCCTCGCGGGCAGCGGTGTTGTTCGCCATCTGTCTTGGTCTGCTCATCGCTGCCTATTCTGTAGCCGATGGCATCGGCGTGCGAAGATCGGGCAATGCTTTCTCCTATATGGGGTGGCTTTTCCTATTGGAATTTCCCGTGCCGTTGATCATCGCACTGATCCGACGACGGCGAGGCGGTGGCTTCAGGCTGCGCGTTTTGGGCATCGGTGCCATTGGCGGCATAGCGGCGGTAAGTGCCTATGGAATTGTGTTGTATGTCAAGACTATAGCGCCACTTGGTGCGGTGTCCGCAGTGCGGGAATCCAGCGTCATTTTCGCCGCGCTGATCGGGATTCTGTGGTTTGGTGAGCGCCCCATCGCAGCCAGATTGCTGGCCGCTGCGGTGGTTTCTGTCGGCGTGATGGCCATCGCAATCAGTTGAAAACAGAGCATCGTTTCAGTCGATATTTTCATAAAAATAATAGATTTTACTTATCAACTGCCATCCCCCCACCCTAAGGCCATGGAGTTTAGCGCCTGTCACGCACCAGGCCATGACCTCAGAAAATCGACGTGTGGCCGAACAAGGCCGCCACTCAAAACCAACGAATATCCAACGGGGAAATCAGACATGACCGGAAAAACCTTCTTGCTCTCATCGGCCATTGCAGTGTTTGGCGCTTTGGCGGCCCATGCCGAAACCGAACTGACCGTCTACACCGCATTCGAGGCCGAATTCCTTGAGCGCTATGCCGCAGCCTTCAATGCCGAACACCCTGATATCAAGGTCAACTGGGTGCGCGATTCCACTGGTGTTGTGACCGCGAAACTGCTGGCCGAAAAGAACAACCCCAGTGCCGATGTGGTCTGGGGTCTGGCCGCCACCTCACTGCTGGTTCTGAAGACCGAAGGTATGCTGGAGCCCTACGCTCCCGTCGGCGTGGAAAAACTGGACGCACGCTTTGTCGACACCGACACGCCGCCGTCCTGGGTTGGCCTAGACGCTTGGCTGGCTGCGATCTGCTACAACACGGTTGAGGGCGCCAAACTGGGCCTGACGCCGCCGACCAGTTGGGAAGACCTGACTAAACCGGAATATGCGGGCCATATCGTGATGCCGAACCCGGCCTCATCTGGCACGGGCTTTCTGGACGTCTCGGCTTGGCTGCAAACCTTCGGCGAGGAAAAGGGTTGGGACTATATGGACCGCCTGCACACCAACATGGCGAGCTACACCCATTCCGGTTCCAAACCCTGCAAAATGGCCGCAGCGGGGGAAACGGTGATTGGCGTGTCCTTCGCCTTCCGGGGCGCTAAATCCAAATCCGAGGGCGCGCCGATTGAGGTGATCACCCCGACTGAAGGCTTGGGCTGGGATACCGAAGCAGCCGCGATCATCGGTGGCACCGCAAAGCTTGAGGCAGCGCAGACGCTGGTGGATTGGTCGATCTCTGCGGCGGCAATGAAGCAATACAACGAGGGCTATGCGGTACTGGCGATGCCTGGCGTGGCCAAGCCCGTCGAGAACTACCCGACCGATGCCGAAGGCAAGATGATCAAGAACGATTTCGAATGGGCGGCGAACAACCGCGCCAAGATCCTCGCCGAATGGTCGAAGCGCTACGACAACAAAAGCGAGCCGAAAACCTAAGCATCTGACAAGCGTGGGCCTTGCCGGGCCCACGCCCCAGCCGATCGGAGCAGCAGTATGAACGCCATGACCTCACCGAACCTTTCCATCCAGCCGGAGACCCCGCCCGTGACCGACGACTATCTCCGCATTGAAAACCTCTGGAAGATCTACGGCGAATTCGCGGCGTTGCGTGATGTGTCGCTGCGGATCGGCAAGGGCGAATTCATCTGCTTTCTTGGCCCATCGGGTTGCGGCAAGACCACCCTTCTGCGCGCCATTGCCGGGCTCGATCCACAGACGCGCGGGCATATCCTGCAAGACGGTCGCGACATATCGAACTTGCCCGCCTCCAAGCGGGATTATGGCATCGTTTTTCAGTCCTACGCGCTGTTTCCCAACCTGACGGTGGCCAAGAACGTCGCCTTTGGTCTGGAAAACACCGGGCGCCCCAAAGCTGAAATCACCAAGCGGGTCGCAGAATTGCTGGAGCTGGTCGGGTTGCCCGACAAGGCCAACCGCTATCCGTCGCAGCTTTCCGGCGGCCAGCAGCAGCGCATCGCTTTGGCAAGATCCATCGCAATCAATCCGGGGCTTTTATTGCTGGACGAGCCGCTTTCGGCACTGGATGCCAAGGTCCGCGTGCATCTGCGCCACGAGATCAAAGAGTTGCAGCGCAAGCTGGGCGTGACCACGATCATGGTGACGCATGATCAGGAGGAAGCGCTGTCGATGGCCGATCGCATCGTGGTGATGAACCATGGTGTGATCGAACAAATCGGCACCCCAACCGAAATTTACCGCCACCCGACCACACTGTTTGTCGCGGATTTCATCGGCGAAACCAATCGCATCGCCAGTCACTACAAGCAGGGCGCCGTCACGCTTGGCAGTCTGGTGCTGAACACCGAAGTGCCGGGGCTGACAGACGGGCAAGCGGTCATGGTGGCAATTCGCCCCGAAGATATTCTGCCCCATTCCGCTGGCCACGAGGCCGTGCCCAAGCCCAACCATCTACCAGTGACGATTTCAGCGCAGGAATTCCTCGGCTCGTCTTGGCGGATGCATCTGCGCAGCGCCGAGTTGGGCGAGACGCCGTTGGTGGCCAATTTCTCGATGAACGCTGTGCGGCGGCTTGATCTGTCCGAAGGCAGCAAGCTGACCGTGGAACTTCCCGCCGAGCGTGTGCTCGTCTTTCCGAAAGGCGCATGAGATGTCCGCTGCTGACTGGATCCTGCCGGGTCGCGATGTGACGTTGAAGATCGACCGGGATGGGCTGATCAAGCGTGGCTTCATGCTGGTGATCGCGCTCTACCTGATCGTAGCGCTTGCGCTGCCGCTTTACACCATGCTGTCGAAGTCCTTCGTGACCTATGGCTTCGATCTTGCCCGCTACGAGTTTCAAGTCAGTGATGAGACTGGCGGTAATTTTGGCCCGCCCACCACTGCTGCCGCGCTGAACGCGACGCTGAGCCGCTTTGGCCCCGATGATCTGCGCACATCTTCCGAAGGCCGATTGTCGGTGATCGAGTTGTTCCCCAACTTCAGCTTTCGCAGCCCGGTGAAATACCGGATGCGCGCGCTGGATGGCGCGTCTTGGTTGGTAGGTCTTGATCTGGTCAAGGCAGCGGATTGGCAGGAATACGACAGCAACACCTTCCGCCGTATCAACCTGCGCCCAAGCACAACCGTCGGGATGCAGAACTACACTGCGTATTTTTCGAACCCGGCGCTGTTTCGGTCTATCGAGAACTCGCTGTTCATCGCCTTGGTCAGCACGGTGCTGACGGTCAGCTTTGCGTTCGGCTTTGCCTATGCAATCAGCCGCAGTTGTATGCGGTTCAAGGGCGCGATGAAGCTGATCGCGATGATGCCTATTCTGGTGCCGTCGCTGTTGCCGGGTATCGCGCTGGTCTATCTATTTGGCAATCAGGGGCTGTTGAAAGACCTGTTGATGGGGCATTCAATTTATGGCCCGCTGGGCATCGTGATCGGGTCGGTGTTTTTTACCTTTCCGCATGCGCTGATTATCATTTCAACCGCGCTCGCCATCGCCGATCAGCGGCAATATGAGGCTGCCGATGCCTTGCGCGCCAGCCGTTGGCGTATCTTCTGGACGGTGACGATTCCCGGTGCGCGCTATGGTCTGATCTCGGCCGCTTTCGTGACGTTCACATTGGTGATCACCGATTTCGGTCTGCCCAAAGTCATCGGTGGCCAATACAGCGTGCTGGCCATCGACATCTACAAACAGGTGATCGGTCAGCAGAATTTTGAGATGGGGGCGGTGGTTTCCGTCATCCTGCTGATCCCCGCTGTTCTTGCCTTTGTGATCGACCGACAGGTGCAAAAGAAACAGGTTTCGCAACTTTCGGCCCGCTCGGTTCCCTACGAGCCAAAGCCCAACCCCGGGTTCGATGTGCTTTGCCTGGGCTGGTGCGGCTTGGTGGCGGGGTTCATCCTGCTGATGATAGGCACTTGCCAACTGGCCGCGCTGGTGAATTTCTGGCCCTATGACATGAGCCTAAGTCTGAAAAATTTTGCTTTCGACAAGATGGATGGCGGTGGCTGGTCGGCCTATTGGAACTCGATCCAGCTTGCGGCGCTGACAGCAGTGATCGGAACGGTTGTGGTATTCACCGGCGCCTATATGGTTGAAAAGCTGGACGGATCATATTTCGCGCGCGGATTGTTCCAGTTTCTTGCCATGCTGCCGATGGCCGTGCCTGGCATGGTGCTGGGCCTTGCCTATATCTTCTTCTTCAACAACCCGGTGAACCCGCTGAATGTCATCTATGGCACGATGGCGATCCTTGTTGTCTCGACCGTGACGCATTTCTACACCGTCGGGCATCTGACGGCGCTGACCGCGCTGAAACAGATCGACCCCGAGTTTGAATCGGTCGCAACCTCAATGCGGCAACCGTTCTGGCGGCTGTTTGGCCGGGTGACGGTGCCGATCTGCATGCCTGCGATCCTCGACATCATGATCTATCTGTTCGTGAACGCGATGACGACGGTGTCGGCTGTGGTGTTCATCTATTCCAGCCAGACGGCACTGGCTTCAATCGCGGTGCTGAACATGGATGACGCAGGCGACATCGCGCCTGCGGCGGCGATGGGCATGATGATCTTTTACACCAACGTCGCGGCGCGGCTTTTGCATATGGCGCTGTCTCATGGTCTGCTGCGCCGTACCCAAGCTTGGCGGGTCAGATGAATTGAGTAGGGTTAGAAAGCGATTTTGCGCGCCCAGCAACGACATCAGCATGCAGGTAGGCATGCTAAGGCGAAACGGATGGCATGATGCTCGGATCGCTAAAACGGACCACTCCCGATAAACGCGCGGTGCCGTGATCTTGCCTGCGGCAAACGCGCGGTGCCATGATCTTGCCTTCGGTAAATGAATGGCGGCGCATTCAGCATCGCCCGGCGGGCATTATCGGCAGCTTGGATGCCCGTCTTGGACGCGGAAACCACACTCCTAAGAGAAATTTGTGGGCGAAGGTTTGGTTCCTGCGTTGATGCAGGCCGAGTCGTGTCCACCGGTGACGCGAACGCGTATTGCTCCGCCTTTTGCTCAGACTGTGGTGCGGAAATGCCGCTCCCGCCCATAAAGTGAGACGAGCAGCAGGATGATCGCGCCGAAAGCCGCTTGCACGGAGGCGGGTGAGAAATTCAGTCCAATCAGCAGGGTGTTGATCTCGGTCAACACCCAAACACCGGCAATGGTGCCGATAAAGCTGCCACGCCCGCCGACCAAAGCGGTGCCGCCGACCACAACAGCCGCGATGGTTTGGAACAGATAGGGCTGGCCGACATCGCCATAGGCTGAGCCGGTAAAGCCCAGCAGCAGCACGCCTGCCATTGCAGCAAACACCGAAGATGCGGCGAAGGTGACGGTCCATATGCGCAGCGGATTGATCAGCGCATATGGGGCAGCACCGGGGTTGGAGCCGAGCGCGTAGAGCCTGCGGCCGTAGGGCGTGCGCTCCAGCACCAGCACGATCAGCACCGTCAGAATCAGCAGGACCGGGATCAAGGCAGGCACGGGCAGTGGGCCGAAAGAGCCGCCGATGGAGACGAATTGCGACACGGCTTTTGGGGCGGAACCGGAGGGGAAGCCCTTGGTCCAGATCAGAACAAGGCCCTGCACGATCATGCCGACGCCGAGAGTGACGATCAGCGGATGCAGGTTTAGTCCGCGTGAGAGCGCGCCGTTGAACGCGCCGATAAGTGCGGCAAGACTGAAGACCACCACGCAGACAAACCCGAAATGCCAGCCCTGGCCGTAAAGCTGGGCGGCTACGACATTGGCGAAACCCATCACGAAAGGGATCGACAGGTCGATACCGCCGAGGATAACCACCAGCGTTTGGCCGATGGAAGCCACCGCCAGCAGACTTGCGATCACCAGCATGGCGCGAATCGCAAAGGGTGCGGAATAGCCGGGGATCAGTGCGGTGCCGATGCCATGCAGGACCAGTGCCACGGCAAACGCTCCGATCACGCGGGCCTTGATGCTGTCGAGATTCAGGGTCATGCATGGCTCCGTTTGGCGCTGCGGTCTTGCAGAGCGATCAGCACGACGGCCACGACAAGGATCGTGCCATAGGCAACTTGCAGGACATAGGTTGAGACGTTGAAAGCGGTGAGCAGGCTTTGCAGCAGGAAAATATCCACCGCCCCGATGGCCGCCCCAAGCAAGCCGCCGCGCCCACCCGCCAGACTGACGCCGCCCAAAGCCACGGCGGCAATGGCAATCAGGGTGTAGTTCGCGCCGACTTTGGGATCAGCAGAGCCAATGAGGGCTGTCAGCATCATGCCCGCAGCACCCGCCAACAAACCCGTCAGCACATAGGCCAGAAACCGCACCAGCGTGACAGGCACGCCTGCGGTATAGGCAGCACGATCATCGCTGCCGACGGCCATCAACTGACCATGAAATGGCATTCGGCACAAAGCCCACCACAGCGCCGCGATGATACCCAGCGGCAGAAAGCTCCACATGCCAGCCATCGCCTTTAGCCAATCAGGGGCGGGGCCGATGGGCGCGGGCAGGATTGTCAGTGTCAGGCCGCCAAGGATCAGATATGTTCCCAAAGTTGCGACGATGGGCTGCACCCGCACCACAGTTGCCATAAAGCCGTTGAACGCGCCGATGGCCGCGCCGATCAGCAGCGCGGCGGGCCATAGGATGTAGGGCGAGGCGATGCCACCGTCCAGATACAGCACCTTGATCACCACGGCGCTGACTAGCCCCATCACAGGGCCAACCGAGATGTCGATGCCGCCACGTCCGGCCAGAATAACCGGGGTCGACGCCAGCGCCGCGCCGATCAGAGGGGCCGCGAGGCCGATCAGCGTCCCCCAGTTGGCGGGCAGAAACCGCACCGGGTTCATCACCAGATTGGCGATCAGCAGCACCACAAGGATGCCGATAGCAAAGCCGTAACGGCCAAATATGCGGGTCATGCTGCCCTTCCGAACATTGCGGCGATAACGGTTTCGGTGCGCATCGCTTCGCCTGCCATCTCGGCGGCAAGCGCATGGTCGCGAAACACCAGAACGCGGTGACACAGCACAAGGATTTCCTCTATTTCCGACGACAGGATCACCAGCGCCATGCCCTCGGCGGCAAGTTCGCGGAACAGATCGTACAGCACCAGCCGGGTCGCCACATCGACTCCACGTGTGGGGTCGTTCAGCAGCAACACCTTAGGGTCGCGGGCTAAGGCACGGGCTAGCAAGACTTTTTGCTGATTGCCGCCTGACAATGCGGTGATCGGGGCATCTGGGCTGGGGGCTGTGATTTTCAGCCGATCTTTCCAGTGCTCATACCGCGCACGGCGGGCCTTTGGACTGATCAGAAGACCTTTGCGGTCATGGCTGGGGGTGGCGATGGCGAAGTTATCCAAGATCGACAGGCCGGGGAAAATTCCGGTGGAACGGCGGTCACGCGGCACATAAACCACCGCATTGCGCTCGGCATCGGGGAAACTGCCGATGCGGTTGCCTTGCAGATCAACCGCGTTCTGGTTGCGCTCCAGCCCCGCCAGACTGCGCAGAAACACGTCTTGGCCGTGGCCATCCAAGCCCGCAAGACCAACGATCTCTCCGCCTTTGATTTGGGTGGAAACAGGCGCGGCAGAGGCGCGCAAGTGCAGGTCGCGGATCATCAGGGACAGGTCAGCCATGCTGGGCCTCCAGCTGTTGCGCTTTTTGGGGCGCCATCAGGTGCAACAGTTGCGCAGGGTTTGAGGCATCGCGGCTTTGCGTCGCCACAACGCGGCCCGAACGCAGCACGGAAATATCGTCAGACAGCGCCATCACCTCATCCATGCGGTGGGTGATGAACAGGATCAGACACCTTGCAGCGGCCCGCTCGCGCATGAAGGCAAACACCGATTCCCTGTCGGCGAAGTCGAGGGCGGCGGTGATCTCATCAAGGATCAGCACGCGGGGTTCGCGGGCGACGGCACGGGCGAGAACCACCAGTTGCTGTGCCGCCAGCGGCAGCGATCCGGCGAGGGCGTCGAGGTCAATCGGAGTGCGGGCAAAGCGCGACAGCACGGCTGCGGCACGGTCACGGCGTTCATTTCGCGGGATGCGGCGGGTGAACAACCCGTCCAGCCCCAGAAGGATGTTGTCGGTGACGGAACGATCCGGCGCAGTCAGCACTTCTTGAAACGCGGTGGCAAAGCCTGCGGCCTGAAATGCGGCAGGGCTGTGGGCAGCTACGGGCTGCCCTGCAAAGGTAATCGTGCCTGCATCGGGCAAAACGATGCCCGACAGCAGCTTGACCAGCGTGCTTTTGCCGGAGCCGTTTTCGCCCAAGATGGTGTGGACGGTGCCCGCCCGAAACGAAATAGTCGCCTGATCCAGCGCCACGGTCTCGCCATAGCGTTTGGACAGGCCAGTGATCGCCAGCATCGCAGTCTCCCGCAGGGTGGGGGCCGCGCCCCATCAGGCGCGGCAGGTTGGCTTACTTCGCGCAGGCCGCAGGCACGCTTGCGTAATCCCAACCAGGGCTCGCGGCGGGATTGGAAAAATATGCGTCCATATCGGCTTCTGACACCGGGTCGGTCGGCGGCACCGGGAATACAGAAACCGCATCCGGCGTCATGCAATCTTGATACCAGCCCGCAAGATCAGCCTCATGCACGGGGGGCAGCGGGATCAGCAGAGTGTTCAACACAGGTTTCTGACCCTCCATGATCCGGCCAGCGACCCGGAACAGGGTCTGCGCGGTCCACCCCGGCAGCACGGCGTGGCCTTCAAAGCGGTAGCCCTCCGGGTTGGCTTTCCAGTAGCCCAAAGCATCGCCGGTGATCGAGCCAGTGATCAGCGGCACTGGGCGACCGGCCTCGGCAAAGGCCTCGGCAATCACGCGGGACTCGGAACCCGCCGACCAAACCGCATCAATCGGCGCGGGGTTGGTCGCTAGGGTTTGCAGCACAACGGTCTTGGTGACATTCGCCGTCCAGTCGCCATTGACCACCCGCGCGGTTTTCAGCTTCGGATACAACGCCATAGCCGCATCGCCGCCCGCACGCTCTTGCGCCACAATCGGGTGGCCCGCGATACCTTCGACGATCAGCACATTGCCGCCTTCGGGCAGGGCTTTGCCGATGGCGTCCATCATCTCATAGCCCCAGCGAGAATAGTTGCTGTCGACGTTGACGGCGGAAGGCGCTGTCACCGAACCTGCCGCCGTGATGAACGGAATACCAGCAGCGGAAGCAGCGGCAACCGCCTCATCCAGACCGGTGGCCGAGCCTGGGATCGAGGTGATCACGCCGCAGCCCTTGTCGATAAAGGCGCGGATCTGGTTGATCTGCTGGCCCACATCGCCGTTGGAATCCGACACTTCAAAGTCTGACACCACGCCCTGCGCGATCAGGCCATCGACAAGGCGTTTCAACTCGGCCGTCACCGAAACCCGCCACGGATTGCCCTGATAGCTTTCGGAATGGCACCATTTGTACGGTTTGGCCTTAGGCGTGAAATCGGCCAAAGGCCCTGCGGTGATGGTTTGCGGCGCACCTTCATATTGGGCGCGCAAAGCTTCGGGCAGGGCGGCGATGGTTTCTTCCACCGTCGCGGCAAAGGCGGGCAGCGCCGTTGTCAGTGCGGTAGCGGCCAGCAGGCCACAGATCAGGTTCTTCATTGGGTTTCCTCCTCCCTTGTGCCCCGGAGTGGTTCTCTGGGGCGGTTTCCGTCTTAAAAGCTCTCCCGGAACAGCCGGTTAATATCGTTGATCACGGGTGATCCGCGTTCTTTGGCGGCCAGCCCTGCGGTGATGCGTTGCGAGGCAGCCTCTTGCAGCGCCATATAGCCGTTGTGGCGCGGGCGGACCCATGCGCCTTGCAGCGTGGCACGTGTGGCCTTGTAGAAATCCGAGGTTGCGGTGTTGACAGTGTCATCTTCCCACGCAGCAGCATGACCCGGTTGACCGCCCGCTGCGGCAAAGGCGCCGCGCTGGATGTCGCCGCTGGCGATCCAATAGGCGAAGTCGATGGCGGCGTCTTTGGCCGTTGAAAACGCCGAAACCGCGATGCCCGTGCCGCCAAGCGCCGATCCGACGGGGCCATTTCCGCCTGCGACCGGCATATCGGCAAAGCGGATCAGGTTGGGGCGAAAGCCGGGGATGGCGTAGTTGACATAGCCGTAGATCAGTGGCGCACAGGCGATTGTTGAGCCGGACTTGGCCATTTCTTCAAACACCGCAATCGGATCCCAGCCTGAACAGGCGGGGTCGACCAGATCGGTAATTTCGCGCAGCATTTCCCATACCTGCGCGCCGATGGCGGGGTCGATCAGCGTATCGCCTTCCACCTTGCACGGCGCGCCAAGGTTGCCCGCCAATGTGTAGAAAGACATCAGCGAATGCGGTGGGCGCAGCGGCAGCAATACACGGCCTTCCTTCGCAAGCGCAATTACCTCTGCCCAAGTTGTGGGCGCAGCGTCCAGCAAATCAGGCCGCCATGCCAGCACTTGCGTCGCCGCATCAATCGGGAAAGCCCATTGCTGTCCGCGCCAGAAATAGCTGGGATAGCTTTGCCCGACCGAGCCTGCGGCAAGGGCGGCACGTTCGGCCTCACGCCCTGGAATATCCAAGGGGGAAAGACAGCCCTCATCCGTAATCTGGCCGACATGTGGGTGATCAATCACGATCAGATCATAGGCCCGCGCCAGTTCTTCGACAGGAAAGCTTTCGAAATCCTGCAAAGACCGCTTTTCCCACTCAATCTGCACGCCGGTTTTTTCGACCCAGACCGCCGAACACGCTACCATCGGGTCAAAGCCGCGCGGATGGCTCCAGGTCATGCCTTTAAGACGGGTCACAGGTTGAACTCCCTGCGGATGGCGGCTGAATGCGCACCGATCAGCGGGGCTGCGGCGGTGTTGACCGGGCGGTGGCCATTCAGGCGCAAAGGCAGGCGGGTGGTCTCAATCGAAACACCATCGGCGCGGGTGACGGTTTGCAGCATATCCAGCGTTTGAAAGCCTTCCGACGCCAGCAGCGCGGGCCAATCCAGCACGCGGGCGCACCAGATGTCGGCGGGTTCCAGCACCGAAAGCCATTCGCCAATCGAGCGGGTGGCGACCTTGTCCGCGATCAGCCGCTTGATGGTGTCGCGCTGCGTGAAGCTGAGTTTCGGGTCATCGCGGTAAGGGGCCAGTGTGTCAATCTGCATCAGATCGGCCAGTTTCGGCAGCGGGGTCATCGCAATCGCCAGCCAGCCGTCGGTCGCCTGATAGACGCCGTAAGGGGCCGACAAATAGGCATGAGCGCTGCGGAAATCAGATCGTTTCGGCAGACGGCGGCCATCATTCAGATGCGTGGTCAGCACCTCAAACTGAAAATCGACCAGCGCCTCCATCAAGCTGGTTTGCACATGCATGCCTTGGTTTGAAATCCCGCGCCGCACCAACCCGGCCAAAATACCCTGACAGCAGGCGGCCCCCGCCAGCATATCGGCAATCGCCAGACCAAACGGCACCGGGCCTTGATCTTCATCGCCGTTCAGCCACATCACACCCGACCGCGCTTGCGCCAGCAAGTCTTGGCCGGGGCGCGCGACCCATGGCCCCTCATCGCCGTAACCGCTGATCGAGGCATAGACGAGACGCGGATTGATCGCCTTGACCGCGTTGTAATCGAAGCCAAGCCGTTCGATCACACCGGGACGGAAGTTCTGGATCAGCACATCGGCGCTGGTGATCAGCTTGCGCAGGGCGGCCAGATCGGCGGGGTTCTTCAGGTCAATCGCAAGGCTTTCCTTGCCGCGATTGATGGCATGGAAAATCGTGGAATCGCCACCGATCTCGGTATCCGACAGATACAGCCTGCGCGACAGATCGCCGCCATCGGGGCGTTCGATCTTGATCACCCGCGCGCCCATATCGGCCAGCCGCAAGGAACAATAGGGGCCAGATAGAAACTGGCTCATGTCCAGCACGATCAACCCGTCCAGCGGCAGAATGGCCTCGGTCTGTGTCACGTCGCTCTCTCCCCGGCGCATGAAAGCACTGTCTTCGTTGTGCCGCGTTGCAGCACAATCTTTTGTTGGTAAATTATGTTTTCATTTATGGAAGAGTCATGCAAGTCAGAATCGGCAGTTTGGCCCAAAGAAGTGGCGCAAAGAAAAAGCCCCGGCGCGGGGCCGGGGCTTTGGTGTTGGCGCAGGTGATGGACTTCAGGCGGTTGTGACCGACAACTCACCCCCTGCTGCGCGCAGCAGCGCCAGAACATGATCACGGTCAGGGGCATCGGGGTTTTCCAACCTGCGCACGAAGGGGCAGGTCAGCGCCGCCAGCACGCTGCCATTCGGCCCGATGATCGGCACAGACAGGTTCCAGACCGTCGGCGTCTGCTGGCTTTGCATCGCTTCATAGCCATGCAGCGCCACATCGGCCAGCCGCTGATCCAAATCGGCGGGCGCGACCTCATAGGGCATGGTGTCATGTTCTTCAAACATCAACGCACGTTCTTCCGCCGAGGCGAAGGCCAAGATCACATGGCCTGATCCCGAATTCACCAGCCCGATCTGCGCGCCAACCCGGATTGTGACGCCCCAATAGCCCGGAGCCTCTACCTGCGCGATCACCACCAGATCGCCGCGATCATAGATCACCAGATGGCAGGCTTGTTCGGCGGCATTGGTAAATCGGCGCATCACCGGCATGGCTTGGCCGACCAGACGGCGGATCGGCGGGCGCAGGTGGGCCAGCATGAACAGCTTCATCGTCAGCGCATAAGTATCGCCTTGGCGCGCGACGTAGCCGCGCCGCGCAAGGCGGTCGAGCATGCGATAAAGCTCGGTCGGGGATCGGTTCAGCGCTGTCGAGATGTCTTTTAGTGTCATGCCCTCTTCGCGGGCGGCCAAGAGTTCGATCATATCAAGCCCCTTGTCCAGCGCTGGGGCACGGTAGCGGCCGTCGTCTTCAATCTCTGACATGGTTTCACCTGTGAAATTATCACATCAAGCTACGCATTGACGCGGCCACGTCAACAGCGTTTACTGGCGGTATAATCTTTCACATGTGGAAGATTACCGTTGAGGAGCGGTTGGGGTCAGGGGGACGTTATGGGCGAATTGCTGTTGTTTATAGGCACGCTGAACCGTGAGGCACCCTATTTTCAGGGCGCGCGCGGGGATGGGCTGAATGTGTTCGGCTTTGACGATGATGCGCTGACGTTTCGCAAGCTGGCAGGTTATCCGCAGGTGGAGAACCCGACTTATCTCTCTGTTAGCGTTGATGGCAGCCGGGTTTATGCCAATTCCGAAGTTGCGGATTGGCGGGAGGGGTTGGTGACAGCGTTTTCCTTCGACCCTAAGACGGGGTCACTGGCATATCTGAACACCCAACCCAGCCTTGGCAGCATCACGGCACACAACATGATCTCGCCGGATGGGCGGCGGTTGTTTGTGGCGAATTATACCGTGGGCGAGGGCGGGCCGGATAAGTCGTTGGTGGTGTTTGATTTGAATGACAGTGGCCTGTCGCCTGCGGTGGCGAGTGTGGCGCATAGTGGATCGGGGCCGGATGGCGGGCGGCAGGAACGGGCGCATGCGCATAGTGTCACTGACGTAGGCGGTGGGATGGTGATCGTCGCCGATCTGGGGATGGATGCGCTGATCACTTACAGGATCGGCGCGGATGGGGTGCCAGAGCGAATTGCCTTGGCGCAGACCAAGCCGGGGGCGGGGCCAAGGCATGTCGCGCTGCATCCGGGGAGGCGGTTTGTGTTTGTGATGAATGAGCTGGATTCCACCGTGACGGCGCATGGGTTTGATGCTTTGACGGGTCAGTTGACGCCGATTGACACCCAAGCTGCGGTGCCGGCTGAGGCGCGGTTGGGGAACCATTGTTCGGATATTCAGATTTCGCCGGATGGGCGGTTTCTGTATGGCGGCAATCGCGGGCATGACAGCATTTCGATCTTTGAGGTCAATCAGGACACCGGCCATCTGACCCCGCGTGGGTTTGTGCCGTGCGGAGGGGCCACCCCCCGGCATTTGGCGATCACACCATCGGGGCGGCATGTGTTGGTTGCGAACCAGAATTCGGACCGGGTCAGTGTTCTGGCACGGGATCAGGCGACGGGAAGCTTGCGCGACACGGGTGCTGCTTTGCAGATCGGCACACCGATGTGCCTGAAATTCGCGGGAGTTTAGGCGATGGCTGAGATTGGTATTCATCCGCGCGGTTTGCCCGGTTTGCCGGACGATCATTCGAAAATCCCGGTGTGGAATGCCGAGAATTGGTTCTACGAGGATTTTGCAATCGGCGACAAAATCCGCTCGATCCGCCGCACGATTGCCGAGGGCGAGTCGATGCAGTTCAACAGCCTTGTGATGGACCATCATCCTTACGTCAGCGACGAGCGTTTCGCGGTGGAGGAAGGCGTGTTTGGCCGCCGTCTGGTGGCGGGGGCGTTTGTGTTCTCACTTGGCCTTGGTCTGGCCGCGACGAATTGCCTGAACTCGTTCAGCTATGGCTATGACCGGCTGCGGTTCATCAAGCCGGTGTTCATCGGCGATACCATCTACACCATCCGCGAGAATCTGGCGAAAGAGGTGCATGGTGAAAAGATGGGCAAGTTGCGGGTCAGCTATTCGGTCTATAAAGGCGAGGGCGAGTTGGTGCTGTATGCCGAGCATTTGCTGACAGCACTTTACCGCGATCCGGCCCCGTTTGCCGAAGTGGCGAGGGCGCGGATGGCGGAGAAGGCAGCGCGGGGTTAGTGGGTTTTGCGCCCTAATACCCCGCTACATTTTTCCACGAGCAAACACGTTTTGAATCTTCCCAGCGGGGAAAGACTTGTGTGCGCTGATGGATACCACCACCATATAGCGGTCGCACGGACAAATTTCCGCCTCACAGGTCATTTACGCAAATTTGGCGCTGTTCGCCCAGACCTTCGATGCCAAGTTCCACCACATCGCCCGCTTTCAGATAACGCGGTGGCTTCATGCCCAGACCAACGCCCGGAGGGGTGCCGGTTGAGATCACATCGCCCGGATGCAGGGTGAAGAATTGCGACAGGTAAGACACCAGAAACGGGATTTGATAGACCATCGTGTTGGTCGAGCCATTCTGCATCTGCGCGCCGTTGACCTTCAGCCACATATGCAAGTCGTTGGGGTTTGAAACCTCGTCCCGCGTAACCAGCCATGGGCCGATCGGGCCGAAGTTATCCGAGGATTTGCCTTTGGACCATTGGCCGGAACGCTCCGTCTGATAGGCGCGCTCTGACACATCGTTGCAGACGCAAAAGCCTGCGACGTGGTTCATTGCATCAGCCTCAGTAATGTATTTGCCGGGTTTGCCGATGACGAAGGCCAGTTCAACCTCCCAATCGGTCTTTTCCGATCCGCGCGGGATGATGATGTCGTCATTCGGGCCGCAGACAGCAGAGGTGTATTTGGCAAAGATCACTGGCTCAGGTGGCACCGCCATGCCGGATTCGGCGGCGTGGTCGGAATAGTTCAGGCCGATGCAGATGAACTTACCGATCTGGCCGACACAAGCGCCATAGCGCGGGTTGCCCTCTACAAATGGCAGGCTGGCCGGGTCGATGCCCTGCAAGCGGTCTAGATTAGCCAGCACATCGCCAGCGATGTCAGGCACATGCGCCGACAGGTCACGGATGCGGCCGTCGGCGTCGATCAGGCCGGGTTTTTCAGCGCCACGGCTGCCATATCGAACTAGTTTCATGGGATTTCCTTCTTTCAGATGGTCCAGCCACCGTCGAGCGCGATCAGCTGGCCGGTGGTGTAGGCGGATTCGTCAGCCCCCAGATAGGCGACCATGGCGGCGATTTCCTCGGGCTTGCCGATGCGGCCCATCGGTTGACGCGCGATGAAGGCCGCCATTGCGCCTTCATAATTGCCGGTGTCGCGCAGGCGCTGGTGCAAGGAGGGGCTGTCAACCGTGCCGGGGCAAACCGCATTGCACCGGATGCCTTGCTTGACGTAATCCTGCGCCACGGATTTGGTGATACCGCCAACGGCGGCCTTGGAGGCCGAATAGATGAAGCGGTTTGGCGGCGCGGTGATTGGCCCTGCGACCGAGGCCATGTTGATGATCGAGCCGCCGCCCTGCGCCACCATCCCCGGCAGCACGGCGCGCAGCATCCGATACATCGCCTTGCAGTTCAGCGCGAAGGCGAAATCCCACTCATCCTCGGTGGAGGCCATGATGTCGCCCGCATGGACCACGCCCGCGCAGTTGAACAAAATGTCGATGCGGCCAGCCGCCGCGACAGTGGCGGTGATCGCATCTGCGTCCAGCACGTTCAGCACTTGGGTGGTGATGCCGGGGGTGCCGTTGAGTTCGTCGAGCGTGGCGGCGTTCACATCGGTGGCCAGCACTTGCGCGCCTTCGCCGGCCAAGCGCAGGGCGGTGGCTTTGCCGATGCCTTGTCCGGCGGCGGTGATCAGGGCGCGTTTGCCCAGCAGTCTTTGCATGTTGTGGTCCTTTATGCGGCACCCGGCAGGCAGGCCGGGCCGATGGGTTCGAAGGATTTGTATGTGAGGATGAATTCGCGGTGGCCGAGTTCTTCGGATTTGGTTTGTTGACCGCCCGCCACGGCGACCACCAGATCGCGGATTTCCTGGCCCACTTCGGGGATGGACCTGCGGCCTTCGATGATGTCGCCGGCGTTCACGTCCATATCCTCGGACAGCGCCCGCCAGGTGTCGGGGTTGGCGCAGATCTTGATCACCGGCGAGATAGCCGAGCCTACGACCGAGCCGCGCCCGGTCACAAACAGCGTCATATGCGCGCCTGAGGCGATCATTTCGACGATTTCGGCGTTGTCCGAGATGTTGGGGAAGCCAAAGCGCACCTCGCCGTCAGGAACCACATCCATCAGATAAAGCCCGCCGGTCGGGGGGATGTCGCCGGGTTTGATCAGGCCGGAAATCGGGCTGTCGCCGGATTTGACATATGCGCCGAGGGATTTTTCCTCGATGGTCGAAAGCCCACCTGCGGCGTTGCCAGCGGCAAACGATCCATAGCCAAGTGTGGCGTAATAGCGTTCGGCCTTTTGCACGGAGTCGCGCAGGATCTGGCCCAGTTCTGGGGTGATCGCCCGTTCGGCCATGATTTCTTCGCAGCCGATCAACTCGCCAGTTTCCTCGAAGATGCAGGCGGCACCTTCGGCGACCAGCAGATCAAAGGCCTTGCCCGCCGCCGGATTGCCGGAAATTCCCGAGGTGCCATCCGACCCGCCGCAGACGGTGCCAATGATCAACTCATCGACGCCCATCGGCGCGCGTGGGCCTGTCGCGATTTGGGCGAGGGTTTGCGCGATCCAATCCGCCCCGGCCTGCACGGTGGAACGGGTGCCGCCTGCCCGCTGGATCACCAGCGTTTTGACCGGACGACCTGAGGCATCGACCGCATTAGCAGCGCGGACTTTATCGAAGCTTTCGCAGCCCAATGAGACGAACAGCACCGCGCCGACATTGGGATGGGTGCAAAGCTTCTCCATCATTTGTGCGGCGTATTCGTTCGGGTAGCAGCCGGGAAAGCCTATCAGCTGCACCTCGCCCTCAAACGGGGTGTTGCGGAAGCGGTGGACGATTTCCGAGGCCACAAAATGCGCGCATTCCACCAGATAGGCGACGACAATCGTATTGCGAATGCCCTTGCGGCCATCGGCGCGCAGCCAAGCGTCCATCATAGCGATACACCTGCGGAAACCCCGTCGGCATCCTGTAACGAGATTGTGGCGGTATAGGCCGAGCGAATGTTGTGGATATGCACATGCGCGCCCGCCGCGATGGCGGCGGTGGCGATGCCAATAGGCATGCCGTATTTCAGAATGGTTTCGCCTTCGGCAATGCTACGGCGGGCGATTTTATGGGCCATCGGAACCGCGCGGGTCAGGGTGCTGGGGCCGAATTCCAGCGTAACGGTTAGACCCTCGGGCGCGTTGGCGCGGGCGACGAGGACGTTGTCTTTGTCGGACAGCAAAAGGAACGGGCCGAAGTCGAAGGCGGTCATGGTTTGCACTCCACCATGTAGATGTGATCGGCAACCAACGCGACCTCGCCGGTGTGTTTGGTGACGGTCAAACGCTCGGTGACGCGGCCGTAGCCGGGGCGCTTTTCCATCAGCTCTTTGGCGATGATCTCGACGCGGGAGCGCAAAGTGTCGCCGATGAACACGGGTTTGACGAAGCGCATCCGGTCGTAGCCGTAGGAAAACGCCACCGGGTTGATGATGGTGGCGGTCAGGCCGACACCGATGCTGAACACCATGGTGCCGTGGGCGATGCGTTGGCCAAAAGGCAGGCTTTTGCAGAACTCGGCGTCCAGATGATGTGGGAAAAAGTCGCCAGAATGGCCGGCGTGAACGACGAAATCCGTCTCGGTTATGGTGCGGCCCGTGGTGTCGCGGGTCTCGCCGATAGCATAATCTTCGTAGTATTTGGTCTGTTCAAGCATTGGGATGCGTCCTGATCGGATGAAGTGGCGCTGCGGCACTTTCATAAGCGGCCTCTACCAGCGCCATGGTGTGCCACGCGTCTTCGGCGCTGCCTTGTAGCATCGCATCCTCGCCGGTGGCAAAGCGCATGACTTGGGTGACGCGGCCGACAAAGGCGGCAATGAACCAGTTGCCGACCAGAGGGATTTGCCGCCAGTCGCCATCGGTGTTCAGCCACAACTCATCGGGTTCACCCAAGGGATAATCCAGATTTGCGCCGACCTTCAGATAGGCCGCGCCCTTGGTGCCGCTGATACGAAACTCGCAGGCCTGGAATTTGCGGCCAAAGCTGTGGTTGTGGTTGATCGACAGATTGGCGCGGATCTGCGGGCCGTAATCAAGGATCATCGAGGTGCGACTGTTCGAGATCGAGGAGGACGGATGGCCCATGGTGCGGGCGGCGATGCCCTGCGGATTGCCGAACAGATCGCGGATCAGATCAAGGTAATGGATTGAGTGCAGCAGGATTTCCACGCGCGGTAGATCGGCTAGGAAGGCCCAGAGGTGCCACGGGGTGTTCACCGCAAGCAGCGCATCAAAGTCGATCACCTCGCCCAAGTCACCGCGCGCGATGGCGTCTTTCAGCGCCAGACACATCGGCGCGAAACGAAGCTGAAAGTTGACCGCCGCGCGGATGTTGCGGTCGCGCAGGGTGCGGATGATCTCGTCTGCCTCGGCCAGATCGCTGCCCATCGGCTTTTGGATCAGGGCCACGCAACCTTCCGGCAAAGCGCGCAGCAGGCCGGGGATCGCGGCGGGCGGCACGGCGAGATCGTAGAGCGCGTCGGTGCCAAGGGCTGTCGCATCGGCCACGCTGGTAAATGCGGTGGTGCCGTGCTTTTGCGCCAGCGCGCTGGCTTTGGCATGGTCGGGGTCGTAGATGCCCGCAACGCTGAACCCCGCCTGCGCATAGGCGGGCAGATGCGCGTCAGACACGATGGAGCCTGCGCCGAAGATCACGATGGGCAGGCTGGTTCTGGGTGGTGCGATGGTTTGGCGCAGATCAGTCATGGTGGAAGATTTCGGTCATATCCGCCCACCATTCGCCTTCGCGGCGGGTATCAAGCGGGCGTTGCAACGGCATATTCACAGCCCACCATTTTTGCGTAGTGGGGTCTGCGGCCATTTTCGCCATGTCTGCGGCGTAGTCGTCGCCTGTGTATTCAAAGTAGGAGAACAGCAGGTTCTCGGGTTCTTTCAGGAAGATCGAATAGTTGCGGATGTTGCATTCGGTGATCTTCGCCAGAACCTCTGGCCAGACGGCGGCATGCAGATTGCGGTATTCGGCTTTGCCTTCTTCGGAAAGACCAAGCACTGCGCCATAGCGTTTCATAGCTTGCCCTCTTGCACGGTAAAGCGTGATCCGTCGGCAGTGCGGGCGGCAAGTTCGGCGTGATCCCAATCAATGCCAAGGCCGGGGGTTGTGGGGGCTATGGCATGGCCGCCGTCACGCCCCATCGGGGCGGCAATATCATCAAGTTGCGGGATATATTCCAGCCAAGGCGCATTTGGCACGGCGCAGACCAGCGACACATGCAGTTCCATCAGGAAATGCGGACAGATCATCAGGTTATGCGCCTCGGCCATATGGGCGACCTTCAGCCAGGGGGTGATGCCGCCAATCCGAGCCACGTCGGCCTGCACGATGCCGCAGGCCTCGGCTGCGATGTAATCCGCGAACTGCCCGGGGGAATACATCGACTCGCCCACCGCAATCGGCACGCGGGATTGGCGGTTCAGCCGGGCGTGGCCTGCGATGTTATCCGCGGGCAAGGGTTCTTCGAACCACGCGATGTTGAGGGATTCCAAGAGGTGCAGGCGGCGTGAGGCTTCGGGCTGGGTCAGGGATTGGTTGGCGTCGGTCATGATTTCGTAATCATCGCCCAAGGCCGCGCGCACGGCGGTCAGGCGGGCGGCGTCACCCGCGACGGTGGGCTTGCCGATCTTGATTTTTGATCCTTTGAAGCCCGCTTCGCGCATCGCCAAAGCATCGTCCACCAAAGCGGCGGGTTCCAGATGCAGCCAGCCGCCCTCGGTTGAATACATCGGCACGCGGGTTTTGGCACCGCCTGCCAGCAGATGCAGCGGCAGGTTGGCGCGAAGCCCGCGCATATCCCAGAGGGCGGTGTCGATGGCGGCTTGCGCCAGTGCCATGATCGGGCCGACGGCGGTGGCATGGCTGGTGAACAGAAGATCGCGCCAGATTTGCTCGATCATCTCCGCCTCGCGCCCCATCAGTGCGGGAAGCAGGGTGCGTTGCAACAGCGACAGGATGGCAGGGCCGCCGTCACCGATGGTGTAGGAATAGCCCATACCGGTAGCGCCTTCGGCATCGGTCAGGGTGACGAAGATCGTCTCTTGTGACTTGAAGGACTGGATCGCGTCGGTGCGTTTGACCTTGGGGATCAGATCGACGAGGAAGACTTCGGCGTGGGTGATGCGCGCCATGGTTATCCCCGCAGGCTGATGCCGGTGTCGGCATCGAAGATGTGGCATTTATTCAGGGCTACGCCAAAGCGCATCGTCTCACCCGGCGATACCGGGCGGGGGTTGAGCATTTTGGCCTGCACTTCGGTGCCTGCAAGGATGGCATACAGCAGGGTTTCGGTGCCCAAGGGTTCGGTCAGCGTCACCGGCATATCGACATAGGCCATATGCGGCGTCGGCGGCAGGGCGTGGCCTTCGGGCATGATGTTGTCGGCACGGATGCCGAACTGGACGCGGCGACCGTCTGCCACGGGCAGGCCCGGGGGTAGCGGGATGGTTGTGCCATCGGTCAGCACGACCTGACCGCCTTGCACGGTACCGTCGAGCAGGTTCATCGGAGGCGAGCCGATGAAGGTGGCGACAAAGGTGTTCACCGGGTTTTCAAACACATCAAGCGGGGTTCCGACCTGAATGATATGGCCGTCGCGCATGATCACGATGCGGTCAGCAAGGGTCATCGCCTCGATCTGGTCATGGGTGACGTAGATCACGGTTGATCCAACGCGCTGGTGCAGCTTCTTGATCTCGACACGCATCTGGGTGCGCAGTTTGGCGTCAAGGTTCGACAAGGGTTCGTCGAACAGGAACACCTCAGGCTGGCGCACGATGGCACGGCCCATGGCGACGCGCTGGCGCTGGCCACCAGAGAGGGCGCCGGGTTTGCGGTCGAGCAGTGGGGTGAGGGATAGGATATTGGCAGCCTCATCCACCGCGCGGTCGATCTCGGTTTGCGATTTCTTGGCGATTTTCAGCGAAAACCCAAGATTCTCACGCACCGTCATATGCGGGTAAAGCGCGTAGTTCTGGAACACCATGGCCAGATTACGGTCACGCGGGGGCAGGTCGTTCACCACGCGTCCGCCGATCAGAATTTCGCCGCCCGTGATATCCTCCAGCCCCGCAACCATGCGCAGGGTGGTGGATTTGCCGCAGCCCGACGGGCCGACCAGCACGACAAACTCGCCCTCGGCGATGTCGAGGTTGATCGCATGGACCACCCCCAATGCGCCGTATTTCTTGACGACGTTTTTCAGTTGCACTTGAGCCATGACTTATCCTTTGACGCCGCCGAAGGTCAGCCCGGCGATAAGGTGTTTCTGCACGAGGAAGGTCAGCACCAGTGCTGGAATGATCATCAAGACCGCCAGCGCGCACATGCCCCCCCAATTAAGGGTGAATTGCGAGGTGAAGTCCAAAAGCCCCACCGGCATGGTTTTTGAGTTCGTCGAACGGGTCAGCTGGCTGGCAAGGGCATATTCGTTCCACGAGGTCAGAAAGGCAAAGATGCCCGCCGAGGCGATGCCGGATCGTGCAACTGGAAATTCCACCTTCCAGAACGCCTGCCACCGGGTGCAGCCGTCAATCTCGGCGGCTTCGGCCAATTCTTTCGGCACCTGCCGGAAAAACCCGTCGATCAGCCAGATGGTGAAGGGCACGTTCATTGCCACATAGACAAGGATCAGGCCGAAATGGGTGTCGATGATACCCGTGCGGCCAAAGATGATGAACAGGGGCAGCGACAGCGCCACGCCCGGCACAGCGCGGCTGGCCATAAGTGCTACGAACATCACGCCCTTGCCCTTGAAGCGGTAGCGCGCAAAGGCATAGCCGCCCGCCATACCGACCAGCAAAGCGATCACGGTTGAGGTGATCGAGACGATCAGCGAGTTGCGGAAATAGGTCAGGACCGGGACGCCGCCTTCACCCGCACCGCCGAACATGGCGCGGTAGTGATCAAGGTTCAGATCCTGCGGGATCCAGACCGGAGGCTTTGCCATGATCTCAATGGTGGGTCGGAAGCTGTTCAGCACCACCCACAGTCCGGGGATGCAGATCAGCGACATCGCCAGAAAAAGCCCTACGAAATGCGCGACTTTCAGCGCGCGCTTTTGGATGCGGTGTTGCGAGGCACTTGCCATGGCTTAGTCCCCCATACCCAGCTCACGCCGGGCGGATTGCAATTTCAGGAAGAAGTAGACGGTGAAGCCAATCGACATCAGGATGGCGATGTAGCCCATCGCATTGGCATACCCCATGCGGGCATCGACATAACCTGTGCGGCCGATCAGGGTCCACAACAACTCTGTCCGCCGCGCAGGTCCGCCGTTGGTCATCACCTGCACGATGTCATAGGCGCGCGCCACATCAAGGCTGCGGATCGCCATGGCGATGTAGATGAACGGCATCAGGAAGGGCAGGGTGACATAGCGGAATGATTGCAAGGGCGTGCAGCCATCAACCTTTGCGGCTTCGAGCGGGTCTTGCGGGATCGCAAACAGGCCAGCGAGGATCAGGATGGCGAAAACGGAAGTAGATGTCCAAACCTCGGCAAAAATGATCGCAAACATGGCAAGGTTGCCATCGACCAGCCACGGGATCGCCACATCGGTCAGCCCCAGAGATTGCAGCGCGTTGTTCACCAAGCCCACGTTATCATTGAAGATAAACTTAAACTGGAAGCCCACCAGAATGGGCGAGAACATCATCGGAAACATCATTGCCGTGCGCAAGGCTCGCTGGCCGCGCGTCACCTTGGACACCATAAGCGCAAGGCCAAGGCCCAGCAGCATCTCGGTATTCAAAGCAATGGTCAGCAGCAGCACAGTGCGGCCAAAGGCTTTCCAGAAATTCGCATCGGTGGCGGCTTTGATATAGTTAAAGCTGCCGGTCCATTTCCACAAAGTGTCAGGCCGGGTCAGATGATAGGGCGTAAAGCTGGAATACAGCGACAGCACTAGCGGCACCGCCACCACCGCCAGAATGATGATGAAGGCGGGCAGCAAAAGCACCAACCACGGGGGAAGTTTGGCTCGGGTCATGGAAGCTCCGGGCTGAGGCAGGTGCCATCAAGCGACAAAAGGGGAAAGGGGCGGCGGATTGGGCCGCCCCTTGTGTAGGATGCGCAGGGGCGGCGATCAGTAGACGCCGTTTTCCTTCATCAAGCCGTCAACGGCGTCAGAGGCATCTTGCAGCGCCTGATCCACGGTCTTGTCACCCAAGATCGCCGCTTGCAGCTCCGGGAAGATCAGATTGCCGGATTCGATCCAATAGGGGGTCGGCGGCACCGGGAAAGCGGTTTTCGCGGTTTCCTGAAACGCGGCCAGCACTTCGGATTTGTAGGGATCGGCCTTGGCCTGCTCCAACACATAATCCCAGACGGCGGTGCGCGATGGCAGCGGGCCTGCGGCGGATTCCAGCTTCTGGCTGTCCTCATTGGTCAGGAAATCCACCAAGGATGCTGCGGCTTCTTTGGTCGCACAGCCTTCGGTGACGGAAAAGCCGTGGAAACCCGACCAGCCGGTGCGCACGCCCGCCGAGCCTTTGGGGGCAGGTGCCACGCCGACATTGCCCGCAACCTTGGAGGCGGCAGGGTCGTTGAAGAAGCCCGACCATCCCGGCCAATCGAGGTTCAGCGCGACGGTGCCAGAGGCAAAGCCATTGCCCAGATCGTCCCACAAATAGTTGGTGGTTCCGGGGGGAACCGCGCCTGCTTTGTACAGGTCGACGAACCACTGCAGCGCCTCTTTCCCCGCGGGCGAGTTGAAGGCGGGGGTGAAATCATCGTTGAACATCTTGCCGCCATTGGCGACGACCAGTTCATAGAAGCGGCCGTTGATGGCCTCATCCTTGCCTGCGTATTGCGTGCCGTAGAAGTTTGGCGGGGCGGCAAAGAATTCCGCCTGATCGCGGAATTGATCCCAGGTTTCCGGCACAGCCAGATCATAGCCAAACTTTGCCTTGAACGCCTCGGCCTTCGCCGGATCGGTGTAGAGCGATTTCTGATAATACAGGGCGGATACGTCAAACTGCGCGCGCGGCAGCATGGTCAGTTTGCCGTTGATCGTGGCCGCCGCGATGTTGGCAGGCACAAAACCCGCGACCGACTCTGCTGGCACCAGCGGCGTCAGATCGGTGAAAAGATCGGGATATTGCGGCGCGAAGGACGAATGGTTCGACCCCACACACCAGCTGGTGGTGCCCGCCGCGATATCGGCCTTGTATTCCTTATCCAGCTCGAAGTGGTTCTTCTGGCTGATGATATTGACCTTCGCCCCAGTCGCCTTCTCCCAGTCAGCGATGCGGCCGTACAGCGTTTCATATTGTTGGCCACCGATCAGCTTGGCCTCGATCGTCACGCCAGCGAATTCACCATCGGCCAAAGCCGCCGAAGCAAATCCAAACCCAGCGCAAAGCGCCAGCACAGAGCTGGCAACGCGTCCCTTCATGTCGTCTCCTCCCGTTTTTGGGATGCTCACGGCGCTGAATTCAAAGCCGATGGATTTCATATCCAGAACATCTTTTTATAGTTAAACGTGACATGTGACCGCGAGTCAAGTATGACTGAGGCCAAATCCGGTGCTTGGCCGGGATCTTTGCCAACCGGGAAGGGTAGACCCATGATCTTTGACACCCATCTGCATCTGGTGGACCGCAAGCGGCTGACCTATCCGTGGCTGGGCGACGCCCCGGCGCTGAATCGCGATTGGAGCTATGAGAATTACGACGCCACCGCGCGCCGCATCGGGATTACCGATGTGCTGCATATGGAGGTCGACGTGGCCGAGGCGGATATTGAGGCCGAAACCGCCTTTGTGGCCGAGCTGATGCAGCGGCCTGACAGTCTGATCCGAGGTGCGATTGCGGGCGCGCGGCCAGAGTCTGCGGGCTTCGCGGCATGGCTCGAACGTGCAGATCGCCGCGTGGTAAAAGGCGTGCGCCGTGCGCTGCATGTGGTGCCGGACGAGGTGTCGCAGACAGCATTGTTCTGGCAGAATATCGCATTGCTTGGGGCCGCTGGCCTGCCGTTTGATATTGTGATGCTGGCTCGGCAACTCCCCTTGGCGCGCGCATTGGTTGACGCCTGCCCAGACACAATTTTCGTGCTGGATCATTGCGGCGTGCCGGATATCGCAGGGGGTGGTTTCGAAACATGGTCGGCTCAGATCGCCGAACTGGCGCTACGGCCCAATCTTAGCATCAAGCTGTCGGGTGTTACCGCATATACGGGCGGGCCATGGACCTTGGACACGCTGCGGCCTTGGGTTGCTCACATATTGGACCAGTTTGGGCCCGATCGCATCGTTTGGGGATCGGACAGTCCGGTCTGCACATTGCACTCCAGCCTCCCTGAATGGGTGGCGGCCAGCCAGGCGCTGCTGTCAATCCTTTCGACGGATGAACGCAATAATGTGCTGCACGGGAATGCTCACAGGATATGGAAAATTACAGCGCAATAAAATCGGGTTGCGAAAAGTTTCCGGTCGAGTGTCGAGGGTTGGCATCATTGAACTGCTTGAGGCTGTCGTCGCAGTGGGCTCAGGCCCAAATTCTAGCCAAACATCAAGACGTGGCTCATGCCTCACGAACGCCGACAAACAACCCAAGCTCCGTGCAGGCTTGCAGAGCCAACGCGAGCTTGACGCTGGCCTTGCCATTTTCCATATCGGCCACGCGCTTCCGGATCGTCTCTAAAGCGGCCGCGAGATCGTCTTGGGTCATGTTGAGCGTCTGGCGGCGTGCTTTGATCTGGGCACAAAGACTTCGGCGTCGAGTGTTGATTTCATATTGGGTTACCATGTTCCGATTTCGAAACATTTAGACGCTTAGACGTTTACAGCAACGCAATGTTCCAAAATCAGAACAGATAGCCATCGAGCAGAGCCGCTCAGGGTGATGTTTTGAAACCGGAACTATCCAGGTAATCAGCTCAGCGTTCATGCCGCTTCCCAGACCTTGTTGAGGATGCGTGCGGCGATTTCAGCTTTGTCCTGTGTGAATAGCCCCTAGATTTGTAGACGCGTTGCTTGGTAATTTTGGAAGCAGGGAG
>JAZKCV010000013.1:0-61367 GCA_040387915.1 Pseudomonadota bacterium
ACTTGACCATGCCGGGGATCTGGCCGAACGAGGCGAGATCACGCAGCATGATGCGCGAGAGTTTGAGCTTGCGATAATACGCATGCGGACGGCCGGTCAGTTGGCACCGATTGTGCAAACGGACAGCCGACGAGTTGCGGGGCAGCTCTGCCAGTTTGATGGTCGCTTTGAAACGCTCATCCACCGGTTTCGCTTGGTCGTTGATCACCGCTTTCAGTGCTGCGCGCTTGGAAGCATGTTGCTTCACCAGCTTCTCGCGCTTCACTTCGCGGTTCACCATGGATTTTTTTGCCATTGTCAGGTTCCTCGCGCGATCAAGAAGTGAAGGGCATGTTGAATTGCTTCAACAGTGCCTTCGCTTCCGCATCGGTTTTAGCGGTGGTGCAGATGATGATGTCCATGCCGAGCACTTCATCGACTTTGTCGAATTCGATTTCCGGGAACACCAGTTGCTCTTTCAGGCCCATGGCGTAGTTGCCACGGCCATCGAACGAAGTCGGCTTCACGCCGCGGAAGTCGCGGACGCGCGGCAGAGCAATGGTGATCAGACGGTCGAGGAATTCGTACATCCGGTCGCCGCGCAGGGTCACTTTACAGCCAAGCGGCATTTCTTCACGCACGCGGAAACCAGCAATGCTGTTTTTCGCATGGGTGATGACAGCCTTTTGACCGGCGATGAGAGTCATCTCTTCGGCGGCTTTCTTGACCTTCTTGGTGTCCTTGACGGCTTCACCAACGCCCATGTTCAGCACGATCTTGTCGAGCTTGGGCAGTTGCATCGCGTTCTTGTAGCCGAATTCTTCCATCAGCGCCGCACGGATGCGGGTTTGGTATTCAGCCTTCAGACGCGGCGTGTAGGTGGCTTGGTCGAGCATCAGATCGCCTCCCCAGTGGTCTTGGCGAAACGAACCTTCTTGTCGCCTTCCATACGGAAGCCAACGCGGGTTGCTTTGCCTTTGCTGTCCAGCAGTGCGAGGTTCGACAGATCGATCGGCATGGCCTTCGCCAAACGACCACCCTGCGAGTTTTGCGACTGCTTGGTGTGACGGATCGCCATGTTGGCGCCTTCAACCACGGCTTTGTTGGCGGTCGGGTTCACGGACGAAATCTCGCCCTTTGCGCCCTTGTCCTTGCCGGTCAGGATGACGACAGTGTCGCCCTTTTTAAGCTTCGCAGCCATCAGAGCACCTCCGGAGCCAGCGAGATGATTTTCATAAAGTTCTTCGCGCGGAGTTCCCGCACCACTGGCCCGAAGATACGCGTGCCGACGGGTTCACCCTGATTGTTCAGGATGACAGCGGCGTTGCGGTCAAAGCGGATTGCGGTGCCGTCTTCACGGCGAACTTCTTTGGCGGTGCGAACAACAACGGCTTTACGGACGTCGCCCTTTTTAACACGGCCTTTCGGAATGGCTTCCTTGACCGACACCACGATGATGTCGCCCACGGATGCATAGCGGCGATGCGAGCCGCCCAGAACCTTGATGCACTGAACCCGGCGAGCGCCGGAGTTATCAGCAACATCCAGATTGGTCTGCATCTGGATCATTTGGTTTCTCCCGACCTTTGGGCATCATTGCCCAGGGTTTCGTATTCAGAAAAAGACGAAGGCCGTTGCTTATGCAGCAACGACCACCGTCCAGCGTTTGGTCTTCGAGATCGGCGCACATTCTTCAATGCGCACGGTGTCCCCGGTCTTGTAGGTGTTGTTCTCATCATGCGCGCGGTATTTCTTCGACTTACGCACGGTCTTATGAAACAGCGGGTGCTTGAAGCGGCGTTCCACCAGAACGGTGATGGTCTGCTCGTTCTTGTCCGAGGTGACGACGCCTTGCAGGATACGTTTTGGCATGGGTCTGCTCCTCAGTTCGCAGCCGCTTGCGCGGCTTTCTGGTTCAGCACGGTCATGATGCGTGCCACTTCGCGGCGAACAGCGCGCATACGCGAGGTGTTTTCCAGCTGGTTGGTCGCTGCCTGGAAGCGCAGGTTGAACGCTTCTTTCTTGAGGGCCACAAGGCTCTCACGCAGCTGCTCGGGCGATTTGCCCAATAGTTCCTTGGCGGTCATGCGCCTGTTCCTTTTTCAATCACCAGAGCGCCCCTACCTTGCGGCAAGGTCACGCTGAACCCGGTGGATCAATGTAAAACCACCGATTCCGAGTCGCCTCGGAGCCGTGGATGGCTGCGTATAGGGGATGGGGGGGGATAGGGCAAGGGGGTTTGTTGGGGGAGGATGGTCAGGTCAGCGTCGGCTGGCGGCTGAGTGCTTACACTTTTCCAAAAAGTCGATGTAGGAGGTAAGATTAGAAAACAACTGGACCTTTGAATACAGTTCAAGTTGAGTTGATGCCATAGAATTGTCAGAGAGTTTTGCGCAATGAAGGTATTACACGTCATAAACAAACAAAAAGGTGACGGCATAGGCCTTGAGCATCTTACGAAGTCCGACACAGAAAAAGATGTATGGTTTTCAGGCTATTGGGATATTCCGCTGGCTGAAGCTGAACTCCTAGTAGGTGGAATCCTCTACTTGCATGAATCAAAGGCAAAACCATCCCGCTTTGGCGGTCGCGTGCTTGGCTTCGAACCCACCATAAGAAGCGACCTAGCGCATTCCCATCGCATACGATTCAAAATTTTGGCCTTCCCGGAGGTCAGGGGCGTGAAGTGGCGCGGAGCTGATCACGCCATGGCCAGTTATGGCACTATTATAGAAGTAGATGAGTGAGCCTGCCGTAGTATGCGCATTCATGGCGCACCTCACCAAAACCTTGCCCTTATGTCAGTATCTGATACGATCTGCCATAGGAGGCCCATCATGCCCAATGTCCATCTGACCAAGCCGATGCAAGAATACGCCGAGGCGCAAATCCGTTCGGGGGCCTATGCAAACCTCAGCGAAGTGGTGCGGGCCGGGATGCGCGCGATCATGGAGAAGGACGGCGCGCGGGCGTTTTATGCGTTGAAGGCCGAGTTGGATGAGGCGATCGAGCAGGCCGAGGCTGGGGATTACGAGGAATTTGATCCTCGGGCGTTTGAGCCTGACGCTTTCCGGTGACTCGCGCCAAGCTAACGGCGGCGGCGAAGCGCGATGTTGTGCAAATTCGGCAGTTTACAGTTGACCGCTGGGGACGAGAGCAATGGCTGCGCTATTTCGCGGGGCTTTCTGAGGCGTTTGAACAGATCGCAGCAGACCTCGCTTGTGGGCGCCCGCGCGATATGCTGCGCACAGGGCTGCGGTCGCTGACATATGAAACGCATTTGATCTTCTTTCGGCCAGTCCGTCATGCGGGCGGAGCCGTTGTGATCCTGCGCATTCTGCATCAGCGGCAGAATCTGGCAGCTTTGAAGTTCTTTCAGGAGTTCGAGGGGTAAGGCCCCTGCCCTCCAGATGTATCCGTGGACTTCCCAAAAAGCAAAACCCCCGCTGTTTCCAGCGGGGGCTTTATTCTGAACCGGGTGACGGCCCGCGAGTTTCCGAGGAAACTCGCTACACCGCACTGGTTTTGCTCAAGAGCAAAACCTTACCAGTCTTCGCGTGCCACAACCCGAGTCGTGACCGGAAGTTTCATCGCACCCAGACGCAGCGCTTCACGGGCGATGATCTCGGACACGCCGTCGATCTCGAACATGATGCGGCCCGGTTTGACCTTGGCTGCCCAATAGTCGGTCGAGCCTTTACCTTTACCCATCCGAACTTCGGTGGGCTTGGACGAGACTGGGACATCCGGGAAAATCCGGATCCAGACGCGGCCTTGGCGTTTCATGTGGCGGGTGATCGCGCGGCGGGCCGCTTCGATCTGACGGGCCGTCACACGCTCTGGCTCGGTGGCTTTCAGCGCAAAGGAGCCGAAGTTCAGCAAAAAGCCGCCCTTCGCTTCGCCGTGGATACGGCCTTTGTGCTGCTTGCGGAACTTAGTCCGTTTTGGTTGCAACATCTGTCTTCTCCCTTACGCGCGTTCGCGGTCGCGGCGAGGCGAACGCGGTGCTGCACCTTCTTGCGCTTCGGCAAGACGGCGATCATGGGCTTGCGGATCATGCTCAAGGATTTCGCCTTTGAAGATCCAGACCTTCACCCCGATGATGCCATAGGCAGTCGTGGCTTCGGACACAGCATAGTCGATGTCAGCGCGCAGGGTGTGCAACGGCACACGGCCTTCACGATACCATTCGGTCCGCGCGATTTCAGCGCCGCCAAGACGGCCACCAACGTTGACACGGATACCCAAGGCACCCAAACGCATAGCGCTTTGCACGCCGCGCTTCATGGCGCGACGGAAGGACACCCGGCGTTCCATTTGCTGCGCGATGGACTCGGCAACCAGTTGCGCATCGACTTCGGGCTTGCGCACTTCGACGATGTTCAAGTGAACATCCGACTTGGTGAATGCCGTCAGTTTCTTGCGCAGGGTTTCGATATCGGCGCCTTTTTTGCCGATGATCACGCCCGGACGCGCAGTGTGAATGGTCACACGGCATTTTTTGTGCGGACGCTCGATGATCACGCGGCTGATGCCGGCTTGTTTGCACTCTTCATGCACGAAAGCGCGCATTTTGAGATCTTCAAGAAGCAGGTTGCCGTAGTCTTTTGATTCAGCGAACCAGCGGCTGTCCCAGGTGCGGTTGACCTGAAGACGCATGCCGATCGGATTGACCTTCTGACCCATTATGCAGACTCCCCGACTTGACGCACAATGATCGTCAGCTCGCTGAACGGTTTCATGATTTTGCCGAAACGGCCACGCGCACGCGGGCGGCCACGTTTCATCACCAGGTTTTTGCCAACCCAGGATTCAGCCACGATCAGGCTGTCAACGTCGAGGTTGTGGTTGTTTTCTGCGTTGGCGATAGCCGACTGCAGGCACTTCTTCACGTCACCCGCGATGCGGCGCTTAGAGAAAGTCAGATCGGCCAGAGCCTTTTCAACTTTCTTACCGCGGATCAGACCAGCGACGAGATTCAGTTTTTGCGGCGAGGTGCGGAGCATGCGCGAGATCGCCATTGCTTCGTTTTCCGCCACGCGACGGGGGTTCTTTTCCGTGCTCATGGCTTATTTCCTCTTGGCTTTTTTGTCGGCGGCATGGCCGTAATAGGTCCGGGTCGGCGAGTATTCACCAAACTTCTGACCAATCATCTCTTCGGTCACAGCAACCGGGATGTGCTTTTTGCCGTTATAGACGGCAAAGGTCAGCCCAACGAACTGCGGCAGAATCGTCGAACGACGCGACCAGATCTTGATCACTTCGTTCTTGCCCGAGGCTTTCGCGGTTTCTGCTTTTTTCAAAACATAACCGTCGACGAACGGGCCCTTCCAAATAGAACGTGACATGGATTAGCGCCCTTTCTTCGCGTTACGCGACCGGACAATCAACTTGTCCGAAGCCTTGGCCTTGCGGGTTTTGTTACCCTTGGTGCCTTTGCCCCACGGCGTCACTGGGTGACGGCCGCCCGAGGTCCGACCTTCACCACCACCATGAGGGTGGTCGATCGGGTTCATTGCAACACCGCGCACGGTCGGGCGAACGCCCTTGTGACGCATACGGCCTGCTTTACCGAAGTTCTGGTTCGAGTTGTCGGGGTTGGACACGGCACCAATGGTCGCCATGCATTCCTGACGCACCAGACGCAGTTCGCCCGAAGACAAACGGATCTGCGCGTAGCCACCATCACGACCCACGAACTGAGCGTAGGTGCCTGCAGCGCGGGCCAACTGGCCGCCCTTGCCGGCTTTCAGCTCGACGTTGTGAATGATGGTACCGATTGGCATGCCCGAGAACGGCATCGCATTGCCCGGCTTCACGTCGGTCTTTGCGCCAGCGATAACAGAATCGCCAATCGCCAAACGCTGTGGTGCCAAGATATACGACAGCTCGCCGTCCGCATAACGGATCAGAGCGATAAAGGCGGTACGGTTCGGATCGTATTCGATCCGCTCAACGACCGCTGCAATATCAAATTTTGTGCGCCTGAAATCGACCACACGGTAGAGACGCTTGGCGCCCCCGCCCTTGTGCCACATCGTGATACGTCCGGTGTTGTTCCGGCCACCTGTCTTGGTCAAACCCTCAGTAAGGGCTTTGACCGGGCGGCCTTTCCACAATTCCGAACGGTCGATCAGAACCAACCCGCGTTGGCCAGGCGTCGTCGGCTTATACGACTTAAGTGCCATGCTTTCTGTCTTCCGTCATTGGATGGGTCTTAGCTGTAGACCCAAGGTTATAGGGCTCCGTAGATCCCCGAGATATGGCTTGCATTGGTTGGACCGCAGCTAGCCGATTCCGTAAAAATCCACGGCCCCGGAGAACCGGGGCCGTGGGATTCGCTGCCAATATCAGAGGCCCGTCGAAACGTCGATAGAGTTTCCGGCTTCCAGCGTAACATAGGCTTTCTTCTTGTCGCTACGCTCACCAGCGCGGCCACGGAACTTCTTTGCTTTACCTTTGGTGATCGTGGTGTTGACTGCTTTCACCTTCACAGAGAAGATGTTTTCAATCGCTTCTTTGATCTGCGGCTTGGTCGCATCCATCGACACCTGGAACACAAACGCGTTGTTTTCCTGAGCCATAGTGGCTTTTTCGGTGATCACTGGCTTTTTGATCAGGTCGTAGTGTTGCGGTTTAATGCTCATTTCAGACGAGCCTCCAAAGCTTCGATACCTGCTTTGGTGATCACCAAAGTGTCACGCTTCAGGATATCATAGACGTTTGCGCCCATGGTCGGCAGCACGTCGATGCCTTCGATGTTGCGAGCAGCCAGCGCGAAATTCGCGTCAACGCTTGCGCCGTCGATGATCAGAACGCGTTTCCAGCCCAACTCGGACACGTGTTTCGCAAGGATCGAGGTTTTGGCTTCGGCCATGGTGGCCACGTCCAAAATCACCAACTCGCCTGCTTTGGCTTTCGCCGACAGTGCATGACGCAGACCCAGAGCGCGGAATTTCTTCGGCAGATCATGGGCGTGCGAACGCGGGGTCGGGCCTTTGACAACGCCACCGTGACGGAAGATCGGGGCTTTCTTGGAACCGTGACGTGCGCCGCCGGTGCCTTTTTGCTTGTAGATCTTCTTGGTCGAGTAGGACACTTCGGCGCGGGTCAGCGTCGAGTGGGTGCCTGCTTGCATCCGGGCGCGCTGCCAACGGACGACACGGTGCAGAACGTCTGCGCGCGGGTCGAGGCCGAACAGGGCTTCGTCGAGGTCGATGGTGCCAGCTTTGCCGCCATCAAGTGTGATTACGTCAAGTTTCATGCTTCACCCCCTTCAACTGCCACTTCGACAGCCGGAGCAGTGGTTTGCGCCGCCATACGGATCGCCGCAGGCAAAGGCAGACCAGCCGGAGCCGCTTTCTTCACTGCGTCTTTGATGGTGACCCAGCCGCCCTTGGTGCCGGGAACTGCGCCTTTGATCATCAGCAAGCCACGCTCGGCAT
Organism: Pseudomonadota bacterium; assembly: GCA_040387915.1. Lineage (GTDB taxonomy): Bacteria > Pseudomonadota > Alphaproteobacteria > Rhodobacterales > Rhodobacteraceae > Cypionkella. The sequence goes on from JAZKCV010000013.1 coordinate 7,425, forward strand.
CCGTGCGGATGACTTGCAGGTTCTGAGTGGTGCAGCGCACAGCGCCCATGTGACCAGCCATTTTCTTGCCTTTGAAGACTTTGCCCGGATCCTGACACTGGCCCGTAGAGCCGTGCGAACGGTGCGAAACCGACACACCGTGGGAAGCCCGCAGACCGCCGAAGTTGTGACGCTTCATAGCACCTTGGAAGCCTTTACCGTTGGTCGTGCCAGCGATGTCAACGAACTGACCAGCCAGATAGTGGTCAGCGGTGATTTCCGCGCCGACTTCGATCAGGTTGGCAGGCGACACGCGGAACTCGGCGATCTTACGCTTTGGCTCAACCGAGGCCTTGGCGAAGTGGCCGCGCATAGCCGCGGTGGTGCGCTTGGCTTTCGCCGCACCAGCACCCAGCTGAACAGCGGTGTAGCCGTCACGGTCAACAGTGCGCTGAGCCACGACTTGCAGGTTTTCAAGTTGCAGAACGGTCACCGGAACTTGGGTGCCGTTCTCAAGGAACAGCCGGGTCATGCCCAGCTTTTTAGCGATAACGCCAGAACGCATGTTATCTATCCCCCTTAAACTTTGATCTCGACATCCACGCCAGCGGCGAGGTCGAGCTTCATCAGCGCGTCCACGGTCTGGGGGGTCGGATCAACGATGTCGAGAAGACGCTTGTGCGTGCGGATTTCCCACTGGTCGCGCGACTTTTTGTCGATGTGCGGACCACGGAGAACCGTGAATTTCTCAATTTTGTTCGGCAGCGGAATCGGCCCGCGCACAGTGGCGCCGGTGCGTTTCGCGGTGCTTACGATTTCTGCGGTGCTGGCGTCCAGCACGCGGTAATCGAAGGCTTTCAACCGAATACGGATGGTTTGACCTTGCATGTGTTCTTCCTTCTGAACGTAGACGGGGCAACGGCCCGGCCCATAGGTTCACGTTGTTTGGGTAGTCCTTGGTCTTAAGCAGGCTTTAGAAAGTCAGCAGCGCACCCCGAAAGGTGCGCCGCTGGTGGTCCCTTATAGTGCGCGACCCCGTTTGAAAAGGGGATTCGCGCAGCTATTACTTGATGATCTTCGACACCACGCCAGCGCCGACGGTGCGGCCGCCTTCGCGGATGGCGAAGCGCAGTTTTTCTTCCATCGCGATGGGCGCGATCAGGGTCACGTTGAACTTCAAGTTGTCGCCCGGCATCACCATTTCGGTGCCTTCTGGCAGTTCAACAGTCCCGGTCACGTCCGTGGTGCGGAAGTAGAATTGCGGGCGGTAGTTGGCGAAGAACGGGGTGTGACGACCGCCTTCTTCTTTGGTCAGAATGTAGGCTTCTGCCTCAAACGCGGTGTGCGGGTTGACCGACTTCGGCTTGCACAAAACTTGGCCGCGCTCAACGCCTTCACGGTCGATGCCGCGCAGCAGGATGCCGACGTTGTCGCCTGCTTCCCCACGATCCAAGAGCTTGCGGAACATCTCGACGCCGGTACAAACCGACTTCTTGGTGTCACGAATGCCAACGATTTCAACTTCGTCGCCGACGTTGATCACGCCGCGCTCGATACGACCGGTCACAACGGTGCCACGACCCGAGATCGAGAACACGTCCTCGATTGGCATCAGGAACGGCAGATCGACCATACGGGTTGGGGTCGGGATGTAGCTGTCAACAGCCGCCATCAGCGCGCGGATGCTGTCTTCGCCGATGTCTTTACGCTCGCCAATCATCGCCTGGTGCGCCGAGCCTTTGACGATCGGAATGTCATCGCCGGGGTAGTCGTAGGACGAGAACAGCTCGCGCAGTTCCATCTCAACCAGTTCGATCAGCTCTTCGTCATCAACAAGGTCGACCTTGTTCATGTAGCAAACCATGTACGGAATGCCTACCTGACGGCCGAGCAAGATGTGCTCGCGGGTCTGCGGCATCGGGCCGTCGGATGCTGCGCAAACCAAGATCGCGCCGTCCATCTGAGCAGCCCCGGTGATCATGTTTTTCACATAGTCAGCGTGGCCGGGGCAGTCGACGTGGGCGTAGTGGCGGGCTTCGGTTTCGTACTCAACGTGAGCGGTCGAAATCGTGATGCCACGCGCACGCTCTTCCGGAGCGCCGTCGATTTGGTCGTAGGCGCGGAATTCACCAAAATATTTGGTGATCGCTGCCGTCAAAGTGGTCTTGCCGTGGTCAACGTGGCCAATCGTGCCGATGTTGACGTGCGGTTTGTTCCGTTCAAACTTTGCCTTTGCCATGATGGCCTCCTGATTAGATCGGATGCGGTGGGGGTGAACCCCACCCTACGAGTGGTAGGGCGGGGTATCCCCCGCCGCACCGGTTATGCGTATTTCTTCTGGATCTCGTCCGAGATGTTCTGCGGAACGCCATCGTAATGGTCGAAGGACATCGCGAAGGTTGCCCGACCCGAGGTCATCGAACGCAGCGTGTTGATGTAGCCGAACATGTTCGCCAAAGGCACCATAGCGGCGATGACGTTCGCGTTGCCGCGGCTGTCCTGGCCGTTGATCATGCCCCGACGCGAGGTCAAGTCGCCGATGACGCCGCCAGTGTATTCTTCTGGCGTTACGACTTCGACTTTCATGATCGGTTCCAGCAGCTTAGCGCCGGCTTTCTTCAGCCCTTCACGCATTGCTGCGCGTGCCGCGATTTCAAACGCAAGAACGCTCGAGTCAACGTCATGGTAAGCCCCGTCGATCAGCGACACTTTGAAGTCGATCACCGGGAAGCCTGCGAGCGGACCGGAATCCATCACCGACTTGATGCCTTTTTCAACGCCGGGGATATATTCCTTCGGCACCGAACCACCAACCACTTTGGCCTCGAACGAATAGCCTTCGCCCGGTTCCGTCGGCGAGATGATCAGCTTGACGCGCGCGAACTGGCCGGTACCACCGGTTTGTTTCTTGTGCGTGTAGTCGATCTCATGCTCGCGCGAGATGGTCTCGCGGTAAGCCACCTGCGGCGCGCCGATGTTGGCTTCAACCTTGAATTCGCGGCGCATACGGTCAACGAGGATGTCGAGGTGAAGTTCGCCCATGCCCTTCATGATCGTCTGACCCGATTCAATATCGGTTTCAACGCGGAAGGATGGATCCTCGGCAGCCAGACGGGCCAAAGCGATGCCCATCTTTTCTTGGTCGGCTTTGGTTTTCGGCTCGACCGCGATCTCGATCACCGGGACCGGGAAGGTCATGGTTTCAAGAACGACGGGGTGTGCCGGATCGCAAAGCGTGTCGCCGGTGGTGGTCTCTTTCAAGCCGCCCAAAGCGATGATGTCGCCTGCAAATGCTTCCGCGATTTCTTCACGATCAATCGCGTGCATCATCATCATACGGCCAACGCGCTCTTTACGCTCTTTGGTCGCATTCAGCATCGCGTCGCCCTTAGACAGGGTGCCGGAATAGATGCGCGTGAAGGTGAGAGAGCCCACGAAGGGGTCGTTCATGATCTTGAACGCCAAAGCCGAGAACGGCTGCTCGTCCGAAGCCGAACGTGCGATGTTCCGGGTTTCCGTCTCATCACCGGGTTTGAAGCCCATGTAAGGCGGCACGTCCAAAGGCGTCGGCAGATAGTCGATCACGGCGTTCAACAACGGCTGCACGCCTTTGTTTTTGAACGCAGAACCCGCCATAACCGGAATGAACTCAATGGCGAGCGTGCCCTTACGGATCAGCGCACGCAAAGTGGCTTCATCAGGCTCGTTGCCTTCAAGGTAAGCTTCCATCGCCGCATCGTCTTGACCCACTGCATTTTCCAGCAGGTTCAGACGCCATTCGTCGGCTTCAGCTTTCAAAGACGCACGGATCGGCTGACGCACCCAGGATGCACCCAGATCTTCGCCCTCATACACCCATTCTTCCATGGTCACGAGGTCGATGATGCCTTCCAGCTTGTCTTCCGCGCCAATCGGCAGAACGATCGGCATCGCGTTCGCGCCGGTGCGGTCTTTGATCATCTTGACGCAGTTGAAGAAGTCAGCGCCGGTTTTGTCCATTTTGTTGACAAAAACGATACGCGGAACCTTATAGCGGTCGGCTTGACGCCAAACGGTTTCGGTTTGCGGCTCAACGCCCGCGTTGCCGTCCAGCAGGACAACAGCGCCATCGAGAACCGCCAACGAACGCTCAACTTCAATGGTGAAGTCAACGTGTCCGGGGGTGTCGATGATGTTGAAACGGAACTTGTCAGCACGTGCGTGCTCTAGGCCCGGATCAATGGTGCGTTCCCAGAACGTGGTGGTTGCAGCAGAAGTGATCGTGATGCCACGCTCTTGCTCTTGCTCCATCCAGTCCATGGTGGCTGCGCCATCATGAACTTCCCCGATTTTGTGGGATTTGCCTGTGTAGTACAGAATACGCTCGGTCGTCGTGGTTTTACCCGCGTCGATGTGAGCGATGATGCCGAAATTGCGGTAGCGTTCCAGCGGATATTCGCGTGCCATGATGCCCTCTTACCAGCGGTAGTGGCTGAATGCTTTGTTAGCATCTGCCATCTTGTGGGTATCTTCGCGTTTCTTAACAGCCGTACCACGGTTGTTCACAGCATCCGACAATTCTGCAGCCAAACGCTCTTCCATGGTGTTTTCGTTACGCTTGCGCGCAGCGATGATCAGCCAACGGATAGCAAGCGCTTCGCGGCGCTCGGTGCGGACTTCAACCGGAACCTGGTAGGTTGCACCACCGACGCGGCGCGAACGCACTTCGACGGAAGGTTTGACGTTTTCCAAAGCTTCATGGAAGCATTCGATCGGCTGACGCTTCAGACGGGTCTGAACCCGCTCAAGTGCGCCATACACGATGCCTTCTGCGACCGACTTTTTGCCGTCGAGCATCAGGTTGTTCATGAATTTGGTCAGAACCCGATCGCCATATTTGGCATCAGGCAGAATCTCGCGTTTTTCAGCGGCGTGACGACGTGACATATTCTATCTCCTCACTTCGGACGCTTAGCGCCGTATTTCGAACGACGCTGGCGACGCTCTTTGACGCCTTGCGTATCGAGAACACCGCGAAGGATGTGGTAGCGCACGCCGGGCAAATCCTTGATACGGCCGCCGCGGATCAGAACCACAGAGTGTTCCTGAAGGTTGTGCTTTTCACCGGGGATATAGCAGATCACTTCGAACGAGTTGGTCAGACGCACTTTTGCGACTTTCCGCATTGCCGAGTTCGGCTTTTTCGGAGTGGTGGTGTAAACGCGCGTACAAACGCCACGTTTCTGCGGGCAAGATTCCAAGTGCTGCGACTTGGACTTGCGGACGTTAGGCTCCCGCGGTTTGCGGATAAGCTGTTGAATAGTCGGCATTCAGCTACCTCGTGTTGCCCCGTTAAGGGACTGTCAATACTCGCCCCGGTGTGCGGGGCACTGCTTCTCGACGCCTTCTTGTGCGAACCACAAAAAGATAAAACCGCAAACGACACCCAGAAGGGGCGTTGCGGTGGAATTCCAGAGGATCGAGGTTTGAACCCGGATCATGACCACATCAAGCATAGAATCCTATGGCCCAAAAGAGAGAGGGAGCCTTGGATAGCGCGGCTGATAGACAGAGTCGGTCGGGATGTCAACAGGTGCAGGGGTCAGCGGCTGGATGTGGCTTGGTTCAGCATCAGGCGGGCGAGAATCGCGGCGATCAGGCTGACCAGCAGGGCGGAAAGCAGCACGTCGGACAGGAAATGCCCGCCAGCGGCAATGCGTTGCCAGCCGACGAAGGCAAGGCTTGCCAGTGTCAGGGCTTGGGCTGCGCGATACAGCGGGAACGCAATGTGGCTGCGGTAACGGAGCAGAATCAGTATCAGGGCGATGGTCAGCGCGGTGGCCCCTGCCCCCTCACCTGAGACGAAAGAGCAGTTCTTGGCGCATTGGTCGCTGATCTGCCATGCCGGGGTAAACTGCGCTGTACCGCCGAAGTCGATGACATTAGAGGGACGCGCGCGGCCCCAATAGGCCTTGAAGCCCGCGTTGACGATCAGGCCCGGCCCGATCAGGAACAGCGCCAGAATATAACCCCAGAACCAGCCGGAGGTTTTGCGCCAAAGCGACCAGCCCAGCAGCACCGCCGCCAGCAGCGGCATCAGCAGCGTGCCATCCCAGATCAGATTGCGCAGCGCCTCAATCCAGCCGATGTGCCGGACCGCAAAGCCACTGGCCCCCGGCAAACTCGCATCGTGGAAAAACCCCGACACCGCCAGATCAATCCCCGGCCAAATGCCGAACACCAGCAAGGTCAGCCCGATCAGGGCCACGAGCGCCGCGATAATGCTATTGCTGGGCATTGGCACATGCGGCGGGCACGAGATAAGCCGCAAACCCGGATTTGCGGTAGGCGCCTCCGGTGGCATCCAACGGATAGGTCGCGGTGGCGCAGGCGGGTGCGGATTTGGTGATCCACAGCAGCGGCCCCGTCAGATTGGCAGGCAGTGGATAGCTTTGTTCGTAGTGGTTTTGCGCGCGCCCCTGCGGGCGGGGGGCGTAATAGGTCAAACCCTCGGATTGCCCTGTGTAGAACAGATCGGCCAAAACGCTGCGATTATCGGCAAGGATCGGCGGGTTGTCCTGCGCGTGAGCGATGGCGAAGATCTGACGGCTCATCGCGGCGCGGCCCAACTGCCGCTCAATCAATGGTGCGCCCTGCCATTGGATGCCGGTGAAGATGGTCAGTAGCGGGAGGGTGATGCAGAATACCGCGCTTACGGCGAAGGATACGGTCAGCCACCGCGGGCGGCTTTGCAGCAACCCAATGGCGAGCGGGATACCGGCGAAATAGGCAGCAACCGCCCAGTTGGCTTGCGCGGTTCCCAGCAGGGCTTGGATGGTGACAACCAGCAAGGGCGGGATCATGAAGGCGGCTTGGATCGGCAGTTTTCGGATCGCCAGCAGCATCGCGGCAAAGATCACCGGGCCTGTGACGGCGAATTGGCTGAAGATAAACTCCGCAGCACTGGCGAAATTCAGCGCGGCGAGAGGATTGTCCTGCCGCACCCAGCCGACATTATCGACGGTGTGCGAGATCGTGGTGAACTGGTGCAAGATGTTCCAGATCAGGTTGCCCGAAATCACCACGGCAAAGGCCAGCAGCATCAGCGTGGCATTGCGCCAACCGATCCGGCCCTCAGGCCGCAATGCTGCCAAAGCCACGCCGATCAGGAAGTAAATCGCCGCATATTTCGCCATGAAGGCCGCGCCAATCGCCACCCCGGCCCAGAGAGCAAATTTGGGCGCGCGGGTTTCCAGCAGGCGATGATGCGCATAAAGCGCGGCGGCGAAGAACGGTGCCATCACGGTATCGGTCGAGATCAGCAGGCTGCCCAAGGCGGCGAATGGCACTGTGGCATAGGCCGCAGCGGACAGGATCGCCGCGCGCGGGGCATAAAGTCGTGCGGCCCATGCGCCGAGGATCAGCGCGGTAGCCCCGTGCAAAAACGCCCCCGGCATCCGCACCCAAAAGGTGCTGTCGCTGCCCACGAGTGTCGTCACCGTGCCTATCAGCCAGCCAATCAGCGGCGGTTTTGAGTAATAGCCGAAGGCGAAATGCTGACCCCAGAGCCAGTATTGCGACTCATCGACATAAAGATCGGTGCGGTCAAACGCCAGCAACAGCCAGCGCAGCAGCGTGATCACGGTGACGATCAGCAGTGCCGGGCGGAACCATTCGACTTTACTCAAGCTGGCCATCTTTGCCCTTATGGATCAGCCACAGGTTCCGGCTATACACCACCACCCCCGGCAACTGGCCGAGGATGATCACCAGATCCAGCTTGTGAATGCCGTAGGCCAAAACGATCAGCCCGCCGATGATCGAGAAATACCAAAAGGCGACGGGCATCACCGATTTACCCGCGCGCTCTGACGCGATCCATTGCACGATAAAGCGGCCGGTGAACATCAGCTGGCCGAGCAAGCCGACGGTCAGCCAAATAATGTCAGTGGCCGAGCTTGCGCCCAGCTTGGTCAGCAGATCGTGCATCATTTGTCGTCACCAACCACGCGCGCCTTCTTCTTGCGCCGCAACAGCCAAGCCACGCCAAACAGATCAACCACCCCAACCAAAGCCCGCTGAAGGTTGGAATAGTTCGACCGCCCTGCCCCGCGCGGGCGATGGCTGACATCGACATGCGCGACCTGCCAACCGTCTCGGTTGAACAAAGCGGGCAGATAGCGGTGCATGTGATCGAAATACGGCAGGTCCAGAAAGCCCTCCCGCCGGAACGCCTTCAGCCCGCAGCCGGTATCCCGCGTGCCATCCTGCAACATCCAGCCGCGAATACCGTTGGCGAATTTTGAGGCGTATTTCTTCGACCACGTGTCCTGCCGATCCACCCGCTGCCCCGCCACCAGACCGATGCGCCCACTTGTGTCGTTCAGGATTGGGGCGACCAGCTTTGGCAGTTCCTCGGGCGGGTTCTGGCCGTCGCCGTCCAAGGTGCAGATCACCGGGGCAGTTGCGGCTTTCACGCCCGAATGAACCGCAGCCGATTGTCCGCCGGAGCGGTCATGCCGGACAATCCGCAGATGTGGCATCGTGGCGGCGCGGGCTTGCAGAACCGCCACCGAATTATCGGTCGAACAATCATCGACGACGATGATCTCAAACGGCTCATGGCCCGCCAGCGCGCGGTCGATGCCTTCGACAAGGGCAACGATATTCTCGGCCTCGTTCTTGGCGGGGATCACTACGGAAATACGGGTCATCGGGTTCCTGACCTTAAAGGCCTGCGCTTTTGCTTGCTATAGGCCAGCGGCGCTGGCCTTGCAAACTGTCACGCAGCGGCGCGGGCAAGTTGGCGCAGTTTTCGCTCGCGCAGCAGGGTGTAGATGCCGGTGGCGACCACAATCGCAGCACCGATCAGGGCGTAGCCATCCGGGAAAGTCGCGAAGAACACCCAACCGAGGATGATCGCCCACAACAGCGACATGTAGCGGAACGGAGCGACAAAGCCGATGTCACCGACCCGCATCGCGCTGACAGAACAGATATAGCCGACGATCACCGTGCCGCCAGAGCCCAAGAGTTGCAGGGCTTGCAGGGGGGTGATTTGCTGCCAGCCTTCAATCGCCGATCCGATGAAGCCCATCACCATCACGGCGAAACCTGCGCCGAGGGCGACCACTTGCGACGGCACGGTTCCGCTGAGACGGCGCACGGAAAGGTCGCGGAAGACCACGGTGGCGACCGAGCCGAGGCCCAGCACCGACCAGATGGTGAAGCCCTCCATCCCCGGACGGATGATCAGCATCACGCCGAGGAAACCGATGAAGATCGCCAGCATCCGCCGCCAGCCGATCTGGTCTTTGTAATACAGCGCGGCTGCGAGGGTGACGGCGAGGGGGGTGACTTGCATCACCGCCGATAGGGTGGCGAGCGGCATGTGTTTCAGGGCGGTCAGGAACAGGATCGTTGCGGCCACATCGGCGAGGGATCGCAGGGCGATCAGGGCGCGGTCGTGGGGGGCTGCGGGCAGGCGTAGACCGCCGTTGACGCGGGCGAGGATCAGCAGGCCCAGCACCGCGACGGTGCCGCGTAGGGCGATGGTTTGGTAGAGTGGGAGTGCGTGGGTTAGGGATTTCATGATCGCGTCGTTCACCGTGAAGGCGAACATCGACAGGTTCATATAAAGCGCGCCGCGCAGGTTGTCTGAAATGGCCATGTGTTCCCCCGCTCGGATGGGTATCAGGTGGGGGTGGCGGGGGGAAGAGGGGAGGGTTTTGGGGTGGTCCCAACTCGGGACGTTTTTTATGTGTTTTGATTCAAGGGGATAGGGTGGTGGATTTAAGGGTTTGTTAAGATTTTGGACGCGTTGGCGCCAATTTGTCCATGCTTGAAGATGGTAGGGCATACCGGATTCGAACCGGCGATTTCCTGTCTGAGAAACAGGCGTCCTAGACCGCTAGACGAATGCCCCAAAAGCACCTTTCACACCAGATGGTAGGGCGTACCGGATTCGAACCGGCGTTTTCTGCATGAAAGGCAGATGTCCTAACCCCTAGACGAACGCCCCGTCTGGTGTAGCGCATCTCTACCCCCTGCTGCACATATGGTCAATAATTTTATTTAACTAAATCAATAGCTTAGTGTGGCATCAATGCTTCGCCGTTCTCAAGCGCAATGCGCTTAAGGTGCTGTCTGAAACGTCAGATGTCGTATGGTTCAGGGCAAATTTAGAAGGGACGAACGCGCGTTCTTCGCCTTCTTCGGTTTCCTCAATCGGCGCATGTTGCATGGCCGGAACTCCTTTGTTCGAAATGAAAAAGGCGGCAACCCTTTTGGGTGCCGCCCGAAATCTTGACCTTGGGGCGAGAGACTCTCTGCCAAAGACCAAGCATGTGAACACGCGCAAAACGCTAGACCGTGTCCCCTTTCGGAGCGGTAACGTCACATTCTCGTTCTGTGGCGGGTCGGGTCATAGGGGCGTCATTCGCTTTGAATTGCTGGTGTGCCAGATCGCCTTATCCGCTTCTCGCTGCGATGTCACGCTTTCCAAGCCTGTTATAGATAGGACGCAGGGGTTATCCTGCGCCCTGCCCTTCTTACAGCGTCAGCGATGAGATGAAATCGCCGCCAAGGATAGCGAGGGCGATCAGGGCGGCGATGGTGAATTTCAGGGTGTTGCTTTTCATTTGAACCTCAGAGCAATTCGGGGAGGATGGAGCCGAGGGCTGCGATGCCGCCTAGGCCGAGGGCGACGATGATCCAGTTGATCAGGATGGTTTTACCACTTTCAAACGGGGGATCTTGTGAGGTTTGATCGGGCGTATCGGCGGTCTTTGTGTTTTGAAGATTCATGTGTTTTCCTTGCGTTACATGCGTCAACCGCATGCGTGCAAAGGCACAGCATGCGGCGGTCAGATCAGGGTTGCGACACGCAAGGCGGGAGGCGCGCGGGCGTGCCACGATTGGTTCAGCTTGTGGAAAACGCGATGGCTCTGGCGCTGCGTCACCACGAAGTGAAAGCCGGGGCGATGCGGTGGTAAGGCCGATGTGGCGCTATTTGCCAACAAGATCAGGCGCGGCGCAGGCTCGGATACCGCAGGTTTGACCTGGCTGGTTTTAAGCGGTGCTACTAGGCCAAGCGGGGTTTGCACGCTGACGGCGGCGACCTGCGGGCTGTGCAGATTGGCCTGTTGATAGGGCAGCAACGCCAACAGCAGCGGCAGGGCGAGCCAGAGGCCAAGCCGGTTCAGCAGGGTCAGAAAGTGGCGCGGGTGCAGGTGCATTGGCCTCGGGCTACGGTGATCTATCTGAGTGTTTCAGGTTTGGCGCGAAGGGTCTAGGGGACAAACCGCGCTATGGCGGCGGCGCGCCGGGGGTTTCACACCCCCGGACCCCCGTGGAATATTTAAGCCAGTCTGAAAGCAAATTTTAGTCAAATTAGATCGATTCTCCTGCGGCTTGTGGTCTGCTCGGAAATGCAAAAGGCCCCTTGGTTTCCCAAGGGGCCTTTGCTTGTCATCTCAGACGATCACTCGTCGCGGCTGTCCGATGCGAAGGCGGCAGGCGCTGCCACCATCGGAGCAGCCAGAGCGGCGGCAACTTCGGCTTCCGAGCGGCGCGCGTCGATCACCACGGTATCGCGGTCGGCTGCCACGGCTTTCACCACACGGGTTGCCCCGCCGGTGCCTGCCGGGATCAGACGGCCGACGATGACGTTCTCTTTCAGGCCGACCAGTTTGTCGCGCTTGCCCTGCACCGAAGCCTCGGTGAGAACCCGCGTGGTTTCCTGGAACGACGCCGCCGAGATGAAGCTGCGGGTTTGCAGCGACGCCTTGGTGATCCCCAGAAGGATCGGTTCAGCGGTAGCCAGACGCATACCATGCGATGCGGCTTTGTCGTTGGCCTCGTCAAGCTCGTGCTTGTCGACGTTTTCGCCTTTGAGCAGCGTGGTCTCCCCGGAGTCGAGGATCTCAAACTTTTGCAGCATCTGGCGAACGATCACCTCGATGTGCTTGTCGTTGATCTTCACGCCCTGCAAGCGATACACGTCCTGCACTTCGTCGATCATGTAGTTCGCCAGCGCTTCGACACCCAAGATACGCAGGATGTCATGCGGCGCGGGGTTACCGTCCATGATGTAATCGCCCTTCTGGACGAAATCGCCTTCTTGCACCGGAATATGCTTGCCCTTCGGGATCATATATTCCTGCGCTTGCAGCGTCTCATCAACGGGTTCAACCGTGATGCGGCGCTTGTTTTTGTAGTCTTTGCCAAAGCGCACATAACCATCGGCTTCCGCGATGATGGCGTGGTCTTTCGGGCGACGGGCTTCGAACAATTCGGCCACGCGGGGAAGACCCCCGGTGATGTCCTTGGTCTTGGCACCTTCGCGCGGAATACGCGCCACAACGTCACCCGGCACCAGTTCTTGGCCGTCTTCGACCGAGAGAACCGCATCGACCGACATCGGATAGCTGATCGGATGGCCGCCGTCGTTGCGCACAGGCTCCCCGGTTGCCGGGTCCATCACGATGACTTCGGGCTTCAGATCGCCACCTTTCGGAGCCGAGCGCCAGTCCGACACGATCTTCTGCGTCATGCCTGTCGCTTCATCGGTATCTTCGCGCACCGAGATGCCCGCGATCAGATCCTTGAACCGAGCAACCCCCGCCTTTTCGGCGATGATCGGCAAGGTATAGGGATCCCATTCGAACAGCTTGGTGCCACGCTTCACCGCGATGCCGTCTTTGGCATGCAGTTTCGCGCCATAGGTCAGCTTGTGGACGGCGCGGTCTTGGCCCGCTTCGTCCACGATGGCGATCGACATGTTCCGGCCGATCACGATCTGCTCACCGTTCACATTGGTCAGCAGGTTGGCGTTGCGGAACTCGATCTTGCCTTCTTGGCTGGCTTCCAGGAACGACTGTTGGCCACCTTGGGCAATACCGCCGATGTGGAACGTCCGCATCGTCAGCTGAGTGCCCGGCTCACCAATCGACTGCGCGGCGATGATGCCGACAGCTTCGCCTTGGTTGACCAAAGTACCACGGGCCAAGTCACGGCCATAGCACATGGCGCAGACGCCTTCTTCGGCGTCACAGGTCAGCGGGCTGCGGATACGGGCCGAGGCCACGCCCGCGTTGTGGATCGCATCGGCACGGCGTTCGTCGATCAACTCGCCGCGCGCCACCAGCACTTCACCGGTCAACGGCACGACGATGTCATCGGCAGCCACCCGGCCCAGCACGCGCTCGGCCAGAGATTGCACGACTTCACCATCGTTCACAGCCACATCGGCGGTGATGCCGCGGTCGGTGCCGCAATCATGCGAACGCACGATGCAGTCCTGCGCCACGTCCACCAGACGGCGGGTCAGGTAGCCGGAGTTTGCGGTCTTCAACGCGGTGTCCGCGAGGCCTTTACGGGCGCCGTGGGTCGAGTTGAAGTATTCGAGAACCGTCAGACCCTCTTTAAAGTTCGAGATGATCGGCGTTTCAATGATCTCGCCATTCGGCTTGGCCATCAGACCGCGCATACCGCCCAGCTGTTTCATCTGTGCAGGCGAACCCCGTGCCCCAGAGTGCGACATCATATAGACCGAGTTCGGCTCTTTTTCCGCGCCGACCGAGTCGTAATGTACGGCGGAAATTGAGGCCATCATGTCGGCAGCAACTTTGTCGGAACACTTCGACCAAGCATCGACAACTTTGTTATACTTCTCGCCCTGAGTGATCAGGCCGTCCATATATTGCTGCTCGAACTCTTTCACCTGATCGCGGACTTCGTTGACGATCGGCCATTTGGTGTCCGGGATCAGCATGTCGTCTTTACCAAACGAGATGCCAGCCTTGAACGCCTCACGGAAGCCGAGACCCATGATCTGGTCGCAGAAGATCACCGATTCTTTCTGGCCGCAGTAGCGGTAGACGGTGTCGATGACGGTTTGCACGTCTTTTTTCCGCAGCAAACGGTTCACAAGGTCAAACGGCGCTTTGGCGTTCAGCGGCAGAAGATTGCCCAGACGCAGACGGCCGGGGGTGGTTTCAAACCGCTTCCAGACGATATTGCCATGCTCATCCACTTGACGCAGACGACCTTGGATTTTGGCGTGCAGATGCACCGAACCAGCGGCCAGAGCGTGTTCGACTTCATCAATGTCGGTGAAGATCATGCCTTCGCCGACCATGCCCTGACGCTGCATGGTGGTGTAGTAGAGGCCGAGCACCATATCCTGCGACGGCACGATAATCGGCGCACCGTTAGCAGGCGACAGAACGTTGTTGGTCGACATCATCAACACGCGGGCTTCAAGCTGGGCTTCCAGCGAAAGCGGGACGTGCACAGCCATTTGGTCGCCGTCGAAGTCCGCGTTGAAGGCCGAGCAGACCAGCGGGTGCAGCTGGATAGCCTTACCTTCGATCAGGATCGGTTCAAACGCCTGGATGCCCAGACGGTGCAGCGTTGGCGCACGGTTCAGCAGAACCGGGTGTTCGCGGATCACTTCGTCGAGGATATCCCAAACTTCGGGACGCTCTTTTTCGACCAGCTTTTTCGCCTGCTTCACGGTGCTGGAAAGCCCTTTGGCCTCCAGACGCGAGTAGATGAACGGCTTGAACAGTTCGAGCGCCATCTTCTTCGGCAAGCCGCACTGGTGCAGCTTGAGTTCCGGCCCGGTCACGATAACCGAACGACCCGAGAAGTCGACGCGCTTGCCGAGCAAGTTCTGACGGAAGCGGCCCTGTTTGCCCTTGAGCATGTCGGACAGCGACTTCAGCGGGCGCTTGTTGGTGCCGGTGATGACACGGCCACGACGACCGTTGTCGAACAACGCGTCCACAGCTTCTTGCAACATGCGCTTTTCGTTGCGCACGATGATATCGGGCGCGCGCAACTCGATCAGGCGCTTCAGACGGTTGTTGCGGTTGATGACGCGACGGTAAAGGTCGTTGAGGTCAGAGGTCGCAAAGCGGCCACCATCCAGCGGCACCAGCGGACGCAGTTCCGGCGGAATGACCGGAAGAACGGTCAAGACCATCCATTCCGGGCGGTTGCCGGATTCCAGGAAGCTCTCGACGATCTTCAGACGCTTGATGATCTTTTTCGGTTTCAGCTCGCCAGTGGCCTCTTTCAGGTCAGCCCGCAGTTGTTCAGCCGTGGTTTCCAGATCAATCGCGGCCAGCATTTCGCGGATCGCTTCAGCGCCGATGTTGGCGGTGAAAGCGTCAGCGCCATATTGGTCTTGCGCGTCGAGGTATTCTTCTTCGGTCAGCTGTTGCTGATAGGTCAGGTCGGTCAGACCCGGCTCGATCACCACATAGTTTTCGAAGTAGAGAACGCGTTCCAGATCCCGCAGCGTCATGTCCAGCATCAGGCCGATGCGGCTTGGCAGCGATTTCAGGAACCAGATGTGTGCAACCGGCGAGGCCAGTTCGATATGGCCCATCCGCTCGCGGCGGACCTTTTGCAGCGTGACTTCAACGCCACATTTTTCGCAGACAACGCCGCGATATTTCATACGCTTGTATTTGCCGCACAGGCATTCGTAATCCTTGATCGGGCCAAAGATCCGCGCGCAGAACAGACCGTCACGCTCGGGCTTGAACGTGCGGTAGTTGATGGTTTCGGGCTTTTTGATCTCACCGAAAGACCACGACAGAATACGTTCCGGCGAGGCCAAGCTGATCTTGATCTCATCAAACGTCTTGACGGGCGCAACCGGGTTGAACGGGTTGGTCGAGAGTTCCTGGTTCATTTCAATTCCTAAGAATGTGGGTTGCGGGGGAAGGGTAAGGTGGGTTGAAAACCCACCCTACAGGTCGGCGTAGGGTGGGGTTCTATCCCACCTTTCGCGTCACTCTTCCTCCGCATCCAGGAGTTCCATGTTGAGGCCCAAACCGCGGACCTCTTTGACGAGAACGTTGAACGATTCTGGCACGCCAGCCTCGAAATTGTCTTCGCCTTTGACGATCGACTCGTAGACCTTGGTGCGGCCTGCAACGTCATCCGATTTCACCGTCAGCATTTCCTGCAGGGTGTAAGCGGCGCCGTAAGCCTCAAGCGCCCAGACCTCCATCTCGCCGAGACGCTGGCCGCCGAACTGGGCTTTACCGCCCAACGGCTGCTGCGTGACAAGGCTGTAAGGCCCGGTCGAGCGTGCGTGCAGCTTGTCATCCACCAAGTGGTGAAGTTTCAGCATATACTTTACGCCAACCGTGACCTTACGTGCGAATTGCTCGCCCGAACGGCCATCGAACACCACCGACTGGCCCGACGTATCGAAGCCAGCGCGGGTCAGCGCGTCGTTCACGTCAGATTCTTTCGCACCGTCGAACACCGGCGATGCAATCGGCACGCCTTTGGTCACGTTGCCCGCCAGTTCGAGGAAATCAGCTTCCGAGCGATCCGCGAAGGATTCCTCATAAGCCTCATCGCCATAAGCATAGCGCACAGCGTCGCGCACCGGGGTCATGTCACCCGAACGGCGATACTCTTTCAGAGCGTCGTCGATGCGGATGCCAAGGCCACGCGCGGCCCAGCCCATATGCGTCTCAAGGATCTGACCAACGTTCATCCGCGACGGCACGCCGAGCGGGTTCAGAACGATGTCAACCGCGGTGCCATCAGCAAGGAACGGCATGTCTTCGACAGGCACAACCTTGGAAACCACGCCCTTGTTGCCGTGACGACCCGCCATTTTATCGCCCGGTTGCAGCTTGCGCTTCACCGCGACGAAGACTTTGACCATCTTCATCACGCCCGGAGGCAGATCGTCGCCGCGACGGACCTTTTCAACCTTGTCGTCGAAACGGTTGTCGAGGGCGCGTTTCTGCGCTTCGAACTGGTCGTGCAGGGCTTCGACATCCTTAGCGTCAGCCTCACCTTCCAGCGCCAGCTGCCACCACTGACCGCGCGACAAAGTGCCGAGCAATTCAGCGTCGATCACCGAGCCCGCTTTGATGCCTTTCGGCCCTTTCACGGCAACTTTGCCGGTGATCAGAGTTTTCAGACGCGAGTAGATGTTGCGCTCAAGGATCGCCAACTCATCGTCGCGGTCACGTGCCAGACGTTCGACTTCTTCACGCTCAATTTGCAGCGCGCGCTCGTCTTTATCAACGCCATGACGGTTGAACACCCGCACTTCGACGATTGTACCAAACGCACCCGGCGGCAGTTTCAGCGAGGTGTCGCGCACGTCCGAGGCTTTTTCACCAAAGATCGCCCGCAGCAGTTTTTCTTCCGGGGTCATCGGCGATTCGCCCTTCGGCGTAATCTTACCCACAAGAATATCGCCCGGCAGCACGTCAGCGCCGATGTAAACGATACCGGCTTCGTCGAGGTTGCGCAGGGCTTCCTCGCCGACGTTCGGGATATCGCGGGTGATTTCCTCTGGCCCCAGTTTCGTATCGCGGGCTGCGACTTCGTATTCTTCGATGTGGATCGAGGTGAACACGTCGTCTTTCAGAATGCGTTCCGAAATCAGGATACTGTCTTCATAGTTGTAGCCATTCCACGGCATGAAGGCCACGACGACGTTCCGGCCCAAGGCCAGTTCGCCCAAGTCGGTGCAGGGGCCGTCGGCGATGACTTCGGTGCGCAGAACGGTGTCACCGACCTTCACCAGCGGACGCTGGTTGATGCAGGACGATTGGTTCGAGCGTTTGAACTTGCGCAGACGGTAGATGTCGACGCCCGGCTCGCCGGGTTCCAGCATTTCCGTCGCGCGCACAACGATACGCGTCGCATCAACCTGGTCGATCACGCCAGCGCGGCGGGCCATGATGGCCGCACCTGAGTCGCGCGCAACCACGGCTTCAATCCCGGTGCCGACGAACGGGGCATCGGCTTGCAGCAACGGAACCGCCTGACGTTGCATGTTCGAGCCCATCAAGGCGCGGTTAGCGTCGTCGTTTTCAAGGAACGGGATCAAGGATGCCGCGACCGAAACCAACTGTTTCGGCGACACGTCGATCAGGTCGATGGCTTCTGGCGGGTTCAGCATGAAGTCACCGGCTTTACGCGACGAAATCAGATCGTCGGTGAAGCGGCCTTCCGCATCCTGTGCAGCGTTGGCCTGCGCCACGGTGTGACGCATTTCCTCAGTCGCCGACATGTAGACGACTTCGTCGGTCACCTTGTTGTCGATCACTTTGCGGTATGGCGTCTCAATGAAGCCATACTTGTTCACGCGCGCGAAGGTCGCCAAAGAGTTGATCAGACCGATGTTCTGACCTTCTGGCGTTTCAATCGGACACATCCGGCCGTAGTGGGTCGGGTGAACGTCGCGCACTTCAAAGCCTGCACGTTCGCGGGTCAAACCGCCTGGCCCCAGTGCCGAAAGACGGCGCTTGTGGGTGACTTCCGACAGTGGGTTGGTTTGGTCCATGAACTGCGACAACTGGCTGGAGCCGAAGAATTCCCGCACCGCAGCCGCTGCAGGTTTGGCGTTGATCAGGTCTTGCGGCATGATCGTGTCGATCTCAACGGAAGACATACGCTCCTTGATCGCGCGCTCCATGCGGAGCAGACCAACGCGGTACTGGTTTTCCATCAATTCACCAACCGAACGCACACGACGGTTGCCGAGGTGATCGATGTCGTCAATCTCGCCCTTGCCATCGCGCAGCTCGGTCAAGGCTTTGATACAAGCGACAATATCGGCACGGTCGAGCGTGCGCTGAGTATCCGGGCGACCCAGATCCAGACGCATGTTCATTTTCACCCGGCCAACCGCCGAAAGATCATAACGCTCGCTATCGAAGAACAGCGTGTCGAACAGCTGCGAAGCCGCTTCAACGGTCGGCGGCTCGCCCGGACGCATCACGCGGTAGATGTCCATCAGCGCGGTGTCACGGCCCATGTTCTTATCGGCGGCCATGGTGTTGCGCATGTAGGGACCGACGTTGACGTTGTCGATATCCAGCACCGGAATCTCGGTGATGCCTTGATCGAGCAACAGCTTGAGCGAACCGCCCTTAGGCTCGCCGTCGCGGTCGTATTCCATCGTCAATTCATCGCCAGCTTCGACCCAGATCTCGCCGGTTTCTTCGTTGATGATGTCTTTGCTGACATAGCGACCCACGATGTGATCGTACGGCACCAGCAGGTCAGTGACCTTGCCGGTTTTCGCCAGATCGCTTGCCATCCGCGGCGTCATTTTCTCGCCAGCCTTGCAGATCACTTCGCCGGAATCGGCGTCGACGATATCATAGGTCGGGCGGGTGCCCCGGATACGGTCCGGGAAGAACTTGGTGACCCAGCCTTTGTTCTTTTGGAACTTGAACATCACGGTCTGGTAATAGGCATCCATGATGCCTTCTTGGTCCATCCCCAACGCATAAAGCAGCGTGGTGACCGGCAGTTTCCGGCGACGGTCGATGCGCGCGAACACGATGTCTTTGGCGTCGAACTCAAAGTCCAGCCACGAACCACGGTAGGGAATGATCCGGCAGGCGAACAGCAATTTGCCCGAGGAATGGGTTTTGCCCTTGTCATGGTCAAAGAACACGCCGGGCGAGCGGTGCATCTGAGACACGATCACGCGCTCGGTGCCGTTCACCACGAAGGTGCCGTTGCCGGTCATCAGGGGCATGTCGCCCATGTAAACGTCTTGCTCTTTGATATCCTTGACCGACCGGGCCCCGGTGGTTTCGTCGACATCAAACACGATCAAACGCAGGGTAACTTTCAGCGGCGCGGCATAGGTCATGTCGCGCGACTGGCACTCGTCCACGTCGTATTTCGGCTTTTCCAGCTCATACTTGACGAATTCAAGCACGGCGGTCTCATTGAAGTCCTTGATCGGGAACACCGATTGGAACGTGCCCTGAATGCCTTCGCCATCCAGCGGCTTGTCGCTGTCGCCAGAGCGCAGGAACAGATCATAGGAAGATTTTTGAACCTCAATCAGGTTCGGCATTTCCAGAACTTCACGAATTTTACCGAAATAACGGCGGATTCGTTTCTGGCCAACGTAAGCTTGCGCCATGTGCGTCGTAACCTTTCAATTTCGCCGGCAGGCTTTCCGTCGGGCCACGGAAAGCGCGCCGATTGGCGAGAGGGGGTCTAGGTTCTATTCATGCCACCCGTCCCTTAGGGTGGCTCCCGAACCTTAACCGCACCTTGGAATGGGCTTTCGCAAAAGCGCAGTCCAAGACGCGATTAGCTGGGCCGAGGGATACCCCCCGACCCAGCCATCTAATCAGAACCGAGGCGAACCCCGGCGCAAATTACTTCAGTTCAACCTTGGCGCCAGCCGCTTCCAGAGTTTTCTTGAAGCCTTCAGCGTCAGCTTTGCCAACGCCTTCTTTGACTTTGCCGCCGGCCTCAACGAGGTCTTTGGCTTCTTTCAGGCCCAGACCGGTGATGGTGCGGACTTCTTTGATGACGTTGATTTTGTTCGGACCAGCTTCGGTCAAAACAACGTCAAACTCGGTTTGCTCTTCAACCGGAGCAGCTGCAGCAGCCGGGCCAGCAGCCATCATGACAGCGCCACCAGCAGCTGGCTCGATGCCATAGGTGTCTTTCAGGATGGTTTTCAGTTCTTGCGCTTGCAAGAGGGTCAGGCCAACGATTTGTTCGGCCAATTTGTTCAGATCAGACATTTCATGTTCCGTTCAGTTAAGATGGTTCCAACGAGGTGGGGGATCAACCCCACGCGAGTCCGAAGATTAAGCGGCTGCTTTTTCTTCGATGGTCGACAGAATGCTCGCGATGTTGCTTGCAGGCGCGCCAATTGCACCAGCGATAGCAGCCCCGGGCGCCCCAATCATCGACACGATCTGAGCGATAAGCTCTTCGCGCGATGGCATGGAAGCGACGGCTTTGATACCGGCCTGGTCCAGAACCGTGTCACCCATTGCACCGCCAATGATGACGAACTTATCGTTCGTCTTGGCATATGCTTCGCAGACCTTGGCCGCAGCCACTGGATCTTCCGAAAAGGACAACATGGTCATGCCCGTCAGTAGCGCACCCATCTTTTCAGACGGCTTGCCACCAAGGGCGATCTTGGCGAGCGTGTTCTTGGCAACGCGAACGGACCCACCTACGTCACGCATTTTTGCGCGCAGGTCCTGCATCTGTGCAACCGTCATACCCGCGTAGTGGGCGACCACTACAACGCCAGAGCTTGCGAAGATTTGGCCGAGTTCATCGACCACTTTCTCTTTCTGGGCTCTATCCACAGTTTCACTCCAAGGTTGGGGGTTTCCCCCCGGCTCAATTAAGCCCGTCTTATGACGAGCATCGGGTCCTTGCTACGGTTCCCGAGCCAAAATCCCCTTACGGCGACATCATCTCGTTCCCCATCTCAGGCAGGATATTAAGGCGTTTGCGCGCCACCGGCCGTCTCGGACAGGATGGGCCATCGGGTTTCCCCTTTGCCCCACCATCCCTTCCCCGAGGGGTTGGGAATTCTTTTTGGATGGTGGGCGCTAACCCACCAAACCAATTACTTCGCAGCAGCCGAAGCCAGATCCAAGGCAACGCCCGGACCCATGGTCGATGCCAGCGATACCTTTTTCAGGTAAGTGCCTTTGGCGCCGGTCGGACGTGCGCGGGTCACAGCCTCGACGAAAGCGCGGACGTTCTCGGCCAGCTTGTCATCCGAGAAGCTGACTTTGCCGATACCAGCATGGATCACGCCAGCTTTTTCGACTTTAAACTGCACTTCGCCGCCCTTGGCAGCTTCAACGGCCGTTTTCACGTCCATCGTCACGGTGCCAACCTTCGGGTTCGGCATCAGGTTGCGCGGCCCAAGGATCTTGCCCAGACGGCCCACCAGCGGCATCATGTCCGGCGTTGCGATGCAACGGTCGAACTCGATTTTGCCGGATTGGATGGTTTCCATCAGGTCTTCTGCACCAACGATGTCAGCACCAGCGGCTTTGGCTTCATCAGCCTTAGCGCCACGCGCGAACACAGCGACGCGCACGGTTTTGCCAGTGCCGTTCGGCAGAGCAACCACACCGCGAACCATTTGGTCAGCGTGACGCGGATCAACGCCGAGGTTCATCGCGATTTCCAGCGTCTCGTCGAATTTCGCCGAAGCTGCCGATTTGATCAACGCAACAGCGTCTTCCACGGTGATCAGCGATTTGCCTTCAAAAGCCTTCTGCGCAACGGCAGTCCGTTTACCAATCTTGGCCATGACTTACCCTTTCACTTCGATGCCGCAGGATTTCGCCGAACCCATGATCACCTGCATTGCGGCCTCGACAGAGTTCGCATTCAGGTCTTTCATTTTGGATTCTGCGATCTTGCGGATCTGTGCCAGCGACACCGAACCAGCAACGGTGTGACCCGGCTTGACCGAGCCTTTGGCGCGGTTGCGCTTGCCAACGGGCGGCAGGCCAGCGGCCTTTTTCAGCAGGAACGACGCAGGCGCGGTCTTCAGCTCCAGGCTGAACGACTTGTCCTGGTAATAGGTGATGATGACCGGAGTGGGGGTGCCCAGTTCCAGATCAGCGGTCTTCGCGTTGAATTCTTTCACGAAAGCCATGATGTTCAAGCCGCGCTGACCCAGCGCCGGACCAACCGGCGGGGATGGGTTGGCTTGGCCTGCTTTCACTTGCAGCTTCAAGCTGCCGATAATCTTCTTGGCCATGTGGCCTCTCCTTTATCACTGCGAACGCTCGGTATTAAGCGCTGCGGTTTAGTGGTTCGGGTTGTCACCGGGTTTCCCGCAGCGCTTCCCTCCCACGCGATGCACTCAGAGGTTTTTTGACACCTGAGTGAATTCCAATTCGACCGGGGTGGCGCGACCAAAGATCGACACCGACACCTTCAGGCGGCTGTGCGCCTCATCCACGTCCTCGACCATGCCGTCAAAGCCTTCGAACGGGCCGTCCGTGACCTTGACCTTCTCACCAGTCTCGAACCGGATCAGGTTGCGCGGCGCTTCCAGACCTTCCTCGACACGGTTCATGATCAGGTTCACTTCGGCGTCGCGCATCGGCATCGGCTTGCCTTGCGGCCCGAGGAACCCCGTCACACGGTTGATCGAAGAAATCAGGTGATAGCCTTGGCTCGACATTTCCATCCGCACCAAAACGTAGCCTGGCATGAAGCGACGCTCAGAGGTCACTTTCTTGCCACGGCGCACTTCGATGACTTCTTCGGTCGGCACCAAAACTTCGTCGATTTCCTCGCCCAAGTTGGCTTCCACCACGGCCGTTCTGATCTGCTCGGCAACTTTCTTCTCGAAGTTCGAGAGAACGCTTACCGAATACCAACGCTTGGCCATGCCACTTCCACCTTGTCTGCCCGGCCGCCTCTGCGCCCGAATGTTCTGTATTTTCAAGCGGTTAATCCGCCTTGCCCATCTTGAGCCCCGAACAAAAAACAGCGCGCAACCCGAATCGCTGCGCGCCTTTGTCCTTTGGATTGGGGCGGAATACCGCCCCAGACCGCTTAATTCAAGGGAATTCGCCTTTTGTCAGCCAGATTTGGCCTGACGAGTTTAGTTTAGAATCCGGTGACGATCATCGTCAGGCCCAGCCGGATCACATAATCCACTAGGCTGAAGAAGGTCGCGGTCAGGGCTGCCATGATGAACACCATCACGGTGGTCAGCATCACCTCGCGGCGCGACGGCCACGCCACCTTGGCCACCTCGGCGCGGACCTGCTGCATGAACTGGACGGGATTGATCGTTGCCATTTTCGGATTCCGCGCTTTCTAAGAGGTTCCCGGCGAGATACGCGCATCGCGCCGGGATTTCAAGCAGCAAGCCTTACGGGCCTGCGATGGGTGGCCGAGTGTTACTCCGCAGCCCTACGCGACAACCGCCTTATTCAGCCGCTCTACGCGGCAGGCGCCAGTTTGGCCGGATGAAGTGGCAGGTATAGCCCGTCGGCAAGCGCTCCAGATAATCCTGATGCTCCGGCTCTGCCAACCAGAATGGCCCGGCGGCGGCGAGTTCCGTCACCACTTTACCCGGCCAAAGCCCGCTGGCGTTCACATCGGCAATCGTATCCAGCGCCACGTCTTTCTGCGCGTCAGAGGTGTAGTAAATCCCCGAGCGATAAGACGGCCCGCGATCATTGCCCTGCCGATCCGGGGTGCTGGGATCGTGGATCTGGAAGAAAAACTCCAGCAGTTCGCGGTAGCTGATCACCGCCGGATCAAAATCAATCGCAATCGCTTCGGCGTGGCTGCCATGGTTGCGATAGGTCGCATTCGCCACATCGCCGCCCGTATAGCCCACCCGTGTCGCGATCACACCGGGCCGCTTGCGGATCAGATCCTGCATGCCCCAAAAGCAGCCACCTGCCAGAATTGCGGTTTCCTGTGTCATTTCACATCCTCCACTTGATTGATGTAATCGCCATAGCCTTCGGCCTGCATCTGATCGCGATGCACGAACCGCAAGCTGGCCGAGTTGATGCAATAGCGCAACCCACCGCGGTCGCGCGGCCCATCCGGGAACACATGCCCCAAATGGCTGTCGCCATGGGTGGATCGCACCTCGATCCGCATCATCCCCAAGCTGCCATCGCGCAGCTCTGCGACATGCGCGGGTTCAATCGGCTTGGTGAAACTGGGCCAACCGCAGCCGCTCTCAAACTTGTCGGATGAGGCAAACAGCGGCTCACCGGAGACGATATCGACATAAATCCCCGGCTCGTGGTTATCGAGATATTCCCCCGTCCCCGGCCGCTCGGTGCCATTCCGCTGCGTGACGCGAAACTGCTCGGTGGTCAGCGCCGCAATACGCTCGGCGGATTTCTGATACGTCGTCATAGGGGCCTCCTGTGTGCTAAGCTTAGGAATATGGGCGAAGCGGCGGATATTACCAGCCCAAGGGTGGGACGGATGGCGCGAATGTGTGGGGCTGAAACAAACGCAGGGTGGGTTTTAACCCACCGCTGGCGGCGATAGGTAGGGTAAACCCACCCTACAGCTTCGTTAGTTCGTAAAGCCGCCAAAGCCACTGCGATGCGGCAGTGAAGGCAGGGATGTAGTACCCCGGACTGTCGGGCCGCGTTATAGCCAAATAAAAAGATAACCCGCTAAGGCAGGGCAACCATAGATCTTTGAGAAAGCGCTTCAGCTTTTCTTGCCGCATTGGGGTCGCCACTCGTGATCTCTTTTAGGACAGTAGAACCTTAGCAAGATCAGAGGCATCGCGATACGGGGTTTCAATCGTGCGGTCATCCAACAATGTGTCGCGACACAGGTGAATTCACCGCAAACGCGGGATCCCTATAGAGCTAACAATATCAGGAAAACAGACCTGGCAGGAGTTGGGGGACTCGAACCCACGACCCTCGGTTTTGGAGACCGATGCTCTACCAACTGAGCTAAACTCCTAAGGCCTGTGGCGGGAGTTACGGCAGCCCCAAGGGGAAATCAAGGGGGGAATCGGGGTTGGCGCGCAGAAAGCGCAGGGCTATGCACGGGGCTAGCCCAAACCACGGATAGACCTGATGATTCCCGCCCGCTTTGCCCCGATTGTCTTCGGCCTGATCCTGTCGGGGCTGATGTCTTGCTTCGTCTCGGGCCTGTCGACCTATCGCACCATCGGCCTTATTGACCATTTCCTGCTGGAATGGATGGGCAACTGGGCGGCGTCTTGGGCGCTGGCGTTCCCGACCGTCTTGGTGATCGCCCCAATCACCCGCCGTCTGGTGGCGCGGCTGGTGAAACAGGCCTAGGCCGCAACCGGGCGATAGCAGCGCACGGTTCCCGAAACCGTGTGCGTGGTCGTCGTCGTGGTGGTTGTGCCGCCGCTGGTCGTCGTCACGGTGCTGGGCGCAGGCGCGGACAGCACCAGTTGCACGCTCTGCACCGGGCCAGAGCGCGGCGGGATGTTCTGCTCGATCACCTCGACGATCCCCGGCGAGATCACCCGGATCACCAGACCGGAGTGATGCGGCATCCCCCGCCCCTCGGTGCGGCTGTCCTCACGGAAACTCGTGCCATCCGGGCCGCTGACATCCACCCGCGTGGCTTGGGTCCAGACATAATTCTGATACTGAATCACATCGCCCGCCTGCAACGCCGCGACATTGATCGCACTGCCCCAGACATACGACACGTTCGGGCCGAAATTCGGCGTCTGCGGGATCGAGGATTTGCCCCCAGCCCCGACAATCGCCGCCTCTACCAGTGTCCAACATTCGCCATCGCCATAGCGCCCATTTTGGCGTTGCGCAAAGCTGATCGCGGTAGCGGCGGTATAGGGCATGATCTGCTCCTTTGAGGTGATGAAATGCGCCGAAACGGCTAAAATATGCGCCCGTACGCAGAGGCTAACAGGTTTCGCGCGACGAGTCTGCGGCGTTGCGCGCGCTGCAAGGTTGATGACTCCGGCGGGGATATTTGCGCACAGAGGATGACCAAAACGCGTCGGGTTTATCCTCTGTGCTCAAATATCCCCACCGGAGGCACTTTCTACCGCCGCCAAACCAGCCGCGCCTCAATTCGACCACAGCCCAAAGCTACCCGAAGGTCTATCGCACTCAGACTGTCCACGAGTTTTCCGCATGAAGCATATCCTCGCCGCCCTGACCCTCTTCATGGGAGCCGCGCAAATCCTGCCAGCCCAAACAGCGGAATGCCGCGCCCAGCCGACACGGGATTGCGTCTTTGCCATGGCGCTGACGCAAGCCGGGGCTGAACGCAAACTGATGTTTGCTGCCGAGGGCTATTTGGCGGTGGCCTATCTGCAAGAGCAAGACCATCTGCCAGCGGCTGCGGCAACACGTGCGGCGCTGCTGAAGCTGTTGCAGGCCGACCCAGACCCTGCAGCGCGCGTCAAAGCGTTGGGATTGGCGAGAAGCTTTTTGACGGTTTCCGACCTTCCAACCGCCACCTTGCCCGAAACCCGGCAGTGGATCGCGGACAGGTTAAGCGATCTCAGAAAACAGGCTGGATTGCCCGAAACCCAGAAGCCTGATCCGACCATGTCTCAGGAGTTGATCAGGGCTATAAATGCCAAGGTTGCCAGCAATCCCGCCGATCCGCTGCCTAAATTTGCGAGGCTGGCCGCATTGCGCGGGCCAGAGGTCAGGCGTTTGAACATGCGGGGTCGGAAGATTTCTGATGTGCTGACTGCGGAACAGCACCTAACACTGCAAGAGTTGTTTGCCAAAGGCGCGCTGGCGGGCGCGCGTGCAGAAATCGACGCATGGCCAGACGCTGTGCAAAAGGCCAACGGCTATGCCGCACTTGCATTGGCGCTGGCGCGGGCGGGTGAGATGCAGCGCGCCTTGGACATCGCACGGCTGCCCAGTTTAAGCGATCTGTCGATACTGGATTATGAAGCACGGGTCGATCTTGCCGAAGTCTGGGCACGCGCGGGCGATGGCACGCAATCTGCAAAGATGTTCGCGGGCATCGGCGGCGGGGTGGACTTTCCATCGGCACGGGTGACCGCCCTGACGGCTGCGATTGTATCAAAAGATGCGGGTGCGGTGCGCGATCTGCTGGTGAGCTTAGGCTATGCGGACAGGGCGGCGGGGCTGGAACAGGGGATCGACGCGGCGCGGGACCAAGGCTTTGATCCCACCGAGGCGCTGATGGCCGTGCTGCCACCCGCGCAGAAATCCGAAGCGCTTTACGCGCGGGGCAAGGTACGGATCAGAATAGGGGATGTCGCGGCAGCGCAAGCGACTCTACGCCGGATGAAGGCGCTGAGTAAACGAGGCCCCTACGGCTGGACCCCGACAGAAGACTGGCAGATGAGAGAGTTAAGCATCGAACTTGCACCCATGCTTGCAGCAATGGGCCAAGAGGTTGCGGCTGTGCAAATGGCGGCAGATTTGAACCGCGCCGATATCACGGCCCTTGTTGCCGCGCGTATCGAGTAAAGCAAAAGGCCGCCCCGAAGGACGGCCTTTGCCTCACACATTTCGGTCAGATCACTTGATGATCTTCGACACCACGCCAGCGCCGACGGTGCGGCCGCCTTCGCGGATGGCGAAGCGCAGTTTTTCTTCCATCGCGATGGGCGCGATCAGGGTCACGTTGAACTTCAAGTTGTCGCCCGGCATCACCATTTCGGTGCCTTCTGGCAGTTCAACAGTCCCGGTCACGTCCGTGGTGCGGAAGTAGAATTGCGGGCGGTAGTTGGCGAAGAACGGGGTGTGACGACCGCCTTCTTCTTTGGTCAGAATGTAGGCTTCTGCCTCAAACGCGGTGTGCGGGTTGACCGACTTCGGCTTGCACAAAACTTGGCCGCGCTCAACGCCTTCACGGTCGATGCCGCGCAGCAGGATGCCGACGTTGTCGCCTGCTTCCCCACGATCCAAGAGCTTGCGGAACATCTCGACGCCGGTACAAACCGACTTCTTGGTGTCACGAATGCCAACGATTTCAACTTCATCGCCGACGTTGATCACGCCGCGCTCGATCCGGCCAGTCACAACCGTGCCACGACCCGAGATCGAGAACACGTCCTCGATCGGCATCAGGAACGGCAGATCGACCATGCGGGTCGGGGTCGGGATGTAGCTGTCAACCGCTGCCATCAGGGCGCGGATGCTGTCTTCGCCGATGTCTTTACGCTCGCCGATCATGGCTTGGTGCGCCGAACCTTTGACGATCGGAATGTCATCGCCGGGGTAATCGTACGAGCTGAACAGCTCGCGCAGTTCCATCTCAACCAGTTCGATCAGCTCTTCGTCGTCGACCAGATCGACCTTGTTCATGTAGCAAACCATGTACGGAATGCCGACCTGACGGCCGAGCAGAATGTGCTCGCGGGTCTGCGGCATCGGGCCGTCGGATGCTGCGCAAACCAGGATCGCGCCGTCCATCTGAGCCGCACCGGTGATCATGTTTTTCACATAGTCAGCGTGGCCGGGGCAGTCGACGTGGGCGTAGTGGCGGGCTTCGGTTTCGTACTCAACGTGAGCGGTCGAAATCGTGATGCCACGCGCACGCTCTTCCGGAGCGCCGTCGATTTGGTCGTAGGCGCGGAATTCACCAAAATATTTGGTGATCGCTGCCGTCAAAGTGGTCTTGCCGTGGTCAACGTGGCCAATCGTGCCGATGTTGACGTGCGGTTTGTTCCGTTCAAACTTTGCCTTTGCCATGGTCGGGGCGCCCTATCTTTCGCGGGCCCGGAAGCAGGCCCAATCTACACGGGCGGGCACTTAACCGTCTGCCGAGGGAAAATCAAGGGGCCGAGCGCAGGGCGGTGCCAGATCGGCGCGCGCGATTGCGTGAAAGCTTACGGCGCGACCACGGCACGGCCCGCCTTGGCAGCGGGGCTGTCGACGGCGACGGTGACGTTTCGGCTGGGCGACAGCCGCACCAGCACGTTCTGCGCAAAGCCCTCAATGGTCTGGTGATAGTCGTTCTCGGCGCTGGGGGCCACCGCAGCCCCAATCGGGCCACCGACACGGACGCGTTGCGAGGTCGCGAAAACAGCCGTGGGGGCCACGATCTGCCGACCCGTAAGCGCATCGGTCACGGTCAGCGTGCCTTTGACATAGCTCGCGCCGCCGAGCATGAATTCTTGCATCCGCGACATCAGCCGCACCTCTGTCACCACCACCACCACATCGGCATTGCCTTGCGGTATGGCGCGCAGCTTGCGCCGTAGTGCCTGCGTCAGATCGGCGTTGATCTGCGCGGGCGGCACATCGAAAGCCATCTTGCGCCCGGCCACCCCGGTGATCGCGGCGGTATCCACCGTGACGTTGCGCACGATCAGATTGGCGGCGGCCTGATCTTCCAGCATATGCGGCACTGTACAGCCCAACAGGGCCAGCAAACTGAACAAGGCAACAGCGCGGCGCATGATCATGGGGTTCCTGTTTTGGGAACGGTTTTGCTGGGTACGGGCAGGATGAGCGGCGGTTTGACTGTGGCGGGTTTAACGGGAGCAGCTTTAACGGCGGCGGTTTTAACAGGTGCGGCCGGTGGCGTCACAGCGGGCGTTACCACCGCTGGCGCAGCCACCACCGGTGAGACCACTGTAGCCGTAGCAGCCGGAGTCGCCGTCTTGCTCTTCGGCGGCAGGCCAAACCATTCAGGATGCTCCAGCAGCCATTTCTCCACCGATTTCGCAGCGTTATAGGACAGGATCTCCATCTGCTTTTTCTTGTTCTGCGTCACACCGGAACCGATCACAGTTTCCGCCGACATATGCTCAAATATCGTCAGCTGCTTGCCCTCGGGGTTCAGCTTTTTGGCTGCCGCGTCGTCCCAGATGTTGGCGGTGATCACCAAAACCGATTTCGGCTTTAGCACCAAGGGCACACCGGGCGGTGCCAAAGCGTAGCCGTCAATCGAGATGCCGATGTTATAAAGCTTGTCGCCCTCATAACGGCCAAAGCGGTCATCCACTGCCTTTTTGATCGCGGCTTCCCAGTCTTCTTTACTGGCCTCGCGCGAGATCGGCACTTTCTGCACGTTATCCGCGACGGCGATGTTCAGGCCCAGCCGGAAATCGCCCAAAGGCACTGGCGGTTCTTTCAGATCATTGGTCTGGCAGGCCGCCAGAGCGCCAAGGCCCAGCCCAAAAGCAAGCAAACGAAGCAGACGCATGAACGATTCCCTTTGGGGATTATGGCACTGCTTTTCGGGATAGCGGGGCTTGACGTTCAAAGCAACCAAGAGCGGTTCACGTTTGCGGTGAATCGAAAATCGTCGCCTATTTCGCGGCCAGCGAAAAGGTTTTTCGCGGGGGCTATGCCACGAAACCCTGAGCCGGCTTCAAAGCAGGCGGGCCGCCCCTGCGACCCGCACGCCCGCGCCCTTTTGCCCGGTCACGGTGACATGTAGCAAAGATGGCGCGCCCATATCCTCGCCCTGCCTGATGGTGAAACTGCCCGGCTCCCGCCCAAGATCGACCAGCAAGCCACCCAAAGCCGCCGCTGCCGCCCCGGTGGCGGGGTCTTCCATCACGCCACCCACCGCAAAGGCGTTGCGGCTGACGAACACATCCGGGCTTTCGCGGTAAATCAGGCTGATCGTGGCATTCAGCCGCTCGCGCAGCATCAGGGCGCGCACCGCCTCAAAGTCATAGTCCATCGCCGCCAGCGTGGCGCGGCTGTGCAGCGCCAGCAGCGCATGATTGGCCCCGCCATGCACCAGATGCGGCGCAAGGCTGGGGTCAAGATCGGCCTCGGTCAGTCCAAAATGCCGCAACAGCTCGTCGCGCAGCGCCAATGGCATCGGCTTTGACCATGTCGGCGGTGAGGTCAGCACCGCTTGCCAACCCTGCGCGCCCAATTCGGCCTCGACGGAAACACGCGCCTGCGACAGCTGCAAATCATAGCGCCCCGCACCGAACCTGCGCCCCAAAGCACAGCCCAGCGCGATGGTGGCATGACCGCAGAACGGCACCTCGGAGTCAGGCGCGAAATAGCGCACCTGCCACAGATCGCCATCGCGCGCGGCAAAGGCGGTTTCCGAATAGCCGACCTCGCGCGCAATCCGCTGCATATCATCGCGGGAGGGCAAGGCATCGCCAATCACCACCCCCGCCGGGTTTCCGCCCTGATCGCCCAAAGCAAAGGCTGCAATCCGTTCTATCTGCATCTCGTCCTCCATCGCGTTCAAAGCGTACCCCCGCCGCCCCGGATCAAGTCCGTGGCGGCGGGGGACGTGAAGCCAGCTTAGGTCACTCACATTCTGCCAGACGCCCCGCGCTGACAAATGCTGATTTGTGCGCCGAGGTATCATGCGGCGGAATGCCCGCTTTGCCAAAATCCCCCCCCGGCCTATCTTGCACAGAAAGGAGCGCTCCATGCCCCAACCCGCCGACACCCCTGCCCGCGTTCCGCTGCACAGCACCCCGCTTGGCATCTTAGGCTCGCTGAAAGCCGCGCGGCAGAATGTGCTGCTGCTGATCCCCGAAGCCGCCACCCATGCGCCGATCCTGTCGGGCACCACCGGCAAGCGCTGGCATATGGTGATGGACCCGGAAGCCCTGCGCCATATCCTGCGCGACCGGGTGAATGACTACCCGAAGTCGCTGGTGACAAAACTGATCCTCGGCCCTGCCATCGGCGACAGCCTGTTCGTGGCGGAAGGTGAGCATTGGATGTGGCAGCGCCGTGCCGCAGCCCCGGTGTTCACCCATCGCAATGTGGCGGCTTTGGCCCCGGTGATGACCCATGCCGCCGAACGTTCCGCCGCCCGCATTGCTGCCAGCTTGGGCCGGGGGGCCGATATGTTCGCCGAAATGGTCACAGCCACCTTTGAGGTAATCTCCGACGTGACCTTCTCGGGCGGCGCAGGCTTTGACCGCGCTTCGGTGCACAAGGCGATTGAGACCTACATCGGCCAAACCGCCAAAATCTCATTGTTGGATATATTAGGTGCCCCGGCATGGGTGCCCCGTCCCGGTCGTATGGTGGCGTCCAAAGGCATCCGCGAGATGAAACGCGTGGCAGACCTTGCCATCGACCAACGCCGCAGCGATGGCGCAAAGCCCACGCCTGACCTGCTCGATCTGCTGTTGAAAGCTGAAGACCCCACCAGCCAACGCCAAATGTCCACTGCTGAACTCCGCGACAACCTGCTGACCTTCATCGTCGCGGGCCATGAGACCACCGCCCTTACCCTGTCCTGGGCGCTGTATCTCTGCGCCTTCGCCCCCGACATCCAAGCCGAAGCCCGCGTCGAGGCGCAAGCGACCCTTGGCGACCGCGCGGCCACCGTGGCTGACATCGCGAGCCTCCCCCTCACCCGCCGCATCGTCGATGAAGCTTTGCGGATGTATCCCCCCGCCGCCTTCCTGTCGCGGACCGCCCAGACCGATGACACATTGCTGGGCCGCGAAGTCCGCAAAGGCGACACCGTGATCCTGCCGATCTACGCCCTGCACCGCCACCACGCACTTTGGCAAAACCCCGACGCCTTCAACCCCCCCGCTTTGCCGATCCGCGCGCGATCGACCGCTTCGCCTACCTGCCCTTCGGCGACGGCCCCCGCATCTGCATTGGTGCCTCTTTCGCGCTGCAAGAGGCGGTGATCATCCTCGCCACCCTGCTCGCCCGCTTCAAATTCTCCCGCATCCCCGGACGCGACCCGAAGCCCGTGATGATTCTGACCCTGCGCCCCGAAGGCGGCGTCTGGCTGCACGTCGATCCGGCTTGACACTTGCCAAACCCACCCCTCGTCGCAATAGTTTCCGAGAACCCCGCCGGAGCCTTGCGATGAAAGCCCTGATCCTGACCGCCCTGCTAGTCACCCCGGCCACAGCGCAAGAAACTGCGATCACCCTGCATATCAGTTTCGACACAGCCTCCACCACCAAACTGCAAGAGGCGGGCGAGATGGTGATCGTCTCCAGCTATTTCTACGGCGACCCCGCCCCCGGCAACGTGTTGCCGCTGAACGAGATGGACCAGCTTTACCTTGGGGATGAGCAAACGACGATCTGGCCGGTCGAACAAACCGTCTACATCGGCCGCAATCTCGGCGGCGCGCCCGTGGGC
The DNA here is from genome assembly GCA_040387915.1 of Pseudomonadota bacterium. GTDB lineage: Bacteria > Pseudomonadota > Alphaproteobacteria > Rhodobacterales > Rhodobacteraceae > Cypionkella. The sequence goes on from JAZKCV010000013.1 coordinate 40,736, forward strand.
AATGTGATCGCACCGATGGTCAATGTGAACGTCTACTCCGCCCGCATCACCGATGAGAACAACCTCTTGGATTGCGGCATCGTTGATGGCCCCACCGACACCCTCTCAAAATCCCCGCAAGAGATCACCTGCAAACTGATCGGAAACTGATATGCAACCTGAAGCCATGGCCCTGCACATGGGCCTAGACCTGCCCGATTTCGACAAAATCGGCTATTACGGCGCCGATTACGGCACGATGAAACCCTATCACCGCATAGGCAGCCTGCTGTTCTTGTCCGGCCATGTCGCCCAGATCGGCACCCAGATCACCCACAAAGGCCGTCTTGGCCAGAACCTCACCACCGAGCAAGGCTACGCGGCGGCGCGGCAAACCGGGCTGAACGTGCTGAGCGGTATTCGGCAGGCGGTGGGGTCGCTGGATAAAGTGAAATCCATCGTCCGCACGCTGAATTTCGTGGTCTGCACGCCTGAGTATGAGGATGTCCACAAAGTATCCTCCGGCATGTCCGACCTGTTCGTCGAGGTGTTCGGGCGTGATATCGGCCTCGGCGGTCGCGCCACCATCGGCATCATGGCGCTGGCGAACGGCGTCTGCTTTGAGACTTGGGCGACCGTGGAAATCGCCGACTAAGCCTTATCGCGCACCTTCATCGCGTTGTTCAGCCCCTGAAACACCTCAAACCGCCCGGTCTTGCGCAGCAAATCCGACAGCTTGGCCGAGCCATAAGAGCGCGGGTCGAAATCAGGATGCAACTGGGTGATCACCTGCCCCAACTGCCCCAAGGAATAATCATCCTGATCCGGGTCGATCTTTTTCATCGCATCGCTGATCAACGGTATCGCCTGCGCCGCCGATTGCTTGCCAGTCGCCACAGGCTCGCGCGCCGCATCCGGCTTGCCCGGCTTGGCCTCCAGTACCTCAGCCCCGCTGATGATATTCTCAATGAACACAAAGCGATTGCAAACTTTGCGCAACGAATCCGGCGTCTTAGACTCGCCAATCCCGATCACCTGCAAGCCATCCTCGCGGATACGTGACGCCAACCGGGTGAAATCACTGTCCGACGACACCAGCACAAAGCCATCGACCTTGCCTGCGTGCAAAATATCCATCGCGTCAATCACCAGCCCAATATCGCTGGCATTCTTGCCCTTGGTATTGGCCGATTGCTGATGCATCACCAACCCCAGATCGCGCGCGGCTTCCTTCCATTGCGTCAGGGCCTGCGACGACCAATCGCCATAAACCCTGCGCAACGACGGATCGCCAAAGCTGGCCACCTCGTCCAAAATCGCCACCGCATGGCGCGCAGGCACATTGTCGGCGTCGATCAAAACCGCCAACCGTGGCACCCGCCCGGCAATCGTCGTCATATTGGCAGACATCGCACCCTCGCTTTTCCTTTGGTGATGCCCGAAATCGCGCACGGCGCATAGAGCAAACCGCTTATGCCCGAAATCTCCAAATTTTATCTAAAATTTGCTTTCATCTGTTCTTAAATATCCCCGCCGGAGGCTTCCGACAGTGGCCGTAAGGAGCCTCTGGCGGGGATATTTAAGAACAGATGAAACGGCCAGAGCCGCAATTCAACAAGCGACTTCGATCAGGAAAGGCCCGCGCGTTGTCATGGCGTCGCGGAAGGCGGCAATGAATTCATCCGCCGTCACCGCCCGCACCGCGTCCACGCCATGCCCCCGCGCCAGCGCAACCCAATCCAAAGATGGGTCCACCATGTCAAACATCCGGTTCACATTGCGGCCAACATCGGCCACGCCGACATTCACCAACTCACCATGCAGGATTTTATAGGTACGGTTGGCAAAGATCACCACGCACACGTCCAAATCCTCGCGCGCCATCGTCCACAGGCTTTGCAGCGTGTACATCGCCGATCCATCGCCCGACAAAGCCAACACCTTGCGATCGGGGCAGGCCACCGCCGCGCCCACCGCTGCGGGCAGGCATTGGCCAATAGCACCCCCCATCGTTACCAGCACATCATGGCCACGCGCCCCGACCATCGGCAGGCCCACCGGCTGCCCCGAGGTGATGGCCTCATTCACCACCACGCAATCTTCCGGCATCAGATGCGCAATCGCTTGGCCAACCTTCTCAAGGCTCATCGCACCCGTCGGCAGCGCGGGCAATTCCAGCGCCTGAAACGCCTCGGCAGGCAGATCATCCGCCGCCCCCAACTCCCGCGCGATTTCCCGCAAGGTCCAGGCGTAATCCATATCTATTGAGCATAGCTCGATCACCCGGCAATCGGGTGCTTCCGGCAGGCTGGGCTTACCGGGATAAGCGAAAAACGCTGTGGGGCGCTGGGTGCCGCAGAGGACAAGCACGCGCTTTTCGGCCAGAATGCCAACATTGGTATCCACCTCATACGCCAGCCGCTGCATCTTGACCGAGCCCGCCCCGCGCCGTGACCGCGCCGAGAAAAACGGCGCCATCAGCTGACAGCCCGAAGCCTGCGCAATCCGCGCCGCAACCTGCCCCAGATCGGTATAAAGCGCCGCGCCATCCACCATCAGCGCCGCCCCCGGCAACCTTAGCGCCCGCGCCGCCGCCGCCACATCCGCCGCCCGTGGCCTGCGCAAAGCCGGAGCCTCCAGCGCCACCGCCGCCGCCTCAGCCGCCTCCCAAGCCGTATTCGCGGGCAGGATCAGCGTCGCAATCTGCCCATTGGCGGACCGCGCCGCCTGCACCGCCGCCGCCCCATCCACCGCCACCGCAGTCGCATCCGATGATACCCGCGTCCAATGCGAGATCGCCTGAGAAATCCCCACCGTATCGCCCTTCAACGGGCTTTCATGCTTCAGATGATAGCTGGCATGATCGCCCATCACGTTGACCACGCCCGACTGCGCCTTGCGGGCGTTGTGCAGATTGGCGAAAGCGTTGCCAAAACCGGGGGCCAGATGCAGCAAGGTCGCAGCCACCCGGCCAGACATCCGGTAATATCCGTCCGCCGCACCAGAAACCCCGCCCTCAAACAGGCACAGAATACAGCGCATCTCGGGATGCCGATCCAGTGCGGCGACAAAATGCATCTCCGACGTGCCGGGATTGGCAAAGCAAACCTCAACACCCGAGGCCAGCAGCGTTTTCACCAGACTTTCAGCACCGTTCATCGCAGTCTCCCCTGTTGCAGCCAGTCTGCGCGGGCGGGCAGCCGAGATCAAGCGATCAGCGCCACCGCCTGCGCGCCCAATGCCGCCAAAGCCGCGTCAGGGGTGATCCCCAGCAACAACCCGCGCTGGCCTGCATTGATCCAGACCTTTGGGGCACCACAGACCGAGGCTTCCACCGCCGTCGCAACCACGCGCTTCTGCCCGAACGGAGAAATCCCGCCCACCCGGTAGCCGGTCAGCTTTTCGGCCTTCGGCGCTGGCATCATTGCAGCCGCCTTGCCGCCAAACGCCGCCGCCACCCGCTTCATCGACAACTGCCGATCCGAGGGGATCACGCAGCAGGCGGGCTTACCATCGACCTCGACCATCAGGGTTTTCAGCGTCAAACCCGGCTCCAACCTCAAGGCCACAGCCGCAGCCAGCCCAACAGCTTCGGCGTCCGGGTCATAATCGTAAGGATGCAGCGTCACCGCCAGACCTTTGCTTTCCAGAAACTTCAGCCCCAAAGTTGCCGCCATCGCGCGCCTCTTAAGAATTCGGCAGCGTCGTGCAGGACCGCGCGCCCAGAAACAGCGCCGCTTTGCGGATCACAAAGCCATCGCCGGTCAGAAAGAACCTGCCGCCGGAAATCCTGCCCTGCAACACCGGCTCGGCCACCAGCGCACCGCAGACAAAGATCGAGATCGTCCGCCCCTGCGGCCCTTGGGTGAAATCGGAAAGCGGTGCCAGCCAATCCGGCGTCACCGTCACTTCCAGCGCGTCCTGATTGTTGAAATCCTTGATCACGCGCGAACTTGCGATCGCATCAGGCGGCAGATCAAACACCTGTTTGCTCAGCACGAACCGCACAAAGCCTGCCCCATCGGCGAAAACGGGAAAGGCCGTCAGCAAGGCTGCGGTCAGGGCAAGGGCGATGGATTTCAACGCCTTGCCCATGGGGTCAATACACCACCACCGCGCGGATGCTTTCGCCGGAATGCATCAGATCGAAGCCCTTGTTAATATCCTCCAGCGGCAGGATATGGGTGATCAGGCTGTCGATCTCAATCCGACCTTCCATGTACCAATCAACGATTTTCGGCACATCCGTGCGGCCCCGCGCGCCACCAAAAGCGGTGCCTTTCCAGACCCGACCCGTCACCAGCTGGAACGGCCGCGTCTCAATCACCGCGCCAGCCGGAGCCACCCCGATGATGATCGACTGCCCCCAACCGCGATGGGTGCATTCCAGCGCATCGCGCATCACTTTGACATTGCCGGTGCAATCAAACGAGTAATCCGCGCCGCCGATCTTATCAAACGGCGTCTTGGTCAGATCGACAATGGCCTGCACCACCGAGCCTTCGATCTCTTTCGGGTTGATGAAGTGGGTCATCCCGAACTTCTCGCCCCACTCTTTCTTGTCGTTGTTCAGGTCAATACCGATGATCATCCGCGCGCCCGCCATTTTCAGGCCCTGAATGACGTTAAGGCCAATGCCGCCCAGACCAAACACCACAGCGGTGGCATCATGTTCCACCTTGGCGGTGTTCAGCACCGCACCAATGCCGGTGGTGACGCCGCAGCCGATGTAGCAAATCTTGTCAAACGGCGCGTCGTCGCGCACCTTGGCCAAAGCGATTTCCGGCACAACCGTGTGGTTCGCAAAGGTCGAGCAGCCCATGTAGTGATGGATCGGCGTGCCATCCAGCATCGAGAACCGGCTGGTGCCATCCGGCATCAACCCCTGCCCCTGCGTCGCCCGAATGGCGGTGCAGAGGTTGGTTTTCTGGCTCAGGCACGAAGGGCACTCGCGGCATTCCGGGGTGTAGAGCGGAATGACATGATCACCCACCTTCAACGATTTCACACCGGGGCCGACAGCAATGACCACGCCCGCGCCCTCATGCCCCAAAATCGCTGGAAATAGGCCTTCCGGATCTGCGCCCGACAAAGTGAATTCGTCGGTATGACAGATGCCAGTGGCCTTGATCTCAACCAGAACCTCCCCCTCTTTCGGGTCGGCAAGGTTGACCTCCATGACGACAAGCGGTTTGCCGGGGGCAATGGCGACGGCTGCACGGGTGCGCATGGGGAGATCCTCCGAGGTGTTTTATGCAAGATGAATTTTGCGCCAAACTGGGCCAAGCGGCGAAAAATTGCAACGCTGGAAACGACCTGTTTCGGGTTGTTGTCGCTTTGGCGATTGCTGCAAGGGTGCCGGGCGGGCTAAGACTGCGGGATGATTTGCAGGAAGTTCCGTGCCGTATGATTGCCTTGGTTTCCCCTTTTATACGGCGCAGCATGTTGATCGTTCTGACTGCAGCCAGCCTCTCCGCTTGCGCCATGGGCGGGCAGGTGCGGATGGGGCCAGTGTCGAAAATGCTCAAACCGCGACCAGATCTGTGCGGGGCTGCGGCGCTGATCGACGTGGTGGGCCAGCCGTTTACCCTGCTTGCGGATCACCAGCTTGAAGGTCCGCTGCGGATATTGTGGCCTGGGCAAGAAATCACCGATGAAGTGGTGCCAACCCGGCTGAATGCAGAAGTCACTAACGATCAGCTGATCCTTCGACTATCCTGCGGCTGACCCAAACAAAGGTGCCGCCATGCGTGTCTCGCCCCTGCTGCTTGCCCTGCCGATCGCGCTGATCGGCTGCGTCCCCGAACCTACGCCGCCCGTAACCGACCCCGTGCCTGTCGAGGACGCCTGCGGGGCCAGTGGCTTGCAAGAATTGGTCGGGCAATCAGCGAAAAAGCTGGAAGTGATGCGTTTTGCCCATACGGTACGGATCATCCGCCCCGGCATGGCGGTGACGATGGATTATTCGGCCGAGCGGCTGAATATTGAGGTCAATGAGGCCGAGATCATCAGCCGCGTCAGCTGCGGCTGAACGCGCTGGCCACAGGGCATAGCTGCGGCCAGAACGGTTCAGCGCTCTAGTTACTCGCGACGCGATAGGTAGTGTGGCAATCCTTGCAAGCACCGCCAATCGCGCCCATCCCGGCCTTGATGCCCTCAGCCGAGGCGACATCCAGCGCGGTCGCTGCGGTGTTCAACGCGTTGGCTTTGGCGACGAAATCATCCCAGTTGGTCCAAATCTCAGGCTTGGCCCCCGAGGCCGGATCACTGCCAGCCTTCTCAAACTTGACATGAATATCCGCCGATCCGGCGACCAGAGTGGCCTTGGCGGCTTCGGCAGCGGCGGCGTCAAAGGCAACATCGCCTGAGGCCATGCCGCCCAAGGCTTTGGCGGCCCCGCCAAAAGATTTCATCAAAGATTGCTGGGCAATCACCAAGGGATCGGTGGCCTCAACTTCGGCAAAAGCGAGGCCTGCGAACAGGGTGAATGCGGTGGCTAGGGCTTTGGTGGCTATGCGCATAACAGAACTCCGGGTTGGGACAACGGGTTCAGTATAGCCAAGCTTACGCAGACGGGAACAGACTTTGGTCTGATTGGGCGGAAATGCGTGGGCGGGTCTGACCGAGCAACAGGGGCCGCTTCGGGGCCCATCGAGGGCCCGCTCGGCGGCGCTGCCGGGGGATGACTGGGACGCCGGGGGTGGGGTGCAATGGTGGATTTGAGTATTTCCAAAAGAGCAAATCCAGCTAGCGAAGCGTTAACCCAAATCGGCGAGAGTCCTTCCACGGTACAGGGAGGAGTCCCGATGGCCGTAAAGAGCAAGTCGCCCCGGCCCGCCTGCATAGCGTCCAGCGGATCGGATCGGTGCCGCATGGCCGGGGCTCGATTTTTGTCGTGCTGCTTTCAAAGGCGCTACGCCCTCAATGCCTTGAGGTCTTCAAGTAGGGATCGCGATTTTGGCTGATCCCCACACAGATTTTTTTGAGGCGGTCGCGCAATTTTCTTTCACGCCATTGAGCTATGCAACGCGGCGCTTCGGCAAGCTGCAGAAGCTTTCGATGCCATTGATCGGCCCGCCGTTTTTGATATACGCGCCGTTTTCCGAGAATTTCAAAGGCATTGCTCTTGGCTGAATGCTCATGCTGTTTGCCGCCTGCTGGCCAAAGCGCGGCTGTTGCGGGATAAGGCCCTATGATCAGATTGCCGATAGAAGATGTGTTGGGGGAAGTGCGCGTGGCGATTGCGGCGCGCGGCATGGTGGTGTTGCAGGCACCGCCGGGCGCGGGCAAGACCACGCTGGTGCCGCTGGATCTGCTGGCTTCTGGGTTGATCGCGGGCCGGATCGTCATGCTGGAGCCGCGGCGTTTGGCGGCACGGGCAGCAGCGGAGCGGATGGCGGAGACTTTGGGCGAGGCTGTCGGAGCAACGGTTGGCTACCGGATTCGCGGCGAGGCGAAGGTCTCGAGGGCGACGCGGATTGAGGTAGTGACGGAAGGGATTTTGACCCGGATGATCCAGAGCGATCCGGAGCTTTCGGGCGTCGGTGCGCTGATCTTTGATGAGTTTCACGAGCGGTCGTTGAATGCCGATCTGGGGCTGGCTTTGGCTTTGGAAATTCGCGGCGCTTTGCGGGACGATTTGGTATTGGTTGTGATGTCGGCAACTTTGGATGCGGAGCCAGTGGCGGCGCTCATGGGGGATGCGCCAGTGGTGACCTCGATGGGGCGGGCGTTTGCTGTCGAGACGCGCTGGTTGGGGCGGGTGCCAGATGCGTCTCTGCGGTTTGAAGCCGGGGTGGCGGGTTTGGTGCGGCAGGCGGTGGAGGAGACCGAGGGCGGAGTGTTGGTGTTTCTGCCCGGCGAGGGGGAAATCCGGCGGGTGGAGGGGATGTTATCCGGGCTTGTGGGCTGTGAGGTGCGGCCATTGTTTGGAGCGATGGAATTTGCGGCGCAGCGGGCGGTTTTGGGCCCTGCGGTGGGGCGCAAGGTGGTGCTGGCGAGTTCGATTGCGGAAACCTCACTGACCATCCCCGATATCCGTGTGGTGGTGGATGGCGGGCGGGCGCGGCGGGCGCGGTTTGACCCGAACTCTGGCATGTCGCGGTTGGTGACGGAACGGGTGACGAAGGCCGAGGCTGAACAGCGGCGGGGGCGGGCTGGGCGCGTGGCGGCGGGGGTGTGTTATCGGTATTGGACCAAGGGGGAGGAAGGTGGGCTTGCGGTCTATCCTCCGGCAGAGATTGAGGCGGCGGATTTGACGGGCCTCGCGTTGGAGCTGGCATTGTGGGGCGGCGATGTCGGGTTTTTGACTGCGCCGAACGTGGGTGCGATGGCGGAGGCGCGGGCACTGTTGGAGGGGTTGGGGGCACTTTCTGCTGGGCGGATCACGCCGCACGGCCGAGTGCTGGCGGCTTTGCCTTTGCATCCACGGCTGGCGCATATGGTGGCGGTGGCGGGGCCGGAGGCTGCGGTTCTGGCGGCGGTGTTGGGCGAGCGAGATGTGTTGAAGGGCGCGCCGCCGGATTTGGGCTTGCGCTTGGCCGCGGTGGCGGATGCGCGGCGGTTTGAGGCGTCGCATCCATGGCAGGTTTTGCGCCCGGTGATGGAGCGGGTGAAGCTGGAGGCGCGGCGGTTGGCGCGGGCGGTTTCAGGCCGCGATGCGGGCTATAGTTTGGCGCAGATGGCGGCGCTGGCTTACCCGGATCGGGTGGGATTGCGTCGAAAGGGGGACGCCCCGCGTTGGGTGCTTTCGGGCGGCAAGGGGGCGGTGATGGCGGTTGGCGTGCCGCTCGCCGGGGCGCGGTTGATCGTGGCGACGGATTTGGATGGTGATGCGCGGGAAGCTGCGGTGCGGCAGGCGGTCAGCATCAGTGAGGCGGAGTTGCGGGCGGTTTTTGGCGACCAGATCATCTGGCGTGAGGTGTGTTTCTGGTCAAAGCGTGAGGGCCGGGTGATGGCGCGGCGACAGGAGTGTTTCGGGGCGCTGGTGCTGACGGATCTGCATTGGGATGCGCCTGCAGAGGCAGTCGTGCGGGCGGCGTTGGAGGGGATGCAGCTGAATGGGCTGCATTTCACGCCCGCCGCGCGGCGGTTGCGGGCGCGGGTGGAACTGGCGCGAGGCGGTGGCGATGCGTGGCCGGATTTCAGCGATCAGGGGTTGTTGGATTCTGCCGAGGAGTGGTTGCTGCCGCATCTATCGGGGGTGCGGAATGAGGCGGATTTGCGCGGGTTTGATCTGACCGAGGCTTTGCGCGCGCGGCTTTCGTGGGAGCAGGTGGCGGCTTTGGACAAGCTGGTGCCGGCGGCGTTTGAGACGCCTTTGGGGCGGAAGGTTCCGATTGATTATGATGGGGATGTGCCGGGGATTGAGGTACGGTTGCAGGAGATGTTTGGGGTGGTGGTGCACCCCGTGGTGGGGGTGAGGCGGCTGCCGCTGCGGGTGGTTCTGACCTCGCCGGGGCAGAAGACGATACAGGTGACGATGGATTTGCCGGGGTTCTGGAAATCCTCTTATGCGGACGTCAGGAAGGACATGCGGGGGCAATATCCGCGGCATCCTTGGCCGGAGGATCCGACGGTAGCGGAGCCTACTTTGCGGGCCAAGCCTCGGGGGACGTGAGCTGTGTCCACGCGTGGACAGGGGGGATTGTTGTGGGATTGCAAGGGGGATGGGTGGCGGTGTTAAGGGGGTGTTAAGGATTGGGGGGAGGCGGGATGTGCCTTTTGCCTAAGATGTCGGCTTTGGTCGGCATCCCGAAAGTTTTGGAGGAGCGGCGGGAACTGTGCGAATTTCATCCGTTACATCAAGGCAATAGGCGACCTCGCGCATCCGTTCAGCGACATCCCGGAAATAGGTCGGCACGTCTGCCGGATCGGGTGGAAAATAGAGACGCGCCTTAAGGCGGATGCGGTCGTCGGGTGGGTAGGTCGCATAGACAACGCATAGCAACATGTGTTCGACATCATCCCTTTGGCTGCATCCAACCCTGAAGCCTGCCGCCGGATCAAATGGGACGTAAGTAAAACTCTTTGCAGTAACCACCGGAGAGCCATAAATTCGGTAGTCTGAAAGATTGAACTTCGATGGCAAGCGATCCGACCCAAGCAGCACTTCGCCTTCGTTGGGGGCCGCTGCGAAATCTGCCACTGACCGAAAGGTAAGTTCGATATGAACCACCGCATTTTGCAGCACGGGATCGGTGCTAAGGATCGCTTCAATCCAGTCAATTTCGCGCACGGCAATGAAGGGGGTGTCGCTGTCCATGGTGGCGGGCCGTTCGCCCAACCAAAACACGCGCCTAGATAAATCTACAGTCTGTGCGGCGAGTGGGTAAGCGAGAACTGTTATACAAGAACAAAGCTGGAGCAATCGACTGATCATTATTCGCCTCCCTGCCCTGTTGCTTAGTTTGGTTGTTGTTATCCGTTAAGTCTAGAACGCGGCCTTAGGATCTGGCCCAATAAAGGATATTGCGCTTGGGTTATGTCGAAACCTCCAGCGGGGATATTTGGGTCAATGTGAAAGTTGGAGTTTCTGAACGAGATGCAGTGGCTGTTGGTCGAGCAAACCTGTCCGTCGGTTGGGCTTGGGGGCGATTGAAAGCCGTGCTTAGGGTGCTGGTGGTTGGTCGCGGGGGCGCACCGCTCGAGTCATAGAAGGGGCGCAGAGCGCTGATTTTATTTGCAAACCGCGCTTACTCAGCCCCTGCATCAACCGCCGCATCAAGCGCTGACACCACGCGGTTGCGGCCTTCGGATTTGGCGACATAAACGGCGGCGTCGGCTTGTTTGAGTGTGACGGCGAGCTCGCCTCCCGCAGCCGTGTGGGCGACGCCGAACGAGCCGGTGACGGCCTCGCCTGCGATCTGAACCTTAGCTTCCAGCGCCAGACGGCCGCGCTCGGCCACGGCTTTTGCGGCTGGCATATCGGCGCCGGGCAGGAAGATCACGAACTCCTCACCGCCAAAACGCGACAGCACGTCGCCGGAGCGGATTGCCCCCATCAGCGCCCGTGCGGCATCGGTCAGAACCTTGTCGCCGATATCATGGCCGTGGCGATCATTCACCGCTTTGAAATGGTCAAGATCGACATAGATGATCGCGCCCCCAGCATGGCTTGGCACGGTTTGCTCAAAGCCGCGACGGTTCAGCAGCCCAGTCAACGGATCGGCGTTGGCGGCGGCTTTTTTGCGGCGCAGATCAAGGTCGACATCGCCAATCAGCCGATTGGTCATCGCCATGATCTTGCCGATTTCGTCGTGGAACTCGGCGGGCAGTTCCAGCTTTTCACGCCGAGTCTCAAACGCTTCCATCGCGTCGCGGATGTGGAACAGCGGCTGCAGGATAGCGCGCAAACCATAGAGCGTGGCGGCGGTGCCGATCAGCGTGGCGGCCAGCATCACGAGGCAGATTTCCAGATTTGCCATGATGCCGCCACGCTCGGCCAACAGGAAGTACACCGTTGCAATCAGTGGCATATGGGTTCCGATGAAGGCGATCAGGAAGACTTTGGCGGGGAAGCTGTTCGGAAACAGTCTTGCTAGGCCAGCGTATATTTTCATCATTCCCCCGATTTGCGTCGATCAACTTAAGGTTGTTGCTGATCGTTCATAAAGGGTTAGAGGTGATCCGGCAATCTGCTTCCAGCTGTGCTGTAGGGCGTTGTGGCGATTAGGTCGGGAGGATTGTGCAAAGGCTGTGCAACCGTTCGGGGTTTGGCGCGTTGTCTTTTGTGAATTTAGGACCAGAGCACATACTGGTCGCAGGGAAGGATCAGATCATGCGGATGATGACACTGCCGATACTGCTGGTGGCGAGCTTTGCACTGAGCGCGCCAGCACGGGCGCAGACCGATTTGGGCGATGTGGTCTCGGGCATTGCACAGTCTTTGATTGCGCAGGAGGTGGATAAGAAGGCTTACCTTGAGGCACAAAGGCTAAATACCGTGCGCGGCTACCGCAGTTATTTGGCACAGTATCCGAAGGGGCTGTATCGGGTGAATGCCGAGCGGGCTTTGGTGAAGTTAGGGGCCTCGGTGGAGCCTACGCCGGTGACACCTGATCCGGGTGTGCCTGCGGGGGCCTCTGCGGCTCAGGTGGAGGCTTCGATTGGCCTCAGCCGGGGGCAACGGGTGTTGATCCAGCAGCAGTTGACGGCAGTGGGCTATCCAACCGGGGTGGCGGATGGGCTGTGGGGATCTAAGACTCGCGATGCGATTGGGCGTTGGCAAAAGGCGAACAAGCTGGGCATGACGGGCTATGTGACCGCGCGGCAGGTGAATTTGATTGCGCGGCAGGCGGGGGATAAGGTGAAACCTGTGCCGGGGCAGCCTTCGGCCGGCGATGATGCGCTGCAAGAGAGTTTGTTGAGCCTGAGCTATGACGAGCGTCGCGAAGTGCAGCGGCGGCTGACTTCGCTGGGGTATAATACTTATGGCGTCGATGGCGGCTTTGGGCCGAACACGCGGCGGGCTTTGACGGCGTGGCAGCGCGATGAGGGGCTACGGGCGAGTGGGTATCTGACGGCGGATCAGGTGCGGTTGTTGCGTAAGCAGACCGGAGGTTGAAGCAGTCGGGCGGCTGATCGTTTTGGTGTGAAGGCTCGCAGGTCGCCCCTCGGTTCGGGCGGCCTTGTTATGGCAGAGTTAGCTGTTTTGGCCGCCCTGCCCTGCCGATTGGAACCATAGGATGATGGCTTCGCGTTCCTGTGGCTCCATGTAGGACAGGTTGGCGGGCGGCATGGCGTGGGTGAGACCGGCTTGCAGGTAGATGCGTTTGGCTTCCGCCGCGATTTGGGCGGGGGTTTCTAGCACCACGCCTTTCGGGGGCCAGTAGATACCTTCGTAGACCGGCTCGGCGGCGTGGCACATGGAGCAGCGGCCTTGGACGATCGAGACGACTTGGTCGAAGCCTTTGGCGCTGGCATAGGTGAGAGCGGGGCCGTTCAGGGCGGCTTCTTCGGGGCGGTGGCGCATCGGGGCGGTCGAGAGCCATGCGATGATCAGGAAGATCACCGCCGTGACGAACCATGTCCAGTGCGGGTTGCCCTTGCGCGCGTGTTTGGTGTTGAACCAGTGGCGGATGCTGACGCCCATCAGGAAGACAAGGGAAGCTATCAGCCAGTTGTATTCGGTGGCGAACACTAAGGGGTAGTGGTTGGACAGCATAAGGAACAATACGGGGAGTGTCAGGTAGTTGTTGTGGGTGCTGCGCTGCTTGGCGATCTTGCCGTATTTTGGGTCTGGGATGCGGCCTGCTTTGAGGTCAGCGACCACGATGCGCTGATTTGGCATGATGATCATGAAGACGTTTGCGCTCATGATCGTGGCGGTGAACGCGCCTAAGTGCAGCAGGGCTGCGCGGCCTGAAAAGACCTGCGTGTAGCCCCAAGCCATGCCGACGAGAATGATATAAAGGCCGATCATCAGGCGGGTGTTGTCGTCGCCAAAGCGGCTTTTGCAGATCAGGTCATAGGCGATCCAGCCGAAGGCGAGGGAACCTAGAGATATGGCGATGGCTTGGGTTTGGGTCAGGTCGGCGACTGCTGGGTCGATCAGGTAGAGGTTCGCCCCGAGGTAGTAGACCAGAAACAGCATGGCGAAACCGGAGAGCCATGTGGTGTAGCTTTCCCATTTGAACCAGGTGAGGTGTTCGGGCAGCATCTCGGGGGCGACGAGGTATTTCTGGATGTGGTAAAAGCCGCCGCCGTGGACCTGCCATTCCTCGCCATGCGCGAGGGGCGGCAGGCTGGGTGTTTTGCGCAGGCCGAGGTCGAGGGCGATGAAGTAGAAGGATGATCCGATCCACGCCATCGCCGTGGTGACATGCAGCCAGCGCGCCGCGAGTTCGACCCATTCCCACAGCACAACCCAGTCATACATCGGTAGTCTCCTGTTTTGGCTGCACCGCTGATGAGTAAGCTATACTGACCGGTATTGATCTGTTAATCCTGAAAAACCGGGGAATACTTTCAAGATTGGCGCGAAAATGTCCTATGTCAACACGATCAAGATGTTTGTGCGGGTGTATGAGTTGGGCTCGATGTCGGCGGCGGCGCGGGATCAGCGCACCTCGCCTGCGGTGGCTTCGGCGCGGATTTCGGAATTGGAGAAGCATCTGGGGGTGAGGCTGTTCTCGCGCACGACACGGAGTTTGCAACCGACTGAGAACGGGCGGATTTTCTTTGAGGGCGCGAAGAAGGTTTTAGAGGCCATCGACGAGGCGGAAGCTGCGGTGATGGATGTGACGCAGAACCCGCGCGGGACGATCTTTGTCTCGGCTCCGCTGGGGGTGGGGCGGCGGTTTATCGCGCCGCATGTGCCTGTATTCAAAGACATGTATCCGCAGATTGATGTGCGGTTGCGGCTGTCAGACCGGATCATTGATGTGACGGCCGAAGGGCTGGATGTGGCGTTTCATCTGGGGATTCTGGAGGATTCCACGCTGAAAGTGCGGTTGATTGCCGATTGCCCGCGAGTGTTGTGCGCCTCACCCGCCTATATCGCGCGACGGGGGATGCCCTTGGATGGCGCGGCTTTGGTGGGGGATAAGCATGAATGCTTGAACCTGCGGTTTCCCGGCGCGAAAGAGTTTCAATGGGCGTTGCAGACCCCGGACGGGGTGCGGCGCTATGAGATCACCGGGCCGTTTGAGAGTGATGATGGCGATGTGCTGACCGGCTGGGCGCTGGATGGGCGCGGTATCGTGATGAAGCCGGTGTTTGAGGTGGCGGATCATTTGCGGTCTGGCGCGCTGGTGCCGGTGGCGGTGGCGACGCCGCCGCTGCCGACGCAGCTATCCAGCCTGTCACAGCATCGGCGGTTGAAGGATCCGAAAGTGAAGCTGTTCACCGATTTCATGGCGGCGCATGTGAGGGACGCGGTGCGTGGGGCGACTTTGGGGCCCGCAGGTTGAAATGTGCGCCTCCGGCGGGAATATTTAAGCCAGTCTGAAAGCAAATTTTAGATAAATTTTAGCGGTTTAGGTTTCGTAGGGCCAGTTGGCTTGGGAGAAAGCGCCGCCGTCGACCCAAAGGGTTTGGCCTGTGACGAAAGCTGCGGCGTCGGAAATCAGGAACAGGAGCGGGCCTGCGAGGTCTTGCGGGGTGCCGACCCGGCGCAACGGCGTGACTTTTGCCCAAGTGGCGTCGTAATCGGGGGCTTCGGCTGCGGTGCGGGCGGTCGCGATGGCACCCGGCGCGATGCAGTTGACGCGGATGTTGTGCGGGCCCAGTTCAACGGCGGCGATCTTGGTGAATTGCTCGATGCCGCCTTTCGAGGTGGTATAATCGACCAGTTTTGGGAAGGCGAGCTTGTTGCAGCCGGAACCGAGCGTGATAATCGCGCCGGGTTGGTTTGCAGCTATCATGGCTTTTGCCGCCATTTGGGTGTTCAGGAAAGTGCCGCGCAGGTTGGTGGCGATGGTGCGGTCCCAATCTTCAGGGGTGAGGTCAAGCAGGCTTGACCACGTCTGGATGCCCGCGTTGTTGACCATGACAGAGGGGGCAGCGTTGGCCCATTGGGCGGCCTCGGCGTGGAAGCGGGTGGTTTCGGCCTCGATGCCCGCATCGCATTCCCAAGCGCGGGCGCGTTGGCCGAGGGCTTCGACGGCGGCGATCAGGGCGTGCGCGGCTTGCGCTTGGCCTAGATGCGTGAAGCCCACATCATAGCCCGCCCCTGCAAGCGCCGTCACAAGGGCGTGGCCGATGGCGGAGGGGCCTGCGGTGACGAGGGCGAGTTTGGGCATGGTCGGCCTTTGATCGGGGTTTCATGCACGATGCCGGAGTGCCCCTGCGAAGAAAAGAGCCTCCGGCCTGCCGCAACGAAATTCATTCCGGCGTTAGGTGTTTCAGAAAGAGCAAAACCTAAGGGTTAATTGCCCCAAGTGCGATCCAGCAAGGCCAGCCAGTTGTCATAGCACAGCTTTTGCATCAGCGCCGGGCCGTAGCCGTGATCCAGCATGGCTTGTTGCAGGGCGGGCAGGCCTGTGACGTCGCCGATGCCGTTCGGCAGGGTCGCGCCGTCGAAGTCGGAGCCTAGGCCCAAGTGGTCTTCGCCCAAGTGTTCCAGCAGGTGATCGAGGTGGGCGAGCACGTCTTGCCAGCCCATATCGCCGGATTGCTTGCCGTCGCGGCGCAGGAAGGAGGTGGCGAAGTTGAGGCCGACCATGCCTTTGGTGTCGCGGATCATGTGCAGTTGGCGGTCGGTCAGGTTGCGGCTGGAAGGCGTGATGGCGTGGGCGTTGGAATGGGTGGCGACGAGCGGGGCGTCGGTCAGGCGCGCCACGTCGTTGAAGCCTGCTTCGTTGATGTGGGACAGGTCGATCATGATTTTCAGATCGTTGCAGGCGCGGATCAGGCGTTTTCCGGCGTCGGTCAGGCCTTCGCCTGTGTCTGGCGTGGACGGGAAGGCGAAGGGGACGCCGTGGCCGAAGATGGTGGGGCGGGACCAGACCGGGCCGAGCGAGCGTAGACCGAGGGCATGGAAGGCGTAGAGGTTGTCGAGGTTTGCGTCGATGGCCTCGGCGCCTTCCATGTGCAGGATGCCTGCGATGGTGTTTGACGCGAGGCAGTCACGGATTTGTGCGGTGGTGGTGCAGAGTTTGAACTGGCCTTTCGAGCTGCGCTCCATCCAAAGGAACTGGCGGGCCATCGACATGGCGATGGGGAGGGCTTCTGGTTCGGTGATCAGGTCGCCGAGCGGAATGCTGAAGGGCGGATTTTCCATCTGTGCCATGTAGTCGGGGGCGTCGTGGGAGGTTGGCGAGGGGATGTAGATGGCGAAGAAACCGGCTTTGAAGCCGCCTTGTTGCATGCGGGGCAGGTCGAGGTGGCCCTTGCCTTCGCCCTTTAGCCAGATCGCCTCACGGTTTTCGGGGTGGTTGTGCAGGCGCAGCAGCAGGTCGTTGTGGCCGTCGAAGGTGGGGAACATTTTAGAAGCCTTTGTTTTCGTGAGAAGCGCCGGGGGTTTCACACCCCCGGACCCCGTGGGATATTTGTGCCAACGTGAAAGCTGGCTGGAGTATGGGTTAGCCTTCCAGCATCCGGTCTGCCGAGGCTGCAAACAGGCTGCGCGCATATTCGGTTGTCATCTGGGCGGTGGCGAGGGCTTCGCGGGTGAGTTCCTCGACCGCTTTGCCGTGCTGCATCACGAGGATGCGGTCGCACATGTGGTCGATCACGGCGAGGTCGTGGCTGACCATCAGGAAGGTGAGGCCGCGCTCCGTTCGCAGGCGGGAAAGCAGGTTGAGGGTTTCGGCTTGGACAGAGGCGTCTAGGGCCGAGGTGGGTTCATCCAGCAGCAGGATTTCGGGTTGCAGCATCAGGGCGCGGGCGATGGCGACGCGTTGGCGTTGGCCGCCCGACAGTTGGTGCGGGTAGCGGAAGCGGAAGTTGGGGGGCAGGCCTACGTCGGTGAGAGCTTTGGTGATGGCTTGGTCGGTAAGGGGGAGGCCGTGGATGGCGAGGGGTTCGGATAGGGTGCGGTCGATGGTGTGGCGGGGGTGCAGGCTGGCGTAGGGGTCTTGGAACACCATTTGCACTTTGCGCGAGAAGGCGCGGTCGTGGCGGATCGGTTGGCCGTTGATGCGGATGCTGCCGCCGGAGATCGGGGCAAGGCCGCAGATGGCGCGCAGGATGGTGGATTTGCCAGAGCCGCTCTCACCTACGAGGCCGAAGGATTCTTGCGCTTTGACGTTAAGGGATACGTTTTCAACTGCGCGGACGTGGCGACCTTGGGCGGTGAAGGTGACGGAGAGGTTTTCGATTTCTATCAGCATCAGAGCGCCCAACTTGCGTCGCGGTCGAGGCTTGGCAGCGGTGCGCGCGAGCCGCCGATGCGGGGGAGGCAATTCAGCAGACCTTGGGTGTAGGGGTGTTTGGCGTGCATCAGGTCTTTCGCAGCAAGTTCTTCGACGACTTTGCCTTTATACATCACCAGGACGCGGTCGCAGAAGCGGGCGACGAGGCGGAGGTCGTGGGAGATGAAAATCAGGCCCATACCGCGGGTTTTGACGAGGTTGTCGAGGATCGACAGGACTTCGGCTTGCACGGTCACATCCAAGGCGGAGGTCGGCTCATCAGCGATCAGCAGGTCGGGGTTGGGGATCAGCATCATCGCGATCATCACGCGCTGGCCCATGCCGCCGGACAGTTCGTGCGGGTAGGCTTCCATCACGCGCTGCGGGTCGCGGATTTGCACGGCGTTTAGAGCGTCGATGGCTTTGGCGATGGCCTCAGACTTTGAGACTTTATCGCGTTGGCGCAGGCCTTCGGTCAGTTGCGCACCCACTTTCATCACCGGGTTAAGCGAGTATTTCGGATCTTGCATCACCATGGCGATGCGAGGGCCGCGCAGGCTACGCATTTGGGTTTCGGACGCTTTCATCAGGTCGATACCGTCGAAGGTCATCTCATCGGCTTCGATGCGGCCCGGTGGGCGGATTAGGCGGAGGACGGAGCGGCCTGTCATGGTTTTGCCGGAACCGCTCTCGCCGACGATGCCGAGGCGTTCGCGGCCAAGGTTGAAGGAGACGCCACGCACGGCCTCGACCCGGCCTGCTTCGGTGTCAAAGGTGACGCGGAGGTTTTTGACGGAAAGCAGGCTCATTTGCTGGCACTCTTTGGGTCTAGGACATCGCGGAGGCCGTCACCCAGCAGGTTGAAGCCCAAGGAGACGATGAAGATGGCGAGGCCGGGCATGGTGGCGACCCACCATTGTTCGAACAGGAATTTACGGCCCGCGCTGATCATCAGGCCCCATTCTGGCAAGGGGGGTTGCACGCCAAGGCCAAGGAAGCCGAGGCCAGCGGCGGTGAGGATCACACCTGCCATATCGAGGGTGACGCGAATGATCACGGAAGGAAGGCACATCGGGATGACATGGCCCCAGATGATACGGATGGGCCCGGCACCTTGCAGTTTGACGGCGGCGATGTAGTCGGAATTGCGCACGGTGAGGGTTTCGGCGCGCGCGACGCGGGCGTAGGGGGGCCAGCTGGTCAGCGCGATGGCGAGGACGGCGTTTTCCATGCCGGGGCCGAGGACGGCCACTAGGGCTAGAGCGAGGATCAGCTTGGGGAAGGCGAGGAAAATGTCGGTGATCCGCATCAGGATGGTATCGACCCAGCCGCCAAAATATCCGGCGACGGTGCCGATGATCAGGCCGACGACGGGGGCGGTCAGGATCACGAGGAGGACGATATAGAGAGTGATGCGGCTGCCGTAGAGGATGCGCGACAGGATATCGCGGCCGAAATCGTCGGTGCCGAGGATGTTGCCGGGGGTGCCGGGGGGCAGCAGGCGGCGGCCGAGTTCTTGGGTGATCGGGTCATGCGGAGCGAGGATGGGGGCGAAGATGGCGATGAAAATCAGGATGGCGGTGATCATGAGGCCGATCATCGCCAATGGGTTGCGGCGGAGACGCAGCCAAGACAGGTAGGATTGGCCCAAACGGGATTGCATCCGCGAGGCGGGGTTGGGGTCGCGCAGCCATGTGGTGAGTGTGCTCATACCCGCGCCCTCGGATCGACCAAGCGGTAGAGCAGGTCTGACAGCATGTTCAGCCCGATATAGGCGATGCCGACAACCACGGTGCCGCCCAGAACGGCGGGCATATCGGCGACCATCAGGGCGTCGGTGATATAGCTGCCAAGCCCCGGCCATGCGAAGATCGTCTCGGTCAACACGGCGCCTTCCAGCAGGTAAGCGTAAGACAAAGCAATCACGGTGATCAGCGGCACCATGACGTTTTTCAGCGCGTGCACCCAGATCACCCGGCGTTCGGGCATGCCTTTGACGCGGGCGGTGGTGATGTATTCTTGGCCCAACTCGTTCATCATAAAGCTGCGGGTCATGCGGGAGATATAAGCCATTGAGATATAGGCGAGAATCCCGGCGGGCAGGATGATGTGGGAAAATGCATTGGCGAACATGTCCCAACGATTGTTCAGCGCGGTGTCCAGCAGGATCATCCCGGTATATTGCGTGAGTTCAAAGTCGAGCGACATTTGATAGCCTGCATCCAAACGCCCCGGCCCGCCGACCCATTCCAACTGGCCGTAGAACAGCAACAGCCCCATCAGACCCAGCCAGAACACCGGCATCGAATAGCCCATCAGGCCAATCAGGCGGGTGGATTGGTCGAAAAAGCTGCCGGGCTTGGTGGCGGCGATCACGCCCGCCGGCACGCCCAACAGCACGCCCAGAATGGTGGCAAGCGTGGCGAGTTCCAAAGTGGCGGGGAAGCGTTGGCTGACTTCTTGCAGCACAGGCTCTCGCGTGCGGATCGAGGTGCCGAGATCGCCTTGCAGGGTGTTTGACACATAGATGCCGAACTGTTTCCACAAAGGTTCGTTCAGGCCCAGACGGTCGCGGGCTTCTTCCATCTGCGCTTCTGTCGCACGCTCGCCAAGGATCGATAGCACGGGATCAACCGGGATCACGTTGGAGATGAAAAACGTCACCATCAACAGGCCAAGAAAGGTGACAAACAGCGTGACAACCGTGCCGCCGATCTGGCGAAGCAACGGGATCAGGCGCGAGGACGGAGCGGGGGTGCTGGTCATATAAAAACGGGCGGCCCTTTGCAGGGCCGCCCATGGCCTTACTTGGTTGCAAGCCAGTAGGTGGCACCAAGATCTACCGCGCCACCGGTGTA